>JAFIGU010000007.1 GCA_017849555.1 Sphingomonas sp. | reverse complement strand
GGCCACCCCCGGCGATCACCCCATCCTCCAATCAGATCGGGCAACCTTCAACATACAAGGGGGCGGGGGTGGGTTGGCCCGAGGGGGCACCGGCCCGCGCCCCTCATACCCACCCACCCCCAGCCCCTCCCTTCACGAGGGAGGGGAGTAGAAGCGGAGGAGGGGGCTTCTTAGCGCCTCATCCCTCGCGTAGCCCGATCCCGATTGCCGCGCGGGCGGCGTCGGCTTCGTTGCTCACCACCGGATAGGCGCAATAATCGGCGGCATAATAAGCGCTCGGGCGGTGGTTGCCCGACCAGCCGACGCCGCCGAACGGCGCGCCCGACGACGCGCCGTTGGTCGGCTTGTTCCAGTTGACGATCCCCGCGCGCGCGCGCGCCCAGAAGCGGTCGAACAATTGCGGAGTCTGGCTGATCAGCGAGGCGGACAGGCCGTAGCGCGTATCGTTCGCCTCGATGATCGCATCGTCGAAATCGTGGCAGCGGACGATTTGGAGGATCGGGCCGAACAATTCGATATCGGGCTTGTCGCGCGCCTCGGTCATGTCGATCAGCCCCGGGAGCAGGAAGGGACGGTGGGCCGCCGGGCGTTCGAGGTGACGGATCGGGCGCCCGCCCTTCATCAGCAGCGCAAGGAAGCTCTCGCTCAGCTGATCCGCGGTGTCATTGTCGATCACCGGCCCCATGAACGGCGCGGGGGTGGCGAAGGGCTCGTCGACGATCAGCCGCCCTAGCACTTTCTCAAGCTCGGCGAGCAAGGGCTCGTACAATTTCTCGTCGACGATCAGCCGCCGCGCGGCGGTGCAGCGCTGCCCCGCGGTGGTGAAGGCCGATTGCACGACGAGCACCGCGGCCTGCCACAGATCGGGGGTGTCCCACACCACGATCGGGTTGTTGCCGCCCATTTCGAGCGCGAGGATCTTCTCGGGCTTCTCGGCGAAGGCGCGGTTCAAGGCGAGCCCGGTGCGCGCCGAGCCGGTGAACAACAGCCCGTCGATCCCGTCGTGCGCGGCGAGCGCCTTGCCCTGATCGGGGCCGCCGATCACGATGCGGATGCACGCTTCGGGCACCCCCGCCTCGCGCAGGCAATCGACCAGGAACGCGCCGCTCGCCGGGGTCTTTTCCGACGGCTTGAACACCACCGCATTGCCCGCGATCAGCGCCGGGACGATATGCCCGTTGGGCAGGTGCGCGGGGAAATTATACGGCCCCAATACCGCGAGCACGCCGTGCGGCTTGTGGCGCAACGCCATCCGGCTGCCCATCGGCGAATCGAGCCGGCGCTGCGCGGTGCGCTCGGCATAAGCGCTGACCGAGATGTCGACCTTGGCGATCACCGAATCGACCTCGGTGCGCGCTTCCCACAGCGGCTTGCCGGTTTCGCGCGCGATCAAATCGGCAAAGGCATCGGCGCGCGCGCGCACGACATTGGCGAAGCGCCGCATCGTTTCGATGCGATAGGTCAGCGCGCGCGCCGCCCAGGTCGCCCAGCCGCCGCGCGCCGCGGCCACTTCCGCATCGACATCGCTGATCGCGCCGCGCCACAGTTCCGCGCCCGTCGCAGGCTCGAACGAGACGAGTTCACCGGTCATCGATCAGCCATCCCGTCCCCCGAAATGCGCGGCCGCCCCCGGCCGCAATCATCGTGTAGAGACAATCACCTGTCTTCGACAAGCCGCAGCGCGTCCGCCATTTCGCGGATCTGTGCCACCTTGACGTCAAGCGCCGACCAATCATCGTTTTCCGCGATCCGCGCCCATATCGCCTCCACCTCGTCGATCAGCATCGAACACGGCGCCTCGCCGCGCCAATAGGCATGCGTGCGCGGGGCACGCGGTGCATATCGATCCAGCGCGGCGCGCGCCTCGTCCCACGGCGCGCCGTAACCTTCGGGCAGCGGCTGGGCGAAGGCATCGAAGAAGAACCGGTCGATGCCGACGCCGCTCGCGCGCAACCCGCGCTCGATCGCCTGCACCAGGGCGCGGTCGCTCGCCGGGTCGATCGGCTTGCGCCCCAGCCGCCACAGCAAGGCGTCGGTGATTGCCGGCTGGTAACGCTCGCCGAAGCTTTCGAGCAGCGCGATGAGCGGTTCGGATTCGGCCAGCGGGCGCAATGCGGCGGCAAGCTGCATCACGTCCCAGTGGATCGCCTCCGGCTGGCGGCCGAAGGCATAGAGCCCGTTCTGGTCGAAATAAGCGGCGGTGAAGGCAGGGTCCCAGGTCGGCGCGAACCGCCACGGGCCGTAATCGAAGCTTTCGCCGGTGATGTTGATATTGTCCGAATTGAGCACGCCGTGGACGAACCCGGCCGCCATATAGCGCGCGGCCAGCGTCGCGGTGCGGGTGAGGACGAGATCGAGCAGGCGCAGCGGATCGTCGCTATCCTCGCCATAGAGTGCGCGTAAGGAATAGCCGACCAGCCGACGCAACGCCTCGTCCTCGCGCAAATAGGCGAGCCGCTGGAAACTGCCGATGCGGATATGCCCGTGGCTCAGCCGCACCAGCACCGCCGAGCGCGTCGGCGAGGGCTCGTCGTTGCGGTAGAGTTGCTCGCCGGTCTCGATCAGCGAGAAGCTGCGCGAGGTGGGGACGCCGAGTGCCTCGACCATCTCGCTCGCGAGGATTTCGCGCACCCCGCCCTTGAGCGTCAGCCGGCCGTCGCCGAAGCGGCTCCACGGCGTCTGCCCCGAGCCCTTGGTGCCGAGGTCCATCAGCCGCCCGTCGCGGTTGCGTAGCTGCGCGAAGGTGAAGCCGCGTCCGTCGCCGATCTCGGGGTTGTACACGCGGAACTGATGGCCGTGATAACGCAGCGCAAGCGGCCCGGGCAATGTGCCCGGCAGCGGCGCGAACCGGCCGAAATGCGCGATCCACTCCTCGTCGGTCAGCGCGTCCAGCCCCACTTCGCGCGCGGCGCGGTCGTTGCGGAAACGCAGCCGGGTTTCGCGGAACGGTGCGGCCTCGACCGGATCGTAAAAGGCGTCGCCCAGCGAAAGGATCGTCTGTTCGGGGCGGTAAGCTTGCGGGTCGAGGGGCATCCGGCGATATGGGGGCTGCGACAGCAAAGGTTCAAGCATGGCCGCCTATCAGGATTTGTTTTGGTGGTCGCGGGACGGCCTGAGGCTCCACGCCCGCGATTATCCGGGCGACGCGGGGGTTTTGCCGGTGCTGTGCCTCCCCGGGCTGACCCGCAACGCGCGCGATTATGCCGGGGTGGCGGCGCGGCTCGCGGGGCCGCGGCGGGTGATCGCGGTTGATTTCCGCGGGCGCGGCGAAAGCGCTTATGCCAAGGATCCGATGAGCTATTCGCCGCTCGTCTATGCGCAGGATATCGCGGCCTTGCTCGAGGCCGCGGGGATCACGCGGTTCGTGTCGATCGGCACTTCGCTCGGCGGGATCGTGACGATGCTGCTCGCCGGGATGCTGCCAGGGCGGATCGCGGGGGCACTGCTCAACGATGTCGGGCCGGAGATCGAGCCGGCGGGGCTGGCGCGGATCCGCAGCTATGTCGGCAAGCCGAGTGTCTTCCCGACCTGGATGCACGCCGCGCGCGCGGTCGCGGAAAGCAATGCCGACGTCTATCCCGATTGGGGCGTCGAGCAATGGCTGGCGATGGCCAAGCGGCTCTATCGCCTCAACAGCGCGGGGCGGATCGTGCTCGATTACGATCTCAAGATCGCCGAGCCGTTCCGCGTTCCGGGGGCGGAGGCGGGGCCGGACATGTGGCGCGCGCTCGCCGGGCTGAACGACGTGCCGGTGCTGATCGTGCGGGGCGGGCGCTCCGACATCCTCTCGGCGGCGACGGCGGAACGGATGGCGGCGAGCCTGCCCGATGCCGAGCTCGTCACCCTGCCGGGAATCGGCCACGCCCCGACGCTCGACGAGCCGGGGGTGCAGGGCGCGATCGACCGGCTGCTGGTGCGCGCCGCGCGGGAACCTGCCGCCGCCTGAGGCGATTGTCATATTGCGCTCGACGGGGGGATCACCTCGCCCGAACGGTTGTAGTCGTGCGCATGATGACCTGATCCCGGAGCCGCGATGACCTTTCCGCTCGATCATCTGATCTTCACCCCGCACGACGTCGATCTCGCGCGATCGCCGCTCGCCGGGCGGATCGACGCCGAGACGATCGTGCTCGGGGCGTTCAATCCCGGGATGACCCGGCTGGCGAACGGCAACCTGCTGCTGATGGTCCGCGTGGCGGAGGCGCTCAAGGAGCCGATCGTCGAGGGGTATGTCCGCGCCGTCCGCTGGGATGCGGGAAGCTGCGTGCTCGATCCCTGGCCGCTGGCGCTGGTCGACACCGCCGAT
Source organism: Sphingomonas sp. (assembly GCA_017849555.1). Lineage (GTDB taxonomy): Bacteria > Pseudomonadota > Alphaproteobacteria > Sphingomonadales > Sphingomonadaceae > Sphingomonas > Sphingomonas lycopersici. The sequence continues at coordinate 17,378 of JAFIGU010000007.1, read as the reverse complement.
CCGCGAAAGTTCATGATGCGCGGCGGCGGGTGGCGGGTGATGGCGCTCACCTCGCTGTCGTGGCTGCTCCCGGTCGAGCTCGATCCCGAGGGGCGGCGGGTCGAGGCGGTCCATTACGACCGCGCGATCGTTCCCGCCGCGAGCTGGCAATGCTATGGGGTGGAGGATGCGCGGATCAGCCGGGTCGGCGATCGCTTCCTGATGACCACCTGTTCGGTCAGCCCGGAGCGGCATTCGACCACGCTCTACACCAGCGACGATGCCGTGGACTGGACGCTGGAGGGGATCGTCCTCGATCACCAGAACAAGGACATGCTGATCTTCGAAGGGCTGATCGACGGCAAATATTGGGCGCAGACGCGGCCGCTGGGCGACCTCTATTTCGCTTACCCGCCCGATAGCGAATGGCGCGCCGGGCCGTCGATCAACCTCGCCAGCTCGCCCGATGCGCTGCATTGGAAGCCGAGCGAACATCCCGGCATCCGCCCGCATTCGGCGACGATCGCCACCGCGCGGATGGGCGGCGGCTCCCCCCCGATCGCGACCGATAAGGGGTGGCTCACCTTGTGGCACGGGGTGGAGCCGCACGGCGTGGTCGGCATCTATCGCACTTATTGGACGATCCTTGCCCGCGATGCGCCGTGGCGGACGGTGGCGTTCGGCGAGACCCCGTTGATCGAACCGGCGCCGGCGCTCACCGAGCCGCTGCGCGACCTGATGTATCTCGACAGCGTGGTGTTCACCACGGGGATCGCCGACGGCGGCGATTACTGGATCGTCGCAAGCGGCGAGGCCGATCTCGCGTGCCGGATTACGCATGTGCCCAAGCGTTTGATCGGGTGACGGAACCGCGCCTGATCGGCTAGGGCGGAAGCATGGCGCAGCCGATCCGCATCCTCCACCTCCATTCGACCTTCGACCTCGGCGGCAAGGAAGCGCGCGCGGTGCGGCTGATGAATGCGTTCGGCGATCGCGCGCGGCATGTCATCGTCTCGTCGATGGAAGGGCATTACGGCGCGCGCGAGCGGATCGAGAAGGGCATCCGCTACGAGATCGCGCAGGATCCGCCGCCGCTCGCCGGGCGGCCGTCGGTGCGCCGCTACGAGGCGATCGCGCGCTATATGCGCGGGTTCGATCTGGTGCTGAGCTATAATTGGGGCGCGATCGACGGCGCCATGGCGCGGCGCGTGTTCGCCAAGGGCGCGCCGCCGCTGGTCCATCACGAAGACGGCTTCAACGAAGACGAAGCGGCCGGGCTGAAGCGCGAGCGCAACGTCTATCGCCGCGTCGCGCTCGGTGCGGCGCATGCGCTGGCGGTGCCCTCGATGACGCTCGAACGGATCGCGCTCGACACCTGGAAGCAGCCGCGCGGCAAGGTGCATCGCATCGCCAACGGCATCGCGACGATGGCCTATGCGCGCGATCCCGAGCCCAAGGTGCTCCCCGGCTTCGTCCGCAAGCCCAAGGAAGTGGTGATCGGCACCGTTGCCGGCCTGCGCGCGGTGAAGGATCTGCCGGCGCTGGTCCGCGCGGTCGGCGGGCTGGCGGGCAAATACCGTCTCGTCATCGTCGGCGAGGGGCCGGAGCGCGCCGCGATCGAGCGCGCCGCGATGGCAATGGGGATCGACGATCGCGTGGTGCTGACCGGGTTCGTCGATCGGCCGTATCGCTATATGCGGCATTTCGACCTGCTCGCGCTGTCGTCTCGGTCAGAGCAATTCCCGATCTCGGTGGTGGAGGCGATGGCCGCCGGCCTGCCGATCGTCGCCCCGCCGGTGGGGGACGTGCCGCAGATGGTGGCGGCGGAGAATCTGCCCTTCATCACCGAGCTTCCTGGCGAGGTGCGGCTGCGCGACGCGATCCAGCCGTTGCTCGCCGATGCCGGGCTGCGCGCCAGCGTCGGCGCCGCCAATCGGGCGAAGGCGCGCGCGGAATATGACGAAGGGGTGATGATCGCGCGTTACGCCGCACTCTACGAGGCGGCGTTGGGGCGGCCGGGCGTACTGGGCGGTTAGCCGATCGCATCGCGCCGCGGGGCGATGATGTGCTATGAGCGGCCGGTGGTGCTAGGCTGCTGGACACGATCAATTTACTCGCATCCCGCGGCCCTTGCGCTATAGCGGGCCAAATTATGTCCGAAGGATGACCAACTACGTGTTCAAGGGTCTGAAGCCGATCGTCTACAACGGCCGCGAGGTGTGGCCGCTCGTCGAGGGTGGGAAGGGCGTGGCGGCGACCAATCATGCGTCCGCCGGCGCCTGGGCCGCCGCGGGGGGGATCGGCACGGTGTCGGCGGTCAATGCGGACAGCTACGACCCGGAAGGCCGCATCGTCCCGCAGGTCTATAAGGCGCTCACCCGGCGCGAGCGCCACGAAGAGCTGATCGCTTATGCGGTCGAGGGCGCGGTGCAGCAGGTCAAGCGCGCGTTCGACATCGCCGGGGGCAAGGGCGCGATCAACATCAACGTGCTGTGGGAAATGGGCGGCGCGCAGCGCGTGCTCAACGGCGTGCTCGAGCGGACCCGCGGGATGGTCGCGGGCGTCACCTGCGGCGCGGGGATGCCGTACAAGCTCTCCGAGATCGCGGCGTCGTACAATGTCCACTACCTCCCGATCGTCTCCTCGGCGCGCGCCTTTCGCGCCTTGTGGAAGCGCGCTTATTCGAAGGTCGCGCATCTGCTCGGCGCGGTGGTCTATGAGGATCCGTGGCTCGCGGGCGGGCACAACGGCCTGTCCAACGCCGAAGACCCGCTGAAGCCCGAGGATCCCTATCCCCGCGTCAAGGCGCTGCGCGAGACGATGCGCGAGGGCGGCATCCCGGATTCGACCCCGATCGTGATGGCCGGCGGCGTGTGGTATCTGCGCGACTGGAACGACTGGATCGACAATCCCGAACTGGGGCAGATCGCCTTCCAATATGGCACCCGCCCGCTGCTGACGCAGGAAAGCCCGATTCCGCAGGGGTGGAAGGAACGGCTGATGACGATCGAGGAGGGCGATGTCCTCCTTCACCGTTTTTCGCCGACCGGTTTCTATTCGTCGGCGGTGCGCAACCCGTTCCTGCGCAATCTAGAGGCGCGCTCGGATCGCCAGATCGCTTTCTCGACGCAGGAAGCCGGGGACCATGTGTTCCAGCTCGACGTGGGCGTGAAGGGCAAGAATTTCTGGGTGACGCGCAACGACCTGCTGCGCGCGCGCGCCTGGTATGGCGAGGGCTTCACCGACGCGCTCAAGACCCCCGACAATACGCTGGTGTTCGTCACCCCGGCCGAGAAGATCGAGATCCGCAAGGATCAGGCCGATTGCATGGGCTGCCTCAGCCAGTGCCTGTTCTCGAGCTGGGCGGATACCGAGACCAATTCGACCGGCCGGCTCGCCGATCCGCGCAGCTTCTGCATCCAGAAGACGCTGCAGGAGATTGCGCACGGCGGCGATACCGAGCAGAATCTGATGTTCGCCGGGCATGCCGCGTTCAACTTCAAGCGCGATCCCTTCTATTCGAACGGCTTCGTGCCGACGGTGAAGCAGCTCGTCGACCGCATCCTGACCGGCGACTGAGCGCTTTTCTCCCCTCCCTTGAGCGAGGGAGGGGAGCAAGATATGCGACGGGCGGAGGCATAGATCTCCGCCGCGCAACATTGCTGACACGCGGCTGACACGGTGGGGGGCTATCAAGCCCTCGTACCGGAAAGGAGCCCCGTGCGATGCGTACCGATCGCGATCTGGCCTATCACGCCCGCCGCGCCCATGACGAAGCGATCCAGGCGATCCGCTCGCTGAGCAACAGCGCCTCGGTCCGGCATGAGGAATTGTGCCGGCTGCACTGCCACCGCGTGCTCGAGGGGCTGCGCGACAATGAGGTGCGCGAGGCGGCCTGATAAGCCACCCGTTCGCCCTGAGCTTGTGAGGGCACCCATGAAAGTAATACTTTCATGGGACCCGCCGGAGGGCTGCACTTCTTCTTCGGAAGAAAAGGACAGGGCTTCGACAAGCTCAGCCCGAACGGGGAGTGGGAATCCTGCCTTAACGAAGCGGTGGTTAAGCCCAGCCCTCCAGCACCTGATCGGGCGGCCGGTGGCCGTCGGACCACATGCGGATATTGGCGATCACCTTCTCGCCGGTGGCGATGCGCCCCTCATAGGTCGCCGATCCCATATGCGGGATCATCACCACATTGGGCAGCGCGAGGAGCCGCGGGTCGATCTCCGGCTCGTGGCGCCATACGTCGAGCCCGGCGCCGGCGAGCCGGCCCTGTTCGAGCGCGGCGACCATCGCATCCTCGTCGACGATCCCGCCGCGGCTCGAATTGATCAGGAAGACATGCGGGCGCAGCAAGGCGATGCGGCGCGCGTCGATCAGGTCGCGGCTGTCGGCGTTGAGCGGGGTGTGGATCGTCAGGATGTCGATCGCGCCGAGCATCTCGTCGAGATTGGGATGCCATTGCGCGCCGAATTCGGCCTCGACCACCTTCGGCAGCCGGTGGCGGTTGTGATAGTGGATCGCGAGCCCGAACGCGCGCGCGCGCCGCGCGACCGCCTGCCCGATCCGCCCCATGCCGATGATGCCCAAAGCCTTGCCGCCGATGCGATGGCCGAGCATCCCGCCGGGGCTCCACCCGGTCCACTGCCCCGAGCGCACGAGTTTCTCGCCCTCGGCCAGCCGGCGCGGGACGGAGAGGATCAGCGCCATCGTCATGTCGGCGGTATCCTCGGTCAGCACGCCCGGCGTGTTGGTGACGATGATACCGCGCGCGCGCGCCGCCTTCAGATCGATATGGTTCACCCCCGCGCCGAAATTGGCGATCAGTTTCAGCCGTTCGCCCGCGCCGGCGATCAGCTCGGCATCGATCGAGTCGGTCACGGTGGGGACGAGCACATCGCAATTGGCCATCGCCTCGGCGAGCTCGGCGCGGGTCATCGCGCGGTCGGTGCGGTTGTTGCGGGTATCGAACAACGCCTCCAGCCGATCCATCACCTCGTCCGGCAGCTCGCGGGTGACGATCACCCTGGGATTGGCGCAGCGTCGCGTATCAACCATGAAAAGGGCTTGGCGAACGGCTCGGCTGGCGTCAACGGTCGTTTGACGCGCGACACCTTCCGATCGCGCCGGCAATTGAGGGTTGAGATGCGGGCAGCATCGAAATGGATGATGGTAGCGATCGCCGGCGGCGTGATCGCCAGCGACGCGTTCGCCGCCGATCCGCCGCCACGCAAGGATCCGTATTTCGCGTCGATCGCGCCGGCGCGCGCGCGGATGCGCAGCGGGCCGGGGCGCAATTATCCCGCGACCTGGCTCTATGTCCGCGCCGATCTGCCGGTGCGGGTGGTCGATACGTTCAAGGAGTGGCGCAAGGTGGAGGATCCGGCCGGGGTGCAGGGCTGGATGCAGGGCAATATGATCAGCCAGCGCCGCACCGCGATCATCCAGGGCACGATCGCCGAGCTGCGCGAAAAGCCCGCGGCCGACGCCAAGATCGTATGGCGCGCCGAGCCGGGGGTGGTCGGGCGGCTGAGCCAGTGCGGCGGCGGCTGGTGCCGCTTCGACGTCCACGGGCAGGCGGGCTATGTCGAGATGTCGCGCTTGTGGGGCGTTGCCGCCGGGGAGGTATTGCCATGACGTTCGCGCTCGACGGATTCGATCTTGACGGCTTCGTCCGCGCGACGCTGGCCGAGGATCTCGGCGACAAGGGCGATGTCACCTCCGCCGCGGTGATCCCGGCCGAGGCGCGGTTCCGCGCGGTGATGGATACGCGCGACGCGATCACCGTCGCCGGGCTGGAGATTGCCGCCGCTTTCTTCCGCGCGCTCGACGCCGATGTGTCGATCGAATTGCTGGTCGAGGACGGCGCGACCGTCCCGCGCGGCACCGATCTGATGCGGCTGGAGGGGAGCGCGCGCGCGATGCTCACCGCCGAGCGCTCGGCGCTCAACACCGTGCAGCATCTGTCGGGGATCGCGACGCTGACCCGCGCCTATGTCGATCGCATCCGCGGCACCGGCGCGACCCTGCTCGATACGCGCAAGACGGTTCCCGGCCTCCGCCGGCTGGAGAAATACGCCACCCGCATGGGCGGGGCGAAGAACCACCGCATGGGCTTGTGGGATGCGGCGATGATCAAGGACAATCACGTCGCGGTCGCCGGCGGAGTGGCGGAGGCCGCGGCGCGCGCCAAGGCGGCGGGGATCGCCGAGATCATCGTCGAGGTCGACCGCATCGACCAGATCGAGCCCGCGCTCGCCGCCGGGGCGACCTGGCTGCTGCTCGACAATTTCGTGCCGGCCAACCTGCGCGGCGCGGTGACATTGATCGGCGGCCGGGTGCCGACCGAGGCGTCGGGCGGGGTGACCTTGGAGACGATCCGCGCGATCGCCGAAACCGGGGTGACCTATGTCAGCGTCGGGCGGATTACCCAATCGGCGCCCGCGGCGGACATCGGGCTGGATTTCGCGCCGGCCTGAGGGCGCGCGTCCATCTTCTTTCTTCTCCCCTCCCCCACCAGGGAGGGGAGCAAGAAGGGAGCGGAAAGGCGCCCCCGACCGCATTTTCCAACCACGCTCCGCGACCGCCTTGCACGGCGGGGTCGCGGCACTAACCTGTCGGCGGGCGACAAGGGGAACGAATCATGCAACGGCCATCGTCGATCGTCAGGTACGAACAATTGTACCTCGGCTCCTTCATCCTCGGGCTCGTCGCCTCGGCGCTGTCGTGGCAGGGGCGCGCGGCGCAGCTCGGCGCCAATCCGGCGCTGGGCAATCTGCAATGGATCATGCCGGCGGCGCTGGTGGTCGGGATCGTGATCAGCGTCACCCTGTGGTATTTCACCGCGCGCAACCCCAGCATCGCCGCGAAATGGGTGGTGACGGTGTTCGCCGCGCTCTCGCTGCTCGGCGTCGCGCGCAACCTCTATGCGCTGGCGAGCGGCACCGTGCCGCTGTTCGCCACATTGCTCGCGGTGCTTGTGTCGCTGCTTTACGTCGCGGCGGCAGTGATGCTGTTCAAACCGGACGCGAAACTATGGTTCGGCGAGGAGCCGACCAACGGAGATATTGCTTGATCGACCGTTTTGTCCTTGCCGCCGCGACGGTCGCGGCGCTGCCCGGCGTCGCCGCGGCGCAGGCCTATCATTGCGCCGTCCCGCGCGATCTCGCCGCGCCGCATCCCGATCTGCCTAACGAGCGCGAGCCGCAGCGGCTGCTGCCGATCGGCGGTTATACGCTGGCGATCAGCTGGTCGCCGCAATATTGCCGCACCCGGATGCACGATCCGGCGGCGCGGATGCAATGCGGCAAGAACCGCTTCGGCTTCGTGCTCCACGGTCTGTGGCCGGACGGCGAGGGGAAGGACTGGCCGCAATATTGCACCGCGACCGATCTCGTGCCCCCCAAGGTGATCGCCGCCAATCTGTGCGCGACCCCCTCGGTGCAATTGCTCCAGCACGAATGGGCCAAGCACGGCACCTGCATGAAGGGCGAGACCCCGGCGACCTTCTTCCGCCGCTCGACCGCGATGTACGGCAAGTTGCGCTATCCCGATATGAACGCGCTGTCGCGCCGCCCGCTCACCGCCGGCCAGTTCGCCGCCGCGCTGTCGCGCGCCAATCCGGGGATGCGCGCCGATATGATGCGGATCACCGCCAATCGCGAAGGCTGGCTCGACGAGGTGTGGCTGTGCACCGACAAGAGCTTCAACTACACGACCTGCCCCGCGCATCAGGGCGGGCTGGCGCCCGACGCGCGGCTGAAGATCTGGCGCGGGCCACGGTAAACCCTCCGTCATTCCCGCGAAGGCGGCAATCCATTCTCGCTGTCGGTGCGCTTCTATCGCATAGCCCAGCGTTAATGGATTCCCGCCGCCGCGGGGATGACGATTAAGGCGGGTTCAGAGTCCCATCCGCAACGTCACCCGGATATCGCGCCCGGCGAGCGGGGCGAAATCCTTGAGCACGCTTGCCGCGCGCCGCGCGTTGACGTCGAAGATATTGTTCGCCGCGATCATGATGCTGGTCTTCTCGTTGCCGGCGAACGGCCGGAACGAGAAGGACGCGTTGACCATCGTATAAGGCGCCGTCTCGGTCTCGAACGCGGCGATGCGCGTCTGGCGGAAGACATGTTCCAGCTCGACCCGCGCGCTGGTGCGGTCGCCCTGCGCCTCGACCCCGCCGAGCACGCGCAGCGGCGGGATGCGCGGCACCGGGCTCAGGTCCACCACCGACGCGCGGACATAATCGGCGAGGATGTCGGCGTTGATCGCATGTCCGCCGATCCGCGCCAGCCGCTTGGAGACGTCGATCTCGAAGCCATAATAGCGCGCCTTGGCCTGCTGATATTGGAAGCAGGGGAATTCCACCTCGCGTCCGGACGGCGCGGCGGCGGCGGCGCAGACCGATTGCGCGGTCTGGTTCTCGTAGATGTAATCGTCGAACCAATTGTAATAGGCCGAGGCATCGAGGCTGAAGCCGTCGCTATGCGCGTGGAGCGTCGCCTCCAGCCCCCAGCTTTTCTCGGTACGGAAATCGGGGTTGCCGAGCTCATAGGCCTGCGTCCCGGCGTGGGCGCCGTTGGCGAACAATTCCTCGGCCGACGGCGCGCGCTCGGTGCGCGAGGCGTTGAGCCCGATGCGCACCCCGTCGGCGATGCCGTAAGACGCGCCGAGCGAGCCCGAGAAGGTGTCGAACCGGCGTTTGCCGTTGAAATAGCGCAGATCGTCCGCCGGGTTGAGCGCGGCGAGATTGGTATGCTCGTAGCGGACCCCGCCCTCGGCCTTGAACGCGCCATTCTCATATTGCTGGAGCGTGAAGAGCCCGACCTGTTCGGTATTGTTGCGCGGCAGGAAGGCTTCCTCGCCGACGACGTTGAACTGGCGGTTGAAATATTGCGCGCCGCTTGCGCCGCTCCAGCCGCCGCGATTGGCCTGGACGAATTCGAGGCGCCCTTCGAGGCCCTTGTTGTAGAAGCGCGTGCCGATCTCGCCGCTCGGTTCGAGTTCGAAATGGCGGTAATTGGCATAAGCCGCGCGCGCGCGGATGCGATCGAGGAAGCCGCCCCCGGTCTGCACCTCGCCGCGCAGATCGAAGCGGTTCTGGACGACCGAGAGCCGCGGCGCCTCCTGCTCCTGCCCGGGCTCGGTGGCATAGCGGATCGGCACGCCATAGAGGCTGTCGTAATGGCTGTACGACATGCCGAGCGACCCGGTGTCGGTGATCAGCGCCGCGCCGAGCCCGGCGGTCCAGGTCTTCGCCGCGGTGTTGGGCAGCCGGCCCTTGAGGCGCGCGGAGGCGGCGAAGTCGATCTCATCGTCGGGCGCCGCCTGCGCCGCGGCCAAAGCGGCGGCGCGCGCGCTGCGCGACAGCACATAGCCGCCGATACGGAGGTCGTCGGCCTTGAGATACGAGCCGTCGGCGTGGAGCACGAGGTTCCTGGTTACCGCGACATCCCCCGCTGCGCCGACCGAGCGCTCGGTCGCCGCGCTGCCGAAGCCGGCGGTGGCGTTGAGGCGATAGCCGTTGCTCGGGACGCTGCGCGGGATGCGCGAATCGATCACATTGACCACGCCGCCCGCCGCCGACGAGCCGTAGAGCAATGCCGCCGGGCCGCGCAGCACCTCGACCCGTTCGGCGAGCAGCGGATCGATCACCACCGCATGATCGACCGAGGTGTTCGACACGTCGACCGAACCGACCCCGTCGGTCAGCACGCGGATACGATCGCCCTGGAAGCCGCGCAGGATCGGCCGCGACGCGCTCGGTCCGAACGAGGTGGCGGAGACGCCGGGAAGCCGCGCGAGCGTCTCGCCGATCGTCGGGCGCAATTCGCGGTCGAGCTTTTCGCCCGAGAGGACGGAAGTGCCTTGCAGCACGTCGGTCTCGCTGCGCGCGACGGGCGCCGTAACGATCACATCGCGCGGCACGGTGTCCTGCGCGACCGGATTATCCTCGGCGACGGCGGGGGTGGCGATCAGTGCGGCAACAACGCCGGCGAGCGGAAGCGACCTATGGGCATATGTTCGGTTCATGAGGACCGGCTAAACGCAATGTTACAACATATCAACATCGCTTCATCGTCGCGAGGGCTCGCTTCGGCGCAGCTCAGCTATTGCGTTCGACCGATTCCAGGATGCGCGCGCCGGCCATGAACACCGCGACGGGGCAAGCGGCGAACAGCAGCCAGCCGCCGTAGCCAGGATATTGCTGCAGATAATGCACCCCGCGCTCTATCGCCCCGGTGCCGAGCGAGAAGATCACGAGGAACGCCTCGAACTTGGTCTTGATGACGAACAGACGGGCGATGCGGGACCACATGCCGGATCAGAAGCAAGCGATATGCCAGCCGCGGAAATCCGCCGATTCTCGCGAGCGGAATATGGTTATCTGTAAGTTAATCCGACACCCAGCCTAAGAAGGCGTCACTTTTAGTTGACGCGGCTGCGGCGTCACCTATATGTGACGCGTGTTCGCGGTTATCCCGACCGCCCGATTCGCCGATTGGATCGAGGGCCTCAAGGATCGCCGTGCGGCGGCGCGGATAGCGATCCGCATCGTTCGTATCGAAGCCGGGAATTTCGGCGACGCCAAATCGGTGGGCGGGAAGGTCAGCGAGCCCCGCATGACCATGGTGCCGGCTATCGCGTCTATTTCACGATCAAGGGGGAGGAGATCATCAACCTGCTTTGCGGCGGCAACAAGAAGAGCCAGCGCCGGGATATCGAGCAGGCGTATCGGATGGCCGAGGAAATCCACCGGGGGACGTGATGGAAGGATCCGAGAGTGACGGCTGAGCTTGGGCTCGCATTCGATGCGGCGAAATATCTGGTCGGCGATGACGAAGCGCAGCGTGAATTGCTTGCCGATGCGCTTGCCAGCGGTGATCGGGCCTATGTCGCGCATGCTCTTGGCACGATCGCCCGCGCGCGGGGCGGCCTCACCAAGCTGGCCGAGGAAACGGGGCTCAAACGGCAGGCGCTGCACCGCGCCTTGAGCAAAGACGGCAACCCAACGCTGGACACCTTACTGAAGGTGCTCACCGCTTTGGGTTTGCGCGCGACGGTCGAGAACAGCGAAGATCACCCGAAAGCGGCCTGAATAGCGCGCTTAAGGCAGCAGCAGCGAAGCGTCACCGTAGGAATAGAAGCGATAGCCGTGCTCGATCGCATGGGCGTAGGCCGCCTGCATCCGATCGAGCCCCATCAGCGCCGAGACTAGCATGAACAGGGTCGAGCGCGGCAAATGGAAGTTGGTGACGAGCCCGTCGATCCCGCGGAAGCGATAGCCGGGGGTGATGAAGATCGCGGTATCGCCCTCGAACGGGTGGACGATGCCGTCCGCATCCGCCGCGCTCTCGATCAGCCGCAGCGAGGTGGTGCCGACCGAAATCACCCGTCCGCCTGCCGCGCGGGTCGCGTTGAGGCGATCGGCGGTGGCGCGGTCGATGCGGCCCCATTCGGCGTGCATCACGTGATCGTCGGTGTCGTCGGCCTTGACCGGCAGGAAGGTGCCCGCGCCGACATGCAGCGTCAGCGTGACATGCCCGACCCCCGCCATCGCCAGCGCGTCGAGCAGGGCCGGGGTGAAATGCAGCGCCGCGGTAGGGGCGGCGACCGCCCCGGCACGCCGCGCGAACATCGTCTGATAATCATCGGCATCGCGCGCGTCGGTCTGGCGTTTGGCGGCGATATAGGGCGGGAGCGGCATGCGGCCGGCGCGCTCGAGCAGCAGCTCGACCGGCTCGTCGCCCGCGAAATCGAGCGCGATGCTGCCGTCCGCGCCGCGATCGCTCGCCACCGCGCTGACCCCGGCGCCGAAATCGATCGTATCGCCGTCGCGGACGCGCTTGGCGTTGCGGACGAAGGCGCGCCAGCGGCGCGGGCCTTCGCGCTTGTGGAGCGTCGCGCCGACACGTGCGGCGCCGCGCATCCCCTCGAGTTGTGCCGGGATCACGCGGGTATCGTTGAAGACGAGCAGGTCGCCGGCGCGCAACTCGCCCGGCAGATCGCTGACGATCCGGTCGGCGAGCGTGTCGCCGCGCACCACCAGCATCCGCGCCGAATCGCGCGGCGCGGCGGGGCGCAGCGCGATCCGCTCGGGCGGCAGCGTGAAATCGAACAGATCGACGTTCATCGGGGTCGGGCTTCGTCTTTAGCGCAACGTGCGCGAAGTAAATCCGTTCGCCCTGCGCTTGTCGAAGCGCGGCCCCACCTCACGAGCGACGGGACGCGCTTCGACAAGCGCAGGGCGAACGGGAATGGCGGATCCGGTTCGTCTTACGGCTTCTTCTTCGGCGCCGGCTTTGCGGCCGGCGTGGGCGCGGGCTTCGCCCCCGGCAGCGAGACCGGGCCGAGCACCGCGGCCGGATTGACGGCGGGCGGCGGCGCGGCCTGATAAGGCGGGGGGTTGTCGCTCGCGATATAGGCGTGGAGGATGCGCGTCGGGTTGGCGGGCGGCTCGCCGCGCTCGATCGCGTCGACATATTGCATCCCGTCGAGCACCCGGCCGAACACGGTATATTTGTGATCGAGCGCCAGCTTGGGCTGGAGCACGATGTAGAATTGGCTGTTGGCGCTGTCGTCGGCCTGCGCGCGCGCCGCGGCGACCGCGCCGCGGACGTGTGGCAGATAATTGAACTCGGCCTTCACGTCGGGAAGCGTCGAGCCGCCGGTGCCGTCGCCCTTGGGGTCGCCGCCCTGCGCCATGAAGCCGTCGATCACCCGATGGAAGGTGAGGCCGTCATAGAAATGCTGGCGGGTCAGCGTCTTGATCCGCTCGACCATCAGCGGCGCGGCGTCGGGGCGCAGCAGGATCGTCACCCGCCCGCCGTCCGACAGATCGAGCAGCCATTGGTTGGTCGTATCGGTGATCGCCGGCGGCGCGGCGCGCGTCGCGGTCTCGGTGGTCAGCACCACCGTGTTCTTCTTTTCCTTCTTGGCGAAGGCCGGCGGTGCAATCAGCACGCCAAGGATCGCCACTACACCCAAGAAACGCATCAATCCGACTTTCCCGCTCGATTCCATCGCGCCAGCGCCCCGGAACGCTGCTCCGCAGCTAAAGCATAGCGACGCTTGCGCCAATCTGAACCTTCAAACCCCGCTGCCGCGCCGGCCGAGCACCTGGACCCGCGCCGTCACTTCCTCGCGCACCGCGGGGGTGACGAACTTGCCGATCTCCCCGCCGAAGATCGCGATCTCCTTCACCAGCCGCGAGGCGATCGGCTGGAGCGCGACATCGGCCATCAGGAAGACCGTCTCGATCCGGTCGTTGAGCTGCTGGTTCATCCCCGCCATCTGATATTCGTATTCGAAGTCGGCAACGGCGCGCAGCCCGCGCACGATCACCCCGGCGCCTTCGCGCTCGGCGAAATCCATCAGCAGCGAATCGAAACTGACCACGCGGATATCGGCCTCGATCGCCGCCACCTCGCGCTCGACGATCGCCATCCGCTCGGGCAGCGAGAACATCGGCGATTTGGAGGGGTTGGTCGTCACCCCCACCACCAGCCGGTCGACCAGCTTCGCGCCGCGCCGGATGATGTCCATATGCCCAAGCGTGATCGGGTCGAACGTGCCGGGATAGACGCCGATGCGGATGCTCATGGGTTTATCGATCCCTTTCCAGCACGAAACGCGCGATATCGCGTAGCAGGTCGGCCTCGCGGCCGTAATGGCGCAAATGCGCGATCGCCTGATCGATCAGCAGCCGCGAGCGTTTGCGCGCCGGTTCGATGCCGAGCAGCGAGACGAAGGTTTCCTTCCCCGCGTCGGCATCCTTGCGCAGCTTCTTGCCCGCCGCCGCCTCGTCGCCCTCGACATCGAGCAGGTCGTCGACGATCTGGAAGGCGAGCCCGATGTCGCGTGCATAGCCGCGCAGCCCAGTGCGCCCTTCCGGCGCGACGCGGCCGAGGATCGCGCCCGCCTCGACCGAGGTGGCGATCAGCGCGCCGGTCTTGAGCGCCTGGAGCCGCCCGACCATCGCAAGATCGAAGCCCGCGCGCGCCGCGCCGAGGTCCATCGCCTGCCCGCCGCACATCCCCGCCGGGCCGGCGGCGCGCGCGAGATCGAGCGTCAGTTCGGCGCGGACGAACGGATCGGGGTGAGTCGCCGGATCGGCGAGAATCTCGAAGGCGAGCGCCTGCAGGCTGTCCCCGGCGAGGATCGCGGTCGCTTCGTCGAACGCCTTGTGGACGGTCGGCTTGCCGCGGCGCATGTCGTCGTCGTCCATCGCGGGCAGATCGTCGTGGATCAGCGAATAGACGTGGATCGCCTCGATCGCGGTGCCGACCCGCGCGATGCAATCGCGATCGCAGCCGAAAATCTGCGCGGTGGCGTAGACGAGCAGCGGGCGCAGCCGTTTGCCGCCGCCGATCGCGGCGTGGCGCATCGCGCGATAGAGATCGGCGCGGGGATCGTCCGGGACGGCGAGGAACTGGTCGAAACGCGCGTCGATCTCGGTGGCGATCTCGGCCAGCGCCGCCTGAAGCGCGGGGGAGGCGCTCATCCGGCGTTGAACGGCGTGGTGGTGGCGCGGCCTTCCGCGTCGAGCCGGATCGCCTCGATCCGTGCCTGTGCCGCATCGAGCCGCTCGGCGCAGCGCGCGCGCAGCGCATTGCCGCGCTCATACAGGTCGATCGCCTCGGCGAGCGGGGTTTCGCCGGATTCGAGCTTGTGGACGATCGCTTCGAGCTCGCGCAGCGCGGCCTCGAACGTCATCGAAGCGATTGCATTATCCTCGGGGTTTGACGCCATGCGGGCGCTATGCGGCAGGGGCCGTCAAAGGGCAAGCAGGCTGCGGTTAGCGCCCGCGGTTCCAGTGCAGCAGCAGCGACAGCCCGACCACGCCGAGGTTGATCGTCGCCTGCGCCGCGGGCTGGCTGGTTGCGATCGGCGATTCGCCGGCCAGATTCACCGAGATCAGCGGACGCCGCTCCGCCGCGACGGCCAGCGCAAGCACGATGGCAAGGAAGAAGGCGGCGCGGCGGCGTTGCATCGCAGTATATTACCCGATTCCGGGCGCGCTGGAAAGAGTCAGGCGGCGATCGGCGCGATGGCGTGGCGCACGCGATCGCGCCCGGCCGCCTTGGCGGCGAACAATGCCTGATCGGCATGGCGATAGAGCGTCTTCCAATCGTCCTCGCTGGCGATTGGGCCGTGGCAGGTGCCGAGAGAGACCGTGACCGAAATGTCGAACGGCATCCGCTCGGTGCGGACCCGCGCCAGCACGTCGGCGGCGAGATCATGGCCGCGATCGGGGATCAGCAGCGCGAATTCCTCCCCGCCGAGCCGTGCGACCAACGCATCCGGCGGCGCGGCGGCACGCAGCGCGCGAGCGACGATCCGCAGGACTTCGTCGCCGCCGTCATGCCCGAGCGTGTCGTTGACCAGCTTGAAGTGATCGATATCGGCGAGGACCAGCAGATGCGCCCGATCACGCCCGATCGCACTGCGCAGGAAACCGCGCCGGTTGAGCAGCCCGGTCAGCGGATCGGCGTCGGCGAGCAGCCGCGCGGCGATCTCCTGCTCGCGCGCCTCGTCGCGCTCGGCGGTGATCAGCCGGAAGCGATAGGCAATCGCGAGGCTGGAGAGCGTCGCCTCGATCGTCATCGACAGGATCGTCGAATTGTCGAGCAGGAAGCTCCAGCCGAGCAGGTGGAAATTGCCCGCGGCGCGCATCCCCGCCAGCACGACCGGGGCCGCCCAGGAAATCGTGTAGATCCACAGATAGTTGCTGCGATCGCGCCACGCGCGCCAGAGGATGAACGGCACCAGCGCGATCAGCGCGACGAAGCTCACCGCATAGATGTGGTCGAGCAGGGTGATGCGCCACGGTGCCAGAACGACGAGCGCGGTCGCGGCGACCAGCAGCAATGCGGCGACGATATCCGACGCGCGCGCCAGCCAGCCCTTGAAGACATGCGCGCCGAAGAAGCTGCGCGCAAAGGCCAAAGCGCAGACCGCCGCGATCGACAGCATCGCATAATTGATCCGCAGCCGATCGTTGTTCTCCAGCCCCGGAAACACCCAGGCCATCGCCCCCGACGACGAGAAGGCATAGAGCATCAGCCCCGCGACCATCGCGCAATAAGCGAGCTGGAACCCGTGGCGCAGCGCCCCCCACAAAGCGAGATTGTAGATCAGCAGCGCCAGGCATAGCCCGCCGAACGCGCTGTAGAGCGCGCCGAGCAGCATGTCGGACCGGACGCTCTCGCGGGCGGTGGCGAGGTGCGGCGCGAGGACGATGCCGCGCAGATTGGCCGCGCCGCGGACATGCCACATCAGCCGCGTCACCGGCGCTTCACGGGCCGGCAGCGCACGTTCGAAGATCGCGCCGAGCCGGATCGCGCGGGTCGCGTCATGGCCGTTCATCCGCTGGCTGAGCACGACGCCGTCGCCATAGACGATGTAGAGCGTCGCTTCGTCCTGCCACAGGCTGCCGCTGCGCACCGCCCAGGCGCGGGTCGAGAGTGGCGCGGATCGCACCCAGAAGTCGCCGGCGCCGAACGAGGTTTGCGCGCGGGTGCAATCGTAGCGCCGATCGGCGCGCAGCATCGCCGCCGCGGTGTCGCCGGGTCGGGCAGGCGCGATGCAGATCGGGACATCGCGCCCGACCAGCCCGCTTTGCGCCGCTGTCGGGACGGCCGCCAGAGTCGCGATGAGCGCGAACAACGCCCGAAAGACGATCCTGAACGCTGAACGAGCGGGCATGGACGACGCTCTAGCGGCGAGCGGCCAACAGATCGTTAATGCCGGCGAAAGTTATTTCTTACAAAGGCGTAACGACTTGGTCCGGTGGCGCAGTTCCGCCGTTCGCCCTGAGCTTGTCGAAGGGCTGTGCTTCTTCCGCGGAAGACAGGGCAGGGCTTCGACAAGCTCAGGGCGAACGGGGAGAGGGGGGCCGCAAAAAAACCGGCGGCGCCTCGTGTTCGGAGGCACCGCCGGCAATCATTCATTCGCTCGATCGGTCGGCGGATCAGGCCTTGACCGGCTCCGCCTTGCCGCCCTTCTTGCGCGGCTTTTTCGGCGCGGCGGGGACGATCTCGAACGACAAAGCGCCGTCCTTCAATTTCACCGTCACCTCGCCGCCGTGGACGAGCTTGCCGAACAGCAGTTCCTCGGCCAGCGGCTGCTTGATCTTCTCCTGGATCAGCCGGCTCATCGGCCGCGCGCCGTAGAGCTTGTCATAGCCCTTGTCGGTCAGCCACTGGCGCGCCTCGTCGGCGAGCTTGATGTGGACATCGCGGTCGGCGAGCTGGAGTTCGAGCTGGAGGATGAACTTGTCCACCACCCGCGCGACCACCTCGGGCGGGAGATAGCCGAACGGCACCACCGCATCGAGCCGGTTGCGGAATTCCGGCGTGAACATGCGTTGCACCGCCTGCTCGTCCTCGCCTTCGCGG
>JAFIGU010000059.1 GCA_017849555.1 Sphingomonas sp. | reverse complement strand
CGCGCGCCTCATACCCACCCACCCCCAGCCCCTCCCTTCACCAGGGAGGGGAGTAAGAAGGGGAGAGGTCAGGACAATACCGTCACTCGCGGCCCGATCGTTCCCGCCACCGCGGGCACATCCGCGCCGCGCGCGAGCAGGCGGTGGCGTTCGACCGGCCCCGGCAGCCGCCACGCCCCGGTGCGCTCGGCGGTGAAGCCGAAGAAGCGCGTATAATATTCCGGGTCGCCGATCAGCATGATCGCGCGATCGAGCCCGGTGCGCGTGGCGGCCTCGAGGCTGGCGAGCATCAGCATCCGCCCGATCCCGTCGCGCTGTCGCCCCGGCTCGACCGCGACCGGGCCGAGCAGGGTGAGCGGCGTCGTGGTGTTGTCGTCGCCGGTGAGCATCACCGGCCAGCATTGGATCGTGCCGACCAGCGCACCGCTTTCCAGCGCGGCGAGACTCAGCGCGGGGATCGCCTGCGTGCCTTCGCGCAGGCGATAGGCGGTTCGGCGCCGGCGATCGACGCCGAACGCGCGGTCGAGCAATGCCTCGACCGCTGCCTGATCCACCGTGTTCAGCGCGATAAGCTCGATCACCCGTGCTATTCTCCTGATAGACGCCAAAGGCGGCGCGGATAGGGCTCAAATCTCCCCAGAGCAATGCCGTGACGGAGCGGATTTTGGCGCCAGGCTAGGAGCAAGGAGGGAGCGATGCTTTTGCATCGTGACCGACGCGCGACGCCGCATGGCGCCAAAAGCCGCCCGCCGCAGAGCGGTCGCCCGCAGAAGCCCGCTGGACGGCGTCGTTTGCTTGCGCGTAGCGACTGCTACGCGTCTGCGCTGCGCTCCTTGCCAGCGGGCTTCTGCGGGCGATCACGGCGTTGCTCTGGGGAGATTTGAGTCCTAGCGATAGTGCGGCTGAACGCAAGTAGGATGACAGTGGTGAAGCTTTACGATGCGGTCTGGGCGCCGAGCCCGCGACGGGTGCGTATCTATCTTGCGGAGAAGGGCATTACCGTCGAGCGCGAGCTGGTCGACCTGCGCGTCGGTGAGCAGTTCGGCGACGCTTATCTTGCGGTCAACCCGCGCGGAATGGTCCCCGCGCTCCAGCTCGACGACGGCGAGGTGATCTGCGAATCGGCCGCGATCTGCCGCTATTTCGAGGCGGTGCAGCCCGATCCCCCGCTGTTCGGGCGCACCCCGATCGAGATCGCGCGGGTCGAGAGCGCGACGCGGCGAATCGAGCATGAGGGCTATGCCGCCGCGGTCTATGTGCTGCGCAACGGCAACCCCGCCTTCGCCGGGCGGAGCGCGGCCGGCAAATGGCCGGAAATGGCGCAAATCCCGGAGCTTGCGGCGCGCGGCATGTTGATGTGGGAGGTGTTCGTCGAGGCGCTCGAGCAGTCGCTCGCCGATCGCGCCTGGGTGGCGGGGGAGGCGTATAGCTTCGCCGACATCACCGCACTGACCACGATCGATTTCGCCAAGGCGATCAAGCTGCTGGTGCCCGACAAGGCGCGTCATCTCAAGCGCTGGCACGAAGCGGCGAGCGCGCGGCCGAGCGCCGCTGCCTGATTCGCTTGCCCCCGGGCTGCCGCATCCCTAACTCCGCGCGCGATGGACGACAGCCTCGAACTCGAAGTGCACGATCTGGAGGTGCCGGTGCTCACCGGCATCTATTCGGAGGAGACGCACCTGCCGCAGCCGCTGCGCATCTCGATCGGGGTGCAGCTCGAGGCGCCGGCGCATTATGCGCCCGATACCCCG
This sequence comes from Sphingomonas sp., assembly GCA_017849555.1. Classification (GTDB taxonomy): domain Bacteria; phylum Pseudomonadota; class Alphaproteobacteria; order Sphingomonadales; family Sphingomonadaceae; genus Sphingomonas; species Sphingomonas lycopersici. The sequence goes on along the minus strand of JAFIGU010000059.1, from coordinate 1,398 downwards.
CTCAGCGCGTCGAAAAACTATCTCGATCTCAAGCGTGCGGCGACGACGGCGCTGCCCCCCGGCGTGCATTTCACGCTGATCGAGGGCGTGGCGGACCATATCGCCGACACCTTGTTCCTTCAGGATCGCCGCGTGCGCCGGGTGACGGTCAAGATCGTCAAGCTGGCGATCGCCGAAGCGGGCGAATCGATCGGGATCACCTTGGTCCGTCACCGGCGTTAGGCCCCGATTCGTTCCGCTCGCACCGGCCGAGCCGGTTGAGAACGAATCGGTAATCCTCGCGCGCTTGCGTCGCATCGTCGCCCGATAGCGCGGCGACGCTGTCGTCGGGCAATTCGCGCGGCAGGAAGCAGGCGAGGCGATACCATAATAAGGTGTCGGGCTTGGGCGGCGCGGCCGAATCGTCGATGATCTCGGACAAGGCCACCGCCCAGCGCGGTTCCTCGCCCGGGCGGCGCAGGATCGACAGCGAGACCGGGCGGTGATCGGCGGTGCGCAGGAACACTTGGGTCTCGCCTTCACCGGGCAAGGAGCCCGCGACATGGAAGGCGTTGCCGACCCCTGTGATCACCGGCGGCGCGTCGGCCGCCAGCACCTCGGCAGCGATTCGCCGTGCCAGCGCGTCGCTCGCCGGGGACCAGCCGAGCTGCGCGTCGGGGCGGACGAGCTGGATCTGGTCGCTCCGCCCCGGCACCGGTCGCGCGAATAAAAGAACACGTGATTTCTTATACTTGGGCACACGGCCAAGCGGATCGGGAGCGGCATCGAGCAGATAGCCGATCCGCGGGGGAATCGCCCCGGGGCCGCGCAGCAGCGCGCCGACATCCGCCTCGACATAAAAACGTGTCGCGCCCGGGGCGAGGCCGGGGGCTTCGGTGGGTTTTATCTTAGAAGTCGAACGAATCGTCGCATCGACGATCACCGGGCTGGCGATCACCAGATCGGCCATTTCGGCGTAAGAGGGGGCGGGGCTTCCGGCCTCCGCGGCGGCCTGCGGAGGAGCCGGCGAACGCTGCGCAACCGCCGGAATACAAGCAAAAACAGCGAGCGCGGCTGCCGCCAGCCCGCCCGGGTACGAGGCTCTCTTCATCCTGTTTTGAATAGGCCAAGGCGGGCTTCCGATACAGAAATAATTCTGCCATGGGACGATTGTACGTTTGTTGCGTCCGACAAAGCGTTTGCACGCCTCGAAACCGCGCGATAGGACTCGCCCGGTGCCGGGGTATGTTATAGCCTCCGGACATAACGGCTCTCCGATTCCAACGGGGATCGGGATCCGGCCCTAGTGGCCCTAGGGATGAGGGAGTTTCACTGCTGAATGGCCTACGCTGACCAGAAGATGAGCGGGAGCAAGATCGTCGCGATTGCTATCGTGGCGGTTCTTCATATTGCTCTCGG
>JAFIGU010000058.1 GCA_017849555.1 Sphingomonas sp. | reverse complement strand
TTCCCGCGAAGGCGGGAATCCATTGTCGCTGTCGGTGCGATTCTATCGCAGGGCCTGCCTGAATGGATGCCCGCCTTCGCGGGGATGACGACGGGTACGAGAACGCGAAAAGCTTAGCCGATCGCTTCGATCACCGCCGCGCGCAATTCGGGGATGCCCATCCCGCCCTCCGACGAGGTGGCGATGATCTCCGGATGCGCCGCGGGGTGTTTGCGCGCCTCGGTCGCGGTCTGGTCGAGCACCGCGGCGAGATCGGTCGCCTTTACCTTGTCGGCCTTGGTCAGCACGAGGCGATAGCTCACCGCCGCCTTGTCGAGCATCTCGAGGATCTCGCGGTCGACTTCCTTGATGCCGTGGCGGCTGTCGATCAGCACCAGCGCGCGCTTCAGCGCCTGACGACCACGCAGGAAGTCGTTCACCAGGAAGCGCCACTTCTTGACCATGTCCTTCGGCGCCTTGGCGAAGCCGTATCCCGGCATGTCGACCAGCCGGAACACCGGCGGGGTGCCGATATCGAAGAAGTTGAGCTCCTGCGTCCGCCCCGGCGTCACCGAGGTGCGCGCCAGCGCCTTGCGCCCGGTGAGCGCGTTGATCAGCGAGGATTTGCCGACGTTCGATCGCCCCGCGAACGCCACTTCCGGCGCGACCGGATCGGGCAGGAATTGCAGCGCGGGGGCCGATTTGAGGAACTCGATCGGGCCGGCGAAGATCTTCCGCGCAGCCTCGATCGCGTCGGCGTCGAAGGTATCCGTCACTTGGCGGGCGCCTCCAGCAACGCCGGATGACGCGCATAGAGCAGGCGCTGCTGGATGATCGTGATGATGTTGGAGGTGATCCAATACACCTGCAGCCCCACCGCGAACGGCGCCATCACGAACATCAGCACCCAGGGCATCAGCGCGAAGACCTGCTTCTGCGTCTCGTCCATCGGGGTCGGGTTCAGCTTGAACTGGAAGTACATGCTGATGCCCAGGATGATCGGGATCACGCCGATCGCCAGGAAGTGCGGCGGGGTGAAGTTGAGCAGCCCGAACAGATTGAGCGGGGTCAGCGGATCGGGCGCCGACAGATCCTTGATCCACGCGACGAACGGCTGGTGACGCATTTCGATCGTCAGCATCAGCACCTTGTACAGCGCGTAGAAGATCGGGATCTGCAACAGGGTGGGGAGGCAGCCCGCGAGCGGGTTGACCTTCTCCGACTTGTACAGCGCCATGATTTCCTGCTGCTGGCGCGGCTTGTCGTCCTTGTAGCGCTCCTGGATCGCCTTCATCTTCGGCTGGATCGCGCGCATGTGCGCCATCGAGGCATATTGCCGTTGCGCGATCGGGAAGACGAGCGCGCGGATCGTGAAGGTCAACAGGATGATCGCAACGCCGAAGTTGCCGATCATGCGGAACAGCCAGTCGAGATAATAGAAGATCGGCTTTTCGACGAGGCGGAACCAGCCCCAGTCGATCGCGTAATCGAGCTTGGTCGCGCCTTCCTTGTCGGTGTAGCGATCGAGCAGCTTCACTTCCTTCGCCCCGGCGAAGAAGCGCGCGGTCTGGGTGATCTGGCGACCCGGCGGGAGAAGCTGCGGCGCAGCGGTGTAATCGGCCTGATAGGTCTTGGCGTTGCCCGCGCGGAACTGGCCGTCGAAGCTGCGCGCCTGATCGGGGAGCAGCGCGGTCAGCCAATATTTGTCGGTGAAGCCGAGCCAGCCGCCGGTCGTCGTGAACTTCTGCGGCGCGGCGTCCACATCTTTGAAATTAGGCGAATAATTCGCGCTGCCATTGGCGACCGACATCGGCCCGGTGTGGATCGTCCAGCTATCGGGATCCTTCGACACGCCGGCACGGTTGACGAGGCCATATGTTGCCACCGGCACCGGCGCCTGCCCGCCGTTGGCCACCGTCTGCTTGACGGTGAACATATAATCCTTGTCGACCGAAAGCTCGATCTGGAAGCGCTGGCCCTTGGCGTTGGCGGCGGTGAGCGTCACCGGCTTGCCCGGCGCGAGCACCGGCGACGAGGCGGTCCAGACGGTTTCGGCGGCGGGCGGCGCGAGGCCGTCGTCGCGCCACCCGAACGCTGCGAAATAAGCGTCGGTGGTGCCGGCCGGCGACAGGAGGCGGACGGGCGCCGAATCCTTGGCGATCGTGTCCTTGTAATTCTTGAGCACCAGATCGTCGATCCGCGCGCCCTTCAGGTTGATCGAGCCTTGCAACGTCGGCGTGTCGATCTTCACCCGCGGGCTTTCGCCGATCACGAGGTTGCGGTCGCGGATCGCGCCCGGCGCGTCGGCGGTCGCCGCGGCCTTGCCCTGCACGACCTCGGTCTTGCCGCCCTCGATCTTCGTCACCGGCGGGTTGGCCGTCGGGAAGAAACGGTTCTGGATCAGCGGCCAGCCGAACAGGATCAGCGCCGCAACCACCGCGAACAGCACGAAATTCTTGTTGTCTTCGGTCACGTCAGATCCTGTTTACGGCTGTCCAGTTTACGGGACGGGGTCATAGCCATGCCCGCCCCACGGATGGCAGCGCGCGATGCGTTTCGCCGCGAGCCAGCTTCCGCGCGCCGCTCCATAGCGGCGAAGCGCCTCAATTGCATAGGCCGAACACGAAGGTTGATAGCGGCAGGTGGGCGGCATCACCGCCGACGGCCCGATCTGCCAGGCGCGCGCGACGAGGATGAGCGCGCGAGCAATCATCGCCGCTGCGCCTTGGCCAGCGCCTTGGCCAGCTCGTCGCGCAGGGTGGCATAAGGGCGTTCGACGCCGCCCTGCCGCCCGATCAGCACATGATCCGCGCCGCCGATGCCGCCTGCCGGCAGCAGCTCGCGGGCGAGCGCGCGCAGGCGGCGCTTCATGCGGTTGCGCACCACCGCATTGCCGATCTTCTTGGTCACGGTGAAACCGAC
>JAFIGU010000057.1 GCA_017849555.1 Sphingomonas sp. | reverse complement strand
GCTGATGCGGCTGGGCTGGAAGGTGTTCCTGCCGGTCTCGCTGTTCTGGGTGTTCCTCGTTTCCGGCGTCCTGATGTGGGCGCGGGTAGGGTTCTGACGATGGGTATCGCATCGACCGTCAAGGCCTTCACGCTCTGGGAGTTCGTGAAGGCGCACTGGCTGACCTTGAAGTATTTCTTCAAGCCCAAGGCGACGATCAACTATCCGTTCGAGCGGAATCCAGTGTCGCCGCCCTTCCGTGGCGAACATGCGCTGCGCCGCTATCCGAACGGCGAGGAGCGTTGCATCGCGTGCAAATTGTGCGAGGCGATCTGCCCCGCGCAGGCGATCACGATCGAGGCCGAACCGCGCGACGACGGCAGCCGCCGCACGACGCGCTACGACATCGATATGACCAAGTGCATCTATTGCGGCCTGTGCCAGGAGGCATGCCCGGTCGATGCGATCGTCGAGGGGCCGAATTACGAATTCGCCACCGAGACGCGCGAGGAACTGATCTACGACAAGGCGAAGCTGCTCGACAACGGCGACCGGTGGGAACGCGCGATCGCGGCCAACCTTGCCGCCGATGCGGCGTATCGATAATGCGCGCGCACCGTCGATTTTTCGCCGTTCGCCCTGAGCTTGTCGAAGGGCTGTACTTTTCTTCCTTAGTAAGGGCAGGGCTTCGACAGGCTCAGCCCGAACGGTCTCTCGGGGGGCTCGTCGAGGCATGATACAGGCCTTCGCCTTCTATTTGTTCGCGATCGTCGTGCTGCTTTCGGGCGCGATGACGATCTCGTCGCGCAACCCGGTGCATTCGGTGCTGTGGCTGATCCTCGCGTTCTTCAACGCCGCCGGGCTGATGGTGCTGGTGGGGGCGGAGTTCATCGCGATGCTGCTCGTCATCGTCTATGTCGGCGCGGTCGCGGTGCTGTTCCTGTTCGTCGTCATGATGCTCGACATCGACTTCGCGGAGATGCGGGCGGGCTTCGTGCGCTATGCCGCGCTCGGGCTCGCGCTGGCGGTGGCTCTGGTGTGCGAGATCTTCATCGGCATCGGCGCGTGGAGCGCGGGCGGGATCGATCTCGCGCGGCGCGCCGCCCCGGTCGATCCGGCGATCCCCAACATCCAGGCGATCGGCAATCTGCTCTACACGCGCTATCTGTTCGTGTTCGAGGGCGCGGGGTTGGTGCTGCTGGTGGCGATGATCGGCGCGATCGTGCTGACCCACCGCGAGCGCAAGGGCGTCCGCGGGCAGAATATCGCGCGTCAGGTCGCTCGCCGGCCTGAGGAAGCAACACGCAACATGCGGCCCGAAGTGGGCCAGGGGGTGCAGCTGTGAACGGCGCAATCGGCCTGATCCACTATCTCGTCGTCGCGGCGATCCTGTTCACGATGGGCGTCTTGGGGATTTTCCTCAACCGCAAGAACATCATCGTCATCCTGATGGCGATCGAGCTGATCCTGCTCGCGGTGAACATCAACCTCGTCGCCTTTTCGGCAGCGCTCAACGATCTGGTCGGGCAGGTGTTCGCGATGTTCGTGCTGACCGTGGCGGCGGGCGAGGCCGCGATCGGCCTTGCCATTCTCGTCATCTTCTTCCGTGGCCGCGGCTCGATCTCGGTCGATGATCCCAGCCGGATGAAGGGATAAATCGTGATCTCTATCCTGTTCATCGTTTTCCTGCCGCTGGTTGCGGCGGCGGTCGCCGGGCTGGGCAATCGCGCACTCGGCAATACGGTCGCCAAGTCGCTGACGACGGGCGCGCTGTTCGTCTCGTGCGCCTTGTCGTGGCCGATCTTCATCGGCTTCATGACCGGCTCGCTGAGCGAGAGCGTCACCCCGGTGCTGCACTTCATCACCTCGGGCACGATGGATGTGAGCTGGGCGCTGCGCGTCGATGCGCTCACCTCGGTGATGCTGGTCGTCATCACCAGCGTCTCCGCGCTCGTCCATCTGTATAGCTGGGGCTATATGGCGGAGGACCCGGATCAGCCGCGCTTCTTCGCCTATCTGTCGCTGTTCACCTTCGCGATGCTGATGCTGGTGACCGCGGACAATCTGATCCAGATGTTCTTCGGCTGGGAAGGCGTCGGCCTCGCGAGCTATCTGCTGATCGGTTTCTGGTTCAAGAAGCCGAGCGCCAATGCCGCGGCGATCAAGGCGTTCGTCGTCAACCGCGTCGGCGATCTCGGCTTCATGCTGGGCATTTTCGGCACCTATCTGGTGTTCGATACCGTCTCGATCCCGGCGATCCTGCATGCGGCGCCGGGCATGGCGGGGGCGACGATCGGGTTCCTCGGCTATCGCTTCGACACGATGACGGTGCTGTGCCTGCTGCTGTTCGTCGGCGCGATGGGCAAGTCGGCGCAGCTCGGCCTCCACACCTGGCTCCCCGACGCGATGGAAGGCCCGACCCCGGTCAGCGCGCTGATCCACGCGGCGACGATGGTCACCGCCGGTGTGTTCATGGTCTGCCGCCTGTCGCCGATGTTCGAAACCTCGCCGACCGCGCTGCATGTCGTGACGATCGTCGGCGCCGCGACCTGCTTCTTCGCCGCGACGATTGGTACGACGCAGAACGATATCAAGCGCGTGATCGCTTATTCGACCTGCTCGCAGCTCGGCTATATGTTCTTCGCCGCGGGCGTCGGCGCCTATGGCGCGGCGATGTTCCACCTGTTCACGCACGCTTTCTTCAAGGCGCTGCTGTTTCTCGGTGCCGGCTCGGTGATCCACGCGATGCACCACGAGCAGGACATGCGCTATTACGGCGGCCTCAGGAAGCATATCCCGATCACCTTCTGGGCGATGCTGCTCGGCACGCTGGCGATCACCGGGGTCGGCATCTATGGCGTCGGCGGCTTCGCCGGCTACCATTCGAAGGACGCGATCATCGAGGCATCGTGGGCGGCCAAGCAAACGGGCGCATTCTGGGCCGGGGTGATCGCGGCGCTGCTCACCAGCTTCTATTCGTGGCGGCTGATGTTCCTCACCTTCTGGGGCAAGCCGCGCTGGGCCCAGTCCGAGCATATCCAGCACGCGGTGCACGATGCGCACGGCCACGGCCACGCGCACGATCATCCGGCGGACGAGCATACCGCGCCCGAAGCGCACGCGCACGACGCGGGCGCACACGAACTGGCGACCGGCACCGCGGGCTATCACCCGCACGAGAGCCCGCTCAACATGCTGATCCCGCTGATCGTGCTGTCGACGGGGGCGGTGCTTGCCGGCTTCGTGTTCCACGGCTGGTTCATCGAGCCGACCGCGGGCGAAGGCTTCTGGCGCGGGTCGATCGCCTTCAACGAGCATCTGATGCACGAGATGCACGGCGTGCCGGTGTGGGTGAAGCTCGCCGCGACGGTCGTGATGCTGCTCGGCTTTGCCGGCGCGGTGCTCGCCTATCTCGTGCGGACTGACATCCCGGCGCGGTTCACCGCGACTTTCGAGGTGTTGTACGATTTCGTGTACAACAAATGGTATTTCGACGAGCTGTACAACCTGCTGTTCGTTCGCCCCGCTTTCGCGATCGGCCGCTTCCTGTGGCACAAGGGCGATGAGGGGACGATCGACCGCTTCGGGCCGAACGGCTGGGCATGGGTGGTGCAGCAGGGCAGCCGCGTTACGGCGCGCGTCCAGACGGGGTATGTTTACACTTATGCGTTCGTCATGCTGATCGGGCTTACCGCCGCGGTCACCTGGGTCATCGCGGGTTGAGGTGGGGCAGATGAACGGCTTTCCGATCCTCTCCGTCATGTTGCTGGTGCCCGCGCTTGCTGCGGTCGCCTGCCTGTTCCTGGGCGCCAGCCAGGCGCGCTGGCTCGCGCTGGGCGCAACATTGGTCAACCTCGCGCTCGGCGCCCTGCTGTGGCTCAATTTCGATATCGGCGGCGCGCAATGGCAGTTCGTCGAGCATCATGAGCATGTCTTCGGCCTGTTCGGCTGGTCGCTCGGCATCGACGGCTTCGCGCTGCTGCTGATCGAGCTCTCGGTGTTCCTGATGCCGATCTGCATCGGCGCCTCGTGGGAGGCGATCGAGAAGCGCGTCCCGGAATATATGAGCCTGTTCCTGTTCACCGAAGTGCTGATGATCGGCACCTTCGCGGCGCAGGATCTGTTCCTGTTCTACATCTTCTTCGAAGCCGGCCTGATCCCGATGTATCTGATCATCGGCATCTGGGGCGGGGCGAACCGCATCTACGCGTCGTACAAGTTCTTCCTGTACACGCTGCTCGGCTCGGTCGTGATGTTCATCGCGATGCTCTATATGAGCATCGTCGCGGGGACGACCTCGATCCCGGCGCTGATGGCCTATGATTTCCCGCCGCATGTGCAGACCTGGCTGTGGCTGGCGTTCTTCGCCTCGTTCGCGGTGAAGATGCCGATGTGGCCGGTCCACACCTGGCTTCCCGACGCGCACGTGCAGGCGCCGACCGCCGGGTCGGTGATCCTGGCGGGCGTGTTGTTGAAGCTCGGCGGATACGGCTTCCTGCGCTTCTCGCTGCCGATGTTCCCGGAGGCTTCGGCGCAGCTCACCTGGCTGGTTTTCGCGCTCTCGGCGGTGGCGGTGATCTACACCAGCCTCGTCGCGCTGGTGCAGTCGGACATGAAGAAGCTGATCGCCTACAGCTCGGTCGCGCATATGGCGATCGTTACGATCGGCCTGTTCGCGTTCAACACCCAGGGCATCGAGGGCGCGATGATGGTCATGCTCGGGCATGGCCTCGTCTCGGGCGCGTTGTTCCTGTGCGTCGGCGTGATCTACGACCGGCTGCACACCCGCGAGATTTCGCGCTACGGTGGCCTCGCGATCAACATGCCGCGTTATGCCGCATTGTTCATGCTGTTCACGATGGCTTCGGTCGGGTTGCCCGGCACGAGCAACTTCGTCGGCGAATTGCTGAGCCTGATGGGTACCTATCAGGTGTCGACCACGATCACCTTGCTGTGCACCACCGGCATCATCCTCGGCGCAGCCTATATGCTGTACCTCTATCGCCGCGTCGTGTTCGGCGAACTCAAGTCGGATGACGTGCGCGCGATGCCCGATCTGTCGTCGCGTGAAATGTGGCTGCTCGCGCCGATCGCCGCGGTGGTGCTGTGGAGGGGCGTGTATTCGGAAAGCTTCCTCGCGCCGATGCGCAAGGATACCCAGACGTTGCTCGCTCGCATCGACCGCGCCAAGCCGGCGGGTGACTCGCTGCCGACCAAGGGAACCGGTATCGTCCCGGCCGCCCATGCCGAAACCGCCGCGCACGGGGAGGCGCACTGATGAACTACGCCGCTCAACTTGCGATGACGCTGCCCGAGGTGGTGCTGTCGCTGGGCGCGCTCGCGCTGATGCTGGTTGCCGCCTGGAGCGGCCCGAACGCGACCCGCGCCATTTCCTGGGCCGCGGTCGCGGTGCTCGCCGGCGCGTGCGTCGCGCTGGTCGGGCCGGCCACTTCGGGTGGCAGCGCGTTCGACGGCATGTATCGCGCCGACGCCTTCGCCGGCTTCGCCAAGACATTGATCTATGTCGCCGCGGCGGTCGCGATCCTGCTCGCGCCGGGCTTCTTCCAGCGCACCGCCGGGGACGATCTGCGCCCCGAATATCCGGTGCTGATCCTGCTTTCGGCGGTCGGCATGGGGATCATGGTCTCTGCCGCCGATCTGCTGACGCTCTATGTCGGGCTCGAACTGCAGAGCCTCGCCGCTTATGTGCTGGCGAGCTTCATGCGCCGCGACGCGCGGTCGGCCGAGGCGGGGCTGAAATATTTCGTGCTCGGCGCGTTGGCGAGCGGCATCCTGCTCTACGGCATCAGCCTGGTCTATGGCTTCACCGGCTCGACGCTGTTCGACGAGATCGCGGGGGCCTATGCCGCCGCGCCGCTCGCCGGCAGCACCAAGTCGCTGGGGCTGATGTTCGGGCTGGTGTTCGTCTTTGCGGGCCTCGCGTTCAAGATCTCGGCCGTGCCGTTCCACATGTGGACCCCGGACGTGTATGAGGGTGCACCGACCCCGGTGACCGCCTTCTTCGCGACTGCGCCCAAGGTGGCGGCGGTCGGCCTCGCGCTGCGCGTCGCGATCACCGCGATGGGGCCGGCGGCGGAGCAGTGGCGCCAGATCGTGATCTTTGCTGCGCTCGCCTCGATCCTGCTCGGTGCGGTGGCGGCGATCGGGCAGCAGAACATCAAGCGACTGCTCGCTTATTCGTCGATCAACAACGTCGGCTTCGCGCTGATCGGGCTTGCTGCGGGCACGCCCGAGGGCGTCGCCGCGGTGCTGACCTATATGGCGATCTATATCGCGATGACGCTCGGCTCGTTCCTCGTCGTGCTGCAGATGCGCGATACGGACGGGCAGCCGATCGAGACGATCGCCTCGCTCTCGGGCCTTTCGCGGACGCGGCCGGCGCTGGCGTTCGGGCTTGCTGTGTTCATGTTCAGCCTCGCGGGCATCCCGCCGCTGTTCGGCTTCTATGCGAAGTTTGCGGTGTTCTACGCCGCGGTGCAGGCGGGGCTGTTCCCGCTCGCGGTGTTCGGTATCGCTTTCAGCGTGATCGGCGCTTATTATTACCTGCGCGTCGTCAAGACGATGTACTTCGACGAGCCGGCGGGTGAATATGGCCCCGGTGACCGGCTGGAGGGCGGGCTGATCGTGGCGACTGCGGCGATCGTCTCGCCGCTCGGCTATCTTGCGATCCCGCTGCTCACCGCCTGGACGATGGCGGCGGCAAAGGCGCTGTTCTGACCCGCATCCTTACCGTCGCGGAGACGGGATCGACCAATGCCGATCTCCTCGACCTCGCCGCCGGCGGGGCCGAGGACGGCATCTGGCTCCGCGCCGAGCGCCAGCTCAGCGGGCGCGGGCGGCAGGGCAGGGCGTGGGACTCGCCCGCCGGCAACCTTTACGCCAGCCATCTCGTCCGCCTCCGCGCGGGCGATCCCCCGGCCGCCTCGCTCGCGCTGGTTGCGGCGGTGGCGCTGGAGGAAGTGATCGCGCGGCTGGTGTCGCGCGGCACGATGCTCAAATGGCCCAATGATCTGCTGATTGGCGGCACCAAGATCTCCGGCATCCTGCTCGAACGCGTCGGTGATGCCGTGGTGATCGGCATCGGGGTCAATGTCGCGCATTGCCCCGATCTGCCCGACCGCGCCGCGACCAGCCTCGCCGAACAGGGCGCGGCGATCACCCCGGCCGAACTGCTCGAACGACTGGCGGCGATGGTCGACGCGTGGCTGAGCATCTGGCGCGGGCAGGGGCTGGCGCCGATCGTTGCGCGCTGGATCGAGCGGGCGCATCCGGCGGGCACGCCGCTTCGCGCCCGGCTTGCCGACGGCACCAGCCTCGACGGCACATTCGAGACGCTCGCGCCCGACGGTGCGCTCGTCCTGCGCTTGGCGGACGGCACGACCCGTGCCATCCACGCGGGCGACGTTTTCCTGGTTTAAAAGGGGGAGAGGATCATGCTGCTGGCGGTCGATGCCGGAAACACCAATGTCGTTTTCGCTTTGGTCGACGGGCGCACGATCAAGGCGCGCTGGCGCATCGCCACCGATCCGCGCCGCACGGCGGATGAATATGCGGTGTGGCTCAATCAGTTGCTGATGCTGGAGGGGTTCGATCGGTCGCAGGTCGATGGCGTGGCGATCTCCACGGTCGTGCCGCGCGCGCTCCATAATCTGGAGGTGCTGGCGACCAAATATTTCGGCCGCGACGCGTTGATCGCCGGGCGTCCGCCGCTCGAATGGGGCATCGCGATCGATGTCGACGAGCCGAGCTCGCTCGGCGCCGACCGCGCGGTCAACACGATCGCGGCGCACGCGCTGCACGAGGGCGATCTGATCGTAATCGATTTCGGCACCGCCACCACCTTCGACCACTCGGATTATACCGGGGCATACAAGGGCGGGATCATCGCGCCGGGCATCAACCTGTCGCTGGACGCGCTTGTCAACAACGCCGCCAAGCTGCCGCGCATCGCGATCGAGGCGCCGGGCGGCAATTTGAGCGTGATCGGGCGCAACACCGTCGATCAGATGAACATCGGCATCTATTGGGGCTATATCGCGATGATCGAGGGGCTCGTCGCGCGGATGAAGGCCGAGGTGGGGCGCCCGGTGAAGGTGATCGCCACCGGCGGGCTCGCCACCTTGTTCGAGCAACATACCAATGCGTTCGACGCGATCGAGCCGGACCTGACCATTCAGGGGCTGGCGATCATGTGGGAACGCGCGCATATCCAGTGAAAATCGCCGGCGGTCATTGGATCTGATCCGTTCGCCCTGAGCTTGTCGAAGGGCTGCCTTCTTCCTCGCGGAGAAAGTGCAGGGCTTCGACAAGCTCAGCCCGAACGGGGATAGAGGACCGCGGCTCAACTTAGGAATACAATGACTCCCAAAAACGAACTTCTTTTCTGTGCGCTCGGCGGTTCGGGCGAGATCGGCATGAACGTCAACCTCTACGGCACCCAGGGAAAATGGGTGATGGTGGATATGGGGGTGACCTTCGCCGATCACAGCTATCCCGGCATCGATCTGGTGCTGCCCGATCTCTCGTTCATCGAGGAGCGGCGCGAGGAGCTGGTCGGCATCCTCATCACCCACGGGCATGAGGATCATATCGGCGCGCTGCCCTATCTCGCCGAGGACCTCGGCGTGCCACTTTATGCGACGCCGTTCACCGCCGGGCTGATCCGCGGCAAGCTGGAGGAGGAACGCGTCGCCGATCGCGTGGACCTGCGCGTGGTCGAGCCGCGCGAACGCGTGTCGGTCGGGCCGTTCGATGTGCGCTTCGTGCCGATGGCGCATTCGATCCCCGAGGCGAATGCGCTCGAAATCACCACCCCGCACGGCCGCGTGTTCCACACCGGCGACTGGAAATTTGACGCCAAGCCGGTGATCGGCAAGCCCGCGACCGAGAAGGAATTGCGCGCGATCGGCGAGGCGGGGATCGACGTGCTGGTGTGCGATTCGACCAATGTGTTCAACGCCGACGAATCCGGCTCGGAAAGCTCGGTGCGGCGCGGGCTGGCGGAGGCGGTGGCCAAGGCGCGCGGGCGCGTGCTGGTGACGACTTTCGCGTCGAACGCGGCGCGGCTCTCGACGCTCGGCGCGGTGGCGAAAGAGACGGGGCGCAAATTGTGCGTCACGGGTCGCTCGCTCGATCGCATCCTGCGCGTCGCGCAATCGTGCGGCTATCTGCGCGATTTCCCCGAGACGGTCGATCCCGAGACCGCGATGCGGCTGCCGCGCGACAAGGTGCTGATCGTCGCGACCGGCGGGCAGGGCGAGGCGCGCGCCGCGCTCGCGCGGATCGCCGAGGGCAATCACACCGTATCGCTCGATGCGGGCGATACGGTGATCTTCTCGTCGAAGCAGATTCCCGGCAACGAAGTCGCGATCGGGCGCATCCAGAATATCCTCGCCGGGCGCGGGGTGGAGATGGTGACCGAGAAGCAGGCGCATGTGCACGTCTCCGGCCACCCCGGCCGCCCCGAACTGGCGGCGATCTACGAGTGGCTCAAGCCGGGGCTGCTGCTGCCGGTCCACGGAGAGATGCGCCACCTGATGGAGCAGGCGCGGTTCGGGCTGTCGCTCGGCGTGCCGCGCGCCTTGGTGCAGACCGACGGCGATATCGTGCGGCTGGCGCCGGGCGAGCCGACCAAGATCGGGCACGCGCCGGTCGGGCGGCTGGTGCTCGACGGCGATGTGATCCTCCCCGCGGACGGGGTGACGATCAACGAGCGCCGCAAGCTCGGGGTCAACGGCCAGATGTCGGTCGCGGTCGCGACGCAGGGCGGGAAGCTCGCGGGGACGCCGCAGGTCCGTATCCAGGGCGTGCCCGTCGAGGAGGAGCGCCTGCCGTTCATCGCCGAGGCCGAGGAGGCTGCGGCGGAAGCGGTGCGCACCGGCCCGCGCGATCGCGAGCGGCTGCGTGAGGACGTGCGGCTCGCGGTGCGCCGCGTCGCGACGCGCTGGACCGGCAAGAAGCCGGTGGTCGACGTGCTCATCGTGGAGGTGTGACGATGCGCTGGACGTCGATGCTGGCGATCTACGTCCTGTTCTGGGCCTTTTCGGTCTTTCTCGTGCTGCCGTTCGGGGTGAGGACCGCCGAGGAAGCCGGGGTGGAGCGCGTGCCCGGACAGGCCGAAAGCGCCCCGCACGAATTCCGCATCGGCCGCATCGCCTTTCGCGTGACGATCGTCGCGACGGCGCTGTTCCTGCTGTTCGTCGCCAATTACCATTTCGGCTGGGTCACCACCGAAATGCTCGACTTCCTCGACGTCGCGAACGGGGTTTAACTTCCCTTCCTTCTTCTCCCCTCCCTTGAACAAGGGAGCATCTGTGATGTTGATCAAGCGGGTCGAGGTATCCATGGCCGGTTTTGAGCGACGAGAGAGTTAGCGAGGACGAGGAGGTTTCGCATGACGGCGGTGATGGCGACTTTGGGTGGTTTTCCGTTGGCGATGAGGCTTGCGTGGAAGCGTTTGAGGTC
>JAFIGU010000056.1 GCA_017849555.1 Sphingomonas sp. | reverse complement strand
GGCGCCAGGCAAGGAGCAAGGAGGGAGCGATGCTCACGCATCGTGATCGACGCGCGACGCCGCATGACGCCAAAAGCCGCCCGCCGCGGAGCGGACGGCCGGAGAAGCCCGCCGGACGGCGCCGCTTGCTTGCGCGTAGCGTCAGCTACGCGACTGCGCTGCGCTCCTTGCCAGCGGGCTTCTCCGGGCGATCACGACGTTGTTCTGAGTGAGTTTGGACCCTGAGGAGGCGCGCCATCCGCAAGCTGCTTATCGCCAATCGTGGCGAGATCGCGATCCGCATCGCGCGCAGCGCCGCTCTTGCCGGCATCGCGACCGTCGCGGTTCATTCGACCGACGATGCCGACGCGCCGCATGTCGCCGCGGCCGATGTGGCGGTCGCGCTCGAAGGCGCCGGCCCCGCGGCGTATCTGTCGATCGAGGCGATCGTCGGCGCGGCACGCGCGACGGGATGCGACGCGATCCATCCGGGTTATGGCTTCCTCAGCGAAAATCCCGCGCTCGCGGCGGCGTGCAGCGTGCTGGGGATCACCTTCGTCGGCCCCGATGCGGCGCTGCTCGAACTGTTCGGCGACAAGGCGCGCGCCAAGGCGCATGCCGTCGCGCGCGGCGTGCCGGTGCTGGCGGAGGGCGCGGCGGCGACCGGCGCGCTGGTGGTGAAGGCGGTGGCGGGCGGCGGCGGGCGCGGGATCCGCGTCGTCGCCGATCGCGCGACCCTGCCGGCGCAGATCGCGGCGGCAGGCGCCGAAGCGCTCGCCGCCTTCGGATCGGCCGAGGTGATCGTCGAGCGGCATGTCGCGAGCGCGCGGCATATCGAGGTCCAGCTCGCCGGCGACGGCGACGCGGCGATCGCGCTCGGCCTGCGTGATTGCACCGTCCAGCGGCGTCATCAGAAACTGGTCGAGATCGCCCCCGCGCTGTCGATCGACGCGGGGCTCGCCGTGCGGATCGCGCGCGCGGCGGAGGCGTTGCTCAACGGCACCGGGTATCGCGGCCTCGCGACGGCGGAATTCCTCGTCGATCGCGACCTGCCCGAGGATAGCGCGGACGCCTTCGCCTTTCTCGAGGTCAATCCGCGGCTCCAGGTCGAACATACCGTGACCGAGGAGACGACCGGGCTCGATCTGGTCGCGATCCAGCTCGCGCTGGCGAGCGGCGCGACATTGGACACGCTCGGCATCGCCGCCGCGCCGACGCCGCACGGCGTCGCGATCCAGCTTCGCGTCAATGCCGAGACGATCGCGCCCGACGGGACGGTCCACCCCGCCAGCGGCGCGATCGCGCTGCTCGATGCGCCCGGCGGCCCCGGCATCCGCGTCGACGGCGCCGCGCGGACCGGGATGAGTGCCAACCCGCGCTTCGATCCGCTGCTCGCCAAGCTGGTCGTCCACGCCCCCGACTGGCCGACCGCGCTCGCCAAGGCGCGCCGCGCGCTCGCCGAATATCGCATCGCCGGGCTGGCGACCAACCTGCCGGTGCTCGCCGCGGTGCTCGCGCAATCGGAGATGGCGGCGTTCGACATCGATACCGGCTGGTTCGATCGCAACGTCGCGACGCTCGCCCCGCCCCTCGCCGTCCATGCGCCGCCGGTCGACGCGCATATCGCCGCCGCGCCGCTCGCCGGGGTGGTGGTGGCGATCGAGGCCCCGGTCGGCGCACGCGTCGCCGCCGGGCAGGAAGTCGGGACGATCGAGGCGCTCAAGATGCAGCATGCCGTGCTCGCACCGGGCGCCGGGGTGGTCAGCGCGGTCCACGCCGAGATCGGCGCGGTGATTGACGAAGGCGCGCCGTTCCTGTCGCTCGATCCGGTCGAGGAGGACGGCGCCGGTGCCGCGACTGAAACCGCAGTCGACCCCGATCACATCCGCCCCGATCTCGCCGAGGTGAACCAGCGCCACGCCTTGGGGCTCGATGCCGGCCGGGCGGAGGCGGTGGCGAAGCGCCACGCGCGCGGGCTTCGGACGGCGCGGGAAAACCTTGCCGATCTGTTCGATGCCGGGAGCTTCCAGGAATATGGCGCGCTGGCGATCGCGGCGCAGCGCCGGCGGCGGACGGTCGACGATCTGATGCGCAACACCCCGGCGGACGGGCTGATCGGTGGGATTGGCACGGTCAACGCCGCCGAGCACGGCGAGGAAGCCGCGAAGTGCATGGGCCTCGCCTATGATTATACCGTCCTCGCCGGGACGCAGGGGCATATCAACCACAAGAAGACCGACCGCCTGCTCCATGTCGCCGAGGCGATGAAGCTGCCGATCGTCTTCTACACCGAGGGCGGCGGCGGGCGCCCCGGCGATGTCGATGCGGTCGGCGCGACCGGGCTCGACGTGCCGACCTTCGCCGCCTTCGCGCGTCTGTCGGGCATCGCGCCGCGGATCGGGATCACTGCGGGTTACGGCTTTGCCGGCAATGCGGTGCTCTACGGCTGCTGCGACGTGACGATCGCCACGAAGGACGCGCATCTCGGGATGGGCGGCCCGGCGATGATCGAGGGCGGCGGGCTCGGCGTCTTCGCGCCCGACGAGGTCGGGCCGGCGGCGGTGCAATATGCCAATGGCGTGATCGACGTGCTCGCCGCGGACGAGGCGGAGGCGACCGACAAGGCGAAGCGCATCCTCGGCATGTTCCAGGGCCGCGTCGCACAGGCGGATCATGCCGATCAGCGGCTGTTGCGGCATATCGTCCCCGAGAACCGGCTGCGCGTGTTCGACGTGCGTCGGGTGATCGATGTGCTGGTCGATAGCGACAGCTTCGTCGAGCTGCGCGGCGGCTTCGCGCCCGGGATGATCACCGGGCTGGCGCGGATCGACGGGCGCGCGATCGGGCTGATCGCCAACGACTGTCGCTATCTCTCCGGTGCGATCGACGCCCCGGCGGCGGACAAGGCGGCGCGGTTTTTCCAATTGTGCGACGCGTTCGGCGTGCCGATCGTCTCCTTGTGCGACACGCCGGGCTTCATGGTCGGCCCCGAGGCCGAGCGCACCGCGCCGATCCGCAAGGGATCGCGGATGTTCGTCGTCGGCGCCAATATCAGGGTGCCGATCTTCACCGTGGTGCTGCGCAAGGCCTATGGCCTCGGCGCGCAGGCGATGGCGGGGGGATCGCTGGTCGCAGGCGGGTTCTGCGTCTCGTGGCCGACCGGCGAGTTTGGCGGAATGGGGCTGGAGGGCGCGGTGCGGCTCGGCTTCCGCAAGGAGCTGGAGGCGATCGCCGACCCGCAAGCGCGCGACGCCAAATATCGCGAGCTGGTCCAGGCGAGCTACGAGAAGGGCAAGGCGGTGTCGGTCGCGCAGTTCCTCGAGGTCGATGCGGTGATCGATCCGGCGGAGACGCGCGCGTGGCTCAAGCGCGGGCTGGCGGCGGCACCGGTGCGTGCGAGCGGGCGCTATATCGATACGTGGTGAGGCTGCCGAAAACGTCATTCCCGCGAAGGCGGGAATCCATTCGCGCTGAGGTTGCGGTTTGACACGATAGGCCAGCCAGTCTGGATCCCCGCCTTCGCGGGAATGACGGAGGGAGCTCTACGGCGCAGCGTATTGCCCGAACCATACACTTCGCGCTAAAGCGGCGCGACAAGCCCCGCGATCGGGGCGCTGGAATTGGAATATAAGATGCAGCTGGTGCGCGGGGCGTGGAAACTGCTGGTCGGCATCAAGGACGCGCTGGTGCTCGTCGCGATGCTGCTGTTCTTCGGTGCGCTGTTCGCCGCGCTCAACAGCCGGCCGACCCCCACGACGGTGAAGGACGGCGCGCTCGTCCTCGATCTCGACGGGCCGATCGTCGAGCAGCCCGAGGAGATCTCGCCGATGGCATTGCTCGGCGGCGGGCGCATCCACCGCCAATATCGCCTGCGCGACGTGGTCCGCGCGATCGACGACGCCAAGGACGATTCGCGGGTCAAGGCGATCGTGCTCGATCTCGATCGCTTCGGCGGTGCCTATCCTGCGGCGCTGGGCGAAATATCCGACGCGCTGCTGCGCGCGCGCACCGCCGGCAAGCCGGTGCTCGCCTTCGCCACCGGCTATACCGACGGCGGCTATCGCCTCGCCGCATCGGCGAGCGAGGTGTGGATGGACCCGATGGGCGGCACCCTGTTTGCCGGCCCTGGCGGTAGCCAGCTCTATTACAAGGGCCTGATCGACAAGCTCGGCGTCAACGCGCACGTCTATCGCGTTGGCAAGTTCAAGTCGTTCGTCGAACCCTATACCCGCGCCGACCAGAGCCCCGAGGCCAAAGAGGCCGCGACCGTGCTCAACAACGGGCTGTTCGACCAGTGGAAGGAAGCGATCGCGCGTGCCCGGCCGAAGGCCAAGCTCGCCGACTGGCTGACCGCGCCGGACAAGGTGGTGACGGGCGCGGGGGGCGATATCGCCAAGGCCAATCTCGCCGCGGGGATCGTCGACAAATTGGGCGATCGCGTCGAATTCGGTCGTCGCGTTGCGCAGATCGCGGGCGGCGAAGACAATAAGCCCGCCGGCTGGTTCAAGAAGATCAAATATGACGACTGGCTCGATGCCCACCCCTTGCCCAAGAACGGCGAGATCGGCGTCGTCACCGTCGCCGGCGATATCATCGACGGCAAGTCCGAGCCCGGGACCGCAGGCGGCGAGACGGTCGCCAAATTCATCTATGACGGTCTCGCCAAGAAGAAGCTCAAGGCGCTGGTGCTGCGGGTCGATTCGCCGGGCGGATCGGTCACCGCGTCGGAGCGGATCCGGCTCGCGCTGATCGAGGCGAAGCGCCAGGGGCTACCGGTGGTGGTCTCGATGGGCGGCGTCGCGGCGTCGGGCGGCTTCTGGGTCTCGACCCCGGGCGACGTGATCTTCGCCGAGCCGTCGACGATCACCGGCTCGATCGGCATCTTCGGCATCATCCCGACCTTCGAGAACACGCTCGCCAAGATCGGCGTGACGACCGACGGGGTGAAGACCACCCCGATCTCGGGCCAGCCCGATGTGTTCGCGGGCACCAACCCGGTGACCGACACGCTGTTCCAGTCGGCGATCGAGCATGGTTATAGCCAGTTCCTCGCCCGCGTGGCGCAATCGCGGCACATGCCGGTCGACAAGGTCAATGAGATCGCGCAGGGCCGGGTGTGGATCGGCGGGACGGCGCGTCAATTGGGGCTGGTCGATCGCTTCGGCACGCTCAAGGACGCGGTCGACGAGGCGGCGAAGCGCGCCAAGCTCGATCCGGCGACCGTCAAGGTCACCTATCTCGAAAAGAAGCCGAGCTGGGCGGCGCAGCTCGCGCGCCAGTGGAGCAACGACAATGACGACGACGCGGCGGCGCCGTCCGACGCCTTCGCGCGGGTCGCGTGGGAGCGTCGCCAGCTGGTGATGCGCGCGATGGGCGATGTGAAGCGGCTGGTGACCGGCGGCGGGGTCCAGGCGGCGTGCCTCGAATGCGGCGGTTTCGGCCCGACCGCGGCGGCCCCCGGCGATGCGCGCCTGCTCGACGTGCTGCTCGCGCGGATCGGCCTGTAATCACGCGCTTATGCCTGTTGCGAGTCGGTTTCGCTTTTCGCAACAGGCTTTGCGCACTACATAGCGACGTATGCCCCGCAAGATCGATCTCGAAGCTCTGTGTCACGAAAAGGGACTGCGCATCACCGAGCAGCGCCGCGTCATCGCGCGCGTGCTGTCGGAGGCGGAGGATCACCCCGATGTCGAGAAGGTCTATGCCCGCGCCTCGGCGGTTGATCCGGGCATTTCGATCGCGACGGTGTATCGTACCGTCCGGCTGTTCGAAGAGGCCGGCATCCTCGATCGCCACGATTTCGGCGACGGGCGCGCGCGTTACGAGCCCTCGCCCGAGGCGCATCACGACCATCTGATCGACGTCGAGACCGGCAAGGTGATCGAATTCGTCGATCCCGAGCTCGAGCAGCTCCAGAAGCAGATCGCCGAACGGCTGGGCTTCCGGCTGGTCGATCACCGGATGGAATTGTACGGCGTCAGCCTCAGCCGCAAGGATTGAGCGCGATCGCCGCGCATATCGACGCTCCTCGTCACCCAAGCAAAACACATGGGTGATATGCGACCACCCCGGCGCAGGCCGGGGTCCAGCAAAAACCGGCCCGATACTGGACCTCGTCCTGCGCCGGGGTGGCGCTAATGCCGATCGGCCCTGACATCCGCCTCTGCCTCCGGCTCGCCGCGATCATCCTCGCTTTGCTGGTCGCGGTGCCCACACATCTGTTGTGGCGGCTGCTGCGCCTCCCCTCCCCCTGGCCCAAATGGTTCCTCGGCGCGATGGGCTGGATCATCGGCGCGCGTCGCCGGGTGATCGGCACCCCGCTGCGCCGCGACGTGGTGTTTCTCTCCAACCATCTGAGCTGGATGGACATCCCGATCCTCGCCGGGGCCAATGGCAGCGCCTTCGTCGCCAAGGCGGAGGTCGAGCATGTCCCTATCGTCGGCTGGCTCTGCACGCTCAACCGCACGATCTTCGTCCGCCGCGAGGATCGGCTGGGGATCGCCGGGCAGATCAATCAGTTGCGCGAGGCGCTCGCCGAAACCTGGGCGATCACGATCTTCCCCGAAGGCACCACCAGCGACGGCGAGACGTTGCTGCCGTTCAAGGCGGCGCTGCTCGCGGTGCTCGATCCGCCCCCGCCGGGGGTGCTCGTCCAGCCGGTGCGGATCGATTATGGCGATGCGACGCGCGAGCTGGCGTGGGTCGGCGACGAGCCCGGGCTCGATCATGCCAAGCGCGTGCTGCGCCGCCCGGGGAATTTCACCGCGACGCTGCACTTCTGCGACCCGTTCGATCCGCGCGATTTTCCCGGTCGCAAGGCGATCGCGGCGGAGGCGCGCGCACGGGTCGCGGCGGCGGGTGGCGATCCGGCGCAGGCGCCTGTATAGGCGCCGCGATGACCAAGACCCCGCCCAAGACCTTCCACGTCAAGTCGTTCGGTTGCCAGATGAACGTCTATGACGGCGAGCGGATGGCCGAGCTGCTCGCCGCCGACGGGCTGACCGCGACCGCCGATGCCGCCGGCGCCGATCTGGTGGTGCTCAACACCTGTCACATTCGCGAAAAGGCGACCGAGAAGGTCTATTCGGATATCGGCCGACTGCGGAAGGACGATCCGGCCAAGATGATCGCGGTCGCCGGCTGCGTCGCGCAAGCCGAGGGTGAGGAGATCGTGCGTCGCGCCAAGGTCGACGTGGTGGTCGGCCCGCAGGCCTATCATAACCTCCCCCGGCTGGTGTCCGACGCGACCAGGGGCGAAGCGGCGCTCGATACCGATATGCCGCCGCTGTCCAAATTCGACGCGCTCCCCGCGCGGCGCAAGGTCGGGCCGACGGCGTTCCTGACGGTGCAGGAAGGCTGCGACAAATTCTGCACTTATTGCGTCGTGCCCTATACCCGCGGCGCCGAGACGAGCCGGCCGTTCGCCGAAATCGTCGACGAGGCCAAGGCCCTGGTCGACGCCGGCGCGCGCGAGATCACCTTGCTCGGGCAGAACGTCAATGCGTGGAGCGACGGTGACGGGCGCGGTCTGCACGATCTGATCCGCGCGCTCGATCGCGTCGAGGGTCTGGCGCGGATCCGCTATACCACCAGCCATCCCAACGATATGACGCAGGGGCTGATCGACGCGCATCGCGATGTCGAAAAACTGATGCCTTTCCTGCACTTGCCGGTCCAGTCGGGCAGCGACCGCGTGCTCAGGGCGATGAACCGCAGCCACACCCGCGACAGTTATCTCCGCGTGATCGATCGCGTGCGTGCGGCGCGCCCCGATATCGCTTTGTCGGGCGACTTCATCGTCGGCTTCCCCGGCGAGACCGAGGCGGAATTCGCCGAGACGCTCGGCATCGTCGCCGCGGTCGGCCACGCACAGGCGTTCAGCTTCAAATATAGCCCCCGCCCCGGCACTCCGGCCGCGACGATGGAAGGGCAGATCGCCGCCGAAGTAATGGACGAGCGGCTCCAGCGGCTCCAGGCGGCGATCAACCGCGATCAGCTCGCCTTCAACCAGGCGTCGGTCGGGCGGCATTGCGACGTGCTGATCGAGCGGCGCGGCAAGCAGCCGGGGCAGATGCTCGGCAAATCGCCGTGGCTGCAATCGGTTCATCTCGAAACCAGTGCGCCGATCGGCACGATGGTGTCGGTCGAGCTGGGACATGCCGGCCCCAATTCGCTTACCGCGCGTGAGATTTCGGCCGAACGGGCGTCCGCCGCCGCTGCGTGATGCGCGCGCGCAACACCCTCGAAAACCTCTGACTTGGTGCTTGCGGCGAAGCCCGCCACCACGCACCTTATGGTTAGCCAACGATGGCGAGAATCGAAGGAGGCGCATGAGCCGCAAGCCCGTCCCCGCCCATTCCGGCGAACGTAGCCGGGTCGATGTCCTGTTCGACAAGCCGCAGCTTCTGCCGCGCCTGTTCGGACAATATGACCAGAACCTCGTCGCGCTGGAAAACCGGCTCGGCGTCTATATCACCGCACGCGGCAACCGCATCGGGCTCGAGGGGACCGCCGAGCAGGTGGCGATGGCGCGCGACGTGCTCAACGATCTCTACATGCGCATCCAGCGCGGCGAGGAGATCGATTCCGGGCTGGTCGACGCGGCGATCGCAATGGCCTCCGAGCCGACGCTCGACGGGATCATCTCGGCCGAGCGCGCCGAAACCCCGCCGATCATGATCCGCACGCGCAAGAAGACGATCGTCCCGCGCACCCCGGCGCAGGCGCATTATATGCGCGAACTGACCACGCATGAGATGATCTTCGCGCTCGGCCCGGCGGGTACCGGCAAGACCTATATCGCGGTCGCGCAGGCGGTGTCGCAGCTCATCTCGGGGTCGGTGCAGCGGCTGATCCTGTCGCGCCCGGCGGTCGAAGCGGGCGAGCGGCTCGGCTTTTTGCCGGGCGACATGAAGGAGAAGGTCGATCCCTATCTCCGCCCGCTGTACGACGCGCTCTACGATTGTTTGCCCGCCGAGCAGGTCGAACGCCGCATCGCCTCGGGCGAGATCGAGATCGCGCCGATCGCCTTCATGCGCGGGCGTACTTTGGCCGACGCATTCGTGATCCTCGACGAGGCGCAGAATACCACCCCGGCGCAGATGAAGATGTTTCTTACCCGCTTCGGGCAGAACAGCCGGATGGTGATCTGCGGCGATCCCAACCAAACCGATCTGCCCGGCGGGGTCACCGCCTCGGGGCTGGCCGATGCGACGTCGCGGCTGGAGGGGATCGAAGGCATCTCGCTCTGCCGCTTCACCGCCGGGGATGTGGTGCGCCACCCGATCGTCGGGCGGATCGTCGCGGCCTATGAGGGGGAGTGAGATTAGGGTAGAAGCGGGGCATGGCCGAGTTCGATCCGCATCGCCAGCTTGAGGTGGACGCCGATACCGGCGATCTTGCCGCGCGACTGGCCGGCCGGCTGGGCACCAGCGAAGCGGAGATCGTCCGCCGCGCGTTGCATGCCTTTGAAGCCGGTCTCGATCGCATGGCGCGAAATCCAAATGCCCCCGAGTGGTTGGTGCGTTTCTGGCGTGAACATCCGCTGCCCCCTCCAACCGGTCTTCCCACCGACAAGGCCTTCTATGACTGGCTTTCCGGTGAGGAGGATTGGTGACACTATTCATCGACGCGTCGGCCATCGTTGCGATCATCGCGGGAGAGACGGATGCGGACACGCTGGCCATACGACTATCGGCGGATCGGAAACGATTGACGTCGCCCGTTGCCCGCTGGGAAGCGGTGATCGCCTTGCACCGTTCGCACGATTATGATTGGCGCCACGCCCAGCAAAGCGTGGATGATTTTCTAACCCTTCAGGCGATCGAGATTATCGCTATTGGAGCTGCCGAGGGACAAATGGCGCTGAATGCATTCGGCAATTTCGGTAAGGGCCGGCACCGTGCGGCGCTCAATATGGGCGATTGCTTTGCCTATGCATGCGCCGTTCTGAACGACGCGGCGCTGCTCTATAAGGGCGACGATTTCGCCCACACCAACCTGGCATGATCGAAATCGAACTCAGCCGCGAAGATCCGTGGCCCGATCAGGACTGGACAGCGCTTGCCACCACCGCCGCTCGCGCAGCCGTGGCGCGCACGCCGTTCGGTGACTTGCTCGATACCGCGGCGCTGGTCGAGATCAGCGTGCGGCTCACCTCCGACGATGAGGTGCACACGCTCAACCGCCAGTATCGCGGCAAGGACAAGCCGACCAACGTCCTGTCCTTCCCGATGGTCCAGCCCGATCTGATCGAGACGGTCAGCCAGAATACCGACGACGGCGAGCTGCTGCTCGGCGATATCGTGCTCGCACACGGCGTCTGCGTGCGCGAGGCGACGGAGCGCGGGGTGACGGTCGAGGCGCATGCCACGCATTTGATCGTGCATGGCACGCTGCATCTGCTAGGCTATGATCATCTGATCGACGACGAGGGGGATGCGATGGAGGCGATCGAGCGCGACGCGCTGGCCGATCTCGGCATCGCGGACCCCTATGCCATTCGCGAGGACTGACTTGCCCGAAGACCGAAGTAGCGCCGGCAACGGCGATTCCAACGAAAGCAGCATCTGGCGCGGCCTGCGCAACCTGATCTTTGGCGACGCGCACGAGGATACGCTGCGCGACCAGCTCGAAGACGCGATCGATCGCCACGAGGACGATCCCGCCCCCGATGCGAAGGGCGACCTGACCCCGCTCGAGCGGCAAATGGTGCGCAACCTGCTCCATTTCGGCGAACGCGATGCCGGCGATGTCGGCGTGCCGCGCGCCGATATCCTTGCGGTCGAAGAGCGAACCACGTTCGACGAGCTGGTAAAGATTTTCGCCGATGCCGGGGTCAGCCGGTTGCCGGTCTATCGCGAGAAGCTCGATACGATCGTCGGGATGGTCCATATCAAGGATGCCTTCGCGATCCTCGCCGCCGGCGGCGAGCGCCCGACCGGGATCACCGCGCTGATCCGCGAGCCGCTATTCGTGCCGATGTCGCGCGGCGCGCTCGATCTGCTCGCCGACATGCGGCAGACGCGGGTGCATCTGGCGATCGTGCTCGACGAATATTCGGGCACCGAGGGGCTGGTGACGATCGAGGATCTGATGGAGGAGATCGTCGGCGAGATCGAGGACGAGCATGACGAGGCGCCCGAAGCGTTGCTCGTCCCGCTCGACGGCGGCGCCTGGGACGCCGATGCGCGGGTCGAGCTGGAGGATATCGGCGAGACGGTCGATCCGCGGCTGGGCGAGAGCGACAGCGACGTCGACACGATCGGCGGGCTGACCGCGGTGCTCGCCGGGCATGTCCCCGAGCCGGGGGCGTGCGTGATCCACCCGAGCGGGTGGCAGATCGAGGTGCTCGACGCCGACGAGCGCCGCGTCAACCGCGTCCGCCTCCACCCGCCGCGCCCGGTGCCGGAAGGGGTGGAGGCTTAACCCCAACCACCCGTCGTCCCGGCTCAAGGCCGGGATGACGTTTTTTTTCAGTAACTTAGTCTTGCAACCTCGGGCCACCACGAAGCTTCACACGTGTGAACTTCGTGAACTTTGCCGCGATTCTGCCCCCTTCCGTCTCCGCGCCGCGCCGCCTATCCTCCGGTAATGCGTAAACATATCCTCATCGTTTCCGGGCTGGTGGTGCTCGCCGCGATCGCGATCGTCGCGTGGATCGCCTGGCCGGACAGCGCGCGGCTCAATATCGCCGACGTCCAGGGGCAGCGCCCCGACATCACCCCGCCGCGCGAGCAGTGGATCCCGACGATGGCGGTCGCCAAGGCGGTCGGCTGGCCCGACGGCGCCAAGCCGGTCGTCGCGCCGGGGCTGGCGGTGGCGGCCTATACGACGGGGCTCGATCATCCGCGCTGGCTGTATCGCCTGCCCAACGGCGACATCCTCGTCGCCGAGACCAATTCGCCGCCGCGCCCCACCAGCGGGATCGTCAATAAGGTGATGGGCTGGCTGATGGGCCGCGCCGGCGCCGGGGTGCCCTCGGCCAATCGCATCACCCTGCTGCGCGACGCGAACGGGGACGGCGTACCCGAACTCAAGACGGTGTTCATGACCGGGCTCAACTCGCCGCTCGGCATGGCGCTGTTCGACGGCCAGCTCTATATCGCCAATACCGACGCGCTGGTCCGCGTTCCCTATATCGAGGGGATGACCAAGGTGACCGCCAAGCCCGAGCTGGTAATCAAGCTCAACGGCGGCGGCAATCACTGGGCGCGCAACGTGATCCCGGCGGAAGACGGCAAGACGCTCTATGTCGCAGTCGGCTCGTCGTCGAACATCGCCGAGAATGGCATGGCGGCGGAGCGCTATCGCGCCAACATCCTCCAGGTGTGGCCGAAGGAAAAGACCTGGCGCATCTATGCCGCCGGGCTGCGCAACCCGCAGGGGATGGCGCTGGAGCCGCACGATCGCCAGCTGTGGACCGTGGTCAACGAGCGCGACATGCTCGGCTCGGACCTCGCCCCCGATTATCTCACCGCGATCGAGCTGGGGGACAATTTCGGCTGGCCCTGGTATTATTGGGGCGGCTATCCCGACAAGCGTGTCGAGCCCGCCAACCCCGCGCTCCAGCAATATTCGAAGCGGCCCGATTATGCGCTCGGCCCGCATGTCGCGGCGCTCGGGCTGACTTTCGCGCAGGATTCGAAGCTCGGGGCGAATTTCGCCAACGGCGCGTTTATCGGCCTGCACGGTTCGTGGAACCGCAAGCCATTGTCGGGCTACAAGGTCGTCTATGTTCCGTTCGGCGATAGTGGCTGGCCGACGAAGGGTGCCAAGCCGGTCGACGTGCTGACCGGGTTCCTCAACAAGGACGGCGAGGCGCAAGGCCGCCCGGTCGGCGTGACCTTCGACAAGACCGGCGCGCTGCTGGTGGCGGACGATGTGGGCAACCGCATCTGGCGGGTCAGCGCGGCGGGCGCGAAGTAACGCCCCTCTCCCCGTTCGGGCTGAGCCTGCCGAAGTCTTGCCCTTTCTTCCTCGCGAAGAAGGGCAACCCTTCGCCAAGGTCAGGGCGAACGGAGGATATTATTCCAGCAATTTCGGCGCCTCGCGTTCCAGCTTGGCGCGGATTTTGTCCGAGAACATCGCCAGGAACGCGGGCAGCGTGAAAGTGCAATGCACATTGCGCTCGCCGACGTCGAGCTGTGCCGAGACGCGCTGCCCCAGCCCCTCGACGGTGAACCACAAGGTATCGCCCTCCCAGCGATGCTCGGTGATCGCCCCGCCGGGGACGAAATCGGCGAGCTTGCCGAAGCCGCTGCCGATCCGCTCCTTCGCCGCGGCGGTGCCGAGCTGGTGCGGGATATCCACCTCGATCGGCGCACTCATGCCGCAATCTCCTCGGCGCCGGTCGCGAACAGCATCGCATCGTCGGCGAACGCCTTGAACTCCAGCGCATTGCCAGAAGGATCGCGGAAGAACATCGTCGCCTGTTCGCCCGGCTCGCCGGCGAAACGGACATAAGGCGCGATCCCGAAGGCGATCCCGGCCGCTTCGACCCGCTCGGCGAGCACATGCCAGTCGGCCATCGTCAGCACGACGCCGAAATGCGGCACCGGGACGTCATGCCCGTCGACCGCATTCGATGTCTCATGCGGCTGCATCGTTTCGTCGAGATGCGCGACGATCTGATGCCCGCCGAGATCGAAATCGATCCAGCGCGCGCTCGATCGCCCCTCGCGGCACCCGAGCACCCCGCCGTAAAAGGCGCGCGCCGCGGCGAGATCGTGGACGGGAAAGGCGAGATGGAACGGCCTGAGTGTCATGCCGCGATCATACACCTCCGGATGATTTTCGCTATCTCTTTGCGCATTTTCGGGCGGGAAACCGGCGCCGACTTCTCCTGAAATGCGATGGTCTGCCTTGCCGCCGGCCGCCACGTCCCGCATGACCCACGGCGATGTTGCTTACCCGACGCCCCGCCCTCACCGCGCTGCTGCTCGGCGCGCTGGCCGCCTGCGGTTTCGCGCCGCTCCAGCTCTGGCCGCTGACCCTCCTCTGCTTCGCCGGATGGATCGCGCTGGTATGGCGCGCGCCCAGCGTGCGCCGGGCGCTTTGGCTCGGCTGGGTCTTCGGGGTCGGGCATTTCACGATCAACGACAATTGGTTCCAGCACGCCTTTGATTTTCAGGACAAGATGCCCCCGGTGCTGGGCTATGTCGCGCCCTTCGCGCTGGCGCTGTACCTCGCGGTCTATCCCGCGATCGCGGCGGGGCTGTCGTGGTATCTGCGCGGCAAGCGGCCCAATGCGGGCTATGCGCTCGGCTTCGGCGCGGCGTGGATCGCGAGCGAGTGGCTGCGCAGCGTGATGTTCACCGGCTATGCCTGGGACCCGATCGGGGTGATCTGGGTGCCGGTGCAGCCGGTCGCCAGCCTCGCGGCGTGGATCGGCACCTACGCGCTGTCGGGGCTGACGGTGGCGCTGGCGGCAAGCCTGTTGCTGATAACGCGCCGCCCGCTGCCGCTAGCCGGAGCGGGCCTCGCGCTGGTCGCGCTGCTGGCGGCGCAAGCGCTGGGATATCGCGAACCCGCCGGGGAGTCGCCGGACGCCCCGCGCCTCGTCGTCGTCCAGCCCAATGTCTCGCAGGACCAGCGCGGCGAGAGCGACGGCGAATTGCTGCTGCGCAAGCTCTCCGCGCTGTCGGGCGTCCCGGGGACCGCGCCGCGGCTGGTGCTGTGGCCGGAGGGCGTGGTGCGCGATCTGATCGAGGACGGCTATCCGCCCTATATCTACAGCTATCAGCAGAACCCGCAGCAGATCCGGCGCCGTATGGCAGCGCTGCTCGGCCCGCGTGACGTGCTGCTCACCGGCGGCACCGCGCTGCAGTTCGACCGCGCCGGCAACATCACCACCGCGACCAATTCGGTATTCGCGGTCGACGCCGCAGCGCGAATCGACGGGCGCTACGACAAGGCGCATCTCGTCCCTTATGGCGAATATCTGCCGATGCCGTGGCTGCTCAAGCCGCTCGGCCTTGCGCGGCTGGTGCCGGGGGATATGGATTTCGCCCCCGGGCCGGGGCCGCGCAGCCTCGCCATCCCCGGCTTTGGCGAGATCGGGGTGCAGATCTGTTATGAGATCATCTTCTCCGGCCAGGTGATCAACCCCGCCCACCGCCCGCGCCTGCTGTTCAACCCGTCCAACGACGCGTGGTTCGGCAAGTGGGGGCCGCCGCAGCATCTGGCGCAAGCGCGGATGCGCGCGATCGAGGAAGGCCTGCCGATCGTCCGCGCGACGCCGACCGGGATTTCGGCGGTGATCGCCGCCGACGGGCGACTCGTCGCCACCGTGCCGCACGAAACCGCCGGTGCGATCGACGTGGCGATGCCCGCGCCGCTGCCCCCCACGCTCTTCTCGCGCATCGGTAATTGGGCCGCGCTGATCGTCGCCTTGCTGCTCGGCGCCACGGCGGTTGCCATTCGACGGCGCGCGCGTTAGGGCATATAAAGTTATCTTTATATCGTTAAGTTATCGGAGCGATCATGCGTCAGTCGTTCATTTTCACGAGCGAATCGGTCAGCGAAGGCCACCCGGACAAGGTTGCCGATCAGATTTCGGATTCGATCGTCGATCTGTTCCTCTCGAAAGACCCGGAGGCGCGCGTCGCGTGCGAAACGCTCACCACCACCAACAAGGTGGTGCTGGCGGGCGAGATCCGCGGCCGCGGGATCATGGACACCGACGGCAATTGGGCGCCCGGGATCGAGGCCGAGATCGAGCAGGCGGTGCGCGAGACGGTGAAGCGCATCGGCTATGAACAGTCGGGCTTCCACTGGCAGACGTTCGATTTCTCGAACAACCTCCACCCGCAATCGGCGCATATCGCGATGGGCGTCGACGAGAGCGGCAACAAGGACGAAGGCGCCGGCGACCAGGGCATCATGTTCGGTTACGCGACCGACGAGACCCCGGGCCTGATGCCCGCCACGCTCTATTACAGCCATAAGATCCTCGAGCGGATGGCCGCCGACCGCCATTCGGGCAAGGCGCCGTTCCTCGAGCCCGACGCCAAGAGCCAGGTCACGCTGCAATATGAGAACGAGCTGCCGGTGCGCGCCACCGCGCTGGTCGTTTCGACCCAGCATTCGGCCGATCTGTCGAACGAGGCCGGCCAGGCCAAGCTGCGCGATTACGTCAAGGGCGTGTTCGCCGAAATCCTGCCGCAGGGCTGGCTGCCGTCGG
This sequence comes from Sphingomonas sp., assembly GCA_017849555.1. Taxonomy (GTDB): domain Bacteria; phylum Pseudomonadota; class Alphaproteobacteria; order Sphingomonadales; family Sphingomonadaceae; genus Sphingomonas; species Sphingomonas lycopersici. The sequence goes on along the minus strand of JAFIGU010000056.1, from coordinate 98,788 downwards.
ACGACAAGATCTACGTCAACCCGACCGGGCTGTTCGAGATCGGCGGGCCGGACGGCGACGCCGGGGTGACCGGGCGCAAGATCATCGTCGACACTTATGGCGGCGCGGCCCCGCACGGCGGCGGCGCGTTCAGCGGCAAGGACCCGACCAAGGTCGATCGCTCGGCGGCCTATGTCGCGCGCTATCTGGCGAAGAACGTCGTCGCGGCCGGCCTGGCGCGGCGCGTGACGATCCAGCTGTCCTATGCGATCGGCATCGCCGAGCCGCTGTCGGTCTATGTCGATACCCACGGCACCGGCACCGTGCCCGAGGCGAAGCTGGAGGAGGTGCTGCCCAAGCTCGTCCGCCTGACGCCGAAGGGCATCCGCGAGCATCTCAAGCTCAACGCGCCGATCTATTCGAAGACCGCCGCCTACGGCCATTTCGGCCGCGAGAGCGACGGCACCCACTTCACCTGGGAAGCGACCGATCTGGTCGACAAGCTCAAGGCGGCCGTCGCCGCCTGAGCGTTGTGGCCGGCGGCTAGAGCGACCCCGATATCCAGTAAACCACCGTCACCCCGGCCTTGAGCCGGGGGCCATCGGGAGGCAAGCGCTGGACAAGAGGCTCTAGCCGCCGCACTTCAGGCGCAATGGACCCCGGCTCAAGGCCGCGGTGACGGTCGAGCGGCCCGCCTTACGGCACCACCGCCGCCGTATAAGCCCCGAACGCCTCGCGCAGCACGTTGCGCCCGTCCTGCGTCACCTCGACCCCGCCGCCGGGATGATCGGGGCGCACTGAGACCATCACGCGATAGACGAAGCCGCGGTTGGTGAATTCATAGACACGCCGGCCGTTGCTTTGGTCGACCAGCCGCCCGCCGTCGATCGCCAGCGACGGGCGGTTGTCGTGCCCGCCCCACGGCTGGCTGGTCTCGGGCAAGGCGGTATCGAAGCTATAGGCGGTGTAGCGATAGCCGTTGCGCTCGGTCCGCACGATCTGGATCGAGCGCCGCGCCGTCACCGCCAGCACGCGGGTCTGCGCGGCGAAGCGGCAATTCGTCGTCTCGCGCCCCAAGGTGATCGCGGTGACCGCGGGGGTCGTCGCGCCGGGCTCGACCATCCCGGGGTTGATCGCATGGATGTTGCCGACCTCGCGCCCGACGAGGTTGAACAACGGGTAATAGATCTGCCCGGCCCCCGGATCGCCCGGCCCGAGCCGGACGGAGACGCGCTGCGCGCTCAGCCCCGGCTTGGCAAAGCTGATCAGATCCATCTGCCCGTTGCGTCCCGGCGCGCCCAGAACGAACACGCGATCGCGGTTGGTCGCGTCGCAGATGAGCGGCACGGCCGTCCAATGGCCGTCGCGCTTCACCAGCGAGATCGATTTTTCCGACGCCAGTTGGGCATCGCCCGCCATCGGGACCGCTGCGACGATCACCGCCAACGCCCAGGCCAAACGCATCACTTTCTCCCCTATCCTACACTTCCCGGCGGCGATTTAAGGAGCCGAGGATGAACGCGGCATTGCCCTCGCCCGCCCGCCCCTCTACGCGGCCTCGCCATGAATGATCCGACGACGATCCGCCGCCTTTACGGCCGGCGCCAAGGCCATGCGTTACGCGCCGGGCAGGCCGCTCTGGTGGAGGAACTGCTGCCGCGCGTCGCGGTGCCCGAGGGGGGCGCGCTCACCGCCGAGCGGCTGTTCGGCGACGATCGCCCGTTGCAGGTCGAGATCGGCTTCGGCGCGGGCGAGCATCTCGCCGGGCAGGCCGAGGCAGCGCCCGGCACCGGCTTCGTCGGCTGCGAACCCTTTCTCAACGGGGTGGTCGGCGCACTCGGCCATATCCGCGATCGCGCGCTGAGCAATGTGCGGGTGCATATGGGCGACGCGCTCGAGGTGATCGAGCGTCTGCCCGATGCCAGCCTCGATCGGGTCTATCTGCTCCACCCTGATCCCTGGCCCAAGGCGCGCCACGCCAAGCGGCGGATGGTCAACCACGGCCCGCTCGATCTGATCGCCGCCAAGCTCAAGCCGGGGCACGAATTCCGTCTCGGCACCGACGATCCGACCTATTGCCGCTGGGCGATGATGATCATGGGCCAGCGCCGCGATTTCGAATGGACCGCGCGCGGGCCCGAGGATTTTCTCAACCGCCCGGCCGACTGGCCGGAGACCCGCTACGAGCGCAAGGCGCGGCGGCAAGGGCATGAAGTCTGGTATTATATTTTCCGGCGGGTGTAGCCGGGATCATTGCATCGTCATTGTTGACTCAATCAACATCGTGAGGGAAGATCGCTTATGCTCGATCGACCTCAAGGCGATGTCGCCCTCCTCCGCGCGTTCAACCGGCTCTATACCAACCAGCTGGGGCTGCTCGACGCGCATCTCGACGGCAGCCGCTTCACGCTGAGCGAGGCGCGTATCCTGTACGAACTTGCCCACCGCGAGGACCCGACCGCCGCCGATATCGCGCGAACGCTGAACATGGACCGCGCGCAGATCAGCCGCACATTGAAGCGCTTCGCCGATCGCGGCCTGCTCGAAACCCGCGACGATCCGGGGCACGGCCGCCAGCAACTGCTCTCGCTGACCCCCACCGGGCGCGCCGCCTTCGCGGACCTCGACGTGCGAGCGCAAGAAGCGATCGGCGCGCTGCTCGATCGCGTCTCGGCGCGGCAGCGACAGCGGCTGATCGGGGCGGCGAGCGTGATGATGCAGGCGTTCGACGGCGGGGATGAGCCGGCGTCGGTCACGCTGCGCGGGCTGCGGCCCGGCGATCTCGGGCTCGTCGCCGCGCGCCAGATGATGCTCTATGCCGAGGAATATGGCTGGGATCAGGGATATGAAGCGCTGGTGTCACGCATCCTTGCCGATTTCCACGATCAGTTCGATCCCGCGCGTGACGCGGCGTGGATTGCCGATATCGACGGCGAGATGGCGGGATCGATCTTTCTCGTCCACGGCGACGATCCCGCGGTGGCCAAGCTTCGCCTGCTCTATGTCGAAAGCTTCGCGCGCGGTGCGGGTGTCGGCAGATTGCTGGTGGAGACCTGTATCGCCCACGCGCGGCGCCTGGGCTATCGGCGCCTGACCCTGTGGACCAACAGCGTGCTCGCCGCCGCGCGCCATATCTACGAGCGAGCCGGCTTCGTGCTCGTCGACGAGGCGCCGCATCATTCCTTCGGGCACGATCTGATCGGGCAGAACTGGTCGCTCGATCTCTGAACGCGCGGAACTCGCCTTTCGACCGCGATCGCGGCTAAACCGCGTCCGATATGCGATGCCGATCAGGGACTCGCATGAGCTGAGGCGCGAGGTGGCTATGGTCGCATCCCCGTTCGAATTCACCAGCCCGTCGGGATATCGGCTGGTCGGCCGGATCGAGCTCCCCGATGCGCCGGCGCGCGGCTGGGCCTTGTTCGCGCATTGCTTCACCTGCGGCAAGGACGGGCTCGCGGCGGTGCGAATCTCCCGCGCGCTGGCGCGGCGCGGGATCGGGACGTTACGGTTCGACTTCGCGGGCCTCGGCAAGAGCGGCGGGACATTCGGCGAGGCCGGGTTCGGCGCCGACGTCGCCGATCTGGCGGCCGCGGCGGAGGCAATGGCAGCGAGCGGCCGCCCGCCTACCCTTTTGATCGGTCACAGCCTCGGCGGCGCGGCCGCGCTCGCCGCGGCGGGCGATCTGGCGATGGTCAAGGCGGTCGCGACGATCGGCGCGCCGTTCGATATCACGCATGTGCTCGATCAGTTCGGCCCGGAGGGCGTGGCGGCGATCGAGCGCGACGGCGAGGCCGAAGTCAGCCTCTCCGGCCGACCATTCCGCGTGCGCCAGTCGTTCGTTGAGGATCTTCGCCACCACGATCAGGGCGCGCGGATCGCGGGGCTCAAGCGTCCGCTACTGATTCTCCACGCGCCGCGCGACGAAACCGTCGGCATCGACAATGCCTCGCAGATCTTCCTCGCCGCGCGGCATCCCAAGAGCTTCATCTCGCTCGACAGCGCCGATCACCTGCTGACCAACGCCCGGGACGTCGATTATGCCGCCGAGGTCATCGCGAGCTGGGCGTCGCGCTACCTGCCCCCCGTGCCCGAGACCCGCGACGCTGGCCAGGAGGGCGATGTCGTCGCGGAGGAGACCCGCGCCGGCAAATTCCAGGTTTCGATCCACGCCGGCGGCATCCGCTTCCTCGCCGACGAGCCGGTCGATGTCGGTGGATTGGGATCGGGGCCGACGCCTTATGATCTGGTCAGCGCCGGGCTCGCCGCCTGCACGACGATGACGCTCAGGATGTACGCCGATCAAAAGGGCTGGCCGGTCGCGCGCATCCGCACCGCCGTCGGCCATGTCCGGCAAGCATCGGCCACCCCGCCCGACGTCTTCACCCGCCGGATCGCGATCGAGGGCGAGATCGATGCGGAGCAACGCCGCCGCATGCTGGAGATCGCCGAGCGCTGCCCGGTCCACCGCGCGCTCGAACGCGGCTCCCAGATCGAGACCCAGCCGGGCGAACCGCCCGCCGCCTCCGATCCGGTCGAGGCACATGCCGCGGCGATGGCGGTCGCCGTCGAGAGCTGAAAGACGCGCCCGGCGCCCGCAACGGCGAGGGCGACTCGCGCGATCGGGAAGCCGAGCGCGCCAATACGGGTGCCGCAGATCGTTCGATTTACGCGACAAACGGTGATGGAGATTAACGGCCCGCGCTCGTCAATGAAACGGCGCAGCCCTAAAATCTCATCGTTGGCGCCGTATACCCACAGCAAGACGCCAACCGACAGCAAGTGGAAAGCTGCCGCGGGGAACGGGGGCTAGGTCATGCGTCAGTTGACTGAACTCGAATATCTTGATGCCCGACAGCGCAAATCTGCGGCGATGGCGCTTTCGACCGCCGATCCGTGCGTCGCGCGCGTCCACCGGGAATTCGCCGAACGTTATGCCGCCGAACTCAGGTCGCGCGGCGTGGTGATGCGGGACAGCGGGTTTCCGCGGCATATCGCGATCCATTGACCCGCGGCCCGCGGGCTCGACACCGCTTCGAACCCGGTCGTGCGACGCAATCCGCTTGCCCCGCGCCGCGAGCATTGCCATCGGCTCGGTAATGACTGCCAAGATCGACATGGGATTCGATGGAGCGGGCCGTGCGGTCGAGATTGACCTCGAAGAGCTGCTGGCCACGCGCCTGCTCGTCCAGGGCAATTCGGGGTCGGGCAAATCGCATCTGCTGCGCCGCCTGCTCGAAGGGAGCGCGGGGCTCGTCCAGCAGGTCGTCATCGATCCCGAGGGCGATTTCGTCTCGCTCGCCGATGCCTTCAACCATATCGCGGTGGATGCGGCGCACTACAGCCTGATCGAGATCGAGCGGCTCGCCGCACGGGCACGCGAGCACCGCGCGTCGGTCGTGCTCAACCTCGAAGGGCTGGAGGCCGACGATCAGCTGCGCTGCGCCGCCGCCTTCCTCGCGACACTGTTCGAGGCGCCGCGCGAGCAATGGTTTCCCATCCTCGTCGTGGTCGATGAAGCGCAGCTTTTCGCGCCGGCCGCGGCGGGCGAGGCCGTTGAGGAAGCGCGTCGCGCCTCCTTGGGGGCACTGACCAATTTGAGGTGCCGCGGGCGCAAGCGCGGGCTCGCCGGGGTGATCGCCACCCAGCGGCTCGCCAAGCTCGCCAAGAATGTCGCGGCGGAGGCATCCAACTTCCTGATGGGGCGGACCTTCCTCGACATCGACATGGCCCGCGCGGCCGATCTGCTCGGGATGGAGCGCAAGCAGGCCGATCAGATCCGCGATCTGACGCGGGGCGAGTTCCTCGCGCTCGGCCCGGCGATCTCGCGCCGTCCGATCAGCGTCACGATCGGCAGCGTCGCCACCAGCGCGCGCAATGTCAGCCCCAAGCTGATGCCGCTCCCTACCGCCGATGCCGACGGATTGCGCGAACGGTTGTTCACCGTCGACGCACAGGAAACGCTGGCGCTGACCATGCCGGTGCCGCCGGTGCCGCCGATGGCGTCGCTGATGCAAAGCGCCGTCACGGCGCCCGCGCCGCTCGCGGTGCCGGACATGCCCGAACTCGACGAGGCGGAGCAGGCGGCGGTGCGCCGTGCGGTGCTGGCGGAGATGGCGCTGGAGGATGCGCGCGTCCCGCTGCCGCAATTATATCAGGATTATCAGGTGCGCTGCCGGATGCGCGGCGTCGCGGCGAACGAAACGCTCGACGGTTTCCGGCGGCAATTCGCGATAGCGCGGGCCGGCCTCGATCCCGACGAGGATTGGGACGATGTTCTCGCGCTGGGCGAGACCTTGCCCGAGGATATGCTGGCGCCCTTCCTCGGCGTGGCGCGCGCCGCGCGGGCGGAAGAGGAATGCCCGGACAACGAAGCGCTGGCGGTGCTCTACCAGACAGCGTCGCCGAGCCGGGCGCGGCGCATGCTCGAGTTCATCGAAGAGAAGGGGCTGATCGTGGTGCGGGTCGATCTGACCGGCAAACGCTCGATCAGCTTCCCGCATTTCGGCTGGACCACCCTGCCCGCGATCCCGGAGCAGCCCAAGCCGCATGTCGCGCGGCGGAGCAGCGGCCGGCGATGACGCTCGAACAACTTCGCATTTTCGTCGGTGTCGCCGAACGCCAGCATGTCACGCGCGCGGCGGAGGTGCTCAACGTCACTCAATCCGCGGCAAGCGCGGCGATCGCGGCGCTCGAGGCGCGCCACGGGGTCCGATTGTTCGATCGCGTCGGGCGGCGCATCGAACTGACCGACACCGGGCGCATGTTCCTCGACGAAGCCCGCGCGCTCCTCGCGCAGGCGGCGAGCGCCGAACTCGCGCTGGCGGAATATGCCGGGCTGAAACGCGGCGCGCTTCGGCTGATCGCCAGCCAGACGATCGCGGGCTATTGGCTCCCCGAACGGCTTGCGGCCTTCCACCGCCGCTATCCGCAGATCGAACTGACCGTCGCGATCGACAATACCGAAGGCGCGGCACGGATCGTGCTCGAAGGCGGCGCGGAGCTCGGCTTCATCGAAGGCAAGGTCGACGAACCCGCGCTGGCGCACGGCGAGGTCGGCACCGACCGGATGTTGCTGATCGGCGCGTCGCCGGTGGAGGCGGAAACGGTGAGCAACGACTGGTTGCGCGCGGCGCCGTGGATCATGCGCGAACGCGGTTCCGGCACGCGATCGACCTTCGAGGAGGCGATCCACGCCCGCGGGGTCGATCCGCGCACGCTCAATATCGTGCTGACCTTGCCCTCGAACGAAGCGGTGCTGGCGGCGGTGCGCGCCGGGGTCGGCTATGCCGCGCTGTCGCAGCTCGTCGTCGCGCCGGCACTTTCCGCGCGCGAACTGGCCGCGCTGCCGCTCGATCTTCCCGCACGGCCGTTCTTCGCGATCCGCCAGAAGGAGCGGTATCGCAGCAAGGCGGCCGAAGCGCTGCTTGAGATCATCCACGCCTATGAGGCGCCGTCCAACTGGGTAATCTGATCGGATCCTGCGATCGGTATGATCGCGATCCACGCGCGGTTACTCTGCCCCTGAGCCGGGGTTCCCCCGGAGGCAAGCGCCGGAGAAAAGGTTCCTGCCCCTGCCCTCGAGGCACGATGGATCCCGGCTCAAGACCGGGACGAAGCGGATGAAACAATAAAGTTTCTAGATTGAAACGATATGATTTGATCGTTGGATTCGATTAATTATCGGGTCCATCTGCCTCCCGAACAAGGAGGCATTTTCCGTGCTCGCGCAGCATCGTTCTCTCCAGGCGATCCGATCGGCCATTGCGCTGATCCCCGGTGTCGCGCTGTCCCTCGCGGTGACCTTCATCGCTTTCGTGCTGGAGCGCGGCGAACAGGCGCTGTTCGGCCGGGCCTGGCTTGAGGCGCTGGTGCTGGCGATCCTGCTCGGTACGGTCATCCGCACCAGTTGGGCGCCCGGTCGCCGCTGGTTCCCCGGTATTGCGTTCAGCGCGAAGTTTCTGCTCGAACTCGCGGTCGTGCTGCTCGGCGCTTCGGTGAGCGCGGCGACGATCCTTGCCGCCGGGCCGTGGCTGCTGCTCGGCATCGCGGGGGTGGTGATCCTCGCGATCGGCGCGAGCTACCTGCTCGGGCGCTGGCTGCGCCTCCCGATGCGAATGGCGTTGCTCGTGGCATGCGGTAATTCGATCTGCGGCAATTCCGCGATCGCCGCGGTCGCGCCGGTGATCGGCGCGGACGGCGAGGACGTCGCCGCTTCGATCGGGTTCACCGCGGTGCTCGGCGTGGTCGTCGTGCTGGCGCTGCCGCTGCTCGGCATCGCGCTGGGGCTCGACGGGGTGCAATATGGCGCGCTCGCCGGGCTTACCGTCTATGCGGTCCCTCAGGTGATCGCGGCAGCCGCGCCGATCGGGCCGACCGCGGTACAGATGGGCACGTTGGTCAAGCTCGTCCGCGTGCTGATGCTCGGGCCGGTCTGCCTGCTGCTCTCGTTGCTCGCGCTGCGGGAGGAGAATGCGGACGCGCGCCCTGCCCGCCCGCGGCTGCATCATCTGGTGCCGTGGTTCATCATCGGCTTTCTCATGCTGGTCGCGCTGCGCTCGCTCGATCTCGTCCCGCACGCCGCGCTCGCCCCGCTGGGGCATGCGGCGACGATGCTCACCGTCGTCTCGATGGCGGCGCTGGGGCTCGGCGTGGACGTGCGCACCGTGGCGTCGGCTGGCGGACGCGTCACCGCGACGGTGATCCTCTCGCTCCTCGTGCTCGGCGGGATCAGCCTCGCCTTCATCCACCTCCTGCACCTCGGCTGAGCGCAGCGGCTATTCCAGCGCGGCGATCTCCGGGCTCTTGAGGCATTCGTCGATCAGCGCTTCGTCGGGGCGCGTAGCCGGCGGTGCGTAAGGCGCGATCTCGGTCGGCACGCCCACCCCCGCCGGCGCGAACCGGGTCACATCGCCGCCGGTGCAGCGCAGCAGCGTCGCGAGCATCGCCGGCGGCGTTTCGCGCGCCTCGAAGCTCAGTCGATAAGTGCCCCAATGGATCGGGATGGCGTGCGCCGCGCCGAGCCGGTCGAAGATGCGGACCGCGTTGCCGGGGCCGATATGGCTGCCCGATTCCATCTGGCCGGGGACGAAGCGGAACGCGCCGATCGGGATCATCGCCAGCCGGATCGGGCCATAGCCCGCCGCCTCGACGGGCCATTTGCCGTCGCCCAGCCCGGTGTCCCCCGCGAAGAACAGATTGCCGCCCGACGGCAGCTTGACGACGAAGCTCGACCACAAGGCGCGATTGCGATCGGTGAACCAGCGGCTACCCCAATGGTGATTGCGGGTGACGATCACCTCGACACCTGGTCGGATCGTCACATGCTGCCCCCAATCGAGCGCTGTCGCCTTGGCGCCTGCCGCCGCGATCAGCGCATCATTGCCGAGCGAGGTGACGATCATCGGCCGATCGCGGTCCCACAGTTTCCTGAGCGTCGGCTGATCGAGATGATCATAGTGATTGTGGCTGATCAGCACGAGATCGATCTTCGGCAGATCCTCGAAACGCACCCCCGGCTCGGTCACCCGCTTCGGGCCGAACCACAAGGGGCCGGTGCGGTCGGACCAGATCGGGTCGGTGAGGATGTTGAGCCCCTGCGTCTGGAGCAGCATCGTCGCGTGCCCGACCCAGGTCGCGACCAGCCGATCGCCCTCGACGCGCGGCTCGGGCTTGCCCGGGGTCACCGGCACGCTCTTGGGCCACGCCGGGCGGCCGTCGCTCCCGGTCAGATAGCGCCAAAAGAACCCCGCGCGTCCGCCCGCGCCGGCCGGCAGGCGGAAGGTTTCCTCCTCCCCGCTGGGGTTGAAGAAGCGCTCGCCGTCGAAATGGTCGCTCCGCGGGCCGACATAATAGATCCGGTCGAGGAAGCGCGGGACGATCGTGACCGCAAGGCAGACCGCCGTGACGAGGAACAGGATCGTCGCGGCAATGATCTTCAGGATAAGCGCCAAGGAAAGGCCCCCGATAATAAACGTCGCCGTGAGATAGGCACGCTCTGGCGCATCCGCCAGCTATCGAAGCAATTCCTCGCGAATCTGGATCGCTCTCAGCGAGATGCGCACCTCGATCATGAACGAGACGAGCGCGGTGATCAGCAACACCATCGCCAGCACGAACGCCACCGCGACGAATTGCCCGATGCGCAGGTTCGCCAGCTCCGCGACGAACAGCATCGCCACCACCGTGCAGGTCATCACCGCCGAGGAGACCGCGAGATACAGCGCCCAGTTGATGATCGTGATGCGCCGGTCGAGCAGCCGCAATTCCCACACATGGCGATCGTGCTCGCGCCCGGTCGAGCGCGGATGCAGCGCCTCCAATGCCCGCGCGCGGTCGACGATCCGCGACAGCCGCCCCGCCAGAACGTTGAGCAACGCGCCGATCCCGGCGAGCATGAATACGGGGCCGAGCGAAAGCTGGATCGTCTGCGCGATCGTCGACACGTCTGGGGAATATTGCAGCACGGCCGAAATCCTGCCCGCGGCGTCCGATCGAGGCAAGCGGCAACGCGCTGGTAACCGCGCTTGCTTATGCCAGCGCATCCGATGACCAGACCGATGCCGCCCGATCAGTTCCGTCGCCTCGCCCGCACCCTGCGCGGCGAGATCGTCGACGGCCTGCCCGCCGCGATCGATCTGGTGGCGGAGGCAGCTGCGCCGACCCACCGTTTCCTGCGTTACCAATGGTATGCCGCCGCGCTCCGCGCTTATGGAGGGGCGGCGCGGACGCTGACGGTGAGCGCGGCGGAGGTCGCGATGCTTGCGGTGCCGATGATCGCGGTCGGCCCGGCTCGGCTGCGGCTCGCGACGGTGCCGGGCAGCTATTGGCCGTTCCGCGGCTTCCCGCTCGCCGTCGATGCCGGGGCCGAGGTGCTCGAACAAGCGCTCGACACGCTCGCCCGGGACGTCAACGCGCTGCGCATCGGCCCGGTCGCCGACGACGATCCGGCGGCGGCGGCGCTGTTTGCGGCGGCGCGTGCGCGTGGCTGGGGCGTGGCGATGCGGACGCTCGGGCAAGGCTGGCTGCTCGACATGGCGGCGTTGCAGGCGGAGGGCGCGTGGCCGCGCAGCTCGACCCTGCGCAAGAACCGCTATCACGAGAAGCAGCTCGCCGAACATGGCGCGCTCGACTGGCGCTTCCTGTCAAATCGCGACTGGCCCGCTGCCTTCGATGCGCTTGCGGCGATCGAGCAGGCGAGCTGGATCATGGCGCGCACCGACGGCAGCGACGCCAAGTTCACCGAGCGCGGGCACGGGCTGTTCTGGCGCACCGCGGCGGCCGATCCGGTGCTGGCGGGCATGATGCGCGCGGCATTGCTGAGCGTCGACGGCAGGCCCGCGGCTTTCTCGTTCGATCTCGATGCCGGCACGCTCAAATATGCCGTCGCCAATAGCTACGACCCCGCCTATGCCAAGCATTCTCCGGGAAAATTGCTCTATTATCGTAATCTTATCGACGCATCCTCGCGCGGCATCACAATTGTCGACTGGGGCATGGGGGATAGCGGCTACAAGCAGGTGATCGGTGCGGCGCCGGGGCCAATGCTGCGCGACTGGCTGCTGCTGCGCCCCGGCCTGCCCGCCCGGCTGGCGCCGTTGATCAGTCGCGTCTGGCGGGGCCGGTAAGGATCGCCTCGACCGCGTCGACCATCCCGTCCATCGCCGCCTGCCCGCTCCAATAATGATGGAAGCCGCTGTCGCTCGCGTCCTGCGCCGCTTCGCGCGCGGCGAGCAACGTGCGCAGCGCCAGCCCGGCATAGACGATGCGCTGCTTGACCAGCGCCTCGGGCTGATGCGCCAGCAGCCGGCGGACATGCGCGACATAGCGCAGATAGCCTTCGGAATGCTCGTGCACCGTCTCGTCGAACAATGCGCGCCGCTCGTTCTGCACGTTGATGAGGAAGCGGAAATAGGTCTCGTTCTCGCCGGTATCGCCGGGAATGTCGCTGTTGGGCATGACCATCGCGCGCACCACCGCGCGCAGGTCCGGCGGCCCGGCCGCCTCGGCTTCGTCCATCAGCGCGCGGCGACGCGCGTCGATCACGTCGGCGCCGTCGAGCAGCAATTCGCGCAGCAGATCGTCCTTGCTGCCGAAATAATAATGTACCGCCGCCGCGTTGCGCTGCCCGGCCGCGTCGACGATCTCGCGCATCCCGACCGCCGCGATCCCGCGCTCGGCGAACAGGCGGCGGGCGGCACGCTTCAACTCGTTGCGCGTCGCGCTGCCGCGACCGAGGGGGAGGGATTTGGTCGCGCTCATCCGGCGCAGCATCGGCGAAGCGGCGCGTGGGGGCAAGCTTCTCCGCACACCCGCCGTCCGCCCGGCTCAAGGCCCGGTAATTTCGCGCGCGCTTTGGCGATACGATCTGTATGGGAAGGCGATGTTCGATCTCACCGCCTATCTCGCCCGCCTCGATCTCCCCGAAGCCCCCGCCGCCGATGTCGAAGGGCTCGCCGCGTTGCAGCGCGCGCACCGCCTCGCGATCCCGTTCGAGAATCTCGATGTGAAGCTCGGGCGCGGGGTGGCGATCGATTCCGCCTCGGTGTTCGACAAGCTCGTGACGCGGCGGCGCGGCGGTTATTGCTTCGAACAGAACCGCTTGCTGCTCGATGCGCTCGCCGCGATCGGCTTCACCGCGCGGCCGTTGCTCGCCCGCGTCTGGCTGGGAATGACCGAGCCGCAGCCCCTCACCCACACCTTGTCGCTGGTCACAATCGACGGCAGGGAGTGGATCGCCGACGCCGGCTTCGGCGGCAGCTACGCCCCGATCCTCCCGCTGGAGGACGGCGCCGAAGCCGAAGCGCCCGACGGCTCGCGCCATCGGCTCGAACGGCACGACGATTACGGCTGGATGCTGCTGCGCGCCGGCGTCCCCGTGTCCACGACGACGAGCGCCGACCAACTGGGCTGGCAACAGCAATATAGTTTCGACCTGCGCACGGTGTACGACGCCGATCTGGCGGCGGGCAATTGGTGGACATCCACCGCGCCGGAGAGCCGCTTCACCCAGCTTGTCATCGCCTCGATCGTGCTGCCGTTCGGTTTCGCCACGCTGGTCGACCGCAATTATCGCCGCCATTCGAGCGAAGGCACGACCAGCGGCGAGATCACCGATCCGCGCGTCTATCGCATCCGCATGAGCCTGATGTTCGGGATCGACCTCACCGTTGAAGAGATTGCCGAACTCGCTCTGTTCTAATCGAAACGCCGGGTCCATATAGGGAACATGGCGATCCAGATCCGCACCAGCCTCGCCGAGCCCGAAACCGGCGAGGCCTTCGTTCCCCATCGTCCGCAGCGCCCGGAAAAGGCCGAGGGCGGGCGGCCATTCAAGCTGGTCAGCGAGTACGAACCATCGGGCGATCAGCCGACCGCGATCGCCGAGATCGTCGAGGCGGCGCGCGCCGGGGAGCGCGATCAGGTGCTGCTCGGGGTGACCGGCTCGGGCAAGACCTTCACGATGGCCAAGGTGATCGAGCAGTTGCAGCGCCCGGCGCTGGTGCTCGCGCCCAACAAGATCCTCGCGGCGCAGCTCTACGGCGAGTTCAAGAGCTTCTTCCCCGAGAATGCGGTCGAATATTTCGTCAGCTATTACGATTATTACCAGCCCGAGGCCTATGTGCCGCGCTCCGACACCTATATCGAGAAGGAGTCGAGCGTGAACGAGGCGATCGACCGGATGCGCCACTCCGCGACGCGCTCGCTGCTCGAGCGCGACGACGTGCTGATCGTCGCCTCGGTCTCATGCCTGTACGGCATCGGGTCGGTCGAAACCTATTCGGCGATGATCTTCGATCTCAAGAAGGGCCAGACGGTCGACCAGCGCGAGATCGTGCGCAAGCTCGTCGCGCTGCAGTACAAGCGCAACGACGCCGCCTTTGCGCGCGGCAATTTCCGCGTGAAGGGCGACAATCTCGAGGTCTTCCCGTCGCACTATGAGGATAGCGCCTGGCGCATCTCCTTCTTCGGCGACGATATCGAGGAGATCGTCGAATTCGATCCGCTGACGGGCAAGAAGGTGGCGAGCCTCGATCATGTCCGCGTCTACGCCAATTCGCACTATGTGACCCCGGGGCCGACGCTCAAACAGGCGACCGAGGCGATCAAGCATGAGCTGGCCGAACGGCTCAAGGAACTGACCGGCGAGGGCCGGCTGCTCGAGGCGCAGCGGCTCGAACAGCGCACCAATTTCGATCTGGAGATGATCGCGGCGACCGGCAGCTGCGCGGGGATCGAGAATTATTCGCGCTTCCTCACCGGGCGCCTGCCCGGCGAGCCGCCCCCCACCCTGTTCGAATATCTCCCGGAAAACGCGCTGCTGTTCGTCGACGAGAGCCACCAGACGGTGCCGCAGGTCGGCGCGATGGCGCGCGGCGACCACCGGCGCAAGATCACGCTCGCCGAATATGGCTTCCGCCTCCCCTCCTGCATCGACAACCGCCCGCTGCGCTTCAACGAATGGGATGCGATGCGCCCGCAGACGGTGTGCGTCTCCGCCACCCCCGGCAGCTGGGAGATAGAGCAGACCGGCGGGGTCTTCTCGGAGCAGGTGATCCGCCCGACCGGGCTGATCGACCCGCCGGACGAGAACGGCCCGGTCGAGGAACAGGTGCAGGATTGCATCGTCGAATGCCGCAAGACCGCCGAGAAGGGCTATCGCACGCTCGTCACCACGCTGACCAAGCGGATGGCGGAGGACCTCACCGAATATATGCACGAGGCGGGGGTCAAGGTCCGCTACATGCATTCCGACGTCGAGACGCTGGAGCGGATCGAGTTGATCCGCGACCTGCGGCTCGGGGTCTATGACGTGCTGGTCGGGATCAACCTGCTGCGCGAGGGGCTCGATATCCCCGAATGCGGGCTGGTGTGCATCATGGACGCCGACAAGGAAGGCTTCCTGCGTTCCGAGACCTCGTTGATCCAGACGATCGGGCGCGCCGCGCGCAACGTCGACGGGCGGGTGATCCTCTATGCCGATCGCATCACCGGATCGATGGAGCGCGCGATGAACGAGACCGCGCGGCGCCGCGAGAAGCAGGAGGAATATAACCGCCTGCACGGCATCACCCCGGCGACGGTGCGCAAGAATATCGGCGACATCATCGCGCATGTCGCCTCGAAGGATCAGGTGACGGTCGAGATCGACGAGGATCTGCCGCACATGGTCGGCCACAATCTGCGCGCTTATATCGAGGAGCTCGAAAAGCAGATGCGCAAGGCCGCCGCCGACCTCGAATTCGAGGAAGCGGGGCGGCTGGGCGAGGAAATCCGCGCGCCGGAGTAGCAGGAACTCGGGCTGCCGCCGGACCAGCACAAGGCGCCGGTCATGGGGCGGTCGAACGAGGGCAAGCCCGGGACACGCAAGACGCGATTCGGCAAGGTGCAGCGGAAGTTCGGCGGGCGGGGGCGGTAGAGTATCGCGCGTTAAATTCGGAGCACCTGACGTCCACCCCGGCAAAGGCCGGGGCCCAGTCACCACCGGCCCGCCGCTGGACCCCGGCCTGCGCCGCGGTGGTTATCACCTCTTATGTCCCCACGAAGGCGGGGACCCAGCCTGGGCTCCCGCCTTCGCGCGAGCACATAAAGGTAGCGGCGCGATTGTCATAGCGCGCGCCGCCCGCGCTCCTCAAATGTGATTATGCGGCCCTTCACCGCGGCCCTTCGCGCCAACCCACGGCGGCAGAAATGTCGCGAGACACCCGCGCTTCTCCGCCGGTTCGTTGCGGATCGTCTGCGGCGGCTTCCTCGACGGGTGGTTGGCCGGCGACGCCGGATCGACCAAAGCCTCGTCCAGCACTTCCTCGACGGGGTTGTCTTTTTTCTTGTCGCTCATCGTCATTCCGCGCCTCCTTCTGCGCTGAACCGATCGGCGCCCGTGCTGGTTCCGGTTGAGCGCGAGCGCGTGCCTCGTCATATCTACATACCATGCGTCGTCGTATCTTGCCCGCCGGTTCCGCGCTTGCCGCGCTTGCCCTCGCCTCCTGCGTCAGCGCCCCGCCCGCCCCGCCGCCGGTGGTCCGTGCCCCGGCGCCCGCGCCGCCACCGCCTGCCGTCACCGCACCGCCGCCGCTCGCCGACGATTGGCGCGACTGGCCGCTGACGCCCGGCACCTGGCGCTACGCCGCCGACAGCCGCGGCACGCGTGCGATGTTCGGCGACGGCGGCGATGCGGTCGTCGTGCTGCGTTGCGACCGGAGCGAGCGGCGGATGTATCTTTCGCGCACCGGCGCCGGGATCGCGCCGATCACCGTGCGCACCAGCAGCGTGAGTCGCGCGGTGGCGGTGCAGCCGACCGGCGGCGCGCAGCCCTATGTCGCCGCCGCGCTCGCGATCAACGATCCGTTGCTCGATGCGATGGCGTTCAGCCGTGGGCGATTCGTCATCCAGCAGCAGGGCGCGGCGACGCTGGTGATTCCCGCTTATGCCGAAGTCGGGCGGGTGATCGAAGATTGTCGGGGGTGAAACGAGTCGCGATCTGAAATGGAGCGCAACAGCCATCGAAGATCGTTCAAAACATCTTTAAAAACAAGACTTGTTTATTCCGACCCGACGCCCGAAATAACCAGCGTGGGTCAAGCCACAATACGTCTTCAACCAGCGAAAGGAGGTGATCCGATGTCTCATGGTTCAGCAATGGGGTCGGTTCAGTTCGTTCGGGGGACGCGCTTCTAACACCGCCGGGCCGCGCCGGGAGGTATCCTCCTCCAATCAACGACGCGGTTCATAGGTACGGAGGCTCGCATGGTCTCCCGGGCTGGAACTCTCCGGCCGCTGACCATGTTTAGGGGTTGTCGGGCGCCGTTTCGGCGGCGTCCGGCAACCTCTTCTCATATCTGCTTCCCGCCGTTTCCGATCTTCTCCGCGCCGTCGGAGAATTAAGTCTTTCGGCTTGCAGTCCGCCGCGTTAGCGTCATTCCTTCAGGGTCAAACCAAAAAAGGTGGCGCATGAAAACGACTGGTCTTGCCGTAGCTATTTCCCTCCTGCTGGCAGGGACGGCGCAAGCGGCGCCGGCCGGCAACGCCGCCGATAATGCGCTGGCGATCGCCAAGCGCGCGATCGCGTTTCGCAGCGTCCAGGGGCCCGGCAACCAGACCCCGGAGCTGGCCCGCTACCTCAAGCAATTGTTCGTCGAAGCGGGCTTTTCCGCCGATGACGTGACGGTCGAGCCGGTCGACGACACCGCCTATCTGCTGCTGCGCTGGCGCGGCACCGACCCGAAGGCGAAGCCGCTTGTCATTTCCGGCCATATGGATGTCGTAGAGGCAAAACCGGCCGACTGGCAGCGCGATCCATTCACTCCTGTGGTCGAGAACGGCTATTTGTTCGGCCGCGGCGCGACCGATATGAAGCTCGATCTCGCGATGGTTACCGCGACGGTGATCGACATGAAGCGCGCAGGCTACAAGCCGAAGCGCGATCTGATCCTCGCTTATTCGGGCGACGAGGAAACGACGATGAAGACCTCGGCGATCCTCGCCTCCAAGGTGAAGGGCGCGGAGATGGTGCTCAACGTCGACGGCGGCGGCGGGATGCTCAGCGAGGACGGCAAGCCGAAATATTTCTCGATCAGCGCCGCTGAAAAGACCTATGCCGATTTCCAGCTCGAGGTGACCAACCCCGGCGGGCATAGCTCGGCACCGCGCAAGGTAAATGCGATCAACGAATTGGCCGCGGCGCTCGTCCGCATCGGCAATTATCGCTTCACCCCGCAGCTCTCGCCGATCACCAAGGCCTATTTCGACGGCGCCGCCCCGCTGCAAACCCCGGAAATCGGCGCGGCGATGAAGGCGTTCGCCGCCAATCCCGCGGACGAAAAGGCGATCGAGACGCTCGCGGCGAGCCCGGCCTATGTCGGGCAGATCGGTACCACCTGCGTCTCGACGATGCTGTCGGGCGGGCATGCGCTCAACGCGCTGCCGCAACGCGCGACCGCCAACATCAATTGCCGAATCTTCCCCGGGGTGAAGCCCGCTGCGGTGATGGCCGAGCTGGAGAAGGTCGCGGCCGATCCCGGCGTGAAGTTCAAGGACGTCACCGAAGGCTCCAACCCCACCGACGCCTCGCCGCTGCGCCCCGATCTGATGAATGCGGTGACCAAGGCGATCCGTTCGGTGCGGCCGGGGGTGCCGGTGTTCCCGTCGATGTCGGCGGGGGCGAGCGATTCGATGCACTTCCGCGCGGTCGGCATCCCGAGCTACGGGGTCAGCCCGATCTTCATCAAGGAATCGGACGAGTTCAGTCACGGCCTCAACGAGCGCACCCCGGTGGACAACGTGCCGCTCGGCGTGACCTATTATCGCTCGCTGCTGACCGACCTGACGAAATAAGACGAGCAGCAGGCCAACCTGCTCCCCTCCCTTCACCAGGAAGAGGAGCAAAAGGGTGACGACGGGGCCGCGTAAAACCCGGGTTCTGCTGACGGCCGATCCGTTCTAGGAGGCGGCCGGAAGCAAGAGGTTGGATGATGGCGGATATATTGGTGCTCACCACCGGGGGCACGATCGACAAGCTCTATTTCGACGCGCTCAGCGAATATCAGATCGGCGACAGCGTGGTCGATCGGCTGCTCGCCACCGCACGCGTCAAGAAGCCGTTCCGCGTCGAAGGGCTGATGCGCAAGGACAGCCTCGAGCTCGACGACGCCGATCGCGCCGCGATCGCCAAGGCGGTGGCTGACGCGCCCGAAAGCCATATCGTCATCACCCACGGCACCGACACGATGACCGAAACCGCCAAGGCGCTCCAGCCGATCGCTGGCAAGACGATCGTGCTGGTCGGCGCGCTGGCGCCGGCGCGTTTCGCGGACAGCGACGCGACCTTCAACCTCGGCATGGCCTTCGCCACCGCGCAGATCGCCCCCGCCGGGGTGTGGATCGCGATGAACGGCACGGTGTTCGCCGCCGACCGCGTGCGCAAGGATCGCGCCGCCAACGCCTTCGTCGCGGTGTGACAAACGCCGACGGGCGGCTTCGCCCGATCAGGATCGTGCTGTTCCTGCTCGTCTGGGCCAGTTGCAGCTGGTTCGGATCGTGGGAGATGAACACCAACAATGCGGTCCGCCTGTTCGCCACGTTGGTGATGGTCGAGCGCGGCGAGGCAACGATCGACCAGTTCGATTCGGCGACCACCGACAAGGCGCAGTTCGGCGGGCATCTCTATCTCGACAAGGCGCCGGGGATGTCGCTGATGGCGATCCCGGCGGTCGCGGCGCTCCACGCGCTGTCGCCTGCGCGCAGCGGCGATTATGCGATCTTCACCTCCGCCAGCCCGTTCGCGCGGTTTATCCGCGTGCGCACCCGGCTGGCAGTGGCGACCGGCCCCGCGTTGCTCACCGCGATCGCCGCGATGCTGTTGTTCGACCTTGCCCTGATGCTCACCGGCAGCGCCCCCGCGGCGCTCGCCGCCGCGATCGGCTATGGGCTCGGCACCCCGGCCTGGGCTTGGTCGACCTCTTTGCTCGGCCACGCCCCCGTCGCGGCCTTGTTCGTCATCGCCTTATGGGCCGGGGTCCGCGCGACACGCGGCGCCGAGACGCGGCGCTGGCCCGCCTTCGTGCTCGGGCTGAGCCTCGGCTGGGCGGTGGTGATCGAATATCCCACGGTCATCGCCGGCGCCGCCATCGCCTTATGGGCGACATGGCGCGCGTGGCGTCGCGCCGACCGCGTGACGGTGATCGGGCTCGCCGCGCTCGGCAGGATCATCGGGTTGCTGCCGCTCGCCGCGTATAATCTGTTCGCGTTCGGCGATCCGTTCCAGCTCGGTTACGAAGGCGTGGTCGGGTTCGACGGGATGAACCGCGGGCTGTTCGGCATCGGCGTGCCCGATCCGGCGGTGCTGTGGAACATCACGCTGGGGCATAAGCGCGGGCTGCTGTGGTTCGCGCCCGCGCTGCTGCTCGGGTTGTGGGGACTGTTCCTGATGATCCGCGCGCGCGCCACCCGCGATATCGGGATCGTCGTCGCGGCGGTGGTGGCGATCACGCTGCTGATCAATGCCGGCTATTATTACTGGGACGGCGGCAATTCCACCGGCCCGCGCCACTCGATCCCACTCGTCGGGGTGCTCGCGCTCGGCATCGCCCCCGCCTGGGCGGCGCGCGGGCGCGGGATCGGTCGCTACCTGCCCGCGGAGGTGATCCTGCTGTCGATCGCGATCAACGCCTGCATGGCCGCGACGGATATCTACGGCAGCCCGATCGTGTCGTTCCAATTGCGCGACGTGGTGTTCGTGCCGTTCCTCAACGGCCATCTGCGCACCTTCGCTAGCGACTGGATGAACTGGTCGCCTGGTGCCGGCTTCATCCTGTGGGAAACGCTGGCGCTGCCCGCATTGATCTGGCTCGCGCTGGCGGCGCGGCGCATCGGCAGCGTCGATCCCGAAATGACAAAAGCTTAATGCGCAGAACACCGCATCTGCGGCGGGGCTTGCTATAGCGGCCCGCACGCGCGCAGGATGAAAAGGCGCGATCCGGGAACGATAAATTGAATACTCCGATCTTCTACGATCCCAGCGGCCGGCGGGGCACACGGGCGCGACGCTCGGTCGCGCTTCTGATCGCGCTGATCATGCTGGTGGCATTCGCTTTTGCCACGACGCTCGTCGCAGTCCCATCGGGGCCGGGGCTGCCGTTGCCGTTCGCGCATCGCCAGGCGCAGCCGTTCAACCCCAAGGCGACGCCGAGCGGCCGAGCCTCCTCGCGCTGGCTGCCGCATATCGCGCGCAACACCCGGCCGGCCAAAGGCACCGGCGGCAAGCCGGTGACGATCGGATTCTACGCCCCCAGCTTCGACGGCGGGATCACCTCGCTCCAGCGCAATATCAACGCGCTCGACTGGGTGGTGCCGGCGATCCTGACCAGCGACGCCAATGGCAATATCTATCAGGCGCGCGCGCCGCGGCTGGCGCAGGTGCTCGCCTCGGCCCAACACCCGCCCAAGCTGCTGCCGATGGTGCAGAATATCGTCAACCAGCAATGGGACGGCAAAGGCGTCGCGACGATGCTGCGCAGCCCCGCGCGACGCAAGGCGCTGATCGACAAGCTCGTCGCGACCGTCGCCAATGTCCGCGCCTCCGGGCTGGTGATGGATTACGAAAGCCTGCCGCCCGAGGCGTTGCCCGCCTATGTCTCGTTCCTCGACCAGCTCAACAGGGCGCTGCCGCAGAGTGCGACGCTGGCCGTCACCGTCCCCGCGGGCGAGCCCGAATGGCGCCTCGCGAGCTTCGCGCGGGTCGTCGATAACGTCATCCTGATGGCCTATGACGAACATTGGCAGAGCGGGTCGGCCGGGCCGATCGCCTCGCAGCCGTGGTTCGTCCAGGTGGTCGAGGATGCGCTGCACCAGGTCGGGCACGACAAGCTGATCGTCGCGCTCGGCAGCTATGGCTATGACTGGCATGATAATACCGCCGACACGATGGCGGTGGAAGAAGCGTGGCTCGCCGCGCGCGACAGCCAGGCGCCGATCACCTTCGATCCCGCCAGCGGCAACGCCGGCTTCGCCTATGACGAGGACAATACTCAGCATCAGATCTGGATGCTCGATGCGGCGACGAGCTGGAACCAGTTCGTCGTGCTGCGCAAGCTGGGCATCGCCAATATCGCGATGTGGCGGCTCGGCACCGAGGATCCGGGGTTCTGGAACGCGCTTGCCGCCTTCCGCACCACCTTGCCCAACAAGGTGCCGGTGCTCA
Organism: Sphingomonas sp.; assembly: GCA_017849555.1. Taxonomy (GTDB): domain Bacteria; phylum Pseudomonadota; class Alphaproteobacteria; order Sphingomonadales; family Sphingomonadaceae; genus Sphingomonas; species Sphingomonas lycopersici. The sequence continues at coordinate 77,112 of JAFIGU010000056.1, read as the reverse complement.
GCCGGATCCAGTCGTTCCTCAACGTCGACGTCGAGGGATCGGGCGAGATCCTGCGCATCACCTCCTCCCCCACCGAGGGTGTGCGCCGGGTGAAATACGACAAGGATGCGATGATCCGGCGCGAGGATTATGTCTCGCTGCCGACGCCCTATGTCGTCCAGCGCACCGGCGCGGTGCCGAAGAAGATCGCGCTGACCTTTGACGACGGCCCCGATGCGGAATGGACGCCCAAGATCCTCGATATCCTCGAGCGCGAACATGTTCCCGCCACCTTCTTCGTGATCGGCGAGAATGCGCTCCAGCATCCGCAGCTGCTGCGCCGCATCGTCGCCGGCGGGTCCGAGATCGGCAACCATACCTATACCCACCCCAATCTCGCGCTGAGCAACGACCAGACCGTCAATCTGGAGCTCAACACGACGCAGCGGCTGGTGCAGGCCTATACCGGGCGGTCGATGACGCTGTTCCGCGCGCCCTATTTCGGCGACGCGGAGCCGACCACGACCGACGAACTCGGCCCGGCGCTGATCGCGCAGCAGCACGGCTATACCGTCGTCGGGCTGCACGTCGATCCCAACGACTGGCAGCGCCCCGGCACCGACGAAATCGTGCGCCAGGTGCTCCAGCAGGTCGATGACGAGACCCCGGACCGCTCGACCAATGTCGTGCTGCTCCACGACGGCGGCGGCGACCGCCAGCAGACGATCGAGGCGTTGCCGCAGATCATCGCCGGGCTGCGCGCGCGCGGCTACAGCTTCGTCACCGCCTCGGGGCTGGTCAACATCCCGCAATCGGTGGCGATGCCCGAGGTGACCGGGCGCGATCTGCTCGCGGTGCGGACCGACGTCGGCATCTTCATCGCGCTGGCGCTTGCCTCGGTGGCGCTGTCCTGGCTGTTCTATGTCGCGATCGCGCTCGGCATCGCCCGCGCAGTGCTGATGGCCGGGCTCGCCTGGCTGCAGACGCGCCGACGCCGCGCGGTGCCACCCGATTTCCACCCCGCGGTCTCGGTGATCATCCCGGCGTATAACGAGGAGCGCGTGATCGTCTCCTCGGTCCGCCGCGTGCTCGCCAGCGACTATCCGGGGCTCGAGGTGATCGTCGCCGATGACGGATCGAAGGACCGCACCAGCGCGCTCGTATCCGAAGCCTTTGCCGACGATCCGCGCGTCACGCTGATGACGTTGGTCAACGGCGGCAAGGCCGCCGCGCTCAACCGCGCGCTGGCGCAGGCGAGCGGCGAGGTGGTGATCGCGCTCGATGCCGATACCCAGTTCGAACCCGAGACGATCGCGCGGCTCACCCGCTGGTTCGCCGATCCCGCGATCGGCGCGGTAGCGGGCGACGCGCGCGTCGGCAACCGGGTCAACCTCGTCACGCGCTGGCAGGCGATCGAATATATCACCGCGCAGAACCTCGAGCGGCGCGCGCTCGCCGGGTTCGACGCGATGACGGTGGTGCCGGGCGCGGTCGGGGCGTGGCGCCGTACGGCGCTCGAATCGGTCGGCGGCTATCCGGAGAATACGCTGGCCGAGGATCAGGATCTGACGATCGCGATCCAGCGCGCGGGCTGGCGCGTCTCCTACGATCCGCGCGCAGTGGCGTGGACCGAGGCGCCCGAAACCTTCCGCGCGCTCGCCAAGCAGCGTTACCGCTGGGCGTTCGGCACGCTGCAATGCCTGTGGAAGCATCGCGGAGTGATCGCCAGCGGCAAGCCCCCCGGGCTCGCGCATGTCGGGCTGCCGCAGGCGTGGCTGTTCCAGATCGCCTTCGCCGCCATCTCCCCGCTGATCGACCTGGCGCTGATCGTCTCGATCGTCGGCACGATCATGCGCGTCGCCCAGCACGGCTGGGCGCAGACCAGCGGCGATGTCGGGAAAATGGGGCTCTACTGGCTGAGCTTCACCGCGATCGATGTGATCTGCGGCTGGATCGCTTATCGCCTCGACGGACGGAAGGTGCGTTACCCCGCCTTCCTGCTGGTCGCGCAACGGCTGGTCTATCGCCAGATCATGTATTGGGTCGTGCTCCGTGCGATCAGCTCGGCGATCGGCGGCTGGGTGGTCGGCTGGGGCAAATTGGAACGCTCGGGCCGGGTGCAGGCGGCTTAGGGCATCGAGCCAAAGTTCACGAAGTTCACACGTGTGACGCCCGCCCGCTTTGATCCGAAGCACATGCAATAGGTAAACTGATGTAAAAATCAGGCCAATTGTATCAAATTGGGACTGTATTAGAGAAACTTGCGTTCAGCCACGCGAAAAAATCTCGCAGATCGGGGCGTAGCGGATTGGACATCAATCTCGCTGCTACCCCCCTATTGCGAGAGGTGTCGATGATCAGGTTGAATTCTATCGTCTACAAGACCTTAACTTCGTCCGCACTTGCTGTGACGGCGATCGCAGCGACCGCCAGCGCGGCAGTCGCCGAAACGACCAAGGACTTCATCGTCAACGGCGGTTTCGAGCAAGCCACCCAGCCGACCGGCCAGCTCGAGAGCATCGCCAAGGTGACGGGCTGGAATGCGACCGATGCGGCCGACTTCTCGAAAATCGCCGGCTTGGGCTACGATAGCAAATATGTGTTCCTCACCAACGCGGAAAGTGCGTCGAACCCCGGATTGCTGACGACATTCGGGAAATACGAGCGGCTGTCGGGGCCCGGAAACGGTTTTGACAACGGATTCGACGCCAGCCCTCAAGGCGGCAATTTCATCGCAATGGACGCCTGGTGGCGCCGTGGTGCGCTGACCCAGATCATCGACGGGCTGATCGTCGGCGAAACATACAAATTGTCGTTCGATTTTGCCTATGCGCAGAATTCGGGCGCGACGACCGCCACAACGCACAGCCTGACCTTCGGCATGACATCGGATCCAACGAAATTGGGATCTTACACCACCACGCCGACCGTCAAGAACCCGCTCGGCGGTTTCGTCGATTGGACGAATTACACCTTTGAATTTATTGCCGACAACAGTTCATCCTATCTCTATTTCCTGGCCAACGGCGCCCCCAGCGGCCAGCCGCCCTTTTCGTTGCTCGACAATGTGTCGCTGACCGGGCCGCACGCAGCGGCGGTGCCCGAGCCGGCGACCTGGGCGATGATGATCATGGGCTTCGGCGCGATCGGCGGCATCATGCGGCGGCGCGTGCGTGAGCGGCGGCTGGCAATGTGAAACCCGCCTCGTCACCCCGGCCCCTTCGACTGCCTGCCAGGGCAGGCGCTCAGGAGAGGCTCGTGACGAGGGCCGCCGGGCGGCACCGGCTGGACAAGAGGCTCTCCTGAGCGCCTGCGGCTCCATGGACCCCGGCGCAAGGCCGGGGTGACGGACCTTAGGTAGCGCCTAACGCAGCAACGTCATCGTCGCGGTGAGGCCGGGGGCATTGTCGCCCAGCGTCAACCGCCCGCCGTGGAGATGCGCCACCGCCGCGACGAGCGACAGCCCGAGCCCCGCCCCGCCCTCCTGTCGCGCGGTATCGAGCCGGCCAAAGCGTTTCAGTGCGTCTTCGCGCGCCTCGGGGGGGATGCCGGGGCCGTGATCCGCGACGGCGATCGCCACCTCGCGCGGAGTCGCTTCGGCGGAGAGCGTCACCTCTCCCGCGCCATATTTCAGCGCATTGTCGACGAGGTTGGCGAGCGCCTGCCCGAGCATCTCGCGATTGGCGTGGATCATGATCGGCCCGTCGGCCCGGGTCGTGACGCTCATCCCGCGATCCTCGGCGAGCGGGCCGAACATATCGGCCAGGTCGGCGAGCATCACCGCGACGTCCATATCGCCGAACGCCTCGCGCCCGAGCCCGGCCTCGGCACGGGTGATGCGCAGCGCGGTATCGAGCATCGCCAGCAGCCGTTCGCCCTCGTCCATCGCGCGCAGGATCATCGCGCGTCCGGCCTCGTCGGGCGCGGCGGCGAGCGCGCGCTCCAGCGTCGCGCGCAGCCGGGTGAGCGGCGCGCGCAGATCGTGCGCCAGCCCGTCGGTCGCCACCTTCAACTCGCCGACCAGCGCGGCGATGCGATCGAGCATCGCATTGACCGCCAGCGCGAGCGATTCGAACGCGTCGCTTCCCCCGCGCAGCGGCACGCGGCGCGACAGATCGCCCGCCGCGACCGCGTCCGCGGTCGCCACGGTGCGTCCGAGCCGGCGCTCGATCATCCGCGCGGCGAACACCCCCGCCATCCCGGCGAAAATCAGCGCGAGCGCCATCGCGAGCAGCATCGCCTCCTCCATCGCGCGGGCGAAGCGCAATTCGCTTTCGATGACATGCCCGGTCAGCATCCGCGCGCCGTTGGGCAAACGGGTGGCGACGACGCGCATCCGTTCCGAAAGCTCGCGGTCGATGCGGAAGATCTCGATCGTCTGCGGCTCGCCCCCGGCGATCACAGTCGGCGGCCAATCGGCGACATTGCCCGCCAGAAAGCGGCCGTCGCGATCGACCAGCAACAGCACGAGCTGCGGCCCACGCGCGCGGATCAGCCGCGTCACCGCCGCCTGGGTCGCGCCGATCCCGCCGCGGCGATAGGTGTCGATCAGGTTGTGGCGCACCCGTTCTGCGCCCCGCCCGGCGGCGGCGGTGATCTGCCCGCGCGTGATCTCGCGCACGGTCAGCAACACGATCCCGGCGCCGGCGAGTTGCAATCCGAATACGAGCGCCGCAAAGCGCAGCGTCGTCGAGCGGGGCAGCCGCAGCCTTATCGCTCGACGCCCAGCTTATACCCCGCGCCGCGCACCGTATGCAGCAGCGGCCGGGCAAAGCCCTCGTCGATCTTCTTGCGCAGCCGGCTGATATGCACGTCGGTGACGTTGGTGCCGGGATCGAAGTGATAATCCCACACGCCTTCAAGCAGCATCGTGCGCGTCACCACCTGCTCGACATGGCGCAGCAGATATTCGAGCAGCCGGAATTCGCGCGGCTGGAGCTCGATCGGCTTGCCCGCGCGTTTCACGCGATGCGCAAGCAGATCCATCTCCAGATCGTCGCAGACAAGTTTGGTCTCGGGCGCATTGCCCCCCGCCTGCCCCCGCCGCACCAGCAGCCGCACCCGCGCGAGCAATTCGGCGAATACGAATGGCTTGGTGAGATAGTCGTCGGAGCCGGAGGTTAGCCCGGCGACGCGATCTTCCGGGGTGCTCATCGCCGAAAGGATCAGCACCGGGGTCGTCACCCCCGCGGCACGGATCGCGGCAAGCGCGGCCATGCCGTCGAGCCCGGGCAGCATCCGATCGAGGATGATGCAATCATATCCGCCGTCGGTCGCCTGGAACAGGCCATCGCGCCCGTTGTCGACGCGATCGACGACGAAGCCAGCCTCGCTCAGCCCGTTGGAGATATAATCGGCGGTCGAATCGTCATCTTCGACCAATAGGATCTTGCTCAAATCGCGCCTCCCGGCGCCTCCTTTAGCAAGGTCAATGTCTGGACGTCACCACCATCGCGCTTCACCTTCAACAATGTAGGCTCGGGACGCGCTTCGGCGGCGCGTAACGCGACGAGCGAGGCGTCGGTGGCGCCGTTCACTTCCTCGATCATGTCACCCACCTTCAGACCCGCCGACGCCTCCGCCCCACCGGTGCGCAGGCTGGTGACGACCAGCACATGCCGCTTGGCGCGGACCACCGGGGAATAGGTCGCCCCGCCGACCGCGCCGCGGACCGGGCCGTGTGGCAGCCCGCCGGCGAGCAACCCGAACGCGCCCGCGCCGATCGCGGCGGCGCCGACAGCCGCCCAACTCGCGGCGCGCAACCCGTTCATCGCCGGAAGCTCCGGTAAAGGGCAGCAGGACAAGGATAATATGAACGCAGCATGATCGATTTCCCGCGCCGATCGTGCGCCGTCGGCCCTTGAAGGCGGGTGGGCGCACCATGACAAATCCGTCATGACCGGATCGGCCGGATCGACGCAGCGCCGCGTCGGGCGCGCGCGATGCGCGCCCGCGTCCCAACGTTGATAACAGGAAGAAGATTGGTCGGGGCGACAGGATTCGAACCTGCGACCCCCACACCCCCAGTGTGATGCGCTACCAGGCTGCGCTACGCCCCGACCGGAGGGCGGCCTCTACGCGCCCCCTGCCGACAACGCAAGCGGGTTGAGGCGTGTTTCTCGCCTCAATTCTCACAGTCAACTTGCCTCCCCTCCCTTGAACGAGGGATGGGTTGGCCCGGTGGGGCACGGTGTCGCGCGCCTCATACCCACCCACCCCCAGCCCCTCCCTTCACCAGGGAGGGGGAAGAGTGGTGGTATATCTCAGATCAGCTTGCGCCAATGCTGTCCGTCCCACGCATCGACCGCCATCTCGCGCGGCGCGTGGGCGCGGAGTGCGCGGCCGAAGGCTTTCTGGTGCTCGGCCGCGCCGTGCGCCGCCAGCGCCTCGACGCTCGCCCAGCGTTCGGCGACACGGATCAGATCGGGATTCTCGGTATCGAAGGCGAAACAATATTCGTCGCATCCCGCCTCGGTGCGCACCAGTTTCGCATGATCGGCGAACAATTGCGCGGCCTTGGCGCCCTCGCCTTCGGGCAGCAATATCGTGCCCATCACCAATATCGTCATCGTCTCTCCTATCGCTTGCCAGGTCAGCCATAAATTTAAAATGCTTCCCCGTCATTCTCGCGCAGGCGGGAATCCATTCTGGCTGGCGTCGCTGATAGAGGCGCAACGGCAGAGCTTATGGATTCCCGCCTGCGCGGGAATGACGGGGAGAAGGGGCTGGACGACCGGCTTAAACGCCGGCTCATGTTGCGCCAATATCGTTCCGATGTTAGCGGCGCAGGCTTCGCGGGCGAATTTCGTCCGCCCTTTAGTCATGAACGGGTAAAATGCTCATTTCTCCAGCTTACGCCCAGGTCGCCGGGGGCGCCGCGCAACAGGGTGGATTCGCCAGTTTCCTTGGCCTCGCGCCTTTGTTCCTGGTGTTCATCGTCTTCTATTTCCTGATGATCCGCCCGCAGCAACGCCGGATGAAGGCGCTGCAGAATGCGGTCGCCTCGGTGAAGAAGGGCGATTCGGTCGTCACCGCCGGGGGCGTCGTGGGCAAGGTGACCAAGGTGGAAGACGCCTTCGTCGAGGTGGAGATCGCCGCCAACACCCGCATCCGCGTGGTCAAGGCGACGCTGGCCGAGGTCAATCCGCTCGGCGGCAAGCCGGCGAACGACTGATATGCTCGATTTCCCGCGCTGGAAGGTCGCATCGATCTGGGCGCTTCTCGCGGTGCTGGTAGCGCTCGCCGTCCCCAGCCTGCTGCCGCAGCGCGTCACCGATGGCTGGGGGCGCTTCCCGCATCCGCGCGTCAACCTCGGGCTGGATCTCGCGGGGGGCAGCTATCTGCTGCTCGAAGCGGACGTGAACGATCTTCAGTCGAGCCGGCTGGAGCAGATGCGCGAACAGGTGCAGACCGAGATGCGCCGCCAGAACCCGCGGATCGAGATCGGCGATATCTCGACGCGCGACGGCAATCTCACCTTCATGCTGCGCGATCCGACGCAGGTCGATGCGGCGCGCGAGCGGCTGCTGTCGATCACCGGCGGCGGCGCGGGGATGACCGGCCAGCGCGAATGGGACATCCAGGTCGTCGACACCAGCCGTTTCGTGCTGACCCCGACGACCGCCGGGCTCAACCAGGCGGTCGACCGCGCGATGGGCGACGCGACCGAAGTGGTCCGCCGCCGTATCGACGAGCTCGGCACGCGCGAGCCGACGATCATCCGCCAGGGCTCGAGCCGCATCGTCGTCCAGGTGCCGGGGCTGCAGAACCCGCAGGCGCTGAAGGACTTGCTCGGCAAGACCGCCAAGCTCGAATTCAAGCTGGTCGATACCACTGCCACGCCCGATCAGCTGCGCAACAAGCAGGCGCCGATCGGCAGCCAGATCCTGCCCTATCCGAACAATCCCAGCGGGGTGCCGTTCATCGCGGTCAAGCGCTCGGCGATCATCACCGGCGACATGCTGACCGACGCGCGGCAGGAATTCTCGCCGCAGACCAACGAGCCGCAGGTCGCGATCACCTTCGACAGCCAGGGCGGGCGCCGCTTCGCCAAGGTGACGCAGGAGAATGTCAACAAGCCGTTCGCGATCATCCTCGATAACAGCGTGATCTCGGCCCCCAATATCAATGAGCCGATCATGGGCGGCCGGGCGTCGATCTCGGGCAGCTTCACGGTCGACACCGCCAACCAGCTCGCGATCGCGCTGCGCTCGGGCAAGCTGCCGGTGGCATTGAAGGTGGTCGAGGAATCAACCGTCGGCCCCGATCTCGGCGCGGATTCGATCCGCGCCGGCATCCTCGCCTCCGCGGTCGCGGTGGCGCTGGTCGTCGCCTTCATGTTCGTCACCTACGGGCGGTTCGGGCTTTATGCGAACCTCGCGGTGGTCATCAACGTGTTCGTCATCGTCGGCGTGCTCGCGCTGATCGGCGGCACGCTCACCCTGCCCGGCATCGCCGGCTTCGTGCTGACGATCGGCACCGCGGTCGACGCCAACGTGCTGATCAACGAGCGTATCCGCGAGGAACGGCATCGCGGGCGATCGATCGTCCAATCGGTCGAATTGGGGTATAAGGAAGCGAGCCGCACGATTTTCGAGGCGAATATGACCCACGCCATTTCGGGCGTGATCATGTTCGTGCTCGGATCGGGGCCGGTGAAGGGCTTTGCGGTGGTGCTGCTGATCGGCATCGTCACCTCGGTGTTCACCGCGGTCACCTTCACCCGCATGCTGGTGGCTGGGTGGTTGCGCCGCACCAAGCCCAAGACGATCAACATCTGAGGCGAGCGAGATACGATGAAACTCCTGAAGCTCGTCCCCGACGATACCAATATCGATTTCGTTCGCCTGCGCGGCTGGGCATTCGGGCTGACGCTCGCGCTCAGCCTGCTCGCGATCGGGCTTACCTTTGCCAAGGGCCTCAACTTCGGCGTCGATTTCGAAGGCGGCCTGATGATCGAGGAGAAGTTCGCGACCGTTCCCGACCTCGATCGCGTCCGCCAGGTGGTTGACGCGCAGGGCGTCGGCGATGCCTCGTTGCAGCAGTTCGGCGATCCCAAGACGATCACGATCCGCCTCCCGGCGCAGAAGGGCGCCGACGAGGGCGCGACCAACGCCGTCGTCAAGAAGGTCGAGACGGCGCTGGCACAAAGCTTCCCCGGCGCGACGTTCAGCCGCTATTCCACTGTTTCGGGCAAGGTTTCGGGCGAGCTGATCCGCAACGGCGTGCTCGCAGTGGTGCTCGCCATCCTCGGCATCGGGCTGTTCGCGATCTTCCGCTTCGAGTGGCAGTTCGGCGTCTCGACGGTGGTGGCGATCGTCCACGATCTTTTGATGACATTGGGCTTTTTCGCGCTGTCGCGGTTCGAGTTCGATCTCAACATCGTCGCCGCGGTGCTGACGATCATCGGCTATTCGATCAACGACAAGATCGTCATCGACGATCGCATCCGCGAGAATATGCGCCGCTATCGCAAGATGGACATGCGTGAGATCATCAACCTGTCGGTCAACGAGACGCTGCCGCGTACGGTGATGACCTCGGTGACGATCCTGCTCGCGCTGCTCGCCTTGCTGTTCCTCGGCGGGCACGTGCTGCGCGGGTTCACCGCGGCGATGATCCTCGGCATCGTGGTCGGCACCTATTCGTCGATCTACGTGTCGTCGTCGCTGCTGATCACGCTCGGGCTGCGCGCCGAGCCGGTCGCGGGGCGTGGCGGCGCGGCGGACCGCGCCGAGCGCGTCGGCCCGCGCGAAGGCTGACCTTCGCCGGTGAAACTGGAACGCACGCGCGATCCCGCCGGGCCGATCGTCAAAGGGATCGGCCCCGGCGGGTTTCGCACCGACGACGGCATTTTCCCCGCGCTGATCATGACGGTCGATTCGGTGGCGGAATGGACCCCGCCGACGCTTGAGGCACTTTCCGTCGACGACCTCGCGCCGCTGATCGCGGCGGCCCCCGAATTCATCCTGATCGGCACCGGCAGCGAGCTTTCGCGCCCGCCACGCGCGCTGGTGGCGGCTCTGGAAGAACGCGGCATCGGGGTCGAGGCGATGGACAGCCGCGCCGCGGCGCGCGCCTGGGGCGTGCTGCGCAACGAGGGGCGACAGATCGCCGCGGCGCTTTACCCCCTCGTCTGAACCAATCCCGCGAGATGCGCGTAAAGCGCGACGGTATTCGCTTCCCAGGTGAAGCCCAGCGCATGCGCGCGCACCACTTCGGCGGGCAACGGCGCGCCCAAGAGATCGGCGATCGCCGCGGCAAAGGGACCGGCCTCGCGTGGGACGATGCGGCCGGCTGACGGCGCGGTCACCACCTCGGGCGCACCGCCGACCGGGGGCACGACGATCGGCGTGCCGCAGGCAAGCGCCTCGACCCACACATTCGCCAGCCCCTCGGATGCGGAGGCAAGCGCCATGACGTCGGCGGCGGCGATCAGCGCAGGCAGTTGCGCGTGCGGCACGGCACCAAGCAACCGCACGCGATCACCGACGCCTGCACGCGCAATTTGCGCTTCCAACGCCCCCCGTGCCTCGCCCTCGCCCGCGATCAGCAAGGTTACACCGTCGAGCCGCGCGACCGCGTCGATCACCACATCATGGCCCTTGCGCGGGATGAGCGCGCCGACCGAAACGACCAGCGGCCCGGCGACCCCGAGCGCTGCTTTTGCCGTCAAGCGATCGACCGGCGCGAACCGCGCGAGATCGACCCCGGTGTGATGTACCTTTACCTTCTCCGCCGGAATGCCGAGCGCGGCGATATCGTCAGCCATCGCGCGGGACACCGCGAGCAATCCGTCCGCCGCCAGACCGGCGTCGCGGACCTGCCGCGCCGTCGCCGCGGCATGACCCCAGTGGTGAATGTCCGCCCCGCGCGCCTTGATCGATACCGGGATGCCGCGCTCCCGGCCGAGTGCGATCGCCACCGGCCCGTCGGGGAAGAAGAAGGAGGCGTCGATGACGTCGAATTCGCGTCCGCGAATCCCCCGTCGCACTGCGCGCAGCAGCGCCGATGCGTGAAACCGCCCCGCGGTGCCCGGCAGCACCGTGAAGCGCGGGCGCAGCACCTCGACGCCCTTCCACGTCTCATGTGTCGGAACCGCCGCAAACTGGCGATAGCGCGGGTGTCGCGAGAGCGGCCAGGGCGGTACGCCGATTCCCGCTACCACGGTCAGCGCGACATCGGGACGCGCGGCGAGCCCAAGCGTCTGCCGCTCGACGAACACCCCGAAATTGGGCCGCGAAGCGTCGGGAAACAGGGTCGAAAGGGTCAGCACGCGAAGCATTGGGCGATGCCTTAGCCGAGCCGGGTTAAGGCATCGTGGTTAAACCGGGGTCACCTATCCCGTTCGCTCTTGGCGAAGCGCGCCCTGGCGTTCGGGAGTTGGGTCGCCCTTCGACAAGCTCAGGGCGAACGGCTTTGATTTCGGGCGCGGTGTTTGTCCCGCGTTACCTCAATAAGCCCGCGCCACCGCGAATTCGACCGCCTCGACCATCGCGTCCTTTGCCTTGCCCGAGGCGAAGGGACCGATCGCGTCGATCGCGCGCTGGCCGTAATGCCGCGCGCGGGCGAGCGTGTCGTCGACCGCGCGGGTCGCGCGCACCAGCGAGATCGCGTGCGCGAAATCCTCGTCGCCGTCGCGGCGCCCCTCCACCGCATCCTTCCAGAAGGTGCGATCGGTCGCCGAGCCGCGCGCATAAGCGAGGATCACCGGCAAGGTCACCTTGCCCTCGCGGAAATCGTCGCCGGCGTCCTTGCCCATCGTCCCGGCGTCGGAGACATAGTCGATCGCATCGTCGACGAGCTGGAAGGCGATGCCGAGATTACGGCCATAGGCGTCAAGCGCGACCTCCTCCTCCTCGGGCCGCTCGGCGACCACCGCGGCGATGCGGCAGGCGGCGGCGAACAGCGCGGCGGTCTTGGCGTTGATGATCTCCAGATAGCGATCCTCGCCCAGATCGATGCGCCGCGCGGCGGTGAGCTGGTTGACCTCGCCCTCCGCGATCACCGCGCTGGCGTTGGACAGGATCTTGAGCACCTTGAGGCTGCCGTCCTCGACCATCAGTTCGAAGCTGCGGCTGAACAGGAAATCGCCGACCAGCACGCTCGCCGGATTGCCCCAGATGAGGTTGGCGGTGCGCTTGCCGCGGCGCAAATCCGACCCGTCGACCACATCGTCGTGGAGCAATGTGGCGGTATGGATGAATTCGACCGCCGCGGCGAGCCGGTGATGCCGCGTCCCCATATAGCCGAGCAGCCGCGCGCTCGCGAGCGTCAGCATCGGGCGCATGCGCTTGCCGCCGCCCGCGATCAGATGCCCGGCGAGTTCCGGGATCAGCGGAATCTGCGACTGCATGCGATCGAGGATCGCCGCATTGACCATGTTCATATCACCCGCGACGAGCTCGATCATCGGTTCGAGCGACGGGGGGCGATCGGCGAGGCGGTGAATGGTGGCGGTCATCTGTTACGGGCTCTAGGCGGCAAAATACGCTAGGGCAACGCAAGCCTTGCGCCGGAAGCGGTGGACACGCAAAAGGCGCGGCGATGAGGGATTCGGGAGGCACAATGCCGGACGAGGTGCTGAAGGGCTATCGCAAGAGCATCGACAATATCGATGCGGCGCTCGTCTGCCTGCTCGCGGAGCGATTCAAGATCACCCAGGCGGTCGGGCGCCACAAGGCGACCGCCGGGCTGCCCCCGGCCGATCCCGGCCGTGAGGAGGCGCAGATCGCCCGGCTGCGACGGCTCGCCGAAGACGCCGAGCTCGATCCCGAATTCAGCGAGAAATTCCTGCGCTTCATCATCGACGAAGTGATCCGCCACCACGAGCAGTTTTCGGCGGGTAGCGTATAGACTATCTGCTTCGCTCTCGCCGTTCGGGCTGAGCCTGTCGAAGCCCTGCACTTTTCTTCGAAGGAAGAAGGGCAGCCCTTCGACAAGCTCAGAGCGAACGGATCGCAGGTCGCGCTCATGCCGTCAGGTGATCACCCCACCGCGCGATCACGCCCGGCCCAATAGGCCGCGCGCAATTCACGGCGCAGCACCTTGCCCGACGGATTGCGCGGCAAGGCGTCGAGGAAATCGACCGTTTTCGGTGCCTTGTACCCCGCGATCCGCGCCCGCGCCCAGGCAATCACCGCCTCCGCGCTCGGCGCGTCATCCTCGGCGACGATCAACGCCTTGACCGCTTCGCCCCATTTGTCGTCGGGCACCCCGATCACCGCGACGTCGGCCACGCCCGGGCAGCCGGCGATCGCATTCTCCACCTCGGCCGGATAGACGTTCTCGCCCCCCGAAACGATCATGTCCTTGATCCGGTCGTGGACGAAGAAATAGCCGTTCTCGTCGGCATAGCCCGCGTCGCCGGTGTGGAGCCAGCCGCCCGCCAGCGCCTCGACCGTCGCCTCGTTGCGGCGCCAATAGCCCTTCATCACGATATCGCCGCGGATCGCGATCTCGCCGATCTCACCCGCGGGAAGTTCGCGGCCCTCGCTATCGAGGATCGCGATATCGACCCCCGGCCACGGCTGGCCGCAGGATTTGAGCAAACCACCCGCGCGATGCGCCGCGGGGGAGAGATAGGAGCCGGCGCCGGCCGATTCGGTCATCCCGTAGAATTGCACGAAATCACACCCGAAGGCGGTCTGCGCGCGCGCCAGCACGTCCTCGGCGATCGGCGATGCGCCGTAAGCGATGCTGCGCAGCCGCGGGAAACGCGCGTCCGCGATCTCCGGCGTCTGGAGCATCATCAGGATCATCGCCGGGGCGAGGAAGCTGTGGCTCACCTGCTCCGCAACCATCGTCGCAACCGCGCCGGCGGGGGTGAAATCCTTGATCAGCACGATCCGCCCGCCCTGCATCAGCCCGGCGAAGCTGACATTGGTCCCCGCGACATGGAACAGCGGCATGACGATCATCACCGTCTCACCCGCCTCATAAGCGAAGCCGTCGACCCCGGTCGCCATTTCCATGAAGCGGCGATAGTTGAAGTTGGTGAGCACCACCCCCTTGGGGCGACCGGTGGTGCCGCTGGTGTAGAGTTGGAGCACGTCGTCGTCGAGCGACGGTCGATCGGGCGACGCCTGCCCTGCCCCTCTTGCCAGCCACATATCGAGCGGGAGGAACTCGGGATGCGCGCCATAGAGCGCGATAAGCTGCGGGCGGCGTGACATCCCGGCCACCGCCTCGAGCGCGGCGGCGAAGAAATCCTCGCCGACGAACAAATGGCTCGGCGCGCCGTCTTCGAGGATGAACGCCACCTCGGGCACCGAAAGCCGCCAGTTGACCGGCATCAGGCAGGCCCGCGCGCGCGCCGTGCCGAAGAACAGCGGATACCAGAGCGCGTGGTTCTTGGTGAGCACCGCGATCCGGGCACCGGGCTGCGCCCCGTCCGCGAGCAATGCGCGTGCGACCGCATCGGTTTGCGTTTCGAGTTGGGCATAACTGGTCGCGTCGCCCTCGAACAATAACGCGATCTGATCGCCCCGCGCGCGCGCCTGCGCCGCCGGGATATCCGACAGACAGTGGATCGCGTCGAGATCGATCATCGGATTCCTCCCCTCCGGTTGCGCATCCAGCTTAGCAGCACGCCGGGCGGTCGCGCCAGTTCTTAGTTTACGAACCTTTTTGTCTCATGCACGGCGCCACGCCCCGGTCAGTGCGGGGCGGATCACCAGCGCGTTGAGATCGACCACGATATGCGCGGCGATCGCGAACCACAACGTGCCGCTGGCAAGATAGAGCAACGCGAAAACCAGCCCCATCACCCCGGTCGCGACCACCCCGCTCCACCCCTGATACCAATGCGCGCCGGCGAACAGGATCGCGGCGAGCAGCAGGCCCGCGAGTGCGCTGCCGGTCGCGAGTGTGGCGAGCAACGGCAGAGCGAGGCGGAAGAACAATTCCTCGGTTACCCCGGCAGTCAGCGACAGCACGACGCCCCACGCGAGATCGGCGCGGTCGCGCGGCAGGAGCCAGCCGAGTTCGCCGAAGATCGGGCCGCGCTTGCGCTTGCGCCGCCAGCGCAGCCAGGCAAGGCCCGAGCCGATCACGGTGCCGGCGAGCGCGCCGATCGATAATATCCATCCGTCGCCGGGGGTGATCCATCCTTCGATACCGAACGAAACCGCCAGCGCGGCGAAGCTCGCCGGCATTTCAGACAGGGCGCGCCACTCGCCCACCAGCGCGAGCATGACGAGTGCGGGCAGCGCGAACCCTAGCACCTGCCGCACCGCGACCGTGAGATAGGCGCGGCTGCGCCCGCTACCGAAATCGAGCCTGAGCCGCTTTCGCGCGAACCAGCTCGTCGCCAGCAAGGCGACAAGCAGGAGGGCGGCGGTCATTTTGAAAAACCACCCGTCATTCCCGCGAAGGCGGGAATCCATTCACTCGGATCTCGGCGATCAAATCGCGACGACAGCATTAATGGACTCCCGCCTTCGCGGGAATGACGAAGGGGGGATGGATTCACGCTCAATCGAACCGCTTACCGCTCGATGCGGTGCTCGCCCTTCACCCAGCGCACCGTGCCGGACGAGGCGCGCATCACGACGCTTTCGGTCGTCATGCGGCTGCCGTGGCGCTTGACGCCTTCGAGCAGCGAGCCGTCGGTCACCCCGGTCGCGGCGAAGATGCAATCGCCCTTGGCGAGATCCTTGAGGTCATATTGCCGATCGAGATCGGTGATGCCCCATTTGCGCGCCCGCGAGCGCTCATCCTCGTTGCGGAACAACAAGCGGCCCTTGAACTGCCCGCCGACGCAGCGCAGCGCCGCACAGGCCAGCACGCCCTCCGGCGCGCCGCCCGACCCCATATAGACGTCGATCGTCGTTTCGGGGTTGGTGGTGGCGATCACGCCGGCAACGTCGCCGTCGCCGATCAGCACCACGCCGCAGCCGATCGCGCGCAGCTCGGCGATCAGCTTTTCGTGGCGCGGGCGATCGAGCACGCAGGCCATGATCTCGCGCGGGGTGACCCCCTTTGCCGCGGCGATCGCCTGAATATTCTCGGTCGGCGTCTTGTCGAGATCGAGGATATTGTCGGGATAGCCCGGCCCGATCGCGAGCTTGTCCATATAGACGTCGGGCGCGTTGAGCAGCCCGCCCGCCTCGGCGATCGCCAGCACGGCGAGGCTGTTCGGGCCAGATTTGGCGCAGATCGTGGTGCCTTCGAGCGGATCGAGCGCGATGTCGATCTTCGGGCCGTTGCCGCTGCCGACCTTCTCGCCGATGTAGAGCATCGGCGCTTCGTCGCGCTCGCCCTCGCCGATCACCACGGTGCCGTCCATGTCGAGGCTGTTGAGCGCCTCACGCATCGCCTCGACCGCGGCGGCATCGGCGGCCTTTTCGTCGCCGCGCCCGACCAACGTCGACGCGGCGACCGCGGCGGCTTCGGTGACACGGACCATCTCGAGCACGAGAACGCGATCGAGAACCTGACTGGCTTTGGGCATCGAACTCCCCTTGAAATCGTCCCGCGGCGATAAGAGCCGCAGGTTGCATTGTCGAGACGGTCAATGCGCGATCCGCAGCTCCCGCGCGACCCCGACCGCGGCCAGAAACGCCGGGTCATGACTGACGACCAGCAACGCGCCGTCGAAGTCCGCCAATGCCCGCTCCAGCACCTCGATCGAATCGAGATCGAGGTGGTTGGTCGGCTCGTCGAGCAGCAGCAGCCACGGCGGCCGCTCCCCCGCCAGCGTGCAGGCGAGGCCTGCGCGGAGCCGCTCTCCGCCGGAGAGCACTCCCACTGGCTTGAGCGCATCGCGATTGCGGAACGCGAAGCGCGCACAGGCGGCATAGGCGGCCTGTTCGTCGAGCGTCGGATTGAGCCGGCGGAAGTTGGCGAGGATGCTGGTTTCGGGGTCAAGCAGCGTGACATGCTGGTCGAGCATCGCGACACGATCGGTGCGGCGCGCCGTGCCCGCATCGGGGTCGATCGTGCCGGCGGCGAGGTGGAGCAACGTCGTTTTGCCCGCACCGTTCGCCCCTGCGATCGCGACCCGCTCCGGCCCGCGCATCGCGAGCGACCACGGCCCGAAGCGCCGCTCGCCGCGCGTCAGCGATACGCCGTCGAGCGTCAGTACGTCGGCATTGGCGGGAAGCCCGGTCGGCGGCAGCGCGATCGATAGCGGGGTCAGCACCTCGACCCGCGCGCGCGCGTCCTCCGCCTGTGCGGCGGCATCGGCGACGAGCCGTTCGCTGAGGCGCTGGCCGCGCCCGGCGCTATTCTCCGCGCGCCGCGCCATCCCGCCGGCGACGATGCGCGGCAACGACCCGCTCGCGGCATAAGCCCGTCCGGCGCGGTCGCGGCGTTCCTGCGTTTCGCGCCGCACCTGTGCCTCGCGCTTCGCGTCGCGCAGCCGCGCCTCGCCGCGCTCCATTTCGGTCGCGGCGCGCTCGCGCTCGGCGGCACGCACCTCGGCGAAGGCACTCCATCCGCCGCCGACGACGCGGATGCCGATCGGGGTGAGCTCGACGATCCGGTCCATCGCTTCGAGCAGATCGCGGTCGTGACTCGCCACCAGTACCCCGCCGCGCCAGCCCGCGATCAGCGCCTTGACCGCGGCGCGGCCGGCAGCGTCCATATTGTTGGTCGGCTCGTCGAGCAGCAGCACGTCGGGCGCCTCGATCGCCAGCCGCGCAAGCCCGACGCGGGTGCGTTCGCCCCCGCTCAGCGTGGCGATCGCGCGGTCGAGCGCCAGATCGGGCAGCCCGACGCTGGCCAGCGCCGCCTCGACGCGGGGTTCGAGGTCCCAATCCGCGGTCTCGAAATCGGCGGGTTCGCCCTCGCCCGCGAGCACGCGCCGGAGCAGCGCGAGGCCGTCGCTCACCCCCAAAGCGGCGGCGACGCTCTCCCGCTCGTCCCAATGCTGGGCGAGCGTGCCGATCGTCCCGGCGCGCGCGACGGTGCCGGCCGCGGGCAATTCGGTGCCCGCGACGATCCGCAACAAGGTGGATTTGCCGGCGCCGTTGCGACCGACCAGCCCGACACGTTCCGCGCCGAGCGATAAAGTGAGATTGTCGAAAAGCCGCTGGCGATCAGGCGTGGCGGCGGAAATCGAATCGAGCGTGACGAAGGAGGGCATAAGGCACCGGGCAGACGGACGAGACACAGCGGCTGGCGTTGTTCATCCGGTGGTACACGGTGGTTACTCCTTCGTAGGTCGGGCGATTATGGCGACGGGTGAGCGCCAATACAACCACCGTCACCCCGGCCCTGAGCCGGGGTCCATAGCGCCGCGAACTCAGCAATCAGAGCCTCTTGCTCCGCGCTTCCCCCCGATGGACCCCGGCTCAAGGCCGGGGTGTCGGTGGGTTACAATCAGTCCCGCAGCAATTCGTTGATGCTGGTCTTCGACCGCGTCTGCGCGTCGACGCGCTTGACGATCACCGCGCAATAAAGCCCGAGATCGCCGCCCCCGGTCGAACCCGGCACGACCACCGAATAGGGCGGCACCTCGCCGCGGAACACTTCGCCGGTCGCGCGGTCGATGATCTTGGTCGAGGCGCCGAGATAGACCCCCATCGACAGCACCGCGCCTTCGCCGACGCGCACGCCCTCGGCCACTTCGGACCGCGCGCCGATGAACGCGCCGTCGCCGATGATCACCGGGTCGGCCTGGAGCGGTTCGAGCACCCCGCCGATCCCGGCGCCGCCCGAGAGATGAACGTTCTTGCCGATCTGCGCGCAGCTCCCCACCGTCGCCCAGGTATCGACCATCGTCCCCTCGCCGACATGGGCGCCGATGTTGACGAAGCTCGGCATCAGCACCGCGCCCTTGCCGATGAACGCGCCGCGCCGCACGATGCTGCCCGGCACCGCGCGGAAACCGGCGGTGCGGAATTCGCCCTCGGTCCAGCCCGAGAATTTCGACGGCACCTTGTCGAACCAATGGCCCGCGCCGGGGCCGTTATCGATCAGCACATTGTCGTTGAGGCGGAACGACAGCAACACCGCCTTCTTGAGCCACTGGTTGACCCGCCAACCGCCGTTGCCGTCGGGCTGGGCGACGCGCGCCGCGCCCGAATCGAGCAACGCCAGCGCGCGATCGACCGCCACGCGCACCTCGCCGCCGGTAGAGGCGCCGACCTCCGCGCGGTTCTCCCAGGCGGCGTCGATCGTCTGTTCAAGCTCGCTGTTGCTCATAAAATTCCCTGTAGCCAATGCGTCAGATCGTGGGTGGTATAGTCGACGAAGCTGCGGTCGGTGCCCTCGGCCTGTTCCGATCCGTTGTCGACCCACACCGTCGTCATGCCGATCGCCTTCGCCGGCGCGAGGTTGCGCGCCATATCGTCGACGAACAAGGATTGCGCGGGATCGAGCCCGAAGGCGGCGCACAGCCCGGCATAGGCCGAGGGCGCCGGCTTGGGCGCGAGGTCCATCGCGTGAATATCGTGGATCGCCTCGAACGACGCGCCGAGCCCGAGCCGGTCGAGCACGCGGCGGGCATAGGGGCCGTCGCCGTTGGTGAAGACGATCTTGCGCCCCGGCAACCGTGCGATCGCGGCGGCGAGCGGAAGATTCTCCTCCAGCACCTCCATCTCGATATCGTGGACGAAATCGAGATAATGGAGCGGATCGACCTTATGCTCCTTCATCAGCCCGGCGAGCGTGGTGCCGTGGCCGAGGAAATAGGCTTTCTGGATGCGGCGCGCCTCGACCAGATCGGTCCCGAGCAGATCGGCGACATAAGCGGTCATCTTGACGTCGATTTGCGCGAACAGATCGGCGCTCGCCGGATAGAGCGTATTGTCGAGATCGAAGATCCAGTTGCGGATCGGGGCGAGCGAGGGTGGCATCGCCGGGGGCTTTAGGGCCGATCGATATTGAGCGGAACCGCCTTTTTCCGCTGCGCTCGCTTCTTCCGTCATGCCGGGTCAGGCCCGGCATGACGATTGAGCGGGCGGGAGGTTGCAGTTTGCAACGCGTCACGCCACATCCTGCGCCATGACCGCATTCTCCCTGCTCGATCTCGTCCCCGTGGTTGAGGGCGGCAACGTGCCGCGATCGCTCGCCAATGCCGCCGATCTCGCGCGTCACGCCGAGCGCCACGGCTATCGCCGCTATTGGGTGGCGGAGCATCACGGCATGCCGGGGATCGCCTCCGCCGCGACCGCGGTGGTGATCGCGCATGTCGGGCAGGCGACCGAGACGATCCGGGTCGGCGCGGGCGGGATCATGCTGCCCAATCACGCGCCGCTGCAGATCGCCGAGCAATTCGGCACGCTCGACGCCTTGTTCCCGGGGCGGATCGATCTCGGGCTTGGTCGCGCGCCCGGCTCGGACCAGCGCGTCGCGCGGGCGTTGCGCCGCACGCTCGATACCGATCCCAACGCCTTCCCCAACGACGTGCTCGAATTGCAGAGCTATTTCGCCGACGACGGACGCACCGGGATCAGCGCCACGCCGGGCGCCGGCGCGCGGCCCGACCTGTGGATTTTGGGATCGAGCCTGTTCGGCGCGAAGCTCGCCGCGGTGCTCGGGCTGCCTTATGCCTTTGCCTCGCATTTCGCGCCCGATGCGCTCGACGAGGCGCTTGCCATCTATCGGCGCGAGTTCCGCCCGTCGCCCCAGCTCGACCGCCCCTATGCGATGGCGGGGTTCAACGTCTTCGCCGCCGACACGCGCGAGGATGCCGAATTTCTCGCCAGTTCGCAGCAGCAGGCGTTCGTCGCCTTACGCACCGGCAACCCGCGCCAGCTGCCCCCGCCGATCGCCGGCTATCGCGAAAGCCTGCCGCCGCAGCATGCCGCGATCCTCAATCACGTCCTGCAATGCACCGCGATCGGCACGCGCGACGAGGTGGCGCGCGGGATCGCCGCGTTCGTCGCGCGCACTGGGGTCGACGAGGTGATGCTGACCAGCATGATGTACGACCACGAGGCGCGTAAACGCTCGTTCGCGCTCGCCGCGGAAGCGATGCAGGCGCCGGAGCCGGCGTAAGTTGACGTGATCGGCGTCAGGCGGCACGGGTCACGCGGGCGCGGCCGGCGCCCTTGGCGGCATAGAGCGCCTGATCGGCGCGCCTGATCGCCGCTTCGATCGTTTCGCCGTCACGCCGTTCCGCGACGCCGCAGCTCATCCGCAATTCGAGCAGGACCTGCTCGTCGAGCGCCAGCGGCTGCCGCGCAAGCGTGGCGGCAAGCCGCTGGCACACCGTCTCGGCGTCGCTCTCGCCGGTATCGGGGAACAGGATGATGAACTCGTCCCCGCCGGCGCGCGCGACGATATCGCCCTGCCGCACCCCGCCGCCGATCAGCCGCGCAAAATGGATCAAGGCGCGATCCCCGGCATCGTGCCCGAACTGATCGTTGACCTGCTTGAAGCGATCGACATCGAGCATCGCGATCGCGACGCGCGTTTCCGGGTGGATTTCCTCGACCTGCTCGTTGAACGCGGCGCGGTTGAGCAGCCCGGTCAACGGATCGGTCGCGACCATGCGGATCAGATCGCCCTCGCGCGCGCGAAGCTGGCGTTCGCTGTCCGCCAGCCGCCGCGTCAGCCGGTTGCGCGCCGACAGGCTCGCCGCCACCGGCAGGCAGGTGAGCAGCATCAGCGCAAGGAAGAATTGCAACAGGTGCAGATGCTGCGCGGTCGATTGCCCGTGAAGCGCCGACGACGGATAGACCAGCGTGCCGATCACCCCGGTGATCGTGACGATCATGATCGCCACCTGCGTCCCCAGTCGGCCGAGCTTGAACGTCACCAGCATCAGCGGCGCGAACAGCAGGAACAGCATAGCCGGGGGTGCCCACATGAACACCCCGATCGCGGTGCCCAGCACCAGCAGGTGGATCGCCAGCGCCTCGATCCGCTCGCGCCGGCTCTTTTCGAGGAACGACTGGCGATATTCGCCCGCCAGCAACGAGGTGAAGAACGGCGTGAAGATCAGCAGCCCCAATGCGTCGCTGAGATACCAGGTATGGAGCGAGCCGAGGAAATCTTCGTGAAGGAACGCCCAGGCGATCCCTGCGCCGCCCAGCCCGCTCACCGCCGGCGCGATGCCCCCGGCCCATAAGACGAACCGGCCGACATTCTCCGGCGCGCCGAGCATTTCTTCCATATCCATCGTCCGGCGCAGCGCGACAGCGACCAGCATCGCCTCGCCCACGTCGATCAAACTGTAGAAGAAGGGCGTGACGAGGGTGCCGTGGATCAGGAAGTTGGCGAGCACGTTGCCGCAGATGCCGGCAATCAGCACATCGCCCCAGCGCGGCTTTCCGCGCTGCAGCAGCATCGCCAGAAACACCGCATTGGCCGGCCAGATCGACGCCAGCGCCTGCTCGTCGGTGACCAGCCGGGTCGAGGTCGCGACGAGGATGAAATAGAGGAAGCCCACCAAGAGCAGGCGATTGCGGCGCACGCGGTCCATGCGCCGGTCGTAACCTGTGTTGGTTACCGAATACTCAATGAATGCTATTCGGCCTGCGCCATGGGCAGCCGCAGACGGACCAACAACCCCCCGAGATCCTCGCTTTCTTCAAGCGTTACGGTGCCTTCGTAAATTTCGGCAACGTCGCGCACGATCGCGAGGCCCAACCCCGTCCCCGGCTTGCCGGTATCAAGCCGCGCGCCGCGATCGAAGATTCGCACGCGCTCCTCCTCGGGGATGCCGGTGCCGTCGTCCTCGACCAGTATCTCGACGAATCCGGCCTGCGCCGCGACCGTCACGAACAGGCTGCCGCCGCCGTATTTCGCGGCATTTTCCATCAGATTGCCCATGATCTCGTCGAGATCCTGGCGTTCGATATGTGCGACAAGATCCTTGCGCCCGTCCATGTCGATGCGGACATGCGGATAAAGCCGCTGCACCGCGCGCTCGACCGATTCGATCGACGGCCACACCTCGGCGCGGCTGTGCGCCGATCCGCGCCGGCCGACGGCACGCGCCCGTGCGAGATGGTGATCGACCTGCCGCCGCATCGTCCGCGCCTCGCGCACCACGGTTTCGGACAAATCGTCGGCATTGGCGGTCGCCGCGTTCATGATCACGGTCAGCGGGGTCTTGAGCGCGTGCGCGAGATTGCCGGCGTGGCGCCGCGCCTCCTCCGCCTGCACCTCATTATGCGCGACGAGCGCGTTCAGTTCCTCGACCAGCGGCGCGACCTCGACCGGCATGTCGCCCGAGATACGGTTGATCCGCCCGCCGCGCATCTTGGCGATCTCCAGCCGCAATTTGCGCAGGGGAAGCAGGCCGTAAAAGGTCTGCAACGCCGCCAGCACGATCAGCCCGAGCCCGAGCAGCAGGAAGCTGCGCACCAATGTCCGGCGCAGCACGTCGATCTGCGCATCGAGCCCGCTGCGGCTCTGCGCGACCTGAAAGCGCCAGCGCGTCTTGGAGCGCGGCAGCGTGACGTCGCGCTCGACCACGCGCAGTTTCTCGTCGCGGAACTGGCTGCTATCATAGGTGTGAACGCTGCGATCGTCGTGATTGGCGCCGTACGCGAGTTGGCGGTCCCATAACGACCGCGACGGAAACGGCTCCCGCCCCGGCGCGGAGACCTGCCAGTAAAGCCCCGAATAGGGCTCCAAGAAGCGCTGGTCGGCGGGCTCGCGGTTGAAGATCACCTCGCCGTCCGGGCCGATCTCGGCCGAGACGAGCAGCGACTGCAGGACATATTCGAGCTGATCGTCGAAATTGCGCGTCACCGCGCTGGCGAGCACGCGATCGAGCGCCAGCCCGCCGCCGGCGAGCAGCAGCAGGATCCACGCCGCCGCGATGAGGATCATCCGCCGCGTCAGCGATCCGTTGCGGCGAACCGCGCGAAATCTTTCCTGTACGTCGGCGGTCATCGGCCCCGCGCGGCTTAAGCCGTCGGCTCCTCGAGGCTGTAGCCGAGGCCGCGGATCGTGGTGATCACATCCTGCCCCAATTTCTTGCGGATGCGCGTAACGAACACCTCGATCGTGTTCGAATCGCGATCGAAATCCTGGTCGTAGATATGCTCGATCAGCTCGGTACGGCGCACCACCTTGCGCGTGTGCTGGAGCAGATAGCTGAGCAATTCCTATTCCGGCGCGGTGAGCTCCACCGGCTCGCCGGCGCGGGTCACCTTGCCCGAGCGCGTATCGAGCCGGACATCGCCCGCGGTCAGCTCCGACGAGGCGTTGCCCGACGCGCGGCGGATCAGCGCACGCAGCCGGGCGATCAATTCCTCGGTCTGAAACGGCTTGGCGACATAATCGTCGGCGCCCGCATCGAGCCCGGCGACCTTGTCCGACCAGCTATCCCGCGCGGTGAGCACCAGCACCGGGGTGGTCTTGCCCTCCTTGCGCCAGCGATCGAGCACGGTCAGCCCGTCGATCTCCGGCAGGCCGAGATCGAGCACGATCGCGTCATAACTTTCTGTCGAGCCCAGGAAATGTCCCTCCTCGCCGTCGGTGGCGAGATCGATGGCATAGCCCGCGCCTTCCAGCGTGCTCTTGAGCTGCTGGCCGAGATTCGGCTCGTCTTCGACGATCAGGACGCGCATGGTTTCTCCCTTTGGGTTGTATCTGGTCGGTTATCACCGAAGCGTGCGCGATGAAATCCACGGCTTGTCAACGCCCGGTGCGCCCGATCACCTGGCCGGTGCGGCCGTCGACATCGACCCAGATCACCGTGCCGTCGCGCAGGAATTTTAGCGTATAGACGCCGCTCGGCAGCTCGAGATCGAAGCCGATATATTGCGCGCCCTTCATCGTCGGGACGATACGGCGCTCGATCTCCTTGAGCGGAAGGATGCGGCCCTGACGCGTCGCCTGCCACGCGGCGCTCGCCTCGCGCCCCGGATCGGGCGCGGCGAGCGCCGGCGATGCGGCGAGCAGCAGCAGAAACGCGGTGATCCACATCCTCATCACCGCGTGGCATAACGATCGCGGATTGAACACCCTGTGAATATTTTCTTCTAGCGTTGCCGCTAGCTCTTCATTGCCTCTAGCAACTGGCGGACATCCTGACTGCGCCCGCGCGGCAGGATCAGGATGTCGTCGCCGCTCGCGACGACGATCAGGTCGCTGACCCCGATCATCGCCACGCGCGCGCCGTCACTGCGCACCAGGCAATTGGTCGAATCAAGCGCGATCACCTCGCCGCGCACCGCATTGCCGGCATGATCGCGATCGGACAGCGCGTGGAGCGCGTCCCAGCTGCCGACATCGTTCCACCCCATCGAGACGGGCACCACCGCGACACGCGCGGCATGCTCCATCACGGCATAATCGATCGAGCGATCGGGGGATTGCGCGAAAGCGTCGGCGGCGGGGGTCAGGCGACACGCTTCGCGTTGCGCGCCCGCCATCGCGCGGGTCACCGCATCGAGCATCGCCGGCTCGAACTCGCCCAACGCCGCGAGATAGGCGTCGGCGCGGAACAGGAAGATTCCGCCGTTCCACACATGATCGCCACTCGCCAGCATCGCCTTGGCGGCGTCGAGCGGGGGCTTCTCGACGAAACGCTCGACCTGATGCACCCCCTCGGCGATCTCGGCGCCGGCGCGGATATAGCCATAGCCCGTCTCGGGCGCGTCCGGGGTGATGCCGAAGGTCACCAGCCACCCCTCGTCGACGAGCGGCAGCGCGGCGGCGATCGCGCGGTGGAAGGCGGCGACATCGGCGATCACATGATCGGACGGCATCACCAGCAGCGGCGCGGCGCGATCCTCCACCGCCAGCGCGGCAAGCGCGATCGCCGGCGCGGTGTTGCGCCCGGCCGGTTCGAGGATCAGCGCGGCGGGCGCCATGTCGATCGCATCGAGCTGTTCCTCGATCATATCGGCATGACGCGCGTTGGCGACGACGATCGGCGCACCATAGCCCGCGCCGCGCGCCCGCGCCGCGGTGAGCTGCAGCATCGTCTCGGGCGCGGTGAGCGCGAGCATCTGTTTGGGCATTTCCGGGCGCGACATCGGCCACAGCCGCGTCCCCGCTCCGCCTGACAGGATTACGGGAACGATCGTCCTGGAAATCGGCATGCATTTCTCCGCCTGGTTCGGTCACTATTGCTATCGGATAATGCGGCTCGCAACCATTCGATCCGTCTCGTTATGGGCACGGCTCTTCAGCCTTTTTTTGCCATTTGCTGCGATCACCTGTCGGAGAAGCTTACACCGGGGATCGGATGCCGGGAAAATGATCAGGGTTTTCAAGCACTACGTACCGAACGCGGTGCTGCTGCTCGGTGTGCTGGATTTCATGCTGCTGATCGCCGCGGCAGAGGGCGGATGGGATTTCCGCGCGTGGCAGATCGACATGCTGGTGGAACCGATCTGGACCCGCCTGCCCCAGCTCCTGTCGTTCGCCGCGCCGCTGATGATCGCGATGATCGCGGTCGGCGCCTATCAGGCGGACGTCCTCGTCTCGATCCGCCAGGCCGCGATGCGACTGATGGTCGCGATATCGCTCGGCGCCTTGTTTCTCGCGGTGCTGTTCTTCGTCATGCCGCGTTTCACCTTCTGGCGGTCGAACCTGTTCTACGCGATGCTGCTCGCCGCCGTCGGGCTGGTGATGGTCCGCATCCTGTTCGGGCGCTTCCTCGGCGGCGAGCGGTTCAAACGCCGCGTCGTCGTGCTCGGCGCCGGGACGCGCGCCGCCCGGCTGGCAACGCTGGAACAGGTGCCCGGATCGAGCTTCGTGGTGGTCGGCTATGTCGCGATGGCCGAGCCGGAGATCGTGGTGCCGCAGGCGATCCCGCGCGACGCGATCTACAACCTCGCCGACCATGTCGTGCGGCTCAACGCGTCGGAGGTGGTGCTGGCGATCGAGGAGCGGCGCAACGCGCTGCCGCTCAAGGATCTGCTGCGGATCAAGACCACCGGGGTGCAGGTCAACGAATTCTCCGCCTTTCTCGAACGCGAGACGGGGCGCATCGACCTGCAGACGGTCAATCCCTCCGCGTTGATCTTTTCCGACGGTTTTTCCTCCGGGCAGATGCTGACCGCGATGGTCAAGCGCGGGTTCGACGTGATCGTCAGCGCATTGATGCTGCTCGTCGCGCTGCCGCTGATCGTGGTGACCGCGATCGCGATCAAGCTGGAGAGCAAGGGCCCCGCCTTCTACCGCCAGCGCCGCGTCGGGCTGTACAACGAGCCGTTCGACATCCCCAAGCTGCGCTCGATGCGGCAGGATGCCGAAATTCCGGGCGAGGCGGTGTGGGCGGCGGAGCAGGATCCGCGCGTCACGCGCGTCGGGCGCTTCATCCGCAAGGTGCGGATCGACGAACTGCCGCAATGCTGGAGCGTGCTGAAGGGCGAGATGAGTTTCGTCGGCCCGCGCCCCGAACGCCCGCAATTCGTCGCCGATCTCGAACGCGAGCTGCCCTATTACGCCGAGCGGCATATGGTGAAGCCCGGCATCACCGGCTGGGCGCAGATCAACTATCCCTATGGCGCGTCGATCGACGATGCGCGCCACAAGCTCGAATATGATCTCTATTACGCGAAGAACTACTCGCCGTTCCTCGATCTGCTGATCCTGCTCCAGACCTTGCGGGTAGTGCTGTTTCCCGCCGGTGCGCGGTGAGGTGCAACCGCCGCTGACCCTGTGGAGCCACGCGCTCGCCGCCTTCCTGTTCGGGGTGCTGGCGCTGGTGCAGCTCCGCCAGCGCGACGGCGGGCTTCCCCGCATTACGCTGATCGTCGCGCTCGGCGCCACCGCCTTATGGGCGCTGGCCGCCGCCGGGATCGACGCGCGCGATCCGATCACCCGGCTTGCGGAGGGCGCCCGCAACCTCGCCTGGCTCGGCTTCATCTACGTCCTCGCGCGGCGTGAACCCGCCGACGCGGGGGGTCGCTGGCTCACCGCCGTCTATATCGCCTGCGCACTCACCTTCGTGATCGCGACGGGGCTGGCGATCGCCGAAGCCACCGCTGCCCCGGGCGACAAGGCGGCGATCGGCGATGCGCGGGTCGCGTTCCGCATGCTGGGAAGCGTCACAGCGCTGCTGCTGATCTATCGCATGCAGGCGCGGCTGTCCGCCGCCGGGCGCGGCGGGATTCGCGCCGCGGCGCTGGCGATGGCGCTGATGTTCGTCATCGATACCGTCATCAATCTCGCGCTGTGGACGTCGACCGGAATCTCCGACGGGTTGATCGCGGCGCGCGGCCTCGCGCTGATCGCCTTCGCCCCGCTGTTCGGGCTGGCGGTGCAGCGCAACGGCGAATGGACGTTGCAATTGTCGCGCAACGTGGCGTTCCTGGCGATCTCGTTGCTCGTCGCGGGGGTCTATGTCGTCGTGATCGGGCTGGCGATCAGCCTGATCGGCCAGCTCGGCGGGAACCATATCCGGCTGGCGCAGACCGCCTTCGTCTTCGGCACCGCGGCGGCGCTGCTGACGGGCGTATCGACGCCGTGGCTGCGCGCCTGGGCCAAGGTCCTGGTCGCCAAGCATCTTTTCACCCACCGCTACGATTATCGCGCCGAATGGCTTCGCTTCACCGAGACGCTCGGCACGCCGGGCGACAGCGCTGCACCGTTGGGGATCCGTGTGGTGAAGGCGGTAGCGGACGTCACCGATTCCCCCGCGGGGCTGCTGCTGCTCGCGCGCGACGGCGGGCTGGAGCGCGGCGCGGGCTGGAACTGGCCCGAGGACGACGCCGACCCCGCTGGCGGCGACGCGGCGCTTCATCGCCATCTCGCCGCGACCCAGCGGATCGTCGCGCTCGACGCGGTGCGCGACGGCACCGCCCCCGCCGAGGAGCGCGCCGCCGCCCCGTCGTGGCTCGTCGAGCGCGACCACGTCTGGGCGATCGTTCCGCTCTGCCATTTCGACCAGCTGACCGGCGCGATCGTCCTCGCCCGCCCCCCGCTCGACCGCGCGCTCGACTGGGAGGATTTCGACCTGCTCGGCGTCGCGGGGCGGCAGGTGGCGAGCTATCTCGCCGAGGAACGCGCGCATGACGCCTTGGCCGACGCGCGGCGCTTCGACGAATTCAACCGCCGTTTCGCCTTTATCATGCACGATCTCAAGAATCTGGTGAGCCAATTGACGCTGCTTGCACGCAATGCCGAGCGCCACGCCGACAATCCCGCCTTCCGTGCGGACATGGTCGAGACGTTGCGCGATTCGGCACAGCGCATGAACAATCTGCTCGCGCGCCTCTCCCAGCACCACGGCGGCCGCGGCGAGGCGCTGCGCGAAGTGTCGCTGCGCCGGCTGGCCGAGCGGATCGCCGCCGCGCGGCGCGCGCAGCACGTCATCCTCGTCACCGGCGCGCCCGAGGTAAATGCGCTGGCGGACGCCACCGCGCTGGAAACCTTGCTCGGGCATCTCGTGCAGAATGCGATCGAGGCGAGCGCGGCGGATGCGCCGGTGACGCTCAATCTCGTCGATCTGCCCGCGACGCGGCAGGTGGCGGTCGAGGTGATCGACACCGGGCGCGGCATGTCCCCGGCGTTCATGCGCGACCGGCTGTTCAAGCCGTTCGTCTCGGGCAAGCCGGGCGGGTTCGGGCTCGGCGCGTTCGAGGCGCGGCAGCTTGCCGAGACGATGGGGGGCAGCGTGACGGTGGAAAGCCGCGAGCGCGAGGGCACGCGGTTCCGCGTCACGCTGCGCTCGGCCGCGGCAATGGAGCAGGCAGCGTGAGCGACCGCCCGAAGACATTGCCCAAATTGCTGATCGTCGAGGACGATCTGGGGCTCCAGCGCCAGTTGCGCTGGGCCTATGACGGCTATGAGGTGATCGTCGCCAGCGATCGCGACGGGGCGATCGACGCGCTGCGGCAGCATGAGCCCGCCGTCGTGACGCTCGATCTCGGTCTCCCGCCCGATCCGGACGGCACGACCGAAGGGTTCGCGACCCTGGCCGAGATCCTCGCGCTCAAGCCCGATACCAAGGTGATCGTCGCCTCCGGCCACGGCGCGCGCGAAAGCGCGTTGCGTGCGATCGCCGACGGGGCGTGGGATTTCTACCAGAAGCCGATCGATATCGACGCGCTCGGGCTGATCGTCGCACGCGCCTTCCACGTCCACGCGCTCGAAGCCGAAAACCGGCGGCTCGCCGCGACGAGCACCGCGGCGGGGGCAATGGCCGGGCTGATCAGCGCCGCGCCGGAAATGCTCAAGGTGACGCGGACGATCGAACGCGTCGCCCCGGCCGACGTTTCGGTGATGCTGCTCGGCGCGAGCGGCACCGGCAAGGAATTGCTCGCGCGCGGCGTGCACGACGCCTCGCCGCGCCGCACCGGCGCCTTCGTCGCGATCAATTGCGCGGCGATCCCCGAAACTTTGCTCGAAAGCGAGCTGTTCGGGCACGAGAAAGGCGCCTTCACCGGCGCGGTGAAGACGACCGAGGGCAAGATCGAACAGGCGCACGGCGGCACCCTGTTCCTCGACGAGATCGGCGACGTGCCGCTACCGCTCCAGGTCAAGCTGCTGCGCTTCCTGCAGGAACGGACGATCGAGCGGATCGGCGGGCGACGCGCGATCGCGGTCGACACGCGGATCGTCTGCGCCACGCATCGCGATATCGATGCGATGGTCGCGGCGGGCAGCTTCCGCGAGGATCTTTATTATCGGCTGGCGGAGATCGTCATCCGCATCCCGTCGCTCGCCGAACGGCCCGGCGACGCGGCGCTGCTCGCGCGGCATTTCGTCACCCGTTACGCCGCGACGATGAACCCGGCGGTGACCGGCTTGGCGCCCGACGCGCGCGCCGCGATCGACGCCTGGGGGTGGCCCGGCAATGTGCGCGAACTCGAAAATCGCGTGAAGCGCGCGGTGATCATGGCCGACGGCAAGCTCGTCACCGCCGCCGATCTCGATCTCGCCGAGCCCGACGATACCCCGATCAACCTGCGCGCGGTGCGCGAGGCGGCCGACCGCACCGCGATCCGCCGCGCGCTGGCGCGCGCCGACGGCAATATCAGCAATACCGCGCGGCTGCTCGGGATCAGCCGGCCGACGCTCTATGATCTGCTCAAGAGCTACAATCTGGCCGATTGACCACGCCGCCCCATCCTTAACCGGGGCGACGAGAAGCACGCATTGACCCTTCGCGCTGCGCTGCGGTAGCCGGCGGAGCATGGAAGCAACCCTCGCCCGCATCGCCGCCGCGCTGGAGCGCCTCGCTCCGCCGCCGCCGGTTTCCGCCGATCCGCTGGCGCATCCGGCTTATGTGTGGCGCGATCGCGTGCTGCTCCCGACTCGTGCCTTCGCGCCGGTGCCGATCGCGCTGTTGCAGGGGGTCGATGCGCAGAAAGAAGTGCTCCACGACAATCTCGCGCGCCTTGCCGCGGGGCATGCCGCGCAGGACGTGCTGCTATGGGGCGCGCGCGGCACCGGCAAGTCGGCGCTGGTCAAGGCGAGCGTCGCGGCGATCCAGGCCGAAGGCGGCGCGCTGGCGTTGATCGAAGTGGCGGCCGACCGCCTCGATACCCTGCCGGCGCTGTTTGCGACGATCGCGCATGTGCCGCGCGCGTTCGTGCTGTTCCTCGACGATCTCGGGATCGATGCGGTGCGCGATGCGCGGACGCTACGGTCGCTGCTCGAAGGCGGCGCGGAGGCGCGGCCGGCCAATGCGCGGCTGGTGGTAACGTCGAACCGCCGCCATCTCGTCCCGCGCGACATTCATGAGCAGGAAAATGCGATCAACCCGCGCGATTCGGTCGACGACCAGCTCGCGCTCGCAGACCGCTTCGGGCTGAGCCTCGGCTTCCACGTTGTCGATCAGGATCATTATCTGGCGATCGTGCGCGGCTATACCGAGCGTTACGGCCTGCCGTTCGACGCCGCGGAGGCGGTGCAATG
The DNA here is from genome assembly GCA_017849555.1 of Sphingomonas sp. Lineage (GTDB taxonomy): Bacteria > Pseudomonadota > Alphaproteobacteria > Sphingomonadales > Sphingomonadaceae > Sphingomonas > Sphingomonas lycopersici. The sequence continues at coordinate 45,408 of JAFIGU010000056.1, read as the reverse complement.
GGCGACGCGGCGCGGCAGCCGCTCGGGGCGGGTCGCCTGGCAATATATCACCGATCTTGCCGGGCGCGCCGGGATCGCGCTTTAAGTTCGTCACGAGCCGAATGGCGCGAGGGGCTATTGCGATCGCGCAGAAGACAAAGGCCGGGCCGCGGGTATTTCCGCAGCCCGGCCCGAAGCCCCGTAGGACGCTGTCGGATCAGCAGCCGTTACGACGGTTCTGCGCGGCGTCATGCTTCTTGTCGAGGTGACGACCGAGCAAGGCACCGCCGACGCCGCCGGCAACCGTGCCGAGCGTGCCGCCGCCAAGCGCATTACCGAGCAGCGCACCGCCCGCGCCGCCGGCGATCAGGCCGGTGGTGCCGCTGCTGCGCTTGCAGCGATAGTGGTGATGCCGCTGATGGCCGCGATTGTAGGTCTGCGCACCAGCCTCCGTCGGAATGGTGGCAACCGGAACCATCAGTGAAGCCATCACCGTCGACATGATCAAAGTCTTGCGCATGGCGTAAACCCTCCTTTGAAATCTGAGCCCGGATTATGATCGGCCGACCTGTGACCTATGCTGAACATAACATGCAGCCGCTGTTAAGAAAGGTCCCGTTGCAAATCAGGCTTTTGGGTTCGCGCCTGATCACCCGGGCCAGCGCGACGACGAACAGCGGCCGGTTCGCGTCGGGGGTCGCATTGGGTATTTACGCTCCCGGTTTTGATGGCGAAGGAGGTAGCGCCGACTCGTACCCCACCCGGGCGGCCTCGCGAAAGTGATTTAGGTATGGATCGGCCGTCTTCCCCCCTCGCCACCCGCCTGATGAGCGACGACGCCAAGCGTCGCGCGGGGCGCTGGATCGTCGGGGTGCTGATGCTGATCGTCGTCGCGGTGGCGGTGACTGCGTTGCGCCATATCCTCAGCAATACCAGCCGTGACGAAATCGACGCCGCGATCCGCCGGATCGGATCGGGGCGGTTGCTGCTGTCGCTGGCGATCACCGCGCTGAGCTATTTCGTCCTTACCGGCTACGACATGATCGCGCAGCGCATCATCGGGCGCCGCGCGCGCTATCCGACCACCGCGCTGGCCGCCTTCACCAGCTATATCTTCAGCCACAATTTCGGCTTTGCCGTGCTGACCGGGGGCACCGCGCGCTGGCGCGTCTATCGCCACGCCGGCTTCACGCTGGGCGAAGTGGCGCAGATCATGATCATCGCCGGGGTCACCTTCTGGTGCGGGGTCTTCCTGCTGCTCGGCATCGGGCTGATCCTCCGGCCCGGCGCGTTGACGATCGGCGCGCTGGAGATCAGCCCCGCCGCGCGCGTGATGACCGGCGCGCTGGTGCTCGGCGGCATCGCCGTGACGCTGGCCGTCCTGCATCGCGCCGCGGGGCGGTCGCTCAAGCTGTTCGGCTGGACCTTGGTGCTACCGACGGTGCGGCTGGCGCTCCTCCAGTTCGCGCTTGCCGCGCTCGATATCGCGCTGGCGACCGCGGCTTTGTTCGTGCTCGTCCCGGGGCTGTCGCTCTCGGCGTTCCCCGACTTGCTGCTCGGCTATGTCGTGGCGTTCGTCTCGGGGCTGCTCGCGCACGCGCCGGGCGGGGTCGGGGTGTTCGAAACGGTGATGCTGGTCGCGTTACCGCGAATCGACCGCGCGACATTGTTCGCGGCGCTGCTGGTCTATCGCGTGGTCTATTATCTGATTCCGCTGGCGGTGGGGCTGGTCCTGTTCCTGCTCCACGAGATCGGCTGGCTGCGCCCCGCCACCACGCCGGCCGGCTACGATCCCGCGCCCGCGCAGCTCGAGACGCTGCCCAACTGATCACCGAGCGGCGCATGCCGCACGCTCGACCAGCCGAAAACAAGATTGGGCGGGGCCGCCTTACGCGACCCCGCCCAACCTTCTGATATCAAATCAGGAATAAGTGGCGCCCCGCGCCAGATAAACATAACGAATACATCTCGCCGTTTGCCCTACGATAAAGTCGCCGTCGGACGCCGGTTGCCGCCGCCCGCAGCGCTATTCCGCCGCGGATCGTTCGCTGGGCGTTGGACAGTCCATTCTCAGCCGGACAGGTCGGGTTACTCAATCGCATTTCGGTCGTTGGCTTCCGACCAGACCTCAGCCGCTCCCATCTCATCCAAGAGGTGTCCGGCCCCTCCGAGGCTGCCGGCCACGCTGTTCGCAGCGGACAATCAGCATAGCGATGCAATTTAAGCCATTCAGGGCGATGACTAAAATTTCCTGAAACCGGTCATTGATCGTGTAACGGCCCGAGCGCCTACAAATCACACAGCAGTACCAACCAAGCGGCCGATACCCGCGGTCAGTGCCATCGCCAGCGCGCCCCAGAAAGTGACACGGATCGTCGCGACCCAAACCGGAGCGCCGCCGGTCCGGGCGCCGACCGCTCCTAAGAGGGCGAGGAACAGCAGTGAAGCGATTGCCTCGATCACGATCAACAGGCCGGCGGGCGCGAACACCACCAACGCGAGCGGGAGCACTGCACCAGCGGAAAAGGTCGCCGCTGATGTAAGTGCCGCCTGGATTGGGCGGGCAACCGTCATGTCCGAAATCCCGAGTTCGTCATGCGCATGGGCCGCCAAGGCATCCTTGGACATCAGCTGACGCGCGACCGCGTCGGCCGTAGTGCGATCCACGCCTCGTGCGACATAGATCGCCGCGAGCTCATCGATCTCGGCATCCACATCGCCCACCAGCTCCGCCCGCTCCCGGGCAAGTTCGGCCTTTTCGGTGTCGGACTGCGAACTGACGGAGACGTATTCACCCGCCGCCATCGACATAGCGCCGGCGACCAGCCCGGCCGTGCCGGCAATCAAAATGTCCGAGGGCTTGGCAGCCGCCGCGGCGACGCCGATGATGAGGCTCGCCGTGGAAACGATACCGTCATTGGCGCCGAGCACGGCGGCCCTCAGCCAGCCGATTCTGGAGACAAGGTGGCGTTCTCTGTGAAATGCTAGACGAGTCAACGTGCGTTTCCTCTTCGATCGGCTTTTGGGTTAATCACGATCGCCACGATCGAAGCCCTCGCCAGCTTCGGCGCGAACGCCCGGTGTATATGCCGCAGGATCCGCCGCCATGATGGAATAGGCAGCGAGGCCGACCGCAATACCTGCCACAGGCACAGCCAATGGCATCGGCGGATGCGCGTCGGCAACGTCGGGGTGCAGGTCGGCGCGCTTCCGGCCAGTGATGAACGCAGTGATGAGGTTCTCCCGCGTCAGCATCGACATCGCAATCACGGCGAACACGTGCACCGCGACCAACGCGAGCAAGGCGTTGGCAAACGCTTCATGCAGCCCTTCGCCAGCGTCGCCGTTTGTCCGTACCCCGGAATATATGACTGATGCTACGACCGTGAGCAGAGCAATGACTGCGATCCCACCCAGCGGGTTGTGGCCGACCGATCGATGTCGAACAGATGAGGTCAGCGACGTCAGATGATGTCCGATTTGCCAAGGTTTGAGAAATTGAGCGAAGCGCGCGTGCTCACCGCCCACAAAACCCCAGACGACCCGGAACACGATGAGGATGGCGGCGACCCAGCCCGCCGTGACGTGCCATGATGCGAGCGCACTTTCTTCCTCGGCCGACAAAAAGGCGACGAGGACTGTCGCTACAAGCAACCAGTGGAAGATGCGGATTGGAAGGTCCCAAACTCGTATCGTTCTCGAGGTCGTAGGCGTCGCTGCTGCGGTGTTGTCCATGATCGTCTCCTTCCCGAGACGTCACTGCACCTCAGTCCTGACGAATGCCTGACGGGTCGGCGCAGGCAGATCGGTGCGTCTCAGAATCAGGGCGCGAGATTGAGCTGGACGCGAAACAGAGCACCACCACCCGCCGCGTTTTCGACGGTGACCGTTCCGCCATGCGCCTCAGCCAGCCGCTGAACGATGCCGAGCCCAAGTCCCGCTCCGTCAGAGCTGCGGCGATCCTTGCGCCAGAAGCGGTCGAAGACGTGAGGAAGGTCGACCTCCGCGATCCCCGGCCCGTAATCACGGACTGCCAGCTGTGGGCCGGGTCCCGCGGTCACGTCGATGGGCGTGACGCCGGGCGCGTGTGACAGCGCGTTGTCGATCAGGTTGCGATAGATGCGAAAGATCGCTTCGGGGTGCCCCATCGCCGCGGTGTCCCCGAAGCTCTCGAAGCGGAGATCACGCTGCGCGGCGAACACCTTGGGCGCCATCGCGGCCACGACGTCTCGGCCGATGTCGGCGAGATCGACGGCCACGTGGCCATCCACGGCCAGCGCGTCGGCCTGGGCGAGATCGAGCATCTGTTCGACAAGGCGGGTCAGGTGTCGCGCATCGGCTCGCAGTTCGTCCCGCTGCCTGCCTGCGGGGAGCCGGTCGAGCGATAGTTGCATGATCGACAACGGCGTGCGCAGCTCATGCGCGGCGTTGGCGGTGAACTCCCGCAGGGTCGCCATCGCTGCATCGAGCCGGCCGAGCGCCCGATTGACGGCACTGACGAGCGTATTGACCTCTCGCGGCTCACTCGGCTCGGAAAGGCGAAGCAGGGTGTTGTCGGGTTTCAGCGCGTCCACTTCGCGCTCGGCATGGCGAAGCGGTTGGAGCACGCGGCGGACGGCGAAGGCGTTGAACAGCAACAGCAACAGCGACAGCGGGATCAGCGGCAGCATTACGTGCTGGATGATTTCGTTCACGATCACCGGCACATAGGGGCGGATGCCGTCGCCCTCGAACTGCATCGCCAGCCATCGCCGCTCGTTGCCGCGATCGATCGCGCGAACGCCCGATATCCGATAGCCGCCAGGAACCTGTTCGCGCCGCGTCCAGTCGACCAGGGTCGAAGCGCCGTCGATCCCGGTTTCCCCTACCCGCCGGAGTTCGGGCGATCCCGGTTCGACATAGCGCGCGGGCCAGGATTCGGCCCCCGGCGGTCCGGCCAGCAGGTCGGGTGACAGCACGCCGCCTGCCTGAGCCTTTGCCGCTTCAAGCGTCAGCAGTTCCTGCGCGAGCGATTCGGGCTGGCGACTGTAGGTGAACACGACGATCCCGACGTCGAGCGCTGCGAACAGCAGCGTGAACGCCGCCAGACGCGCCGCGATCTGTCGGAACAGCGTAGGGGGCCGTCGCCCCGGCCGGACGGTGCCCGTCCTACTCACGGGATACGCTCGGCGCGAACAGTGCATAGCCGACGCCGTGCACGGTGCGGACCTGCACGTCCGCCCCGGCGGCCGTCAGGCGCTTGCGCAGCCGCGATACCGCTGCTTCCAACGCGTTGGGCGTCACCTCGGCATCCATCGCATAAAGCGTGTTCTCAAGCGCCGGCTTGGCGACGACGTGTCCGGCGCGGCGGAGCAGAACCTCGAGCAGGTTGATCTCCCGCGGCGTCGCGTCGATCGCTGCGCCGCCCACCTCGGCCGACCGCGAGGCACAATCGAGCACGACGTTGCCCGCGGCGAGCTGGGTGCCGAGCGACGCCCCGGGCCGTCGCAGCAGGGCACGGCACCGCGCCGCGAGTTCCGGGATCTGGAACGGTTTCACCAGATAGTCGTCGGCGCCCGCGTCCAGTCCGGTGACGCGATCGTCGAGGCCGCTCCGCGCGGTCAGGACAAGGATCGGCGTCGCATTCTTGTCTCGGCGGGAGCGGCGGACGATGTCCAGGCCGTCTCCGTCGGGCAGACCGAGGTCGACCAGCAGCAGATCATATGTCGCCACCTTCATCGCCAGATCGGCGTCCTCGACGGTCTCGACCCAATCGACCGCAAAACCCTGGGGGATCAGACCCTCGCGAACGAGGCTGCCGAGCCGGGCGTTGTCCTCAATCAGGAGCAGGCGCATGGTCGATGTCGGTCCCCGTTGGTGCGCGTTTGTAGCCGGTGACCATCGCCAGCGGCAGGTTTTCGCGGTGCCGCACGCTTTCAACGATCGCGCCGATGACATGCAACGCCACCGCGCCGATCAGAACATTGGCAGCGGTTTCGTGCAACGTCTCCACCCAGCCTACACCCCAGAACCGGTCGAGCCCCATCATCCATCCGCTGGTACCCACCGTCGCCAGCAGGACAAGAAGGACGACGATCATCGCACCTCCGGCCGGGTTGTGCCCGATGTAGCGCGGCTCGCGCCGGGCGGCCATCGCGCGGAAATAGCGCAGCAACTCGAACGGGCTGGGCACGAAGCTGGCGAACCGGGCGTGACGCCGGCCGATGACGCCCCAGATCAGCCGGATCGCCAGCGCCGTGACGACTGCGTAGCCGACATAGATATGCGGCGTTTCCTCGTGCTTCAGGAACGTCAGGTTGGCGATGACGCCTCCGGCCACGGTCCAGTGGAAGAGGCGGACGATCGGGTCCCAGACCTTGACCCTGCCGCGGCTGCGAGCAGGGTCTTGGGAAGGAGCCGCTGGAGCGACGTGGTCCATCGTCAATCGACGTTGTTCTGAACGACCGCACCGTTCACCGGGTTAAAATAGACCTCGGCGCGCTTGCCGTCCTTGGTGTGGGCGTAGATCTCGTAACAGCTGCCGGACACCTGGAAGACCTTGACGTCGCGATAGCCCATCTTGGCGACGCGGCCTTTCATCTGTGCCGGTGTCATCCATTTGGCCTGGGGTGCCTTCGTGCAGACGGGTGACGCCATCGCCATCGGCGCGGCTGCAACGGCGGCGAGAAAGGCTGCAACCTTCAGGGGGGCAAATCGGATCATCGAACGAACTCCTGTCAGAGGCGGGATAGCCTCGATGGCCCGGAGATCGCAGGAGCGCCTGACCGAAACCTGACGGCGCAGCGAGTTTTTCCGACGTCTTGAAAATGCGTTTCTGTCAGCCTGTCAGGTCGCCGTCAGGACCCGGGTCGATAGCGGGGCAGCCGCATTTCCGGCGGCAATGGAGAACTGACCATGATAAAGTCCTTGATCGTCGCCGCCGCTAGTGCCGCGACCATTTTCGCCGTCAGCGTGACCGCCGCGCCGTCGGCGCCGACCCGTCCGCTGGCCGCCAGCACGCGAGCGAACCTCGAAGCCGCAATGCACGGGGAGGCCTATGCCAACCTGAAGTATCTGCGGTATGCCGAGCAGGCGCAGGCGGCGGGCAAGCCCGAACTCGCCAAGCTCTTCCGCGCGTCGGCCAACGTCGAGGCCAACGAGCATTTCGATCGCGAAGCGCAGGCGTTGCGGCTCGGCAGCACCAATAGCGTGAACCTCGAGGACGCCATGAAGGGCGAGCACTACGAGAATGTCACGATGTACGTGAATTTCGCCAAGGAGGCGGAGGCGGCCGGCGACACCAAGGTGGCGCAGATGTTCCGCCAGATCGCGGTCGACGAGGGCACGCATTACGCCGCTTACAAGGCTGCCCTGGCAAAGCTCCCCCGTCGCTGAGCCAGCCGCAGGCGCCGGCCCGTCTATGCCCCCCGGCGGGCCGGCGCACGATCCAGCTATCAATATGTTTCGCGGATGAGCACCGCGCCGCCTTAGCCCATTCCGATCGGAGCCTCTTCCTGAATGAACGACCGGTTTCGCGGCGGAGCCAACGTGAACGAAAGTCCGATTTTTCGTTCGATCTCCCGAAGGTCGGCATTCTAATAGCGGCCAGAGTTTCGTGTTCAGGAAGTCAAAAAAATCCGCTCTTAAACACCGGGTTATGGCGGCGGCGAGTTGCTTCGTCGAAACGTCGGGACTCTGCCCACAAACCGACGTTGGACGGAGGGGCGACGTAGCGAATTCTGCAACGAACGCTACGCAAATTCCGCATCTGGCCGCCGCTGGCCGCTATCGCTGCGATCAGGATGTTGGCGCCCCGCGCCGGATAAACATAACGAATACATCTCGCCGTTCGTACTATTATAGGGCCGCCCCCGGCCGCCGCGGCCAACTGTTCTCCTTCGCCTGCGCCGCTTCGCACTACGACGGACTCGTTGATGAAGAGTCGGACGTCCCAGTTTCACGGTCCCTGCTCTCATTTCATTGACCGCGATCGGCGCTTGAACGAGCCGTGAGGTAGCGATCGAGCTTAGCTCTCAGCGTCGTCCCGGCTTTTATGACATGCGCGTCAGACGACCGTCAGGACGATCTTGCCCTGGAGGTGCCCTGTCGCGGCATGCTCATGCGCCTTGCGCGCGTCGGCGAGCGGAAAAACGCTGTCGATCATGACGCGTATCGTGCCGTTGTCCAGCAGGGGCGCGATCTCGGCCAGTTGCGGGCCGTTCGAATTGACTTGGGTCGTCGACACGGTAACGCCGAGCCGCGCGGCCTCGCCCTTGTCGTCGAAGCCCAACCCGAACACCGGAAAGAGCGCGCCGCCCCGCTTCAATGTCTTGAGGAACCGACCGCTCGTCGGACCCCCGACCGCGTCCACCACGAGGTCGAGGTCGGTGAGCACGTCTTCGACGTTGGTCTTGCCATAATCGTAGAAGGCGTCGGCGCCGAGATCGCGCAGCATCGCCTCATGCCTGCCGGAGGCGACAGCGATCACATGCGCGCCTTTCCATTTCGCCAACTGCACCAGGAAGTGACCAACCCCGCCAGCGGCGCCGTTCACGAGAACCTTTCTCCCCTCAAGCGGCACGGGGACGTGCTGGGCGGGCTGGAGCGGGTTCGGCGCGTCATGCCCCTGCTCGATCAGGAACTGCCAGGCCGTCAGCAGCGACATGGGGGCGGCTGCAGCGTGCACATGATCGATACCACCCGGCTTGAGCGCGAGATCGGACACCGGTGCGACGACATATTGGGCATAGGCCCGACTTTCCCCGGCAATGCCGCTCGGAAACCGGACCACGGCATAGACTTCGTCGCCGACGGAGAAGTCCGTCACGTCATCGGCCACCGCCTCGATGACGCCGGAGATGTCGGTGCCGGGAATGATCGGAAACGTCATCTCGGGCTGCCACTCCGGCGGCAGCATTTTATAGCCCTCGCGCAGATACCAGTCGGGCGGGTTGACCCCGACGGCATGGACGCGGACCAGCACCTCGCCCGGTTTCACCTGCGGCTTCGGAGCATCTTCGTAAACCAGGACTTCCGGTCCTCCGAATGCATGCAGCCGGACTGCTTTCATAACCTCGCTCATCCGAACCTCCTCGAAGCGTATTCGACCCGAATGGCCATTTAGGGTTCAATTCCTAGTTGATAATGTTGCTCATGTTCGCTTCAGTAGTGCCATGAAGGAAGTGAGCACGTCTTGGACTACTATACGGCGAGTTGAAGCATCGTCTGCGTAATCAGGCGAAAGCGCGCCCTTGCCGGAAGGGGTATTCAATGACGCTAACGAACGGGCTGACCGGATCCAGCGAACGTCAGCCGCTCTTTGCGTCGGACGACAACCGTCTATAACGAAAAAACTGAGCATTGGCGGTCTTGAATCGGAGATTATGCTACATAATTTCTTGTCGCCGGGCGCCGTGTTCGGGTCCGGTGGGACATAGAGGGCGCCGGCTCTCACGTTACCGGCGCTCCTCGTGCCCAGATCGCTCATATGGAGGATTTGGCTATGAGGACCAATTTCGACTTTACGCCGTATCGGCGTTCCACGGTCGGCTTCGACCGCCTGTTCGACCTGCTCGAGAGCGGCATGCGCAGCGACGCGCCGGCGGACGGCTATCCGCCTTTCGACATCGTCAAGGAAGGCGAGGACAGCTACCACATCACGCTCGCGGTGGCGGGTTTTGCGCCCAACGAGATCGAGATCGTCGCCCAGCAGAACCAGCTCACCGTCAGCGGCAAGCGCGCCGATGACGCGGACAAGGGCGAGTATCTGCATCGCGGCATCGCGACCCGCGCGTTCGAACGGCGCTTCCAGCTCGCCGACTTCATCGAGGTGGGAAATGCCCGGTTCGAGAACGGCCTGCTCTCGATCGAGCTGATGCGAGTCGTCCCCGAGGCGATGAAGCCGCGCAAGATCGAGATCGGTGGCGGCAATCCCGCCAACGACCGGATCGAGGGCCCGAAGACCGAGGCCAAGGCGGCCTGATCCTGCACTGAACCGGCTTGCCGGCGCGCCGTCCCCACGCGGGGTGGCGACCGGTGAGCCACGCCCGAAATCCAGCCCAACGAGGAGATGAACATCATGGCTATTCGTGATCTCATTCCCTGGAGCCGGCAGGAAAACCGGCTGCCCACGCCCATCAACGCCGAGCGCGACGGCGAAAGTCACCCGCTGCTGTCGCTCCATCGCGACGTGAACCGTCTGTTCGACGATGTCTTCCGCGGCTTCGGCGTTCCGTCTCTCGCCGGCTTCGACCGCAGCCTCGTCTGGCCTCAGGTCGAGCTTGCCGAAACCGACAAGGACATCCGCGTCACCGCTGAGCTTGCAGGGCTCGATGAGAGGGATGTCGACGTCCAGGTCGAGGAAGGCGTGCTCACGATCCGCGGCGAGAAGAAGGCCGAGGTCGAGGACAAGGACCGGGGCTATTCGGAGCGCAGCTATGGCCGCTTCGAGCGTCGGATCGGCCTGCCGCGTGGCATCGAGCGCGACAAGGCAAGCGCGACCTTCAAGAACGGCGTGCTCACCGTCACGCTGCCGAGATCGGAGGGAGCGAACGAGAACGTTCGCCGCATCCCGATCCATGGCGCGGCCGCTTGAGGATGTGGCCCGGGACCGGCTTCCCGGGCCGCCCCGTCCCGATGTCGAGCCGGTCCTGGCTGCGAACGACAATGTCGCACTAGGGCCGGCGTCATCGAGCGCGCTGCCGCTGGACGCGCTCGCCATTGTCGAGCCGGTGCCACTCGCCACCAATCAGGGAGGGCGGGCCCGGCGCGGGCAATGGCGAGTGCGCTTCGCGCCCCGCATGCGTCCGTTCGTCGACCCGCTGACCGGCTGGACGGGCGGAAGCGACCCGCTCGCGAACGTGATCCTGAGATTCCCGGACCGGGAGTCGGCGGAGCGGTTCTGCAGGCGGCAAGGGATAAGGTTCGAGATGCGGCAGCCGGCCCGCCGTCGTCATGCTGGCCCGGTCACGCGCCTTTGCGATCCTGCGCCGCCGGTCTGCTGCTGGCCGACCGGGCCGCACGCGCTTTGCTGCGGCGACTACCCCATCGCCCGTGGGCGGCTGAGCGGCGTCATCACCGACGCGGCTCTTCAGGAATGAAAGGAGGTTGCAATGAAGCTCATCAAATCACTGATCGCAGCATTGCTTGCGATCTTCACCTTGGCCGCCGTTCCGGCCACGGCCCAGGTCTGGGCGCCGCCCCCGGCGTGGGGTCCGGGCTGGCGCCACTGGATCGGGCACCACCCGGCGGCACCCGGCTGGTACGGCCCTGTATGGTACGCCGTCCCCGGTCCCCACTATGGCTGGTATCGCTGGCATGGCGGCTGGTACCGCGACTGCGGCTGGCGCTGGGCGGGACCGCACGCGCGCGTCTGGCGCTGCTACTGACCGCACGAGCCGGGCTCGGGCGAGGCCGGACCGCGCGCGAGTCCCGGAAAATCATTGAACTGCCGACGAAGGAAGGAGGATGAGATGCTCGGCAAACTTCTATCGACAACAGCGCTGGCGGCCCTTGTCTTGACCGCCGCGTCATGCTCGCAACCGATCAAGGACAACCAAGCGCAGGCGGAAAAAACCGTCCAGGCCAATGGAGCGCCACCAATGGTGTCGCCTAGCGGGCAGGCGGTAACCGCTGCTCCGAATGCCGATCGTGGGCAGCTGGTCCAGGAGGCCGTGGCCGCGCTACGCGAGACCCAGAACGCGCTCACCGCCATCGACCAGAACAAGACCGGCGATGCGATAGCCGCGCTGGAGCGCGCCACGGGCAAGCTGGAGATCGTGCTCGCGCGCACGCCAGATCTTGCGCTCGCGCCGGTCGATGTATCGGTGACGACGCAGGACGTGCTCGGCACGATCCAAGGCGTCGAGGATGCGCGTGCCGCGGTGAAGACGGCGATCGACCGCGGGCGGCTTCAGGATGCCCGCCGTCTGATCTCCGGTCTCGCCAGCGAGACCGTGGTCAGCGTCAGCGACCTTCCGCTCGCGACCTACCCGGACGCCATCAAACAAGCGGCGGCAATGCTCCACCAGGGCAAGACGAGGGAGGCGAAGGCGGTGCTGGAAACGGCACTGAGCACCATCGTCGTTGAACACACCATTATTCCTCTGCCGCTCGTGCGCGCTCAGGCTGCGATCGAAGCGGCCAAGGGCCTGTCGGAGAAAGCCGATCGGACCCCGGCGGAAAACACCAGGCTCCGGAACTTACTGGCGACGGCGCGAACCGAGCTGCGTCTCGGGCAGGCCCTCGGCTACGCGACCGAGAAGGACATGAGCGACCTGCTTGCTGCTGTGGACGAGATCGACCGCAAGACGAGTGGGCAACAGCATGGCGCCGGTCTGCTGGATCGGATCCGTGGTTTGTTCGAACATGCGCGTCAGGCCAGCCAGACGCAGGAAGGAAAGCGGTGAGAGATCTGCATGCCGCCCGCGTCAGGAGGCGATCATGGTCTCCTGCGCGCGGGCGACTGTGGGCCAGCAAGCCGAGCATACAGTATCTGAGCAGGGCTATTATTGCCCAAACCTAGACGAGCGAAAGGAAAGGAGGATTTGCCATGTCACGGGCGCTTTCGCGTTTCACCCATCCGTTCGAAGTCGCGCACCATCCCACGCTGGAACCCGAAGTGAAGCGCGCCATCCTTGCATCTTGGGCGTCCGACGCCTCAGCGGTGCCCGACCAGCCCGCTCTGCGCCGGCCTGCCGGCGCCGCGGCGCCGGTGTCGGTCGATGACGTGCTTGCCGCGTTGCAGGCTTTGGATAGTCCAACGACGCGGCACTGACCTGTGTGCGATGGAGCGGTTCGCAGGCGAGGAAGTGTGCTGATGCCCGGTGCGATTACAAGCTGGCGCGAGCGTGGCGGTCGCCGCGTCCGACTGGCGCTGCCGTTCGACGACATCATGGAGATAGCGCTGGCCTTGCTCTCCCTCTCGCCGGCCGAGCTGGAGACGCTCGGCTGGAGCTTTAAGGATCGCAAGTGCTTGCTCGATCACTTCCTCGCCTCGGGAAGGCAGGCGCAACGGACCGATCCTGCCGCGCTCGGCGGGACGCAGCTCGATCTGAGATTGCCGCTGCGCGACGTTCGGCGCCTGCGGGCCTTCGTTCACCGCGAACTGCCGAAGGCCGCCAGCAACGCGGCGCTGCTCGATCGCCTTGGCAAGGCTCTCGACGTCCTCCCCTGAAGTGATCTGCTCAAGTGTCGCGTTATTCAGTTGGGCATTGTTTCGGTCCATTCCTCGATTTCGATGGCGTGAGCCTCCACCCATTGGTCGAGCTCTCGTACGACGCTGCTGAGCGATAAACCGAGCGGCGTGAGAGCATACTCTACACGCGGCGGCACCTCAGGATAACTGGTGCGCGTAACGAGGCCGTGCTGCTGCAGCCGGCGTAGCGCTTGGACAAGCATCTTCTCTGAAACGCCGCCGATCCGCTTGCGCAGCTCCGCAGTGCGGTAGGTGCGCTCGCTGAGCGCGTGGACGACCAGCAGCGTCCATTTCTCCGCCAACAGGCTCAGCACCTTGCGCGCCGGACAGTCGGCTAGGAACACGTCGCATTGGAGGTCGCGGAACGAAGCCGAACTCTTTTTCATACTTACCTCTAGGTACGTACTTCCGGACTGGAAGCTATGGGCACATCTCTTCGCGCGCAAGATGCCGTGCCGCTAACCCGTGGCACCTCAGTAGTGCGAGGTAACAAGATGAATATTCGATCTGTTGCATTAGCCGTCATTGCAGTTGCCCTTTTGCCATGGACAGCCTGGGCGCAAGAGCGACAACCCGTCCCAAATCAACAATTGGAGGCGCAGGCCCCCGGCTATTATCGGGTGACGCTGGGTGACTTCAAAGTTACCGTTCTCACCGATGGCACAACGCCCATACCGTTCGGGAGCCTTCTGCACGGTGCCAACCGGGCAGGTCTTACCGCGATCTTCCGGGATGCAGGAGAGCCGTTGGATCGCGAGACTTCGATCAACAGCTTCCTGATCGACACCGGCGAGCACCGCATCCTGATCGATGCCGGCGCGGGCCGCTTATTCGGGGACTGCTGCGGGCGGTTGCCGGCGATGTTGAAGGCGGCGGGCTACGCGCCCGAGACCATCGACGTGATCCTGCTGACACATGTCCATGGGGACCACTCGGGCGGACTGACGCTGGACGGCCGGCGCGTATTCCCGAACGCCACGATCTACTTATCGAAGAGCGAACTCGATTATTGGCTCAGCGACGCTGCCAAGGCGCGCGCCAAGGCGAGCCACCAGCAGATGTTCGTGCAAGGTCGCGCTGCGTTGGCGCCCTATATGACTGCGGGCCGCATCCGCACCTTCGACGCGCCCGCGACGCTGTTTCCCGGCATCCGCGCCATTGCCGCGCCTGGCCACACGCCTGGCCATACTTTCTACGAGATCGAGAGCCGCGGCCATCGGATGCGTGTGGTCGGCGACATCATCCATGCTGCGGAAGTCCAGTTGCAACGGCCCGACATTACCGTCGATTTCGATGCCGACGAGGCGGTCGCGGCGCGCACGCGTAAGGCAGCGCTCGCGGAGCTCGCCCGCGCGCACACGCTGGTGGCCGCACCGCATATTTCCTTTCCGGGACTCGGGCACATCGCTCGCTCAGATGCCGGCTATGCGTGGGCGCCGATCCCCTACTCCTCGGTCGTGCGGGACATAGGACAATGAAGAAGCTGGGCCTATTCTTCGCTGCAGCCGTTCTGGCGCTCGGGGCGGCCCAGGCTGCGGGCGCGGAGGGCGACGCGGTGGCGTCGATCGGCGCCTTCCAGTTCGAGCGGGGGCGCCAGATCGCGATGCAGGTCGGCTACAGCTTGCACGGCCACCTCAATGCGGCGCACGACAACGCAGTCCTATTGCTACCGCCCACCAGCGGCGGCCGCCACAGCTACGACGCATTGATCGGGCCGGGAAAGCCGTTCGACACGGACCGCTTCCTTATCATCACGGTCGACCCAATCGGCGGTGGGGCGTCCTCCAATCCGGCCGATGGGTTAGGCGCACATTTTCCGCCGTACACTATCCGCGACATGGTCGCGGCCGAGGCGCGCCTTATCCACGACGTGCTTAAAATCGAACATCTCCACGCCGTAGCGGGAGCATCGATGGGGTCGTTCCAGGCGCTGGAATGGGCGGTACACCAGCCCATTCCGATCGACCGATTGGTCCTGGTCGCGCCCGCTGCCCGCAGCGATGCTCATTTCCGTGCCATTACTGACGGGATGGAGGCTGTCCTTGGGGGCAACGACCCCCATCGGAGCGCCGCTGCGCGCTTGCGCGCGGCGGCGGCGCTGTTCATGCCGTGGCTGCGCAGCGATGCCTATCTGGTGCGGCAGGGCGAAGCGTCCAATCGCGCTGAGGTCGAGGCGCTGGCACGAAGCTGGACCAGGAATTGGGATCCAATCAGCCTGCTATATCGCTATCGAGCCAGTGCGGTCCATGACGTCGGAGTTCCGTTCGGCAATGACGTGAAGGCGGCGCTGGCGCGGGTCAACGCGCGGACGCTGGTGGTGGACATCAGCAGCGACCGAACAGTCCCCTCGTATCTGACCGAGGAATTGCTGAAGAAACTTCCAAGTGCGCAGGAGGTGAGGGTCGAGACCGATTATGGTCACTCAGCGTTCCTGGCGCCTCCAGGCAGCAGGGAGTCGAATGCAATCTGGAAACCCGTAGCAGAGTTTCTGGAAGCGGACGCAAAATGATGCCGTGGTCAATCTCGCCGACGATGGGACGGTGTTGGCGCCCCCGAGAGCTTTCGCAACATTTTGATACTTACCCATGCGCATCGTCTGCGTCGGCCGGTTGTCGGCTGATCGAAGCTCCTAGTTCGTTCTTGGGTTTCTTCGGACGCGGCCGGAGTTCGTCAGCAACGATTACGGGCGCGGCATCGACGAGCGCGCTGAGAAACTCAACCTCGGCTTTCAGGCGGTGCTCGGAATGGCGCAATGCCCATTCCTCGGCTAGGCTTATATGCGGCGTCGCCGTGGCAAGAGTATTGCTGCTGGCCGTCAACATCGCCTGCACGCGTTCCAATCGCACTCGTAGCGTTTGCGGGAGCATATCGAGCGTTGCTGGATCGCATCGGGTGAGCGCCAGGTCAAACGGGTCGTAGCGAAACCATACCTCTTCCAGCCCCGCACGACGCAACTGTGCCAACGCGTCGCGCCCGGCGTCGGTAATCTCGTAAAGCTGCCGGGTTGGCCGATTGCCATGCTGTTCGCGTCCGACCTCGCGCAACAAATTCTCGGCGGCAAGCCGCTTCATCGCACCATAAACGGCGCCAACGGGAATGTCGGTCCACAACGGCATATGCTTGCGCTCTGCCTCTAGCCGCAGCCGGTGCCCATGCATCGGGCCAAGCTCAGCAAAGGAGGACAGGATAAAAAGGCGGATAGATGACATATTGCTCTCGTGAGAGTAATCGGATATGAGTTCGTACTCTGCTTACAGGATGGCTCGCGTTCACGCGAGCCACAGTTAGGAGCCATCGATGAAGGCAGTCCGCATCCGAGGCTATGGCAACGAGCCCGCCATCGACGACATCGCTATGCCTGAACCAACCGAAGGCGAGGTGCTGATGCAGGTCCAGGCGGCGGCGCTCAATCCACTCGATATTCAGTTGCAGGCCGGCTACTTGTCCGACTGGTTTCCACTGGCATTTCCTTTCACACTAGGAACCGACTTTGCCGGCGTGGTGAAACGCATTGGCTATGGCGTGACCGCGTTCGATGAGGGCGACGCGATAATTGCTCGCCCGAATCCGTCGCGTGGCGGCGGGTTTGCTGAGTATGCCAGCGTTCCCGCTGCAGCGTGTGTTCGACTGCCAACGCCGCTCACTCCGGATGAGGGGGCCTGCATCCCCACCGCAGGTGGGACCGCGTGGTTCGCTCTTATCGACTCAGCTAATCTGAAAACAGGCGAGACCGTGCTGATCCACGCTGGCGCGGGCGGAGTAGGAACCTTCGCAATCCAGTTCGCAAAAGCCGCTGGCGCTCGTGTTCTGGCGACGGCGTCTGGCGACGGAGTGGCATTTACGCGCGAGTTGGGAGCGGATCGCGTTATCGACTATCGTTCGGAGGATTTCGCGGCCCTGGACGAACCGGTCGACGTCGTCCTTGACTTGATCGGCGGTGACACCCAGGCACGCTCCTTCGGCTTGTTACGGCAAGGCGGTCGGCTCGTTTCGACGGTCTCACCGCCCGATGCGGAGAAAGCCAGATCTAAGGGCGTGTCTGCCTCCATGTTCGCGCTTGACTTGTCGGGAGATCGGCTCGCGGAACTGGTCAACGCTGTTGTCGAAAACCGCATTCGGGTGGTAATCGATCGCAAAGTTGCGCTGACGGACTTTCGAGATGCTTGGGTGCGGCAGCAATCTGGCCATGCACGAGCTAAGACGGTCTTAATTCCCTGATTGGCAAGGAGTTCGTTCGGATCGATTACCCGGACGTAAGGTGGCGATTATATAGTGCATCTGCCGCCGTTCCGGTGGAGGGTGAACATACCCACATTCTTCTCGCGCGTTAGGATGACCGATGCTGGGAGTCTATTTGGAACATCTCCAAAGGGCTTACCCTGATCAGCAGACTATGGTGCGGGGTCAACTGTCTAGGTATATTTTAAATGGCGTTCGACATACGCCAGCTTCGCTATGCTATAGCCGCTGCGGACCATGGGAGCCTGTATCGCGCCGCCCGCGCCCTCAACATCGAGCAATCGACGTTGAGCCGGGCCATCCTAAAGCTGGAGCGCTCGATCGGGATGCCGATATTCGAGCGCTCGCGGGCCGGCGTCACTATGACGTTAGCGGGCAGCTCCTTCGTTCGCAACGCGAAGCCGATGGTAGCAATGGCGGACAAGATGGTGGCGATGATGCGCGCGGCCGGCGAGGGCCGCGCCGGCGGCCTCAGACTAGGTCACAACGGTCCGGTTTCCGCAGGTAATTTGCGCGCAACCCTACTGAGTTGGCACGAAGGCCACCCCGATGTCGAAATGGATTGGATCGAAGCCGACCGCAGCAGCCTCCTCGCTGGCCTGGACAGCGGTGAAATCGACATCGCGATTGTAATGGGTGCCGCGGCCAACGACGGATTTCATTCTGAACTGCTCTGGAGCGAAAGAATGCTTGCCGCGCTGCCGACATCGCATGCTCTCGCGGATCGAGACTTGGTCCACTGGACGGACCTTCGGGGCGAGAGGTTCTTGTTGCCGGCAGCCGATCCTGGTCCCGAGATACGAGACATGCTGCTGGGGCGGTTGGCGATCTCTGGATCAACGCCTGATATCCGAGTGCATCGAGCAAGCCGCGAGACAGTATTGAGCATTCTCGGCTGTAGCTCTGCCGTCAGCATCGTCTGCGAGGGCTCCACGGGTAATCGGTATCCTGACGTCGTCTTCCGTCCGATCTACGGTGAACAGGGACCGGCGCTGACCGGCTACTCGGGCTTCTGGCGTGTCGATAACAGTAATCCTGCGCTTCGTCGTTTTCTTTCGTTCATTAAAGCGCGCTTTGCCATGTACTCAAGAACAATATAGAATCACGCGATATTCGGGTTATGTAGAGAAATAGGACAATTGTAGCGGTGATCACCTTGATTATCGGTTTTGTATTGCGGTCAGTGATCTCTCCGGCGCAGCCCACCGAGACAATTACCCGTGCCTCCTCAACGGCCGTGCTGCCGAGCGGTGCGCATGGTCCTCAGTATTTTTCAGCGCACATCGACAAAGTGCGTCGTGTGGTGGCCGGGTGCCGACACGGCTCGGTGCGCGGCGACGAGTGCGCCAATGCGCAGGAAGCCGTAACTGAGGCCGGAGGTCGGGACCGCTTCAAGAAGTTCATGGGACACTAAAACTCGCGGCGTTCAATCCTGCTTCCTGCTCCTTCGCCGAAAGCCGCGATCCGTTTCCATGAACCTCGCCAGCATTGGCGCGACCAGCTTTTCCGGCGCGGCTGGCGAGCCGCCGGTTTCCGCCGCTAGAGCTGCCGCATAGGCGACGAGATCGCGATGCACGGCGGCAGGCAATTCCACGGCGAGCTTGACCGGCCGATCGTCGGCAAGCGGCCCCAGCTTGAGTTTCATCATCGGACTGCTCCCACAGAATCGAGCACCAAGTCGCGCGTGACAACCACGCGGAGCGGATAACCTGCGCGAATGGTGAGCGTCGGCGGCACTTCGAGCTGGCGGCGAACTGTCTGCTGACCGGTCTGATTGATAGTGTCCTGCGTTCCATAGCGCAGAGCCTGCACCAGCGGATCGTTGTTGTTAGTCGCCATCTCGGCTCCGACGCCGAGCAGCGTCGAGATCGCGGCAGCCTTGAGCATGTTACCCCAATGCTCGTCCACGCGATCTTGCAAGCCCGCATAGCCCGCCGCATCGGCGCCGGGTTGACGCTCGAGAACGATCGAGCGGCCATCCGGCAGGATCAGGCGATCCCAGGCGAGCAGCAAGCGCGTTTGGCCGGCGGTGATCTGGCTGTCGTATTCGCCGATCAGCCGCGCGCCTTGCGGAATGAGCAGGATGCGGCCGGTCGGGCTGTCAAAGACGTTCTGCGTCACCTGCGCGGTTATCTGGCCGGGAAGGTCGGAACGGATGCCGGTAATGAGCGCGGCCGGGATGATGCTGCCGGCCTGCACGATGTTCGGTGAGGCCGGCGCCGTGAGCCGTTCTACGCTCCCCGTTTGCTGATTCGACGCTTGAGCGAGGAAAGCGCGTTTGCTCGCCTGATCGCCCTGGCCGCTGGCGGTCGGCGCGGCGGCAGCCGCCGGCGCCGAAGCTGCAACCGGCGATGCTCCCGAGCCGGCGAGCTGGGCGGGCGATGCGCTCGCGCCGGCGGTCCCGCCCCCCAAGAAGACTGCGCTGATGCGGGCGGCGTCGCGCTCTTGGGCAGCCCGCTGGCGAGCTGCTTCGGCGGCCTGAGCGCGCGGGTCGGGAGGCGCGGTCTGCCCGCCGATGGGCGGCGCGGGGACCGCCGCGCCGCGCTCCTGCGCCGCGACGATCGGGCGGCCAAGATCGCCGGGGAGCGGCGGCCCAAGCCGTGGAGCTTGCGCATAATCCCTCGGCCCGGACGTGATCGCGTCGCCGGCCCGGCTGTCGGTGTTATAGAGTTCCTTCGCCTCATGCGGGCCGGCAGGCCGCAAGGCGTAGATCAGCGAGCCGCCGATGCCGAGCCCAGCGGCGACGCCGACGACCGCGAGGGCCTTCCTCGACAGGCGCATGACGCGTGGTGGATCGCCTCTGAGCTGGAATGGGCGCGCATCGGCTGACGGCGGAGCCGATTCGTCTTCGGGGGTGTCGGCGGGATCGCTCACGGCCGCCCCCGTCCATCATCGCGCACGATGCGAACGTGCTGCTCGCTGTGCTTGTCGCCCAGGCGCAGCTCCGCGGCAGCGAACAGGCGATCGACCACCATGTAGCGGCCTTGGACGCGGAAGTTGACCAGCTCGGCGTCGCCGGCCGAGCCGATCACGAACAGCGGCGGCATCTCGCCCTGCGAGATCCCCGCTGGAAACTCGACATAGACTTGGCGGCCGTCATCGAACGCGCGCAGCGGCTTCCAGGGAGCGCGGTCGCCGCCGATGCGATAGCGGAAATTGAGCGACGCGATGTCCAAGCCGGCCGCGACGGGCGCCGCGGCCACGGCGGCGGCGTTGCGGCGTTGCAAGGCTATCAGTGCATCCTGCGGATAGGTCCATGAGACCGACGCCATGTAGGCCGAGGCGCCGGCCCGCAGTTCCAGATGATACGTCCGCCGGTCGGTATTGATGACGAGATTGGTGGAAAGGTCGGGCCGGGTCGGCTTGACGAGGATATGCACCCGTGCCGTCGCGCCCGCGCCGCTGATCGTATCACCGATAATCCAGCGCACGGTGTCGCCGGCCGCGACCGGCCCCGCGCCGACGAGCTGCTCGCCTTCCTGAAGAGCGATGTCCGTCACTTGGCCGGGCGCGGCGTAGACCTGATAAAGCGCGCCGTCCGTCCACGGATATTGCTGAATTGCGTTGAGAAAGCCGTCCTTGACTGGCTGCACGCGGGCTGCCGCATTGGCCGCGGCCACGCGGTTGCGCGGATCGGCGGCCTCGGGCGGGCGGGAATCCGGCGCGACCGGCTTGAGCTGGCCGGGCAGCGGCAGCGGCTCGGGGACCGTAACCACTTCGACCGGCTTGGGGGCCTCGGGCGCAGGGGTCGCCGCGATGGCAGGGGGCGGATCGTCATAGGCTATTGCCGGCGGCTTGGCCGCCGTGGCGCAGCCGGCGAGTGCCGAAGCAGATACGAGCAGGGCCGCGGAAGCGGCATGGCGAAGCGTTGGGCGCGTCATTGCGACAATTCCTTTGACCAATTGAGGGAGTTGACGAAGACCCCGAGCGGGTTTTTGCGCAGGGCATCGGGCGTGCGCGGGGACACGAAGACGACGGTGAGGATGGCGGACCAGCGCTCGGTCGCGGCCAGGCTGCCGTCCTGATAGCGCCGCTCGGTCCAGGCAACCCGGAAGCTCTCGGGCGAAGCTCGAATGACGCTGGACACGTCCACTGCGACCTGAACCTTGCCGATCTGGGCGAACGGGTCATTGGCGCGGGCGTAGTCGTTGAGGAACAGCGCGCCCTTATCGGTCGTAAAATCGTACGCGCGAAGCCAGTTCTGCCGCACGACGATCGGATCGGCGGGGATGCTGCGCACCTCCTCGATGAAGCGCGCGAGGTGGAAGGCGATCTGCGGGTCGGTCGGAAGGTAGCCGGCCTCGGCGGGCGCGACGGCCTGCGCCTCGCCGAGCTTATCGACCTGGACAACCCACGGCACGATATGACCGCGAGCGGATTGCCAGACGAGACCGCCGGCCAGCCCGCCCGACAAAGCGAGCACGCCGAAGAAGGCAAGCCGCCAATTCTTCGCCTGCACGCGGGCGGAGCCGATACGGTCGTCCCAGGCTTGGGCGGCGCGCTGGTAGGGCGTCGTGGGTTCGGGCGTCTGGCCGTAGCGGATGATGGGTCGTCGGAACATGGGCGGTTAGTCCTTCTGGCTGAGATCGACGGACGCGCCGCCGCCGCCGCCATCGCCGGAGCGCAGCGTGTGGGCGGCGATGGTTGCGCCGTGGGTCATGGTCTGGCGGCGTTTCATGGCGGCGGCCCAGGCGGGCGGACCGTCGGCGGACGATGCGGCTGACGCGGCTCCGCCGGAGATAGTGCCGCCGGTGGCGGTGACACCGGCGCGACCGCCTGAGCGATAGCTGTCCTTGAGCGAGGCCGCGGCCTTACGCAGCGGCGAGAGGATCGCGCCCGCCGCTGCTCGGCCGACGCCGGCCGCGCCGCCCGCCACCGCCGCCCCGCCGGTCTTGCCGGCCGAGCCGAGGGCATAGGCGCTGCTCGCCGCACCAGAGGCGAACGCGCCGCCTCTGGCCGCCCCGCCGATCATGCCGGCAGCCGCGCCGACGCCAAGACGGGCGGCCGCCGCGCCGCCTACCAGCGCCCCGCCGGCCGCGAGCGCGGTTCCGGCAGCAGCGCCCGCGCCAAGGGCGGGACCACCCGAGACGATGCCATTGGCGATGGAGGGACCGAAGATCGAAAGTCCCAGCAGCGACAGGGCGGCGAGCGCGATCGCCATGACCTGATTGATGTCGGGCGTCGCGCCAAGGTTGGCGCTGGTGAACTGGCTGAACAGAGTCGTGCCGATGCCGGTTATGACCGCGAGTACCAGCACCTTGATGCCGGTGGAGACGATGTGGCCCAGCACTCGCTCCGCCATGAAGGCGGTCTGGTTGAAAAAGGCGAAGGGCAGCAGCACGAAGCCTGCCAGCGTCACCAATTTGAACTCGATCAGCGTGATGAAGACCTGGACGGCGATCACGAAGAAGGCGAGCACGACGATCAGCCAGGCGATCAAGAGGACGAGGAGCAGCGCGAGGTTGGCGAAGACAGCCCAGAGGCTGGAGAACTGCCCGGCTGCATCGAGGAGAGGCTTTGCCGCCTGAAGCCCTGTCGCGGCGATCGTACCGGGCTTCATGAAATCGGCGATCGACATCGCGCTGCCGCTCGCCTTGAGGCCGAGCCCGGCGAACGACTGGAAGACGATGTTGGCGAGGTTGGAGAAGTTGCCGATGATGAAGGCGAAGGCGCCGATATAGAGCGTCTTCTTGACGAGACGCTGAAGTACGTCCTCGTCGGCGCCCCAAGCCCAGAACAGCCCCGCCAGCGTCACGTCGATGGCGATCAGCGTGGTCGAGAGGAAGCTGACCTCGCCGCCCAGCAAGCCGAACCCGCTGTTGATGTAGCTGGTGAAGACGTTGAGGAAGGTGTCGATGACGCTGGTGTCGTTCATGGCGCGGTGTTCTCGGCAGGTCCGGTCGAGCCCCTATCGCCGTCGGCCGCTGGGGCGGGCTGGCGGAAGAAGCGGCGGCGGTTCTCGGCCCAGGCTGTTTCACAGCCCGAGTCCGGCATGGTGAGCGTGGCGCAGCGATCCAGCTCGCGCGCGAGCCGATCGAGATGCGCGTCCCCAGGCCCGGCGACGGACGTCGGCGGCGCAGCTTCCGGCTGGTGAAGGGCGGACACTATCGCCACCGTCATCATCAAACCGGCCAGCGCCGCGACGCCCGCGATCCTGGCAGTGCGTGAGATCGCGTGCAGCATCGCGGATGGCTCAGTTGCCCATGAAGCGGCGGAACCGCTCCTGAGCGTCCGCCTCGATCTGCGTCTGACGCGCCATTTCGAGCGTCTGCGCCCGCGATTGCGACGCGACCAGCGCGGTCAGATCGGCGATCTGCTGAGCCTGAAGCGCGAGAAGTTGGTTGCCGGCCTGCGCCGCCTGCAAGGCGCCGGTCGCCGACTGGCTCGCATTGACTAGCCCGTTCATGCTGGTGCGCGCGCCGTCGATATTGCCGACGACGCCCGCCTGAACCCTCAGCGTGTCCTGAAAGGCCGCGACGCTCGTTTTCCAGCTTTCCTGCGCATTGGCGACCATCTGCGCGTTCGAGGTGGAGGTCGTCGCACCATTGTAGCGGCCGGTGAATGCCTGATCGATCGACTGGACATCGTAGGCGATGCGCTGCGCCTGGCTGATGAGCTGTTGGGTGCGCTGGATTTGCGTCTGCAAGGTCGCGAGCGTGCTGAACGGCAGCGAGGCCAGGTTCCTCGCCTGATTGATGAGGCTGGTGGCTTGGTTCTGGATTTGCTGAATCTGGTTGTTGATCTGCTCAAGCGACCGGGCGGCGGTCAGCACGTTCTGCGCGTAGTTGGTCGGATCATAGACGATCCCGCCGAACTGCGCGTAGGCCGGGGTCGCGGCGGTGATGCCCATGACGCCCGACGTGGCGAGAACGCCGGCCATGATGGCGCGGCGCAGGATTCTGGTCTTCATAGCGGTAACTCCTGCTGGTTGGGGGGAAGAAGCTCGACGGCCCAGGCGCAGCCGCGATGGCGCAGCCACTCGGCCGCGAAGGCGGAGGTGCCGTGGGTTTCGATGATCTCGGCGATGCGGAGCTGGTCGGACTTCGACGACGCGGCGGCGAAGGCCAACGCGACCTCGCCCAGCCCCAGCTCGAACAGGCGGTTACCGCGTCGCGACTGGCAGTAATAGTCGCGCTTCGGCGTCGCCCGGCTGAGGATTTCGATCTGCCGGGCATTGAGGCCGAACCGCCCGTAGATGGCAGCGATCTGGGGTTCGGCCGCGCGCTCGTTCGGCAGGAAGATGCGCGTCGGGCAGCTCTCGATAATGGCTGGCGCGATGCTCGACGTTTCGATGTCCGCGAGACTCTGCGTAGCGAAGACGACGCTGGCGTTCTTCTTCCGCAGGGTCTTCAACCACTCGCGGAGCTGCGCCGCGAAGTCCGGGCTGTCGAGAACCAGCCAGCCCTCGTCGATGATGATGAGCGTGGGCGAACCGTCAAGCCGACCTTCGATCCGGTGGAACAGGTAGGACAGGACGGCGGCGGCCGATCCGGCGCCGACCAAGCCTTCGGTCTCGAACGCCTGCACCGACGCTTCGCCGAGTCGCTCGGCCTCGGCGTCGAGCAGCCGCCCCCACGGTCCGCCGATGCAATAGGAGGCCAGCGCTTGTTTGAGCTGTTGGCTTTGCAGCAGGACGGAAAGGCCGGTCAGCGTGCGCTCGCCTATCGGCGCGGACGCCAGCGAGCCGAGCGCGGACCAGATATGCTCCTTGGCCTGCGGATCGACCGCGACGCCTTCGGAGGCGAGGATCGCCGCCAACCATTCCGCGGCCCAGGCACGCTCGGCCGAATCGTCGATGTGGGCGAGCGGCTGGAGCTGCACGCCGTCACCAGTCTCGTCGGCGAGCATCCCGCCGAGATCCTGCCAGTCGCCGCCCATGCCGATCGCGGCGGCGCGGATGCTGCCGCCGAAGTCGAAGGCGAAGACCTGGCCGTTCTCGTAGCGGCGGAACTGCATCGCCATCAGAGCGAGCAGCACCGACTTGCCGGCGCCGGTCGGGCCGACGATCAGCGTGTGGCCGACATCGCCGACGTGAAGGGAAAACCGGAACGGGGTCGAGCCTTCGGTCTTGCCATAGAGCAAGGGGGGCGCACCGAAATGCTCGTCCCGTTCCGGCCCCGCCCATACTGCTGACAGGGGGATCAGGTGGGCGAGATTGATGGTGGAAATCGGGGGCTGACGGACGTTCGCGTAGATGTGGCCCGGGAGACTCCCCAGCCATGCCTCGATCGCGTTCATGCCCTCCGGAATGACAGTGAAGTCGCGGCCCTGGACGACCTTTTCGACCAGCCGCAATTTCTCGGCGGCAATGGCGGGGTCGCGGTCCCACACCGTCACCGTAGCGGTGACATAGGCCATACCGGCATAGTCGGCGCCTAGCTCCTGCAGGGCGGTGTCGGCGTCGGCTGCCTTGTTCGAGGCGTCTGAGTCCATCAGGACCGACGCCTCGTTCGTCATCACTTCCTTGAGGATAGCGGCGATCGACTTGCGCTTGGCGAACCACTGCCGTCTGATCTTGGTCAGGAGCTTGGCCGCGTCGGTCTTGTCGAGCATGAGCGCTCGGGTTGACCAGCGATACTCGAAGGCGAGCCGGTTCAGTTCATCGAGCAGGCCGGGGAAAGTGACGCTCGGGAATCCAGTGATCGTCAATGTGCGAAGATGATGGTCACCCAGGCGCGGCTCCAGCCCGCCGGTCAGCGGCTCGTCGGCGAGCAGCGCGTCGAGGTGCATGGGCGTCTCGGGCAAGCGGACGCGCTGACGCCGGGTGGAGACGGTCGAATGGAGGTAGGTCAGCGTCTCGGCGTCGTCGAGCCAGCGGACCTCGGGCACAAAGCCTTCGACCAGGTTCAGGACGCGGTCGCTGCGATCGGTGAAGCCCTTGAGTAGTTCCCACGGATCGACGCCCGAGCTTGCCCGGCCCTCGTAGAGCCAGCCTTCGGCGCGCGCGGCGTCTTCGGCGGGCGGCATCCACAACAGCGTCAGGAAATAGCGGCTCTCGAAATGCGCGCCCTCTTCACGGAACTGTTCGCGGCGCTCCATCTCGACCAGCGCCGAGACGGGATCGGGAAACTCCGATGACGGATAGTCGAGCGCCGGCGTGCGCTGCGCTTCGACGAAGATCGCCCAGCCCGAGCCGAGCCGACGGAGCGCGCTATTCAGCCGCGCGGTAGCGGCGACCAACTCGGCCGGCGTCGCGGAATCAAGGTCCGGTCCGCGAA
Source organism: Sphingomonas sp. (assembly GCA_017849555.1). Lineage (GTDB taxonomy): Bacteria > Pseudomonadota > Alphaproteobacteria > Sphingomonadales > Sphingomonadaceae > Sphingomonas > Sphingomonas lycopersici. The sequence goes on along the minus strand of JAFIGU010000056.1, from coordinate 18,798 downwards.
AACGCGCCGTGCGTTGGAAGCTGCCGTCCTTGTTGAGCACGACCCCTTCGCCGACCAGCGCGGCCCACGGCAGGAAGTCGGGAAGACGCGCTGCCTTATTGCGGTATTCGGTCAAGCTCATCATGGCTGCATCCATGTTGGGTAACGGAGGTGGCGGCGGGCGACGTCGACGAACTGCGGGTCGCGGCGGGCGGCCCAGACCGAGAGCGCGTGGCCGATCGCCCAGATGACGAGGCCGGCGATCCAGAGGCGAAGGCCGAGGCCGATCGCGCCCGCCAGCGTCCCGTTGACGATGGCGAGCGCCCGCGGCGCACCGCCGAGCAGGATCGGCTCGGTCAGCGCGCGGTGGACGGGCGCGGTAAAACCCGTGATCGGCTCACCCGCTTCCATCAGACGAGCGCTCCCCCGCCGAAGCTGAAGAACGACAGGAAGAAGCTCGACGCGGCGAAGGCGATCGAGAGGCCGAACACGATCTGGATCAGCCGGCGGAATCCGCCGCTGGTGTCCCCGAACGCCAGCGTCAGGCCGGTCACGATGATGATGATTACCGCGACGATCTTGGCGACCGGGCCTTGGATGGATTCGAGGATGGATTGCAGCGGCGCTTCCCAAGGCATCGACGAACCCGAGGCGTAGGCGGGCGCAGCAATCGTGATGGCGAGGACGCTGACGGAAGCGGCGAGCATGGCGCGGCGTGCGCCACGCCGAAGGGCATGGATCATTTGAGGTCTCCTGGCTGGGGGTGGGAAAGCGGAGTGAGGCGGTAGTCGCCGGTGGCGAGGTCGAGCCCTTCGACGCGGGCCAGCTCGGCAAGACGCCGGCCGTGGCCGTCGCGGACCAAAACGGCGATCAGGTCGATCGTCTCGGCGAGTAGCGCACGCGGGACCGTGACGACGGCCTCCTGAATGAGCTGCTCCATCCGGCGTAGCGCTCCAAGCGCGGTCCCGGCGTGGATTGTGCCGATGCCGCCGGGGTGGCCGGTGCCCCAGGCTTTGAGCAGGTCGAGCGCCTCGGCGCCGCGCACCTCGCCGATCGGGATGCGGTCGGGTCGCAGCCGCAGGCTGGACCGGACAAGATCGGACAGCGACACGACGCCATCCTTGGTCCGCATGGCGACGAGGTTCGGCGCGGCGCATTGCAGCTCGCGCGTGTCTTCGATCAGGATGATGCGGTCGGTAGTCTTCGCCACCTCAGCGAGCAGCGCGTTGACCAGCGTGGTCTTGCCGCTGCCGGTGCCGCCCGCGATCAGGATGTTGCTGCGATCGGCGACGCCGGCGCGCAGCGCCTCGGCCGCGGCCGCCGACATGATGCCCGCAGCCGCATAGTCGTCGAGCGTGAACACGGCGACGGCCGGCTTGCGGATCGCGAAGGCCGGTGCGGCGACGACGGGCGGCAACAGCCCCTCGAACCGCTCGCCGCCCTCGGGCAGCTCGGCCGAGACACGCGGGGATTTCGCGTGAACCTCGACGCCGACATGGTGCGCGACCAGGCGGACGATACGTTCGCCGTCCGCCGCGCTCAGCGTCTCGCCGGTGTCGCTGATCCCCTCGCCGAGCCGATCGAGCCACAGCCGACCGTCCGGGTTGAGCATCACTTCGATAACCGCCGGGTCGTCCAGCCAGGCCGCGATCGAGCCGCCAAGTGCCGTGCGGAGCATTCGCGCGCCGCGCGACTTGGCTTCGGAACGGATAGAATGGACGGTCAAGGCTCGGCCCCTCAAATGAACCGGGCGAACCGCCGCCCGGCTGTCGGGGCACATCAAGAGAGGCAGAAACGGGCAGTGAGCAACAGTTAGCTGACAGCGTAGTAGAGGCGGCGGCAGATACTTACGGGGTGCGGATCGGCCTCACGCGTCGGCGACCAAATGCAGCGCGATTTATTCCGAATCACCTGCCGCTTTTGGCCTTACGTCTTCGGGTATCTCGTCGAGCAAGCTTTTCCCGCTGGCAAAGCGGCGACCGAGCGTCTCGATGAACCCCTCGTAGCGCTTACGCCCCTTGATCTGCGCTGCTGCTTGATCCTCGTCGGGCAGCGGCGGCGTTACCGAGAGCCAGAACCGGACGAACAGCGCCAGCGCCTCGGTCGAAAGACCCGTGTTGCGTTCGAGCCGCTGCATCTGACGCGACAGCCGGTCGAGGCGGCGGGCGAACGCCGCCTCCATCCGGTCAACGCCGTCCGGCGACAGGTAGGACGTGACGGCCGCCTCAACGATGGCCGATCGCGAGATGCGCCGCCGGATCGCCAGTTCGTCGACCTGCTTGGCGAGCGCGGGCGGGAAATAGACGTTGAGCCGTACACGCATTGCGACCTCCTACAGCTCGATGCCGTCGCCGGGGTCGAGCGACGCCTGACGCGCGAGGCCCTGCATCCGGCGGCGGACGGCCGCCTGCCGGGCCGCGTCGTCCTGCTCGTCATCAACGATCGCAAACTCCTGCGCCGGTGGCGGCGATGTCTCGGGTGCGATGGCGATATGCTCGGGCAGCTCTGGTTCGCGGCGCAGGCCGCCATTAGCGGCATCTTCCTGCGCACGCACGATCCGCGCCACGTCGGCCGGATCGGCGGCGGCGGCGCGGCCGGTCCAGTCATCGGGGCGCGCCGCGCCCGCGATCAGCGTGGGCGCATCCGTGATCCGCTCGGACAGGCGACGGTCCTGAAAGTAGCGCGCCTTCTTCGCTCGGATCGGATGGACGCCCGCCACCATCACGATCTCGTCGTCCGGCGGGAGCTGCATAACCTCGCCGGGGGTGAGGAGCTGGCGGGCGGTCTCCGATCGCGACACCATCAGATGACCGAGCCACGGCGACAGCCGGTGCCCGGCATAGTTCTTCATCGCCCGCATCTCGGTCGCGGTGCCGAGTGCATCCGAGACGCGCTTGGCTGTTCGCTCGTCGTTGGTGGCGAAGCTCACCCGGACATGGCAGTTATCGAGGATCGCGTTGTTCGGTCCGTATGCCTTCTCGATCTGATTGAGCGACTGCGCGATCAGGAACGCCTTGAGCCGGTAGCCGGCCATGAACGCTAGCGCGGACTCGAAGAAGTCGAGCCGGCCGAGCGCGGGAAACTCGTCGAGCATCAAGAGCACGCGATGACGGTTGCCCTTCGGCGTCAGCTCCTCGGTCAGCCGGCGCCCGATCTGGTTGAGGATGAGGCGGATGAGCGGCTTGGTGCGTGAGATGTCGCTGGGCGGCACGACCAGATACAGCGTCGCCGGCCGTTCGCCCTCAACCAGATCCGATATGCGCCACTGACACGCCCGCGTGACCTGCGCGACGACGGGATCGCGGTAAAGGCCGAGGAACGACATGGCAGTGCTGAGAACGCCCGATCGCTCGTTGTCCGACTTGTTCAGCAGCTCGCGTGCGGCGCTGGCGACGACTGGATGCACGCCGGCTTCGCCCAAGTGCGGGGTCGCCATCATCGCGGCCAAGGTCTGCTCGATTGTGCGCGACGGATCGGAGAGGAAGGCCGCCACCCCGGCGAGCGTATTGTCTGGCTCGGCGTAGAGGACATGCAGGATCGCACCGACCAGCAGCGAGTGTGAGGTTTTCTCCCAGTGGTTCCGACGCTCCAGCGAGCCTTCGGGATCGACCAGAACGTCGGCGACGTTCTGCACATCGCGCACCTCCCACTGGCCGCGCCGCACTTCCAGCAACGGATTGTAGGCGGCGGACGCCGCGTTGGTCGGATCGAACAGCAGCACGCGACCGTGCAGCGAGCGAAAGCCGGCGGTGAGCTGCCAGTTCTCGCCCTTGATGTCGTGGACGATCGCCGAGCCCGGCCACGTCAGCAGCGACGGGATTACCAGCCCGACGCCCTTGCCCGAACGAGTCGGCGCGAAGCATAGCACATGCTCCGGACCGTCGTGGCGGAGATAGTCGCGGCCGAGCTTGCCGAGCACCACACCTTCCTTGCCGAGCAGGCCGGCGGCATGAACTTCCCGCTCGCTCGCCCAGCGCGCCGATCCATAGGTCTCGGCGTTCTTCAGCTCGCGTGCGCGCCACACCGACATACCGATGGCGACGGCGATCGACACGAACCCGCCTGATGCGGCGATGTAGGCGCCCATCAGGAAGATCTTTGGCGCGTAAGCGTCGAAGCTGAACCACCACCAGAAGAAGGCGGGTGGTGGATAGACTCGCCAATCGCCGACCATGAACCAAGGGCGGCCAAGCTCGGGCTGATAGGCCAATGCCGCAGCCGTCCATTGGGTCGCGCCCCACACCCCGGCAAGCACGATCAGGAACACAGTGATGATCTGTCCCCACAGAATTTTCGTCGCGGACATAGATGTCTCCTTGCGCTGGCTAGAGGCCGAGGCCGCGCTTGCGGCCCATCATCAGGTCGAGCCCGCCGCCGTCGCGGATGACGCCGGACACTTGACGGCCAAGCTGCTGTTCGAGGGGTCTGGCCCACGGCACGAGACGGAAGCCCAGGCCGTCGTCGATCATGGCGAAGCGGCCGGACGAGAGCGCGAGCCGTTGGCGCACTACCCCCGCAATCTTCTCGCCGGCCTGCGTCGGCCGGTAGGCCAGCCCCGTTTCGCCGGTGATCTTTGCGCCAACTGCGGCCAGCTCGCGCCGCCGCAGCGTATCGATCACGCCGCGCTCGAACACCGTCCGCTCGCCATAGCGCCGGGCCAGTCCCTCTCGGACAAGATGATCGGTGCGGGCGTCCATCGCCCGGCGCACCTCGGCGCCGAACCCGCCGTCCGCGACCCCGGCGCCCCGCTCGATCAAGCGATGATCCAGCCAGGTCGCGCCGGGCGCCTTGATCTGCGCGGCGAGATCGAGGTCCGACCGCGTTGCCAGGATGAGCGTCGGCCGCTCCTCGCCCGGCTTGCCGATCGCGCGCAGCTCGACGATGCCGCCGAGCTTGGGGCTGTGCTCCAGCGCCTCGATGCCGGGCAAGCGGACATGATGTGTGCGGCCGTCCGTGCCGTCGATCACGGCATAGGCGGTGCCGGTCAGCTCATCGTGCAAACCCTTGTCGATGAGCCGGCCGGCGATCGGCTTCTCCGGCGCGCCGTTTACGACGGCATAGTTTTCTAACGGCCGATCTTGCCCCTGATCCTTAAGCGCCTGGCCGATGGTGCGGATGATGTCGCCCCGCGCGGCCAGTTCGCGCAGCTTCGCCTGTGTCCCCTCGGCGACTGCCCATTGGCCGGGCTCGCCCTCGGCGGCGAGGCCCATCGTTTCGAGATGCTGCAACCGGCCGACCATCAGCCGGCGCAGGCGCGGGTCGTCCGGGCCGGGCCGCTCCGGGCGTAGGTCGATCACGCCCAGCTCGTCGGCGGCTCGTCCGATCTCCACGTCCAGCCGGGTCCAGCGCTCGGCGCTCACGTCCCGATCGAGCGAGCGCTGCACCTCGTGCTCGGGCTTCGGCCCAAGCTCGGCGAACGCCAATTCCTCGGCGCGCGAGCGCAGGCCGTGGCCGATATAGTCGCGGGCAATGACGAGATCGCCGCCCTGATCGTTGACGCCGCGCACCAGCAGATGGACGTGCGGATTGTCGGTATTCCAATGATCGACCGCGACCCAATCCAGCCGAGTGCCCAGGTCATTCTCCATCTGGCGGACGAGATCGCGGGTGTATTCGCGCAGGTCGGTCAGCTCGCCCGCATCCTCGGGCGATACGATGATGCGGAAATGATGCCGGTCATCCTTGCAGCGCTCGGCGAACGCGCGATCATCGGCGCGGTCGGACTCGGCGTCGAACATGCGCGTTGGCGAGCCTTCGCGGGTCACGCCTTCGCGCTTGAGATAGGCGACGTGCGCGGACAGCGGCGCCATGCGCCGGCCGCCGATGCGGTGGCGCACCGGCAGCGCCTTCACCAGCACGCGCCGGCCGGAGCCGAACAGGCGGCTCCGCGCAAAGGCCGTGCGTCCCTTCCCGAAGCTCGATTGCCCGCGGGGGCGCGATCCACCCCAACCTGCGCGCTGGCTCCCGCCGCTCATCGCGGCGACGCGCAGCACCTCGGCAACTAGGCCGCGCGCGTTGCGGCCTTGCGCCTTGCTGCGCCTGGCTTTGCCTAGCCGGACTCGGAATTCGCGCTCCTCGCTCATGGTCGGGCCGTTTTCCGCCGGAAACCGGCCGTGGTGCCGTTCGGCGCGTTGAAATACCTAGCTTTTTCCTTCCGAGCGGCACGCTCGTCGACCGACGCCCCCGCGTGAAGCCACGGAAAAGCCTCGGCTTTTCGGCGAAACGGGGTGCGGCTTGTATCTTGCCCTCGTCCCCTCCAGCTCCTGCCTGCCCCTTCGCCCTTCGCACCGAGGGGGACCAACGATCCGAAAGGCCCGCCGGTCATTGCGGTCGGCCCGCGCGGGCGCGGGGAACGAACAGCGTGTCGGCCGGAGCAGCGTCACGCGGCGGAACGACGGCCACGCTGTCGGCCGGCGTGCCGACGGAGGGCGGATCGGCCGTCGTCGCTGTCGCCGCAATTCCGCTGTCGGATTGCGCGCCGGACATCGCATCGGAAGCACTTGCCACACGCACGAACAGCGCGGCGCGGCGCCAGGCGAAAGGATCGGATAGCGGCGCGGCGGCAAGCTGAACCTCGCCGCCGCCGCCGGTAATCGACGCCAGGCGCGCGAGGTAAGCGCGTGTCTCGGCGGGCAGCGGACGGCCGCGCGAACGATAGTCGTCGTAACGGCCCGGCCCCGCGTTGTAGGCCGCGAGCATCGCCGTCGCGTCGCCATAGCGGTCGTGCATCTCGCGCAGATAGGCCGCGCCCGCCATGATATTGTCGCGCACATCATAGGGATCAGCGCCGAGTCCATATCGTGCGCGCAGACTGGCCCAGGTCGCAGGCATGATCTGCATCAGGCCCATCGCGCCGGCCGTCGAAAGCGCGCGGGAATCGCCGTTGCTCTCGACGCGCATCACCGCCCAAATCCACGCCTCAGGGATGCCGAACCGGCGCGCGGCATCGGCTACATGACCGGCATAGGGATGGACAGCCGCTCGAACGGCCGGCGCGTCCTGCGCCAGCGCCGTCCCAATCGGCGCGCCGCATATGAGCAGCGACACGGTGAACGCAGACAACGCTCCGGCTCCACTCCGCCGCCAGCCTGCCAGCGTGCTCGCTACGCTCAAGGGTGCGCGCGGAGCGCCGGCCGATGGCCGCCCTTGATCTTCGCTGCGCGCGCCGGCCGGCCTGCGACCGAGTGGGGCGAAGGGATGAGACGGCTTCCCCGCGAACCAAGGGATGATCGAGACGCGCACGATCTCAGTTCTCGTCGCGGCGCTTCTGCGGCCGGTTCCAGCGCAGCGCCCAGGCGCTGTCGTCGTCGCCGATGCGGAACAGCGCCGCGCGGATCGGCTGCGTGAAGGTGGGATCGTCGAGGCGCAGCGAGACGTAATCCCCGGCGCGCTCGCCGGTCTCGTTCCAGCCGGCGCCGACTTCGGGTCCGTTCTCGGTCTTGCCGAGATGAACGCGCCAGTCGGGTGCATTGTCGCCGTCCTGCGGCTCGGCTGGGACGATGCGGAGCGCCGCGTCGAGCTTGATCGTCTCGATGCGGCCTTGGAAGCCTTTGGGCGTGCGGGTGAAGGTGCCGATCTGCATGGAATTGTCCTTTCGGTTGGCGGTTAGGTGCGGGACTCACGGCTCCAGCCGCGCCACGTCAGCGGCGCGTCGGGGGCATCGCGGGTGAGGATCGGGATCGCTCGGCCGAGCACGGCGGAGGCGTCGAGCGGGCCGAAGTAGCGGCCGTCCAGGCTGTCAGGATGATCCGGGTTGAGCAGCAGCAGCTCACCGGCTGCGAGCGAGCGGCAGCCCTGCCAGACGGGCAGCGGACGGCCGAGACGATCGCGCGGCAGCGCAACGGCGACCGGCCGCGCATCGACACTCACGACGCCGCCTGTCCGACAGACACGCTGCCCGGCCTTGGCTACGACGTGCTTCAATAGGGGCACGTTCTCGCCGAGATAGCCGCGCTCGGTCATCCATCGCGCGAGCGCCGCTGGCGGCGTAACGGCGACCAGCGATCCGGGCTGTGGATCGCGGTCCGGCTCGATACGATAGAGCCCGAGCGGCGCGCTGGCGCTGGCGTTCCACACGACGCGCGGTTGCGGGTCGGTGATGGCGATGGCGGCGAAGGAGATGACGAACACTGGGGCGGCGATCGTCGTCGCGCGGACGTAGAAGCGGCGCGTCATCCCTCGATCTCCCGGCGCTTGAGCCAGGCGCGATGGCGCTCCATCGTGTAGGGACGCGGCGCTTGACCGGCGGTGATGCGGTTTGCGACATGGCGCCAGTGATCGGGTGCGGCGTCGCAGGGATCGACGCCGGCCGCTTCCGCCGCGTCGATTGCCGCAAGCACTTGGGAGACCTTCGGCCAGCCCTCGATCTTGAGCAGGATGTCGCCGCCCGGCCGCACGAACGGCAGCGTCGTGAATGGCTCACCCGCGCCGACCGCGCGCACGATGTCGATGCGCGAGCTGACCGTGCCGTAGTCGTTCGCCGCCCAGCGGACGAACGCGAATATCGCACCGGGCCGGAAACGGACGATGCGGCGGCGGCGGTCAACGATCTCGTCCACGGCGACGCGGCCGAACCTGATCCAGTGCTCGATCCGCTTCTCGATCCACGTCAGCTCGACGCGCGTCATGTCGTCGTCGGACGGCTGGCGGTGACGCATGGGTGACGGCGGGACGGTCATCGCCGACTCCGCGCGATGGCCGAATCGGCGCGCGGCATGAGGTCGTCCTGCCCCGGATCGGAGGTCGAATGCTTGATGCCCATGTCGGCCCAGGCGCGTAGGTCATCGACCGAATAGACGACCCGACCGCCGATCCGGCGGTAGGCCGGGCCGGTGCCGAAATAGCGGTGCTTCTCCAGGGTGCGGCCCGAAAGACCGAGGAAGCGCGCGGCTTCCGGCGTGCGCAGGAAGCGGGGCGGCAAATTGGCGGGCGTATCGGACAAGTGACGGCTCCTGCGGACGGTGGCGGCAGGAGGCGTAAATGGCAGATTGGACTGCCCGCCGTAGGGGACGTAGATATGCGGCTGCAAGGATGTGACCACCCCTCGCAGGGCGGCTCGATTCGGCATAATCAGCGGATGCGAAGCAGCTTACGGTAGTCGCCGTTCATCATCGCAAGGCCGTCTCGGACCAGGCGGACGACAAAGGATCGCGAAGCCGACATTTTCCAGTCGCTGGCCGACAGGCGGGCAGCGTCGTCGCGCCCCAGAGCCATCGCGATCTCGCGGTAGGTCGCGCCGTTCTGCCGCAGGTCCAGCGCGCGGAGCATCAGGTCGAGCCGCGCAAGCCGATAGGCGGTGAGCGGCCATCCACGCGGCAGCGGCCCCGCGGCCCGGCCGAGCAGGCGACGATGAAAGCGCAGCAGGCTGGCGATGCGGGTAAGGAAATCCTTGTCGAGCGGGATGACGGCGGCAAGCGGTTGTCCGGGCGTCGGATCGCGGAGCCACAACCGATGCTCTCCGCTCGCATCATCGACGATGACGTGGCGGCCTTCGATCCCGGCCAGGTCCGCGAGCAGCGCGCCCAGCGCACGCGGATCGACCGGGGCGGCGGTCGCAAATCCCTCCGGCGCAGCGTCCAGAATAACCGTGACGGCGGTAAGCTCCGGGCGCCAGACGACCGGCTCTGACAGGTCATCCGGCGCCGTGGCGAAAGGACAACCCCCAGCGCCGCGCGAACGCCGACTCAGCGGTGTTCTTCGCGACGGCGCCGCTCGCGATGCGCTCTCGCATCTGCGCATGTTCGGCGCGGTAGGTGCGGTTTCTTCTCAAGAACTCGGCGGCAAGATCGGCGCGCCCGAGAGCGTCGGACTTCACACCGGCGCGTCGCTGGCGACGCCCCGATGGCGTCGGCATTGCATCCTCCCAACCGCGCTTGGCGCGAATTTTGGTGGGTGGAACATCCGTGCCGAGACTTCGCCGCGATAGCGCGAAGATCGCGCACAGCCATGCTGCCGACGCGGCGGCTCAAGCGATGAACTATCTCCAAATCGGACGAAATCTTAACGCTTTACGGGCCGCTCGCAGCCGAGCAAATGCGCGTAACCGACTTCCGTCATCCACCTCGCACGCGCCAAATGGCTATCGTGCATTGTCTTCGCGCGGTCCGGGTCGGCGGATACGTCGATTCCAAAAACGACCCCGGCCGCCTCGCGCCAATCAGCCCCTTCAATGTCGGCATCGAGCAAGCGAAGATAGTCCGTCAAATGGCCTTCATCATAGGAGGTTAGCTGCGGCGAATCGGGCGCGCGATCGTCGAAACCCTTTCCGCTCATAATGCCCCCCGCGCGTTCGCCCGCGTTAACCAAATAGACCGAAGCGCAGCTAAATCGCTACGCTCTATCGGCATAATTGCGCGCATAATCTGCAAGCCCGACCGATACCATGCAGAGCTGCTGGTTTGCGGTGCGCCCCCGCAAACAGCTCCTGGACCCGTAGTCGGGGAGTTGGAAAACCGCGTTTAGTCGGTTCCTGTGACCTTTAGCTCAGAGAACCTGTTGTATACGTCACAGGCTCCCCGACCATGTGGTCAAGGATCGCGGCGCCGTCACGGCCGGCGCCTAACCGCTAAACGTGGGGTTTCCACACCCCAGGCTGCCGCGTAGCAGCCCGAAGGCTTCTTAGATCAGCACTAGCGTTTTTTCTACCCAGCGCGAGCCGGGCATCAGCCCGGCGAGCGGACTTGCGGCCGCGCGGACCTTGGGACGCGCGGCCGCCGCCGATCCAGCGCAGCGGATCGGCGCGAAAATGGCAAAGCCGCAGGGTCGGAAACTCCGGCCCTGCGGCAGTAATGGTCAGGCCGCTTTGAGGCGCTGCATCCCTTCGGCCAGCGTCCAGAGCGCACGGTTGAGCGTCACATTCTGGTCGATGCCGTTGATCGCGCGGGTCTGGCTGCGGCGGATGCGGCCCTCGGCATTACGCTTGCGGCCATGCAGGCCGCCCCGGATGACGTTCTCCTGAATGACGTTGAATGTGGTCCACAGGCTGCGGTCCACATCCTCGCGCCGACGCGGCTCGATGATCTGCTCGGGGCGCAACGGGCTTTCATCGTCGCCATAGCGGGCGACAAGGCTAACCTCACCAAGCAGGCGCTGCTCGTCTTGCGAAAGCTGCACGCCCTTCATGGTCTCGCTGGCGTCGATCAGACGCGGGAAATCCTCCGCGACCGTGTAAACGCCCTCGATGATGTCGTCCTGAATGTTGCCCTTGTGCGGCACGCGGACTTCCTCGAACCGCTCGCCCGCGATCATGCTGTTGGTGCAGACGAACCGCAGCATCCCGGCGAACATCTGATAGGCGCTGGTCCCGTCATGGCTGTTGACGATGATGACCTCGGCGGCCTCGGGCTTGCCGATGCCGTCATCCCGGCGAAGGCGCAGCATGTGCTTGGCGTGGCCGTGGCGGCTGCCGTCGCGGGGAACGGACTGCACGGCGAAGAACGGAAACCATCCTTCCCGGCGCAACCCCTCCACGACGTCGATGGTCGGGACATAGACATACCGCTCCGAACGGCTGTCGTGCGCCTCGCGGGCGAAGATCGACGGAACGTGGCGATAGAGCGCCTCGTTGTCGAGCGCCTCATAGCCGCTGATCTGGTGGGCGTTGCGACCGAACCGGGTGGCAAGGTGATGGATGCTCATGGGTCTGTCCTTCCTTGGGCTTGGGTTTCGCGCAGCGAAGCGCCGCGCTGAAACCCTGCCCGTCGGCGAGACTGGGGTAGCAAAGGACAAGGGCGACCGGGCCGGAGGGGGATCACCCGGCCTGCACGAGAGCGAAGCGAAGGAAGGCCGGGGATACCGGCCCGGACGGCGACAGCTTCCCTTGTCCGGCGCGAGGGCAAGGCCCTTAGAAACCGCGCGGCCTCGGCCGCGCTATGACCTGCGCGACGATCAAGGATGCTTGATCGGCCCATCTGGATTAGAGATAGCTGCGAGCGACTCGCAAATAATATCCCGGCCCCTACCGGGCGCGGATCAAGAACCGAAGACCTGGAAGGACAATAATGAACAACAGCGACCTGGCCGAACAACTGGCTGCCGCCCACGGCGTCACCAAGACCGATGCGAAGAAGCTCGTCGATGCGGTGTTCGCCGCGATCGGTGACGCCGCCGCCAAGGGCGAGGAAGTCTCGCTCAACGGCTTCGGGAAGTTCAAGGTGAAGGCCAGCCCCGCGCGCGAAGGCCGCAATCCATCGAACGGCGAGACGATCAAGATCAAGGCGTCGAAGAAGCTGGCGTTCACGCCGGCTAAAGCGGTCAAGGACAAGCTCAACGGCTGAGTTTGTGGGGGATGGCGCTTCGCCCGGCTCGCTGGGCGGAGCGCCAGTTCGCCGCGCTCAATAGAGATTGTCGCGATAGTCCTTGTCCAAGCCCTTCTTGAGCAGGCTGGTCACGCCGGGCACCGAAAGAGTCGCGCGCGCCAGACTGGCGCCAATGCCGCCCGCCTTGTTGAGCTTGATATGCTCGACGAACAGCTTGGCGGGGTCGATGTCGCTGTCCGCGTGAACCGGCCACAGTTTCGCGCGGCTCAGCGCCGGACTATCGCGCAGGTCGAGCGTCTCGATCTCCACGCCGATCGCCAGCAGCGGCGTCTTGTTCTTGACCGTGAAACGATCGCGCGCGGCCGCGTCGGTGGTGAGACGGGCTTGCCCCCGCACGACGGCGATCCGGTTTGCGCCGGGGATCAGCAGCGCCAGCGCGATATTCGGCTGCTCGACGATGTTGCGGAAACTGTCCACACGGCGGTTGCCTGGCCGGTCGGCGAACCACAGCACGTCCCCATCGAGCTGCGCCATGCAACCGGCCGGATCGCCCTTCGGGCTGAGATCGGCGCGGAAGGCCGCGCCGATTTTCGCCAGCGCCAGGAAACGGCTTGCGGCAACGAAGGCGGCCGGATCGTCCGGTGGCGGGACCGGCAGCGCCGCCCAGAATTCAGAGCGGATCAGCGCCTTGGCGCAATGACCGTAGCATTCGTCCACGGCGATGCGGACATGACCGGCATCGACTGCCGCGACCCGGCCGTTGACGCGCAGGGTCTCGCCGATGCCGGGGAGCAGGAACAGCGAGCCGAACGCCGCGCCCGGCTGCGCGAGAGTGGAATCGTCGAGCAGCACCAGCGGAACGCGAAGCTCCCGCGCGTCGCCGCTGGCGAAGCCCGGCGCGCTGCCAGCAAACGTGACGCCGACGCCCGATCCATCGCCGAATCCGGCGAACATCAATGGCGATGCGGAGATCCAGCGCAGCGCGCCGGCATCGAGATGGTCGATGACCTTGAGGTGCATCGGCGGCGGCGTCTTGCCGATCACACCCTCCAGCTCGGCGACGGTGGTGATCGCCGCGCCGCTCATTGCAGCCTCTGCACGCCGGGCTGGCCGAGGGTCAGCGCCAGCATGATCCGTGTCGAGCAGAGCGCGCAGTCGAGCACGTTCGCCGCGCCTTTCGGGCAGTTCTGGCATCGGCGCGGTTTGGAGCCATCGACCAGCCCGAGCAACAGATGCTCGTCGTCGGTCAGCGCCAGCGCCTTGCCGACCGCCATCGGGCGGCCAAGCGCGGCTTCATAAAAGAGATAGAGGCTGTCGAGCACCGGCGCGAGCATGGTGCAGTCGTGCGCGTCGAGCGTTTGGGCAAGGCAGGGCTGGACCGATTTCCCGCTGTCGCGCGCTTCCCGCCAGCACCGCGCCGCATCTAACAGCATCGCCGGGACGGCGGTTGCCTCGCGCGCGGGCGGCGAAAAATGGCGGGTCATGCTCGATCCTTCCTACGCTGTCCCCTCATCGCTTGTTGCGAATTATTCGCAACTACTAGCGGACGATGGTGACAGCGGCAAGTCGAAATGGCCGGCTTGGGCACGAGAGAAGGCGCCCCGCCGGTGAGGCGGGGCGCGTCGGTCACTCAGCGGGACCAGATGAGGGCGTATTCGCCAGCGGTGTCGGTTTCGGACAGCGTGGCATAGACGGGAGCCGGGAAGCTCGGGTCGTCCAGCTTGACCGAGATGTAGTCGCGGTCTTTGCGGCTGGTCTTCTTCCAGGCGGCGCCGATTTCCAGGTCGGCGGTGCAGATGCGGAAGTCAGGGGACTTCTCGCCGTCCTTCTCGACCGGACGGAAGCTGGCCTTGGTGTTGAGGGTAAGCGTCTTGATGACGCCGGTGAACTCGCCCTTGCTGTTGGCGGTGAAGGTGCCGATCGTAGCCATGTCGTAAACCCCTTTTGCTCGGCCACGCCCATCGCGGCCTCGATGGCTCGGCGTCGGCCGGGGCGCGATCGACCCCGCACCGCTTGCGGCCGGAACGCAGAGGAGGTTGGGCGGCGGGCGGCTTTTTTGATCTCGCGATGCAAAGCCGCAGGCGGCGGAAAAAAGCCGGACGACGCCCTTGCGGGAAGGCGATCGGCCTCGGTCAGACAGGCCATTGGAGAGGCCCGCGGCTGTGGCCCGACTTGGGATGAAGATTGGCGGTGAAGAACGGCGCCCGCGATATGCAGGGCCATTAGCGGCGCGCGATGAGACTCCCTCGACGCCCTGGCGCAACCGGCGAGTCAGACGGCGATTTGCTCCCGCCTTGCAGACGCGACCCCGCGCAGTTCGGCGCGCGCCTGACGGATGATTTGCCAGCCGCCGCTGACGCCAAGCCCGGCAAGGATGACCGCGACCGCGATGTCCGGCCAGGCCGTGCCCGTTCCAAACACGCCGGCTGCTGCCGCCACCACGGCGATGTTGCCGATCGCGTCGTTGCGTGAGCAGATCCACACCGATCTGCGGTTGGCGTCGCCCTCGCGGTGCCGCCACAGCATGACGGCGCAAATGAGGTTGGCGACAAGCGCGAGCACGCCGATGACGCCCATTGTCTCGGCCTGCGGCAAGGTTCCCGCCAGCGCCATCCAAACCGTGCTTCCCAGCACCCACAGGCCGAGCAGGAACAATGATCCGCCCTTGAGCAGTGCCGCCCGCGCGCGCCATTGCAGCGCCAGGCCGGCGACGCCGAGGCTGATCGCGTAGTTCGCGGCATCGCCGAGAAAGTCGAGCGCGTCGGCCTTGAGCGCGGCGGAGTGCGCCGCGACGCCGGCGATGATCTCGACGGCAAACATGCCGGCGTTGATCGCGAGCGCGATCCACAGCACGCGCCGCCATGCGCTGTCCTTGGTCGGCGGGGTCGTCTCGCAGCCGCCGCAGCATCCGCCTGCCATGCTCGTCACCTCGATTCGTTCGATGTGACCGGCTATATGCACCCTGTAGCAACTACAGGGTCAAGGCTATGGCGCTCACCATCGGCGAGCTGGGCAAGGCGACGGATACGAAAGTGGAGACGATCCGCTACTACGAGCGGATCGGACTGCTGCCGAAGCCGCCGCGCACGGGCGGCAACTATCGCGCCTATGGCGCGGCCGAGCTGGGCCGGCTGTCGTTCATCCGCCGCGCGCGCGATCTCGGCTTCCCGCTCGATCAGGTGCGCGCGTTGCTGTCGCTCTCGGACGATCGGGGCCGGGACTGTGCGACGGTCGATGCGCTCGCCCGCGACCATCTCACCGAAGTCGAGCGCAAGATCACCGATCTGACGGCGTTGCGCCGGGAGCTGTCCGCGCTCATCGAGTCATGCTGGGGCGGCACGGTGGAGGACTGCCGGATCATCGAGGCGCTTGCGCCGCACACCTACGGATAGGGAGCCTATGACCATCACGCCCTTTGCCTATGTCGGCGCGGCCCTTGCCGAGATCGCCGGCTGTTATTCGTTCTGGGCGTGGCTGCGCCTCGGCAAATCGCCGCTGTGGATCGCACCGGGCATGATCTCGCTGGCGCTATTCGCCTGGCTGCTGACGCTGGTGGACAGCGACGCGGCCGGACGCGCTTATGCGGCCTATGGCGGTGTCTATATCGCGGCGTCGTTGGGCTGGCTGTGGGCAGTCGAAGGCTTGCGGCCGGACAGGTGGGATACGACGGGCGTGGCGGTTTGCCTGCTCGGGGCCGCCATCATCTTCTTCGGTCCTCGACCGGCTTGAAAACCGCGAGCCGGGCCGTGGCCCGGCGAGCGGCGCGGGGCATCCTACGGAAGCGCCGATCAGTGCTGCGCCTCGCGCCAGCGCCGCGCAGCCGCCGCGTTGAACAGAGGGCGGCCAACGCAGGCGCGATGCTCGACCACGAAGGCCGCGCAACCGTCCAGCACATAATCGTGGGCGAGGATGCGATCCTCGGAAAAGTCGTTGATGGGTTTACCGCAGCGGATGCAGCACAGCGTTCCGGGCTCGTTGTTGCGGCGCGCGATGATGCGGAACAGGCGGCGCATGATCCGGGCTCCCGCGAAAAGAAGGCCGGGACCGCTCGCGCGGCCCCGGCCCAATGCCGCTATTCGGCGGCGACGGCGTAGGACGCTTCGCCGTCCTGCGCTTCGGTATCGGGGGCCTCCGCTTCGGACGGCTGCTCGACCTCCGGCTCGGGGGTCCGCAGCACGGCGGGAAGCCAGCCGGTCCCGGCTAGAAGCTGCTCGGCGGCTTGCGCCATGTCCGGCTTCTTCTTGTCCGCGATACGGCGGGCGGCATCCTCCGACACGCCTTCGGTCACGGCCTCCACGATATGCGCCTTGGTGACGCGGCCAAGGTAACTGTCCACCGTGGGCGTCCAGTCCTTCGCCATGTCCAGCGCCA
The DNA here is from genome assembly GCA_017849555.1 of Sphingomonas sp. Classification (GTDB taxonomy): domain Bacteria; phylum Pseudomonadota; class Alphaproteobacteria; order Sphingomonadales; family Sphingomonadaceae; genus Sphingomonas; species Sphingomonas lycopersici. The sequence continues at coordinate 2,191 of JAFIGU010000056.1, read as the reverse complement.
GCGCGCTCGCCAGTCTGTCCGCCGTTTGCAGGGTCCGGGGCTTGCGGTCCCACGGCAGGCGCAGCGCATTGACGGTGCGGGACGCGCAATGCGCCAGCAGCGCCAGCCGCTTCTCGTCGTCCAGCCCGACGATGAAGCCCCACAGGTCGGCCACGTCACGCGGCATCCGCTCGGCCCAAGCCTCGCGGGCCTCGTTCGCCTTGGCGGCAAGCGGGGTATCCTCGATCCCGTCCGCATGGCTGCCAAGCGGCGTCACGGTCGGACGAACCTCAAGGCAACCGGCCTCGGCGTAGCTGTAGAACAGTTGCGCCGTGAGCGTATGGGTCAGCGCGATCACCGCCAGATCGGGCCGCTCGCCAAGCGCCACGCGCAAGGCCAGCGTCCGGTGGGCGGACAGGTCGCGGGTGAGGCTGTCGGAAATCGGTTTGCCCGGCTCCTCGTCCTCTTCCTCGAACTCCTGCACGTCCTCGTCGCCGTCCCCGGCCTGCTCGTCTTCCACGGCCTCGGGGTCGGCATGTTCGGCCTCGTCCTCGGGCTGCGGATCGGCCAGCGCCTCGTCCTCGGGCCGGACGAAACCGCGCTCGATCCTGACCGTGCCGTCGTGGTGCAGCACCACGAACGCACCGCCATGCGCAATCACGTTGGCATCGTAGGCGTAGCGCTTCTCGGAGATGGCGTCGATCTCGTCGGAAATCGCCTCCAGCTTCTCGGCTACATCCTCGGGCATCTCGTCATAGGACGAATAACCCTCGGCCAATTCGTCATGCTGGGTGGACAGCGCCTCCAACCGCACCTCGTCCTCGTCGGACAGGGGGACCGACTGCGGATAGAAACGCCGCATCCCGTGGGCGTGCGGGTAGTCGATATGCGCCTCGGCCCATTTCCAGCCCTCGGCCTGAACCTCACCCGCGATCTTGCGCAGCTTCTCGGCGGCGAGCATGTCGAGCAGGCCCGCATCCTCGAAGAACCCACCCCGGTCCTCGCTGAACAGGTCGCGGATGATGGTGCCGCCCGCCTCGACATAGGCGTCGGCCCCGACGAACACCGCGCGCCGGTCGGTCGCCGGAACATTGCTCGCGGTCATGTCGCGCCGGATGATCCACGGCTCGCGGTTGTGATGCAGACCCTCGAAAACCTGGTCCTGCCGGGCATGGTCCTCGGTGATCGCGAAGGCCATCAACTGGTCCAGCGTAAGGCCGTCCTCACGATAGACCTGCAACAGCTTCGGGCTGACAGCGCCCAAGCGAAGCCGCTGCTTCACCACGGAAGCCGACACGCCGAACCGCGCGCCAATCTCCTGCGCGCCCCAACCCTTCTCGTTGGAAAGCTCCGCGAACCGCTCGAACTGGTCTGCGGGGTGCATCGGGGTCCGGGTCACGTTCTCGTCCAGACTGATCTCGGACGGGTCGTTCTGCGTATCCAGCCAGCAGCGCACCGGCTCGGATTTCTTGATCTGCTTGCGCTTGGCGCGCAGCAGCATCGCCAGCCTGCGGCCCTCACCAGCGGTGACGAGATAGTAGCCGGTCGGCTTCTCATCCTTGACCTCGGGCTCAACGACAAGGTTCTGGATCAGCCCCTTGTGCTGGATCGAAGCGGCCAGCGCCTCGATAGCGGCTTCCCCATGCGGCACCTTGCGCGCATTCTTGGGAGACTTCTTGAGCTTGGCGAGCGGCACGAAAATCTCGACACCCGACACAGGCTCGGCGGCAACGGTTTGGGTAACAGCGTTCATCACACTTCTCCTTCAAAACCGCACTCACCCCGGAATGGGGTGGGCGGCGAAGGAGCGGACCGGCAGGCCCGCCGGCGGAGCCGGGCAGCATCCGCAGGACCGGAACGCAGAGGAGGTAAGCGCGGCTTGCCGCGCGTTGCGGCCCGGCGCGGCGGGCCTAAAGGGAAGCGTCGCCCACCCCACCGACGGGGAGAGCTACAAACAATGCGATCGGGCTGGCGAATGCCCTAGCCCGATCTCCGCAGCATCCGAAAGACCCAAATCCGCCAAAGGCGGATTTAGCCATCGGCGCGGACGCGCCCGCGGGGCGTTGCGGGGCAGGCTGTGCAAAAACTCATTCGTCTAATCCGCCGCCACCAGCACCGCGACGCGCGTCTCACCCCGCTGGCGTCAGTCGCTCGACACCGAAGGCATTTACTGCATGGAGGATGTTGAAGGCGACAATCGAGAGAGCCGCTT
>JAFIGU010000055.1 GCA_017849555.1 Sphingomonas sp. | reverse complement strand
TATTATCTGATTAACGATGCCATGGCAGGGGAACTGGGGTTTCGGCAGAATTTGTACTCGCTCGCAACTCTGCTGGACGACGGCGACCATGTTACCAGGCCTGCCGCACCATATGCGGAGTTTGCAGTCTTTGCTTTCCTGACTCTTCTGACTCAGCTTGGTGTCTGTACGGATCCGCTGACCGACTGGATGCTCAGACCGACTACAGCATTCCCGTTCGACAAGATGTTTGCGGCTGACCAAGACTCAGTCCGCACGAAGATTTGACCCGCCGCGACAGCACACGGCCGGACTTCAACCAGCTCGAGACCTTTCTCAAGGTCGCCGAGACCCGTAGCTTTGCTGAAGCGGCCCGGCAGTTGGGCGTGAGCCAGCCAGCCGTCAGCCAGACGATCGCCAAACTGGAGGAAGTCTACGGCGGCGACCTGTTTGAACGCCGCCGCGGATCGCCCGTCGCATTAACATTGATGGGACGAGCCATCCTTCCCAAGGCGAAGCTGCTGCTCTTCATGGTGGACACCCAGATCGAGCGTGCGATCACCATCGCTCAAAGCGTGACCGGATCCTTGACCCTCGGTTTCTGTTCGGGGCTCGCGAGCGGTCCGCTCAACAAAGGCGTCGCGGAGTTTCGCGAATCTCGACCCGACGTTGAACTTCGGTTTGTCGAGGCGTCGGCCAACGATCTTCACCGTCAGCTCAACGAGCGCACAATCGATATCATGTTCGCCCCGCATCTTCCCAATCTGTCGGGCGGACCGAACATGCAGGAACGCCTGTGGGATGAGCGCATGTGCGTCGCCCTCCCTGACGATCATCCACTTGTCGCAAACGACAGCCTCCGCTGGGCCGATATCTCGGCTCTGCCAATCGTCCTCCAAGCGCACCGCGGTGACATGTCGACCTATCGAACGGTTGTCTCTCGGATGGGTGAACAACCCTTCGAGTGTAGCTTGCATGATGTCTCGACGGCGTCGCTGCTCGACATGGTCAGACTGGGCATGGGCGCCACCATCATCTGCACATCCGGCGCGGTGCCGCGCGAGGGCATCGCCTTCCGACCGATCGTTGACGAAAACGCGCTTGCGTCGATTGAAGCGGTTTGGCCCCGTGACGACCGTAACCCTCTTCGACACCGGCTGCTTCTATGCGTCCGCAAATATGGTTCGATCGGGTCTTCGCAACTCTAGCGTTTGCTTCTTTTAGTCGTGATGAGATCGCATGGGCTGACGCCCAGCGCTTCCGCAAAATTCCCAAGCAAAGTTACGCTCGGCGAGACCTTGGTACGCTCGATCGACCCCAAATAGCGTGAACTGATCCCCAAAAGGTGTGCCATCTCCTCTTGCGTACGGCCGGTTTCGTTCCGGATTCGACGCAGGTTGGTCGACAGAATTTCCTTGAGGTCCATCCGCCATTAGATCACAGCGTCGGAACGATCGTTCTAGGAACGATCGTTCCTATTCGCTATCGTGAGCGTGCGATATCATCATTGCGGATTGCCATGCCTGACAAGCCAACCACCACCAGCGATCGCCGCCACGAAGCTGAGCGGCTCATCGATCTTGCTCGCGGCATGCTGGTCGCGCCGGCCGAGAAGATCGTCGTGAACTATCTCGACCATGCCATCGAGGCTCTTCACATCGTCATGGAGAGCGAGCGTCCGCGTCCTGACTGAACGCGACGGGCGGATCAGCCTCCGGTCCATGGCGTGAGCACCAAGTCTCGGCTCACCAACACGCGCACCCGCGCGCCAGGTCGGATCGTAATCGACGGTTGCACATCAAGTTGCCGTCCCACGATCTTGTCACCCGCACTCTCTACCGATCGGCCTGCGCTCTCACGAATGGCATAGGCAATGTCATTATTATCGCCACCACCCGCCGTCGCTGCATTGGCTCCCACGCCGAACATGGTGGACAGCAACCCGGCCATGAGCAGCCTGCCGCTATGGTTGTCGACGCGGTCCACGAGACCCGACTGACCTGCGGCATCCGTGCCCACCATCCGGTCGAGGTCCAGCGAACGGCCATCTGGGAAGATCAGTCGCGTCCACACGACCAGCGCGCGGGATTGGCCGTAACTCACCCGCGCATCGTAGACGCCGATCAACCTTGTCCCTTGCGGGATCAACCGCGCACGACCGCTCACCGTATCGAATACCTCCTCGGTGACTTGCGCCACGACCTGGCCGGGAAGGTCGGAGGACAACCCTGTGATCAGGGCCGCCGCGATCGTCGATCCGGCTGAGACGACGAAACGGCTCGCCGGCGCCGCCAGCCTGCCGGAGTTCACCGTCGGCTCGCGCGTGGTGCCGGCCACGAACGCCGCCTTGCGATCCTGTGCGTCGGCGGTTCCGCCTGGCCGCGCCTGATCCGCGCTGGATGTCCCGGAAGGAGGAACGGCCGCTTCGCTGCCGCTCGTCGGGGCGCGAGCGCCCTCGCTTGTTCCCGCGAACAGCTTGCTAGCCCGCGCGCTCTCCCGGCTCTGGCGACGCCGCTGCCGTTCGGCGCTCGCTCCATTATCGATCGGGGAGGACGTCGTCGCCGGGCCGGACAAAGGTGGTGTCGTGACGGGCTCGGTGGTCGCTGGAGGCGGACCGATTGCAGCCGAGGCGACCCGCGGCACATCCCCATAATCCTTTGGCGCGTCAGCGAGCGCGTCGCTCTGGCCGCGGTTGACGGAAACGCTCTCTTGGGGCGCCCCGGTCCGGTGGCTGGTCGACAGGCTGTAGCCCAGCGCCGCTGCAACAGCGAACGCGCTGACGCCCGCCAGCGTGGCGAGCGCCTTGCGGGACAGGCGGCGCGGCGTTGGCGCCTGCGCGCGCGTTGCGATCGGCGCTCCGGAACCGGCCGCATCGGGTGGGAGATCGTTCTGGGGGCTCACTTGCCAAGCTCCCGCGATCGCGTCCGTTCGATCCGGACGATCTCCTGCTTTCGCGTTCCGAGACGCAGCTCGGCGACAGCGAACAACCGGTCGACCACGAAGTAGCGCCCCGACACCCGGTAATTCACGAGTTCGGCTTGTCTCTTCTCACCGATCAGAAACAGCGGCGGCAGCTCGCCCCGTGCGATCGTCTCAGGGAACAGCAGATAGGTTTTGGAGCCATCGTCGAAAACCTGCACCGGTTTCCATGGCGGATTGGCGCCCGTCAGACGGTAGGCGAAATTGAGACGCGCTGGATCAATACCCGCCTGGACCCGGGTTTCGGTGACCGCCGCGGCGGCGTCTTGTTGGGCGCGCAACGCAATCAGTTCATCCTGGGGGTAGGACCAGCCGACACTCGCCATATAGGTCGCCGGCGTCGAGCGCAGCTCGACATGATAGGTTCGCTTGTTCGTATTGATCACGAGGTTGGTCCTGAGGCCCGGATCGGTCGGCTTCACGAGGATATGCGTGCGGCGACCGGCGCCGCTTCCGCTCGCCGCCTCGCCGATCACCCAGCGGACCGTGTCGCCGGCGGCGACCGCGCCGGTGTCCGAGAGCGCCTCGCCTTCCTGCAGCACGATATCGGTGACCTGGCCCACCGCGGCGTAGACCTGATAAAGGCCGCCTGGCGTATAGACGAACAGCTGCGTTGCGCCCTGCCAGCCGGCGGGACGCGGGCTGACCCGCGCAGCCTCGGTCGCTGTCGCCACGGGACGGACCGATCGGGGCGTGGATTGGGCAAGCGCCGGCATCGCCGACATGAGGAGGGGCGTGACAAACAACAGTGTGCGCATAGTCATTCTCCGAGATCCTGGGACCAGTTGATGGCGTGGACGTAGAGCCCGAGCGGGTTGCGGCTGAGCGTCGCCGCATCGGTCGGCGAGCGAACGACGATCGTCAGCACAGCTGTCCAGTGCGTCGTGGCGGTGAGCTGGCCGCGCTCGTAGCGGCGCTCGTCCCAGGCGACGCGGAAGCTGTCAGCCGATGCCCGGACGACATTCTTCACATCGACCGAAACCTGCTTGTCGGCGAGGTCCGCGAACGGGTCGTTGGCGCGCGCATAATCGTTGAGCGCAGCCGTTCCTTGCTCGGTCGTGAAGTCATAGGCCGCGCTGAGATTTTGTCTGAGCACGATCGGATCGGCGGGTCGCGAGCGGATATTCTCGATGAACCGGGCGAGATGCCACGCGATCTGCGGATCGGTCGGACGGTAATCGGACGTCAGCGGCGCGATGGCACGCGCGGCCCCCAGCCGATCCACCTCGACCACATAGGGCACGATATGCGAGCCGAACCTGAGGCGCAGATTGTCGATGACGGATAGCGACATCAAGGCGGTAGCGCCGAAAGCCATCAGTCGCCAGCTGCGCGCCTGCACACGTGCGGAGCCGATGCGATCGTCCCACGCTTGGCCGGCCCGCTGGTACGGAGTTTCTGGAACGGGTTCCCGGCCGAAGCGCGACGAGGGACGGCGGAACGGTTTCATGAGCGATCCTCCAGCGATATGTGAGCAGAGCCGCCATGATGGTCGGCCGAGCGGAGCGTGTGGGCGGCGAGCGTCGCGCCCTGGATCACCGCCTGACGGCGGCGCATGCGATTGGCCCAGGCCGGCGCTTCGGACGTTGCCGCAGCCGACGGTGCTGGGCTGTTCGCGCCCGGTCCCGCCGAAAGTTCTGCCGGAACTTTTACGTCCGCCTCGCTAGCCGATGCATCTGGCGAGGTTGCCGCTTCGCCGCCGTTGCCCGCAGGCGTGCCAAGATCTCCCGGCGCTCCGGACGGCGGGGGAACCGTCGGAGCGCCGCCCGTCGGCGCCGGGGGAGCGGGTGGCGTCGATGGGGATCCACCGCCAGCCCCGGGGGAGTTGGGCGAGCCGGTGGACCGGGAGAGGGTTGAAGCAGCGGCTGAGCCCGCGCGGCTGGCGAGCCCCGCGGCACCGGCGACGCCCATCGTCGCGGCCGTGCCGATGCCCGCGACCGTGGCGCCGGTTGCGATCGCGGCGCCGGCGCCGAGCTGGGGGCCGCCCGAGATCAGGCCGGAGGCGATGCCGGGACCGAAGATCGACAGGCCAAGCAGGGTGAGCGCCGCGAGTGCGAGACTGACAACCTGTTCAATCGTCGGCGGCACACCGCCGAAATCGGCGATAAACTCATCGAAGATGGTCGACCCGATGCCGATGATGACGGCCAGCACCAGCACCTTGACGCCGGTCGCCATGACATTGCCAAGCACACGCTCGGCAAGGAAGGCGGTGCGGCCGAACAGACCGAATGGCACCAGCACGAAGCCGGCGAGCGTTGTCAGCTTGAACTCGATCAGGGTGACGAACAGCTGGATCGCGATGATGAAGAAGGCGAGCAGAACAATCGCCCAGGCCAACAGCAGTACCGCGATCTGGACGAAATTGGTGAAGATGCCGACCGGCCCGACCAGTAGCGAGGCCTGGTCGAGCAGCGGCTGACCCGCATCGATGCCGATCTGCGCGATCTTGCCGGGATGGAGAAGATCGTTCGGGTTGCCCGATCCGGCCGCCTTCAGGCCGATGCCCGAAAAGCTCAGATAGATGATTTTCGCCAGGCCGTTCCAGTTGGCGATCAGGAATGCGAAGAAACCGACCTGCAGCGTCTTGCGCACCAGCCGCGCGACAATGTCCTCACCTTCACCCCAGGTCCAGAACAGGATCGCCAGCGTCACGTCGATGACGATGAGGGAACTCGCCAGGAACCCGACATCGGCGTGGATCAGACCGAAGCCGGAATCGATGTAGCGCGCGAAGAGATCGAGAAATCGATCGATGACGCCTGTGCCTTCCATGGTTCAGCGCTCCGGCGTCGGGATGTCGGTGGGCGCCGCCGATGCGGCTTCCGAGGACACGGATGGCGCAGGCTCGATCGGCGGCGGCTCTACCGGCCTGACGTAGCTGCGGCTCTCGCCCATGAAGCGCCGCCGGTTCACCTCCCAGGCGGCGGCGCACCGAGCGTCATTACTGTTGGCAGGCAACGCCCGGCACCGGCTCAGCTCGGCCCGTAGCGGATCCACCGCGACGGCTTCGGCCACCTTCCGGATGTCCTCGACCGTGAAGCGCGGCGGTTGCGGCGCGGGATCGGCGAGCGCAACCAGCGCAATGACGCCGAGCGCGCCCACGCCGCTGGCGACCGCGGCCGACCGCCAGCCAATCCCGGCGCGCGGACGTCGCACCGGCTTTGCCTGGTCCTCAGTCACGGAACAGCGTCACATCATGCGCGACATAGCCGCGGCCGGGAGCGAGGAAGCGTTTGGTCTGTTCGCGGCCCTGTGCTTCATCGGCCGCGGCGCGCGCCGCTGCGATGCTCGCCGCGCGGTTCTGCGCCGCCATCAGCGCCGTCAGGTCGGCAAGCTGGCGGGTCTGGAGCGCAACCAGCTGATTGCCCGCTTGTGCGGCCTGCAGCGCGCCGGTCGCATCCTGGCTAGCCGTCACCAATGTATCGATTTGGCTACGCGTGTCGCCGAGATTGGTGACGATCGTCGCTTGGGTGCGCAGCGAATCCTGAAACCCCGCCACCGCATCGTGCCAGCGCGTTTCCGCGTTCTCGACCAACGCGCCCGATGAGGTTCCGGTGAGCGATCCGGCCGGATAACGCGCGTCGAACACCCGGTCGATATCCTGGACATTATAAGCGATCTGCTGCGCCTGCCCGATTAATTGCCGGGTACGGTCGATTGACTGGCGTATTCCCGACAGCGCACTGGTCGGGAGCGAGGTCAGGTTGCGCGCCTGGTTGATCAGGCTCTGGGCCTGATTCTGCAGAGATGTGATCTGGTTGTTGATTTGTTGGAGCGCGCGCGCCGCCTGCAGCACATTCTGCGCATAGTTGGTCGGATCATAAACGCTGAGCTGCGCCGATGCCGGTACGGCGATGGCAAGGCTGAGCACGCTGGCACCGATCAGGAGCGGGCGGAAGAAACGGGACGTCATGCGGAAATCTCCTCTTGTTCGGGGTTGGAGGCAGTTACGGGCTGGCGCACGAGATCGGCCGCCCAAGCGAGACCGCGATGGTGCAGCCAGGCTTCGGCGAAACCGGTGGGGCCGTGGCGTTCGAGCAGAATGTTGATCGCGTTGAGGTCGGATCGGGATGAGGCAGCGGCGAATGCCAGCGCAACCGGCCCGAGGCCGAGGTCAAACAGCCGGTTGCCGAGAGCCGACTGGCAATAATAGTCGCGCTTGGGCGTCGCTGAGGCGATGATCTCGATCTGGCGATCGTTCAGCCCGAACCGGCGATAGATGCCGGCGATCTGCGGCTCGAGTGCGCGCTCATTGGCAAGGAAGATCCGCGTCGGGCAGCTCTCGATGATCGCCGGTGCGATTGCGGATCCCTCGATGTCGGAGAGGCTCTGCGTCGCGAAGATGACGCTCGCGTTCTTCTTGCGCAGCGTCTTCAGCCATTCCTTGAGTTGGCGGCCAAACAGCGGATCATCGAGCGCGAGCCAACCTTCGTCGATCAGGATCAGCGTCGGTCGCCCATCAAGGCGACGCCCGATCCGGTGAAACAGATAGGCGAGCACCGCCGGGGCCGCGGCCGTGCCGACCAGTCCCTCGGTCTCGAACGCCTGTGCATCGCTTTCCCCGAAATGCTCGGCATCGGCATCGAGCAAACGGCCATACGGGCCAGAGAGCGTATAGGGCGCCAGAGCGCGCTTGAGGCCAGAGGCCTGAATCAGCACGGTCAGGCCAGTAAGCGTGCGCTGCGCCACTGGCGCATCGGCGAGACTGCCGAGCGCAGTCCACAGATGCTCTTTGACCTCGGGTGTGATCGCGAAGTCCTCGCGGGCGAGGATGGCGCCGAGCCAGTCCGCCGCCCAGGCGCGCTCGTCAGGTTCGTCGATCCGTGCCAGCGGCTGCAGCGAAACCGGCGCGGCATCGCCCCCGAGCGCGCCGCCCAGATCATGCCATTCGCCGCCGACGGCGAGGGTCGCCGCGCGGATCGACCCGCCATGGTCGAAGGCGAATATCTGCGCGCCGTCGTAACGCCGGAACTGGAGCGCCATGAAGGCGAGCAGCACGCTCTTGCCCGAGCCCGTCGGGCCGATGATCAACTCGTGACCGACATCGCCGACATGCAGGGAGAAGCGGAACGGTGTCGCGCCCTGCGTCCGCGCATGGAAAAGCGGCGGCGCATCGAAATGCGTGTCGCGCTCCTGGCCCGCCCACACCGCCGAAACCGGCATGATGTGCGCGAGGTTGAGCGTCGAGATCGGCGGCTGGCGGACGTTGGCATAGGGGTTGCCAGGCAGCGAGCCGAGCCACGCCTCAATTCCGTTTAGCCCTTCGGCGATGCATGCGAAATCACGCCCGCGGACGATCTTCTCGATCGCCTGAAGCCTGAGATCAGCGTCGCGCGGCGTGTCGCCCAGCACCGTTATCGTAGTGGTCGCATAGGCATAGCCAGCGATATCGGCGCCGAGATCCTGCAGCGCCGCGTCGGCCTCAGCCGACTTGTTGGCTGCATCATTGTCGACCAGCACGCTCGCCTCGTTGGTCAGCACCTCCTTGATGATCGCGGCCAGGCTCTTGCGCTTGGAGAACCAGAGCCGGCGGATGCGGGTCAGCATGCGCTGCGCCGACACCTTGTCGAGGCAGATCGCGCGCGTCGTCCAGCGATAGGCGAACCCGAGCCGGTTCAGCTCATCGAGCATCCCCGGCACGGTCGCGGCCGGAAAGCCTGTTATCGACAGGCAGCGCAGATGCTTGGACCCAAGCTGCGGCGCAAGTCCCCCGACCAGGACTTCATCCGCCAGCAGCGCATCGAGGTGCATCGGTGTCTCAGGCACCGCGATCCGCTGATCGTGGGTCGAGATCGTCGAATGAAGATAGGTGAGCGTCTCGGCTGCGCTCAGCCATGCCGCTTCGGGCATCACGCCTTCGATCATGTCGAGCACGCGTCCCGTATCGCGCTCGAAATCGTCGAGATGATCGGCCGCAGTGGCCACCGCTTGTGCGCCACCTTCGTAGAGCAGCGACGCTGCCTTCGACGTATCGTCGGCCGGCGGCAGCCATTGCAACGTCAGATAATAGGCGCTGGTGAAATTGGGCTGGGTGACGTCGCCGCCTTCGAACAGATCGCGCCGCTCCTCATCGATCAGCGTCGAAACCGGATCGGCAAATCCTTGCGATGCAGGATAGCCGGGAGTGGGCGTCCGCTGCGCTTCGACATAGATCGCCCAGCCAGTGCCCAGCCGCTTGAGCGCGCTGTTGAGGCGAGCCGAGGTCGCAATCAGTTCGGCTTGGGTGGCGCTGTCGAGATCGGGACCGCGAAACTGTGCGACGCGCAGGAAGCTGCCATCCTTGTTGAGGATGATGCCGGGGGCGATCATCGCCGCCCATGGCAGGAAATCAGAGAGCCGCGACGCGCGGCGGGCATGTTCACGCAGGAACATCATGGGATCAGCTTTCGAAAAGAGTGGGAAGCGCGATGTGGCGGCGGGCGACGGGAAGGATTTGCGCGTCGCGTCGCGCGGCGAACACGGCGAGACCGTGTCCGACCACTGCCATCACGAGGCCGGCGATCCAGAGCCTGAGGCCGATCCCGATCGCCGCTGCGAGCGTGCCATTGACGATCGCCAGCGCACGGGGCGCGCCAGCAAGCAGGATTGGCTCGGCGAGCGCCCGATGCACGGGCGCCGCGAAGCCAGGCAAATCCTCCGGCATCAGATCAGCGCCCCGCCGCCAAAGCTGAAGAAGCTCAGGAAGAAGGAAGAGGCGGCGAAGGCGACCGACAGGCCGAACACAATCTGGATCAGCTTCCTGAAGCCGCCCGACGTGTCGCCGAATGCCAGCGTCAGCCCCGTGATCACGATGATGATCACGCCGATCACCTTGGCGACCGGACCCTGGACCGAGTCGACGATCGACTGCAGCGGCGTCTCCCAGGGCATGCCCGATCCACCCGCCCAGGCGGGGATTGCGTACAGCGCTGCGACGGAGGCGAGGCAGACGCGGCGGATGGTCTTTATTCGGTTCATGATGCGGCTCCTTGGGCTGGGATGAGCGGGAGAATTCGGTAGCTGCCGTCGGGGGCGAGCCCTTCGACGCGGACGAGCTCAGACAGGCGGCGCTCCACGCCACGACCGGTCAGCACCGCGATCACGTCGATCGTCTCCGCGATCAGCGCGCGGGGGACATGGGCGATGGCCTCGAGGATCAGTTGCTCGAGCCGGTGGAGCGCGGCGCTCGCGGTGCCCGCATGGATCGTACCGATCCCGCCGGGATGGCCGGTGCCCCAGGCTTTGAGCAAGTCGAGCGCCTCGGGCCCGCGCACCTCTCCAACCGGTACGCGATCCGGGCGCAGACGCAGGCTCGAACGGACGAGGTCCGTCATGGTGACGCCGGGCGCAGTTCTCAGCGCCACCACATTGGCGGCGTCGCAGCGCAACTCGCGTGTGTCTTCGATCAGGATGATACGGTCGTTGCCGGCGCTCGCGACAGCCAACAGCGCGTTGGTGAGCGTCGTCTTGCCTGTAGAGGTGCCGCCGGCGACGAGAATATTGGCGCGGGATTCGACTGCCTGGGCGAGATACGCGGCGGCTGTGCCGGTCATCGTCCCAGCAGCGACATAATCTGCGAGCGCCAGCGGCAGGCTTGCCGGACGCCGGATCGAGAATACCGGCTCCATCACCACCGGCGGCAACAGCCCTTCGAACCGTTCGCCGCCTTCCGGCAGCTCCGCCGAGACTCGCGGTGAACTGCGGTGCACTTCGGCGCCGACATGATGCGCGACCAGCCGGATGATGCGCTCCGCCTGCGCAGGAGTGAGCCGTTCCTCGGTCGCCGCCATGCCGCCATCGAGACGGTCGATCCACAACCGCCCATCGGCGTTGAGCATGATCTCCGCCACCTGAGGCTCGTCGAGCCATCCGGCGATTGCCGGGCCCAGCGCGCTCCGCAGCATGGCGGTGCTGCGAGCGTGAACGATGGCCGAAGGCTGTGTCACAAGGTGTGTCTCCGTAGGTTCGAGCCGCACCGGCGGCGTCGGAGACAGGTAAAGAATGCGCTTTTGCGGCGCGGACAACAGCTTTCAGTGTCGATCGTACCTACGGCCAGCGACGGCTAGACAAGGGTAGGTCACCAACCAGCTGCAGCACCGAGGCGGTAAGCAATTGCTGCCACCGATGCGTGCTCGGTAGGTAACAAGCGCGCTGGAAGTCATTCGAGTCGTATCGTCGCAGGTCCGCGCTTCGGACCGGGACGCCGGAGCGTGATGGCAGTCGTACCTCCACCCGTCGCGATCCCTGGTGACCCCGCGCGCCGGTGAGGAACTTCGTGATTTCTCGCGGATTCTAGCGGTCAGGAGGAATGGATATGGCTGACAATAAATCGAAGCGCGGCGGATCCGACCGTCGTCAGGTTGCCGGCGGCGAAGGCTATGAAGTGAATTACTTCGCCCGCAAGCACGGCATTTCGAAAGATCAGGCGCAGGATCTGATCAAACGCGTCGGCAACGATCGTGAGAAGCTCAACGCGGCCGCGCAGAAGCTGAAATAGCGCCGAGCGGGAACGACTCCTCCGACAGGGAGTCTCTCCTTCATGAACATGTGCTCCTGAGCGCGGGATGGCGCGCGCGGCTTTGAAGAAGACTCCAGCGAAGCCGGTGATGCGAAGCGCGCCGGCTCGCAAACTTGCGCCCCCACCGTTTCAACCCGTTCAGCTCGCAACCCTCGTCGACACCGTACCCACGGGTTCGAACTGGCTGCACGAGATGAAATATGACGGCTATCGCCTGCTGGTGGCGGTAGGCGATGGCGGCGCGCGCGCTTACACCCGATCCGGGCTGGACTGGTCGGACCGCTTTGGCGGCATAGTCGACGAAGCTTCCTCGCTTGAGGTTCGGGCCGCTCTCATCGACGGTGAGGCCGTCGTCATGGATGAAAACGGCCGGTCGAGCTTCCAGGCGCTGCAAGGCGCGCTCAAAGGTGCGCCGGCCACGATCGATTTCATTGCCTTCGACCTCCTCTCGCTTGACGGGGAGGATCTGACGAACCTGCCGCTGGTCGAGCGCAAGCAGAAGCTTCGTTACATCCTTCCTGAGGGCAGCGCCCGTCTCCGCTATTCCGACCACATCGTCGGCAATGGTGAGCAGCTGCTGCACAGTTTCTGCGATGCAGGGCTTGAAGGCGTGATTTCGAAGCGCGCCGACGGCCGCTACATCGGCTCACGGTCGGGCGGATGGCTCAAGACGAAGTGCATCAAGCGCCAGGAATTTGTCGTCGTGGGCTGGACTCCGTCGGACAAGTCGCGCTCGTTCCGCTCGCTGATCCTCGGTATCCACGATGGCGGCGAGCTGCGCTACGCTGGCAAAGTCGGCACCGGCTTCAATACCGACGAACTGTTCAAGCTGATAGGACTGATGCGGCCGCTCGCACAGGATAAGCCGACCGTGAAAGCCCCGCGCGCGGAAGTCCGGGGCGCGCATTGGATCAAGCCCCGGCTCGTTGCCGAGATCGCCTATACCGAGATGACGAACGAGGGCACGCTGCGGCACCCAAGCTATCTCGGCTTGCGCGAGGACAAGAAGCCGGAGGCGGTGGTGCTCGAGACGGAGGCACCCATCGGCACCATTGCCGAGCCGGCTGTTTCCAGCGTCAAGGTCAGCAACCGCGAGCGCGTAATCTTTCCGGAATCAAGCATCACCAAAGGTCAGCTTGCCGATTACTATGCTGCCGTCGCTCCCGTCATGCTGCCGTGGGTCGGCAGCCGTCCCATCAGCCTCGTGCGCTGCCCACAGGGCCGCGCCAAGAAATGCTTTTTCCAGAAGCATGATGCCGGGAGTTTCGGTGAAACGGTCAAACATGTCGGCATCCTCGAAAAGGACGGCCACGAAGAACCCTATCTCTATATCGACACCGCCGACGGGCTTCTGACCTGCGTCCAGATGGGCACGATCGAGTTTCACGGTTGGGGCGCCCGCATCGAGGATGTCGAAAAGGCCGACCGCCTGGTCTTCGACCTCGATCCCGATGAAGGTCTCGACTTCGAAGCCGTGCGCAAAGCCGCCTTTCACTTCCGCGAGATTCTGCAGCAAATCGGGCTGGAGACATTCCCGATGGTGACGGGCGGCAAGGGCATCCATGTGATCGCGCCGCTCGTGCCTAAGGCAGAATGGCCCGAAGTGAAGGACTTTGCCCATCGCTTGGCGCAGGCGGTGGCCCAAAGCGATCCGGATAACTTTACCGCCGCGCTGCCGAAGGCGCAGCGCAAGGGGCGTATCTTCGTCGACTATCTGCGCAACCAGCGCGGGGCGACTGCCGTCATGCCCTATGGCGTGCGCGCCCGTCCTGAAGCGCCGGTGGCGGCGCCGATCACGTGGAAGGAGATGGAGACGATCGACAAGCCGTCCCATTTCCATATCGGCGATGCCAAGGAGCTGGTGAAGCGCGCTGCGTCGAAAGCACTTATCGGCTGGGGCCGCGCCGATCAGGTGCTGCCCGACCTGTGAAGATCGCCACCTACAATGTGAACGGCATCAACGGCCGCTTGCCGGTGTTGCTGCGCTGGCTTGCCGAAGCTGAGCCGGACATCGTCGTGTTGCAGGAGTTGAAGGCGCCGCAAGAGAAATTCCCGGAAAAAGCCATCCGCGACCTCGGCTATGACATGATCTGGCACGGCCAGAAGAGCTGGAACGGCGTGGCCATGCTCAGCCGCGTCGGCGAGATTCACGAGACGAGGCGCGGCCTTCCCAGCGATCCCGACGCCACCCAGAGCCGTTATATCGAGGCGGCGGTCAATGGCATCCTGATCGGCGGCCTCTACCTGCCGAATGGCAATCCCCGGCCAGGCCCGAAGTTCGACTATAAGCTTTCGTGGTTCGACAAGCTGATAGATCACGCGGCCAGCCTGCTCGAAAGCGGCTTACCGGTCATGCTCGCGGGTGACTTCAACGTCATGCCGACCGACCGCGATGTTTACAAACCCGAGCGCTGGCTCGATGACGCGCTCTTTGCGCCCGAGGTGCGCTCCGCCTTTTTCAGGCTGACCGGCCAGGGCTGGACCGACGCCCTGCGCACTATCCACCCCGATGAGACGATCTACACATTCTGGGATTATTTCCGGAATGCCTATGGCCGCAATGCCGGCCTCCGGATCGACCATCTTCTGCTAAGCCCCTCGCTTGCCGACCGACTGACCGACGCCCAGGTCGACAGCCATGTGCGCGGCTGGGAGAAGACCAGCGATCATGCGCCAGTGTGGATCGAGCTTTCCGACAAGCCCAAACGGAAGCGGCGTCAGTCCAAGCCGGCGAACCAATCGGCGTAGGGCGTGGTCCGCGCCATGTGCCGGTTCAGATCTGGCGCTCCGTCAGTCCACCAGACGGGCCCGCGCTCGCCCAGCGCCACTTTTGCGCGATCGACCGCTGCGTGCGCTGCAGCTTCTGCCACGTCGTCGCCATCACGTCGCGCGGTCGCGACTGATCGCCGCGCTGTCATCAGCGCCTTGACCAGCCGTTCGCGCTGTTCGGGCGTGAGCGCTGGATTGCTGGTGCGCCACAACCGTCCCCTAACGACGAAATAGCGCCCATCCGGCGTCTTCGGATAGTTGCGCGCGCGACGCGCGCTCATGCTCTCCGGCCTTTCTCGGAGAGGCTGCGGAATGTGATCGACCAGCGCGGCAGGTCCATCGCGGCGATACTGTGCTCCCAGTGATGCCGCACTTCGCCGGACAGATGATAGATCGAGCGTGGCGCAAGTTCGGCACTGGCGCGATCGAACCCGCGATCGGTTCGGCGCCGCAGCCGCAGGGTCGCCACGTTGCCGAGTGAGAGGCCTACGACATGCTCGAAGACCGGGCGGTCCTTATGCCAACCGATCCCGGCGCCCGGATCGTAGCGGATCAGCAGTGCCTGGACGAGATCGTCAGTCTCAAGGCCAGCGAACCGGGCCGCACGCGCCTTGATCGGTGCAAGCCAGTCAGGAATGGGATCAGTCGGCGCGAAGCGGCCGCTTTCGAAATCATAGCTCCAGCCGAATGAACGCGTCAGCCGCTTGCCGGTCCATTGCTGGAATTTGAATGGACTCAGATCCACCGCGTCGATTTGACCAATCAGGGCGGCTTCTTCTTCCGCCGTGATGAACTCATCTCGCTTTCTGAGGCCGGCGACGACAGGCTCGTCGAACAGATCGAACATCGCGGTCATCTTGGCCAGCCGCGCCCAGCCTCGACCCCGCCAGCATCGCGCAGGAGCTTGCCGAGCGGGCGTCCCTCCAAGGTGCAGCTCGCTACGACGCGATCATAACTGTGCCGGTCTGCGCGGCAAACCAGCCTCTTGCCCATCACCGTCCGCTGGAGACGGCGCTTCGCGTCGCGACCGCCGGGCTCGTTCAGTTCGGGCGCATAGAAGTCGGCGAGACGGACTTCGATCCACGCGCGGGGCTGGCCTGCCGGACCGACGCACAGTCCGTCGCCATCGCCGACATAGCGGACGACGCCACTGAAGATTCTGCCCTTGGAAGGAAGCGGAGCTTCGCAAGGATCGGCGTGAGCTGGTGAGGCCCAGGCGAGGCACGCCGCCAGCGCGGCAAGAAAACCCCGGTAATTCATGCGCGATGCCTCAGCGCAGCTGGCTGTCCTTGCTGCCCCGGCGGTTGATGCCGGAATAGCTCGGGCGCTTGTCGCGTACCGACTGGCAGGCCACGCAGGTACGAGCACCAGGAAGCGCCTGCCGGCGCGCCGGCGGGATAGGCTCGCCGCATTCCTCGCACTCGTCGAGACCCTCGCCTGAAGGCAGTCGCGCGCGGGCGCTCGCCAGCGCATCCTTGAGGCTGTCTTCGATCTGTTCCTGAACGGCGCCGTCGGGCGCCCAGCCATTGGCCATCTTGGCTCTTCCGTGCGGATGTCATTGTTAAGGCTCCAATATAGGAAAGCGCCCGCGCCATTTCACCGGGACAGGCGATCATCGCAGCTCTCCTTTGAAAGCCCGCCGCTGGTCCGCACCTGACGCACGATTCCGTTGTACGCGGCGTGCAGTCCCTGGCTTCGCCCGATCGCATGATCCGATCCGGCCGCATCCCAGAAAGCGACCAGCCATTCAGCCGGACAGTGGCCACGCAAAACCCAGAGCGCCAGGGCCACGCCGCGCGTTTGGACCTTGTCCTTGGCAGCGGCTGCCTCGCGCAGAACATTGAGCGCGCGATCGATCGTCCCCACGGTGCGCTCGCTCGTTGCATCAATGGAAGTCATGGCTGCGGATCCGGACGATCTCCTCCTGTTCGGCAACCGTGCCGAACGGCGGCGAGGCAAGCGTCCGGCCGCGCGGGAAACCCGGATCACGCGGATCAGGTCCGCCGCCGTGCGAGGCGCCGTCGCCGCGACCCGGCGCCACCGAAAAGTCCATCCGTCCGATCGAGCGCAGCATCGCGTCATGATCGCTGATGCGGTCGCAGATGATGTGGATGACCTCGCCTTCCTTCTGGAGGCGTCCGCGCATCGCGATCATCGACGCGGACATGACCTGGCGGCGGTAAATCTCGAACCTGTCAGGCCACAATATGCCCTGTGCTACCCCCGTTTCGTCCTCGATCGTCACGAAGAGCACGCCCTTGGCGGAGCCCGGCCGTTGGCGGACGAGGATGACGCCGGCGACCTCGACATTGCGCCCGTCTCGGATCGTGGCCAGATCGGCACAGCGCACGATCCGCATGGCGTCGAGCTCCTGGCGCAGGAACTGAAGCGGGTGTCCGCGTAGCGATAATGCAAGTGAGCGATAGTCTTCGACAACGTCCCGGCCGGCCGTCATTGGCTTCAATGCCACATGCGGCTCATGACCTTCGGGCGAGAAGCCTTGCTCGCGTTCGTCGGCGGCCGCGAACAGCGGCAGCGGGGCTTCCCCAAGACCCTTCACTTTCCACAGACCCTGGCGGCGGTCCTCGGCGAAGCAATGAAAGGCGTCGGCTTCGGCCAGCCGCTCGACTGCTGCCCGCGGCGTACCGGCGCGGCGCCAGACCTCTTCGACACTGTCATAGCGGCCAGGTCCACGGGCCGCGACGATCGCGGCGCCATGGACATTGGCGAGCCCGCGCACTTGGCCGAAGCCAAGCCGCACTGCCATGGTGAGCCCGCGGGTCGGTTCGAGCGTGCAGTCCCAATGGCTGTCGTTCACCGAGACGGGCCGCACCTCGACACCATGGTTGCGGGCATCGCGGACGATTTGCGCGGGGGCATAGAAGCCCATTGGCTGAGCGTTGAGCAGTGCGGCGCAAAACACATCGGGATGATGATGCTTCATCCAGCAGGATGCATAGGCGATCTTCGCGAATGAAGCGGCGTGGCTTTCCGGGAAGCCATAGGAGCCGAACCCCTCGATCTGCTTGAAGGTGCGCTCGGCAAAGTCCTTGGGGTATCCGCGCGCGATCATGCCGCCGACGAGCTTGTCATAGAAATGGCTGACGCCGCCGGTAAGCTTGAAGGTCGCCATCGCCCGGCGCAGCTGATCGGCTTCGACCGCGGTGAACCCAGCGCCGACGATCGCGACCTTCATCGCCTGTTCCTGGAAAAGCGGCACGCCGAGCGTCTTCTCAAGCACGGCACGGAGCTCGGGCTTGGGATATTCAGGCTTCTCCTTGCCCTCACGCCGGCGAAGATACGGGTGGACCATATCGCCCTGGATCGGCCCCGGCCGCACGATCGCCACCTCAATGACCAGATCGTAAAACTCCCGCGGTTTCATTCGCGGCAGCATCGACATCTGCGCGCGGCTCTCGATCTGGAAGACGCCGAGCGTATCGGCCTTCTGGATCATCGCGTAGACTTGCGGATCGTCGTCCTGCAGGTCGGCCATGGTTATCTTGATGCCTTTTTCCTGTTCCAGCAGGTTGAAGGCACGGTTCATGCAGCCGAGCATGCCGAGGCCGAGGACGTCTACCTTCATAAATTTGAGGGCGTCGATATCGTCCTTGTCCCACTCGATGATCTGGCGATCCTCCATGCGCGCGGGCTCGATTGGCACGAGGTCAGCGAGCCGGTCCTGGGTCAGCACGAAGCCGCCGGGATGTTGCGAGAGGTGCCGGGGCGTGCCGATGAGTTGGCGCGCGAGATCGAGCGTCAGCTTCAGGCGATGGTCTTCGGCATTGAGGTTGAGGCTCTCGATCTGCTCCTGCGGAATGCCATCCATCGACCAGCCCCAGACCAGGCCGGTCAGCATCTTGGTCAGGTCGCGCGGCAGCCCCAGCGCCTTGCCGACCTCGGCGACCGCGCCGCGCGTGCGGTAGCGGGTGACGACCGCAGTCAGCGCGGAGCGGTCGCGGCCATAGGTCTCGTAGATCCACTGGATGATCTCTTCGCGCCGCTCATGCTCGAAATCGACATCGATATCGGGCGGCTCGCGGCGCTCGCCCGATACGAACCGCTCGAACAGCAGTTCATGCTGGATCGGGTCGATCGAGGTGATGCCAAGCAAATAACAGACACAGCTGTTGGCCGCCGAGCCGCGCCCCTGGCAGAGGATGCCGCGCCGCACGCTTTCCGCGACGATCGCGTTGACGGTCAGAAAATAGGGCGCGTAGCCGAGCTGATCGATCAGCTTGAGCTCATGATCGATCTGCTGACGGTATCGTCCCGGCACGCCTTGGGGAAATTTGGTTGCGGCCGCCGCCTCGGTGAGCGCAGCCAGCGCTTCCTGCGCGGTCCGCCCCTCCATCACCTGCTCATACGGATATTGGTACTGAATCTCGCCGAGATCGAACCGGCATGCGTGGGCAATATCGGCGCTGGCCTGGATCGCATCGGGAAAATCCCGAAACCGCCGTTCCATTTCTTCAGGGGACTTCAGATTGCGGTCCATGAACCGCTCGCGCCGGAAACCAAGCGCGTCGATCGTCGTCTTTTCCCGGATTGCCGTCATCACGTCCTGGAGCGGTCGACGCTCGGGCGTGTGATAAAGGACGTCTCCAGTCGCGACGCTGCGGACCCCGGCATATCGCGCTAAATCATCAAGCGCGTGCAGCCGCGTCATGTCATCGGGCCGCCGCCGCAGCGACAGCGCGCAATAGCCACGCGTGCCGAACAGCACGCGCAGCTCGGCTAGCCAGACTGCGGTCGTGGCATCCGGCATGTCGGGCACAAGAATGGCCACCAGCCCCTCGGCATGCGTCGCGAGATCACTCCATTCGAGGATACAGAACCCTTTGCCGCCGCGCGCCTTGCCGATCGACAGCAGTCGGGTCAGCCGGCTCCAAGCGATCCGATCGGTTGGATAGAGCAGGAGCGCCCGTCCATCGACGAGATCGACGCGGGTGCCGGGGATCATGCGGACATTGGTCGCCTTCTGGCCGTCCCAGCCACGGACCACGCCGGCAACGCTGCCGCGATCGGCAAGGCCGAGCGCCCCTTGGCCGAGCAGGGCGGCAGCGGCAAACAGTTCCTCGGGCGAGGAAGCGCCGCGCAGGAAGGAGAAATGGCTCGTCACCTGAAGTTCGACATAAGTGGCCATCAACCGAACAGCCCGTGCAGGTACCATCTGAGATCGCCCGTCGGCGCCTCGACGCCGTCGCCTCGCCGGAAAATCCAGAAGCGGTTTCCGCCTTCGGCTTCGACGCAGAAATAGTCGCGCACCGCCCACATCTCTTTGGCATTGCGCCACCATTCACCGTGGATGCGCTCGGGTCCGTCGCCCGCCACGACCCGATAGGCCGAGCCGCGCCAGCTGAACCGTCGCGGCGGATGGTCGGGAAGCAGCGCAACCACATTCGAAAGCAGCTCGGGACGGCGCAGCAACCGCGCGGGGCGCCGCCATGCCGGCCACCCGGCTGGCTCAGCCAGCGGATCAAGCCGGCAAAATCCGCGCTCGGGGACATCGCTCTCGACCGCGCCGAGCCGAAACAGCGCCTGCTCGCCGACCCGGCCGCCCAGCTGATCGACCAGCGGCGCGAGATCGGGCGCACGGCCCTCCTCGCCAAAGCCGGCGTCGAGCGCTTGGGGTGCCAACGCCTCGACGCGCGGCGCGGCTAGGCTCATCGCCTCGATCCCGAGACCCGGATCAATGCGCTCGATGCGCATGCCCAGCATCCGCTTGAGGTGCTTGGCGTCGCGCGTCGCCCGCGCCGTCCCGATCCCGATCCGTTGCTCTCCGCCATCGACGACCAGGCACGTGAGAATTGCCGTACGCAGGCCAAGGCCGCGCGCCTGCAGAACGCCGACAAGATCGTCGACAAGATCGGCGATGACCTGGCTAATCGACTCTGCGGTGCCGATCGGCTCGAGCAGCTGCCGCTCGGCAAGCGGCGCCTCGAACGGAATGACCGGCGTAATCGGCTCCGCAAGGCTCCCGCGCGCCTGATCGAGCCGCTCCACGGTGTGAATGCCGAGCCTCTTAGCCAACGGGCCGCGCGGCATGGGATAAAGGTCGGCAATGCGTTCGAGGCCAAAACGTCCTGCGGCGGTGAGCGCCTCGGACGTGAGTCGGAGCGCTGACAGCGGCAAATCCGCGATCGCCTGTGTCTCCAACCCCTCGGGAAGGATCGTGACCGCCTCGCCACTGTAACGGGCAAGCGCATGGGCCGCTCCGGGCGTCCCTGCGATCGCGACCGTCGCGGTGAACCCGAGCCGGCGCAGGAAGGCCAGCAGGCGGCGGCAAAACCGCGCTTCGCCGCCGAACAGGTGGGTAGTGCCGGTGAGGTCAAGCCACAGCGCGTCAGGCGCAGCGACGCAGGCGCTCGGCGTCCAGCGCGCGACAGCGTGTAGCGCGAGCTGGTCGAGAAAGGCCCGATCCTTGTCCGGTTCGGCATCACGGACATCGAGGTCCGGCACGAGCGCACGGGCATGTGCCGTCGCCATGCCGGGTCGCAGGCCCAAATCGAGCGCTTGGCGACAGGCAGAGGTCACGACATCGCGCTGGCCGATGCGCGTGATCAAGATGGTCGGACGCCCCCATAGTGATGACCATGTGGGAGGCGGCAGCGGTGCCGTACCGGGCGCGCCTTCATCGGGTGGCATCGCCTTGAACGGATGTTCGGCGGCTTCGCTGCGGCGACCCATTTCGCGCATGGTTGGTTGTTGATGCGCGGGCAGCGCCTCAATGTCTGCCGCCTGGGAACGCCGCCCGAGTACGCCGTCCCGCGCCCAGCGGGCGCCGGGCCGCCAGCCGCCGCCGCGCGGCACCGAGCAGGCACCCGGATCATCGTCGATCGCCGGCAGCAAAGGCGGCACTACCGGAGTGGGACGCCCCTCAGGCGGCCTGACTGGACGCTGCGACCGCCGCAACCGCTCGATGGCGAGTTGCGGCAGGCAGAGCGAGGCGACCCTTGGCATCGCAAGCCTCCAGTTCGAGGGAAAAAGGGTTGCCGCCCCGCTGCCGGACGAGCTCGATCGACCAGCGGGCACGGCCGATGCCGGCATGGGGCAGCGGCGTCGATGGCGCGCAGCCGATACGCCAGCGCGTCAGGGCAGACGACGGCGCTTCAAGCGGACAGCGCCCGCGCGACCGATGTCGTCGGTAGAGGAGGATCGGGGTCTTGCCGTCTGAAGCGGCCAGCTGAAGCCGGCGCGTCGCGGTCTGATCGGCAGCCTTCACCTCTGCAATCACGCAGGCGAGCGAGCCATCGCGAAGACCATCCTCGGCAAGCGCGAGAACCTCGGCGTCCTTCCGGCCTTGGGCGTAGAGTATCTTGGCGGGGCCAAGCCCGGCCTGCTCTAGGCCGGGGGCGTACAGGTCGAACTTCGTCAGCGCCCACAGCACGGTAAGGCCGGGGTCGGCGGCAAAGCGCGCGGCGATGCCCGCTATGAACAGCGTCGCGGCAGCGTCATCGTTGAGCCTGGCCGATGCCGCCGCGATTTCGTGTAGGCCGGCACCATCCAGCCCGTTATTGGCCAGCCTGTCGTCGAGAGCGGGGATATCAAAGGGCAGGCGTGGGCCTTGCAGCGCACGCGCACTCTCCAGCTCCGCGCGGAGCGCAGCGATTTGCTCGGACCTCGTCCGATCGGGAGAGAAAGATAGGGCGGGCATTTGTCAGCATCGACTCACATGTTCGCTTTATGTTCCGCTTCATCGCAGCGTTCGTCAAGCGGAGTCAGCTGTTGCCTAGAAGCCGTAGGGTCCTGTCGTCGCGCTCGCCGTCGAACCAGCGATCGAGAGCCGCAGCAAGCAGCGGGGACGGCCGCACTGCTTCGAACAGTGTGAGCGACGATTTGAGCTTCATCGCGTCGACCTCGCCGAAAACCGCGACAGGGTTGCTGATTGGCAGATCCTGGAGCGCCGTCACGCACTCGAGATAGCGCGCGCCGAGCATGGGATGATCGAGATAGGCCCGAGCCTCACTCAACGACCGAATCGCGAAATGCAGCGCCGTCGCACTGTGCCCCAGCCCGCCGAATTGCGGGAATATGTACCACATCCAGTGCGAGCGCTTCGCGCCACGACGGATCTCCGCGAGCGCACCGGAATAGGCGGTTGTCTGGGCTTCGACAAACCGGTCCAACGAGGCTGCGTCGGTCATCGTCAGAGCAACGCCGGTTCTGCCGAGAGCGGCGGGAAGACGCGAGTTACTGTCAGGCTCCCCTTTGGCAGCGGCTTCAATACATCAGCGGCCGGCACCTCAGGATCCAGCCAGTCCGCCCACTGATGCCGCGCGAGCGGGATGATCTGACGGTGATGGTAGGGCTTGATGTCCTCGCCCGGCTCCATGGTCAGCATCGTGAAGGCTTCGCCTGCCTGCGGATGGGACCGCCAGATGCCGGCGATGCAAAACCATTCATGGTCCTTCAGTGTGAAGAGCCATTTGGTCTTGCGCTTCTGTCCCGGTAGCGGGTCGGTGAACTCATAGAACCCATCGGCGAGGATCAGGCACCGCCCGCTGGTAAACTCGCGGCCTTCGGAGCGGAAGTTGTACACCGGCTTGCCGCCTGGGCCGGGCCAGCTCCACTTCCGATTGACCAACTCGCCTGCGCCACGCTCGCCTTCCGCGCTGCGCACGATCGGCGCGGTGTCGCTGATCTTGATATCCTCGCGGGCGGCCACATTCGGCGTGCCCTCGGGTGTTTTAATCTTGATCTTCAGATCGTCGAAATCCTCGGCGATCGAGGCGATATCCACCTCCAGGCGATAATCATTGCACACCGGTCCGCTCAGCCTTTCTTGCGACTCATCATCGTTCCTATTATGTTCTATCCATGGAGCCAACACCCTTTGATTCGCACGCGCCACTTGGCGCCCGTCGCGCTATCATCCGGCGAAATCCCGACGATGCCAGCGAAATAGAGATGATCGAGGCGACGTGGGGTTCCGATCCACGCTTCAGTGGCGGGGATTCCTACCGGTTCGTCCGCGCGGAGGGCCGGACGTTTCCGAGCCACCGCTGCCTGGTTCCAGCAAGCGAATTCCATATGTTGGTCGGCAAGAAGCGCTTCCGCGTGTCGCTCGACGACGGCAACCACTTCTATCTCGCCGGCATATGGGAGCCGGCAATGGGCGACTGGCCGCTCAGCTACCGTGTCGTGACCGTACCCGCGAATCCAGAGGTGGCTCGCTATCAGGAGCGCCACGGCGCGATCATCTATCGCCGCCAGGTCGAGCACTGGCTCGATCTGACCTTCCCCGAAGTCGATTTGTTGGTGACGCCGCCGGCAAGGACTTTTTTGGTCGAAGAGGTTAGGGCTGGTGCCCAGCAGCGGACGCTCGCGCTCTGAGGATCGAGCGTTTCTAAAATTTCTTGGATTTGCGCATCTCTCGCCGCCACGCTGTTGCCTAAGGCGCAGCGATCAGGCGCCGGCGTTACACAGCCACGCCGGTCAACGTGGCGATGCAGCCGCGAATAATTGCGCGGGCCAAATTCTTGTCGGTGTCGTCATATTTGAGCTGCCGTAGAGAATAGGCATAGCCGACCGCTAGGATCTCCGCCTGCGAGCCCGCTACGGCCGTAGCCCAATCGCGGCATGCTCGCAGATAAGCCTCAAACGGCGCGCCGGCCGCGAAGGCCCCGACATCCTGCCAGTCGAGGGCCTGCGCCTCGCTCGGCCAGCCCCCGCGATCGGGCGCGTGCTTATGGAAGATGGTGCTCAACTCAAGAGCAATCGGATCCAGGCTTGCAAGCGTGCGGCCAGTCTCGGGATAGTCGATGAACATGGGCAAACCACGATCATCGAAGAGGATATTTGCACAGTGCAGATCGCCATGCTGGACGCAGTGCAAAACATCGATCTCAAGCAGTTCGACTGCTCCGATGTCGATGCCCTGAAGGTCGCCTTCGACACTTGCGAGCGCGACATCGCCGATCAGGCGGCGTCGAATGGCACCCACGCGCACACGTTCACCATCGCGCGCGGCGAACCAGGGCACCTGGGCGGCGCGCAATTGGTTCGGCACTGCTGCGCCACCGTCAGGGTCGGAGGAGAGCTTGGCGAACAAATCGGTGACCTCGCTCCCGACAACTCCGTAGAAGATGCCGGCGTGCCCTGAAGCGCCAAGCGTTATGTCACCCGTAACTTGGGGGATGGATCCCGGGATCAGGCGAGCGATCTCGCCGTGATAGCGGGCGCGCTCAACCCCAATCTCCTCGAACGCGCCAATTTTGGCGATCGAGGTCACGATGGGCTGGCCGGCAGCATTGCGAACGGTAACGCGCAGGACGCGGGCGCCCGACAGGCCGCCGGTCAAGGGTCTCACCTCGACGCTGACGCCGCCGTGCCGGCGCCCAAATAGTTTGAGCAGCCGCTCCTCCTCGGGTCGCAGATTGACGGGTTCGCCGACCTGGCTGAGATTGATCTGCTCGGTTCGCTGCACGTCGGCGCGGAATGTCTTCGCAGCCGCGACGCAATCCGTTATGCGACGCTTCCAGAACACACGATAGATCGAGTCTTCGCGGCCGCAGGAATGAATGTCGCCGTTGCGGCCAAAATCATTCAGCACATCGGCAGAGAAATCGGCATCCTCCGTCCCGGTCAGAAACCAGACCGACGTCCCTGGCAATGTCTCCCGGATCGACTGAAACACGTCCCAGCCATGGTTCACGTCGTCATCGAGCACGCCATCCTCGGAGGGTATGCGCCGGTCGAGAAGCACGACGTCAAACGGTTCATCGGCGAGCGCCGCAAGCGCGCTCGTCTTGCTCTTCCGCCAGATGACGTCGCAGCCGTCCACAGCGCGGAGCGCCTTGTCGATCGTTGCGGCGAAGTCGGGCTTGTCCTCAACAAGCAGAATGCGCACGGCTAAGCCCCGGCCTTAGGCCAGCGCATCTCGAACCGCACGCCACGCTCACCCGGGATCAGACGGACGCTGCCATCCATGGAGGTCATCGCTTGTTGCGCCGTCGCGAGGCCCATGCCGAGATGGCCTGCCTTGGTCGTTGATCCGATATCGAAGGCGCGCGCAACATTCCCCCGAAAGCCCACGCCCGAGTCTACGATCGCCACCCAGGCATCGATATCGGTCGCGCCCCAGTTGACCGTGATGTCAGGATATTTGTCGTTTTCGGTCTCAAGCGCCTTTGTCGCGTCGATCGCGTTTCGCAGCCCGTTGACGAAGCTCAGGCAGATCAGTCCCTTGTCCCCTTCGACAGTGCAGTCTTGCGGCCCCGCGCGCAGGACGCGGACCGGCTTGCCCGCCGCTTCCTCTTCGACCCACGCATATATGCAGCGGTCGAGCGCCAGCTCTTCGACCTTTGGAGCGCTTGCGGCGCGCCTCAGGCGCGAAAGGCTGGCTACCAGCGCGTCGAGCCGATCGAGCCCGCGCGCCGTGTCGGAAGCTTCGAAACTCGGAACATCGGCTTCGGCCGAGAGGCGGAGCGAACCGAGAATTGGCTCGATCTCGTGAATGATCTGCGCCGCGGTGGTCTCAAGCGCGTCGGAATAGATCTGCGCCGCGTAAACCGCAGTCAGCTCGGACGCCTCCGCCGCCGTGGCAGCCGGCATATCGGGACGCACTTTCTGAAGCGCCCGCCGGAGAGCACTACGTACCCAACCGACTGTTTCAACGCCCAGCGCTGCCTCAATCTGTCCGGCGTGCCTCGTCTGCGCGCTATCGACCAAGAAGCGAGCGGCCTCGAGACGCTCGCGTGGATCGGTTGAGCCGAGCTTGCGGCCGAGTACTTCAGGCGTCATCGGAGGCGCCGCTCTCGGCATAGAAGGCCGCGCGACGCTGGAACGCTTCACGCCCACCTTCCATGATCGTCGTGATCGAATTGACGATCGCATGGTCGTCAAGCTCGCCGGCGACCTGCACGAAACAGCGCTCACCGTCGGAATCGAGATGCGCAATCCAGTCGGCACCACCGAGCACGGGGATGTTGGGGTTGTGAGTCGCGACGATCGTCTGCGCCGAGGATCCTCGCGAGCGGATTGCCTTGACTAGCGTACCCACAACAAATGCGTTGTCGAGATGATCCTCGGGCTGGTCGAGCACGATCACACGTTCGGTATGCCGGAGGATGATCGGCAGCACGGCAGTGCATCGCTGCCCCATCGACAGGAACTCGGTGCTCTTGAAGCTTGTCCCGTCGAGCAGCTCGATACCGATCTCGTCACCCACTTCGGTCGTCAGCAGGTCGATCCCCGCATCGCCACGCAGACCTTCCGCAAGTCGATGCGCTCTTTCCTCATTGATTTCGAGCGCCGCCCCGATCTTGCTAATCTCTCCGCGCTCCGCGAGGCTTGCGATCTCTTGCGGGCTGAACGTCTCGGCAATCCGGTCGGCCAGGTCCCTGTACCGCAAGCCGCTGCCGCGTAGCGCCGCGTTGAGGACGCTTTGATAGCCCCGATAATCGGCCAGCGGATTGACGACGACCCGGATTGCTGGCGCCAGCGCGTCCGACAACCCGGTCGCGATCCGCTGGCGCTCCTCGGTCAACACCTGTGACTTGGCGTGCATCTCGTCGAGTGCGGCCTGGCGTTGTGCGTTGAGCGCCTCGATCCGCTCGGTTCGCTCTTTGCGAAGATCGGCAAGCGAGCTCAACGCGGCGATCTCCTGGCTGAGGTCGGCGATCTGCCGGTCGAGGATGCTGGCGCCCTTCTGTTGCTCCTCGATCTTCTGGCGAACTTCGCGCGCCTGTGTTTCAACCGCGGCCTTCTCCTCGTGAGCGGTCTGGCGCAAACCATCCAGCTGGGAACCGATCTGGCGGAACTCAACGATTGCTTCCTGTAGCCGCTGCAGCGCGACTTCCTGACGGGCGCGCTGGTCCGCGAGCTGGTCGGGGGACCCCGCCTGCGACGGCCAGGGCTCAATCAGCGGTCGACGCTCGGCCACCATATCAAGCTCGTCGGTCCATGATGACAGCTTTCCCGCAGACCGCTCAATCGAGGCCGCTCGAACATTGGCGGCATTGGCACGCGGGGTCAGTTCTTCCAGCTGCTTGCGCAGCGGCTCGAGTTCGGCGCTCCGCGCGCTCTGCGCAGCACCTTGCTGTTGCAGCTCGGCAAGTTTTTCCTGCCGTTTCGGGAGCACAAGGAGCTTTTCGGAGACTTCGTCGATCTCCGCCAGTAAACTCCGGATCTCCGCTGTTAGCGATTTGATGCGAGCGAGTAGTGGAGCCTTGCGCGCATTGGCGGAGCCAGCCCGTCCGAGGAAAGCGTCGACGAGCCGAAGCCGTGAGTGCGATCTCGCACCGATCTGCTCAACCTCTTTTTGCGAGAATACGAGCGGGGAGGCCATGTCCAATGGGCGGAAATCATGTTCGTCGCTGGCGATCCGGGTGACTTCGACTCGTTCAGAGCCGTTTGTCAGAGTGATGGTGACCTTGCCGTCGCCGAGGACCCCGAGCGCATGTTCAAGAGCCTCCTTGCCGATCGCGTCGGATGAGGCCGGCGAGCCAAGGCCGAAGCGGATCAGCTCAATTACCGAGCTTTTGCCGGTGCCGCGGCCGCCGATCAGTACGTTGAGCCCTCGGTTTAACGTCTGTCGGAAGCCGTCGAGTGCACCCCCTTCGATCTTGATCGATTCAATCCACACCCCTGACGCCGCCTTCCCGTAATTCCACTCAGATCGGAATCCGCCCCGATGAAGATGGTCTAGCGTTTCGGCGCCTTCTGGCCCAGCCATTTCCTATACGGCAAATGGAGGGTCAAAGTGCTGATTGCCTGGCGCCGGTAGCCACGCGGCATGCGCGCGGTCTGTGACCATTTGAGCTGCTGGCCTTCAAGAATGGTGCGCAATCCGCGCCCAATGCTATGCAGCAAGAGGTCGATCGAGAGCCGCATCCCGGTCGTTTCGAACGCTACTGACACGCCCATCCAGCAAGTCCGCGATCTTCGCCGAAACCGCATCGGCAGCTTCACGCAAGCCCTCTTCGATGTGGATGTACCCTTGTGTCACACCGCGCTTTCCGTGCCCGAGAAGGGCTGCGATGGTCAGTTCGGAATAGCCCATATCGCCGGCGATGCTCCCGAAGGTATGGCGTAACGTATGGGCCGTGACCCCTTCGATCCTGGCGGCGACGCAGAGGCGGACTAGCACGTCGGGCACCTGCTTATAATGGCTGTCCCCGTAGTCGGAGGGAAACACATAGGGGCAGGCCACGAGCGCAGGTTGCGACGTCAGCACATCCAGCGCAGCCTTCCCGATCGGTCGGTCCTGGGCTCCCGTCTTCGTATCTGGGAAGTGGACCGCCTGAGACTCGGCGTCGATCCATACGCGCTGAACCTGCTGGGCTTCCGACAATCGGAAGCCACTCAGCGCTATCAACCTCACCGCCGCCAGACCAGTCAGATTCTCGTCGCGCGTCGCCGCCACACGCATGGCGGTGCCGAGCTTACCCAACTCCAGCGCGCTCAGCCGGCGCGTTCGGCGATTGCTGGCCATCCGCCGCGCGCCCCTGGCGGGGTTGCTCTCGATGATGCCGAGGCGGACCGCGTGCTCACACATCGAATGCAGTGTCGAGATGACGCGTGACGCAGCTCCGGCGCCACCCGTCGTTGATCGCCCGCGACCTTTCCCTTTGTCAGCGGCGCTTTTGCCTGCTGCAATATCGGCCTGCATCGCCTCGATATCCGCCGGCTTCAGCCCGAGCACCTTACGATGCCCAATCAACGGCCGGATATGGCGATCAATCCGGCTTCGCTCCATCCGAACGGTCGAGGGCTTGATCGGCATGCGCCGGCGGCCGAGGAGGCGGCCAGCCTCCGCTTCCTCAAGATACCAATCACAGACATCGCCGATGGTCGGAGCGGCACGCTTCGCCTGTTTCGCATCGGCCGGATCAACGCCCCGGGTCACATCGGCAAGCATTCTGATCGCCTCTTTGCGAGCCTCGTCGACCGTGAACACGGGATACCGCGCGTAGGCCATGCGGCGAAGGCGACCGTCAGGACTGCGGTACTGAAGGACATATGACTTCACGCCGGAAAACGCCACGCGAACCCCAAATCCCTTGAGCTCGCCGTCCCAGAGAAAGGACTGGCCGCTCTTCGGGAGCGCAGCGGTCTCGATCATGTGAGTGGTCAATTTACGGGCCATTATTGAGCACCTCCGAAGGCAAAAATTACGTGGATTGGGCTGCGCCGCAACGTAATAAAGCCGTAGGAGAACCACCGGATACCACCGGATACATTAGGATAGGTTTCGAACGGACTATCCTCTTGATATAATGCGGCAAACATAGGGATATCGTGCCATGGGCTGGAGCAGGCTGCACAAGCCTATACCCGTTGGTAAGGCTGAGGTCGTGAGTTCAATCCTCACCGGCAGCACCATTTTCCTCAGAAAACCGCATGACCGCCCTCGCATTTCGCGAGGGCGCCGGGGCGATCGGCGCGGATCGTGATTGTCCCCGGCGCCGCGCGATGGCACGGCTTCTCGACGGAGAAGACGGTGACGAGAGGATTCGCGGCGTGACATCACCCCAGGCCCAGTCGTTGTCGCTGATGCTGCGTCGATCGGCGGCGCGCCACGGTGACAAGGCCGCGCTGATCTTCGGCGACGAGACGTGGAGCTATGCCGCGTTCGATCGCATCGTCGACGAACTGGCGGCGGGGCTGCTCGACCTCGGCGTCGCCCCCGGCGACCGGATCGCGATCCTCGCGCGCAACAGCCACGCCTTTCTCGCGATCCGCTTCGCCGCGGCGCGCATCGCGGCGGTGCTGGTGCCGGTCAACGTGATGCTCGGCGCGGGCGAGATCGCCTATATCCTCGATCATGCCGAAGCGCGGCTGTTGTTCGTCGACGCCGCGCTGGCGCCGCTGGCGCGCGAGGCGAACCCCGCGACGGTCGAGGCGACCTTCATCGTCGAGGGTGACGCGCCGGCCGGCGCGCGCGGCTGGCGCGATCTGCTCGTCCCCGGCGCCGCGCCGGGCGACCGCGCCGATGCCGACGATCTGCTCCAGATCATCTACACCAGCGGCACCGAGAGCCGCCCCAAGGGCGCGATGCTCACCCATGCCGCGGTGCTGTGGCAATATCAGAGCTGCCTGTTCGATTGCGGCTGGACCCCCGATACCGTGGCGCTCCACGCGCTGCCGCTGTTCCACTGCGCCGCACTCGACGCGATGGCCGGCCCGGCGCTCTTGTCGGGCGCGACGAGCGTGATCGCCGGCTCGCCCGCCCCCGATCAGGTGCTGCCGCTGATCGAGCGCCACCGCGTCACCTCCTTCTTTGCCCCGCCGACGGTGTGGATCGCGCTGCTCCGCTCGCCCTTGTTCGCCGCGCACGACCTCTCGTCGCTCGCCAAATGCTATTATGGCGCGTCGATCATGCCGGTCGCGATCATCGAGGAGCTGGCGGCGCGCTTCCCGGGCCTCCGGCTATGGAACCTCTACGGCCAGACCGAGATCGCGCCCGTCGCGACCGTGCTGGGGCCGGCGGATCACGCCACCCGCCCAGGATCGGCCGGGCGCCCGACGCTCCACGTCCTGACCCGCGTGGTGGATGACGACATGCGTGATGTGGCGGTGGGTGAAATCGGCGAGGTGGTGCATCGCTCGCCGCAATTGCTGACGGGTTATTGGCGCCAGCCCGAATTGTCCGACGCCGCCTTCGCCGGCGGCTGGTTCCACAGCGGCGATCTCGCGACGATCGACGCCGACGGGTTCATCACGATCGTCGACCGCAAGAAGGACATGATCAAGACCGGCGGTGAGAATGTCTCGTCGCGCGAGGTGGAGGAGGCGATCTACACCCACCCGCACGTCTCCGAGGTGGCGGTGATCGGGCTGCCCGATCCGCGCTGGATCGAGGCGGTCACCGCCTTCGTCGTGCGCCGCGCCGGGGCCGAGGTGTCGGCGGCCGATGTCGAGGCGCATTGCGCGACGCGGCTCGCCGGGTTCAAGCGCCCCAAGCGGATCGTCTTCGTCGACGATCTGCCGCGCAACGCCAGCGGCAAGATCCTCAAACAGCGATTGCGTCAGCTTAGCGACGCTATGGCGGGGCATGATCGCGGCTGAGCGCGTTGGGGCATTGCTCCTCGCCGCCGGGGAGTCGCGCCGGTTCGGCGCGGCCGACAAATTGCTCGCCGAGCTGCGCGGGCAACCTCTGGTGCGCCACGTCGCCGAACGGCTCGCGGGGCTCGGGTTCGGCGCGCGGATCGCGGTGTGCAGCGACGATCGCGTCGCGGCGCTGCTCGACGACAGCGGATTTCATGTCTTGCGCAACGATGCGCCGGGGCGCGGGCTCTCGCATTCGCTGGCGCTCGGCATCGGCGCGCTGCCCGAGACGGTCGATGCCGCGCTGATCTGCCTCGGCGACATGCCCAATGTACCGGCGACGCATTTCGACGCCCTGCTGGCGAGGTTCGACCCCGCCCAGGCCCCAATCGTCGCATCGGACCGCGCGGGACAACCGATGCCGCCCGCGCTGTTCGGCCGATCCTCGTTCGCGGACCTGTGCGCTCGAACCGGCGACCGCGGCGCGCGCGACCTGCTCGCCACCGCGGCGCGCGTCGCGGCGGCGGCGGGCTGGCTCGCCGATATCGACGCCCCCGCCGATCTGGCGCGCGCGGTGACGCTCGACGACGCCGACTGACCGACCTTCGACTGGTACAAAAGAAGCCCCGACACCGTCCGAGCACCATTGCTAAATCCGCGTGCACCGAGGCTCGGTTCGCTGCGGTAACGATTCGTTGAGGATGTTCCGTCAAAGACGATCCCGCGCGCAAACCGCATCGCGCGCGCAGTGCCGGTTCGTCGCTGGCCGACAGTAAATTTCATATTTCACAGAGGTTTAGTCATGAATACGGCATCGGCCCGTACCGTTATCCTGCGCGGCGTCAGCGCGACTGCGTTGCTCCTCGCTGCAGCGCCGGCGCTCGCGCAGAGCGCATCCGATGCCGCTGCGGCTGCACCGCAGGACACCCCCGCCGACGTCGTCGTCACCGGCTCGCGCATTCCCCGACCGCAGTTCGATACCTTCCAGCCGACGCAGGTGATCGGCAAGAACGAGATCGACAATCGCGGTTATACCAATGTCGCCCAGGCGCTGACCGAGATCCCCGCGTTCGGCCCGCCGGGTGCGAGCGCGACCGGTGCGCAATCGCCGTTCGGGCCGGGGCAGACCTTCGTCGATTTCTTCGGGCTCGGCTCGCAGCGCACATTGGTGCTGGTCGACGGCCGGCGCTTCGTCTCGTCCAACACCGCGACGATCTTCGGCCCGGTCAGCCCGGGCTCGCAGGTCGATCTCAACACGATCCCGACCTCGCTGATCGAGCGGATCGAGACGGTGACCGTCGGCGGCGCGCCGATCTACGGCTCGGATGCGATCGCGGGAACGGTCAACATCATCCTCAAGCGCGATTATACCGGGGTTGAGCTCCGCGCGCAGAGCGGCGTCTCGCAACGCGGCGATGCCCCCGAACAGCAGCTCAGCCTGCTCGCGGGCACCAATTTCGCCGGCGGGCGCGGCAATATCACCGTGTCGGGCGAATATGATCACGGCGACGGGCTGACCGCGGGCAGCCGCGCCGTGACCGAGCGCGGCTCGTTCTTCGGCACCCCGCCCGCTTCGCTCAATTCGCCCTATCGGCAGGTCGTCTATCCGGGGCAGCGCTTCACGGCCTTCACCGCCGGCGGCACGCCCTTTTCGGACGACGATTATCTCGCCGTGCGCTCGGGAATCCGCAATGCCGCGGGGCAACTGCTCCAGTTCGGATCGAACGGCAGGCTCGTCCCGCTCGATCTCGGCACGATGATGCGTCAAGGCTTCATCAGCAGCGGCGGCAACGGCTTCGACATGCCCTCGCGATCGAACCTGCTGACCGATTCGGAACGTTATCTCGGCAGCGTCCGGCTCAGCTACCAGCTTACCGACAACGTGCGCTTCTTCGGCGAGGGCTGGTACAGCCATTCGAAGAGCGTCAACCTGATCGACGAGCCCAATTACAATACGGCATTGTTCGGCCCCGCCGGCTCGCCCAACGGCAATATCGCGATCAGCCTCGACAACCCCTATCTCAGCGCCGCCGATCGCGCGACGATCGCCGCCAATCTGCCCGCCGGGCAGAATGTCTTCTACCTCGGCCGCGCGCTTTCCGATCTCACCACCGGGCGCGCGGAATCGACCGTCGAGACCTATCGCTTCGTCGGCGGGTTCGACGGGACGCTCGGCATCGGCGGGCGCGATTTCAGCTGGGAAGCCTCGGCGGTCTACGGCCGGTCGCAGATGGATGTCCGCCAGAACAAGCTGGTCGAGCAGAATTTCCGCAACGCGCTCGACGTGGTGGTCGACGGTTCGGGCAATATCGTCTGCCGTCCCGGCGCGGTGAATGCGGCGATCCAGACGATCAGTTCGACCTGCGCCCCGCTCAACATCCTCGGCTCGGGGCAGGCGAGTCAGGCCGCGCGCAACTACATCTTCGCGGTGGCGACGCCGCGCTCGGTCAACGAACAGATCGTTTTCAACGCCAATATCAAGGGCAGCGCGTTCAGCCTGCTCGGCAATGACGTGAAGCTGGTCGCGGGCTTCGAACATCGCCAGGAACGGACCCGTTTCGACCCCGGCGCTTTCTACTATGGCGAGCCGCAGCCGGATGGATCGCGCGTGCCCTATGGCCGCTCGATCCTGGTCGATCCGGTCGCGGGCAAATATCACACCAACGAGGTGTTCGGCGAAATCGTCGCGCCTTTGGTGACCGCGCAGAACGGCCTCAACTGGCTGCACACGCTCGAATTCGACGGAT
This sequence comes from Sphingomonas sp., assembly GCA_017849555.1. Classification (GTDB taxonomy): domain Bacteria; phylum Pseudomonadota; class Alphaproteobacteria; order Sphingomonadales; family Sphingomonadaceae; genus Sphingomonas; species Sphingomonas lycopersici. The sequence continues at coordinate 112,535 of JAFIGU010000055.1, read as the reverse complement.
CGGCGCGCTGGGTCCACAACTCGCTGTCGGGGGGCGACCTGACGTGGAGCGCGGGCGGGCGCATCGGCTTCGTCCCCGACGTGACCTTCCGCGGCAATTTTACTCGCTCGATCCGCTCGCCCGCGATCACCGAGGCGTTCAACCCCGCCTCGATCGCTTATGAGGCCGGCCCTGATCCGTGCGACACGCGCTTCGTCGCCAACGGCCCGAACCCGGCGGTGCGCCGCGCGAATTGCGTCGCGGCGGGGATCAACCCGGCAACCTTCATTTCCAATTTCAGCAGCTTCCAGATCCCGGTGACCGTCGCCGGCAATGCCGACCTGCGCAACGAAAAGGCCGATAGCTGGACGGTCGGCGCGATCGTCCAGCCGCGCTTCGTGCCGGGGCTGTCGCTCGCGGTGGATTGGGTCAACATCACGCTCAAGGATGCGATCGTCACGCTCGACGGGCCGTCGATCCTCAGCGCCTGCTATGATTCGCCCGGCTATCCCAACCAGTTCTGCAACCTGTTCACCCGCGACGCCAATGGCCAGATCGTCACGATCCGCGAGGGCTTCTACAATGCCGCGCGCACCAGGAGCGCGGGGCTGCAGGCGACGCTCTCCTACCGGCTGCCGCTCGAGCGCATCGGGGTGCGCGATGCGGGGGCGATCGGGCTGGCGGTGAATTATTTCTACCGCGACACGCTCGAAACGCAGGTCGGCACCGACGATATCAAGCATGTCGCCGGGTCGATCGGCTATCCGCGCCATTCGGGCACCGCCAACCTCAGCTACGAGGGCAGTAAATTCAACCTGCTGCTGCAGGCGCAATATATCGGCAAGGGCCGGTTCGACATGGACGCCGCGCCCAATGCGACCGACATCACCGGGGTCGGCGACTGGTGGCTGTTTAACGCGACGATCGGCGCGAAGGTCAACGAGCGTTTCGGGCTGAAGCTGATCGTCGACAATCTGTTCGACGCCACCCCGCCCTATCCCGCCCCGCTCGGCAACGGCACCCGGCCCTATTTCTCAGGGATCATGGGGCGCTATTTCACCGTCGCCGCGACCGCGAAATTCTGATCGCCGCCCAACGCCGTTCGAGCTGAGCCTGTCGAAGCCCTGCCCTTTCTTCCGCGGAAAGAAGTGCAGCCCTTCGACAGGCTCAGGGCGAACGGAGGAGGTCCGTGCCTCGGCCTTCAACTATTAAGCAACGAGACGGAATCAGAACCAGATACGCGTCCCCATGACGAAGTTGACGGTGGTTGGGTCCTCGCCGTCGGCGCGCGCATAGCGGGCGGTCTGGCCGGCCTTGGCGTCGTAGGAGACGCCGATATAGGGCGCGAACTGACGGGTGATCTCATAGCGCAGCCTGAGCCCGAGCTCCGCGGTCGACAGGCCGGCGCCGGTGCGGGTCTCCGGCACGTCCTGCGCCGCGAAATCCAGCTCGACGCGCGGCTGGAGGACGAGGCGCTGGGTGAGGCGCTGATCGTAATAGCCTTCGAGCCGGCCGAGCAATTCGCCCTTGTTCGACAGGAACAGGCTGCCCCCCACCTCGAACCAGTAAGGCGCGAGGCCCTCGACCCCGACGACCGCATAGGTGCGCGAGGGATTCGGGCGGAAATCGTAACGCAGGCCGGCCTGCAGGTTGAAATAGGGGCCGATCGCGCGACTGTAGAGCGCCTGTATCTCGGCCGATTCGACCCCCTCGCGGAACGCCCCCTCGCCCTCGCTCTTGACGACGAAGCGGTTGATGTCGCCGCCGAACCAGCCTTCCGCGTCCCAGCGATAGCCGTCGCGCCCGTTGCGCGCATTATATTCGGCAAGGTTGAACATGATCAGCGAGAAGGTCTGCGCGCCCTCCTCCTTCATCATCTCGTGGCGCGCGCGCGCCATTTCCGCCGGGGAATAGACGCGATCGGCATAATGATCGCCCGGCAGTGCCGGCGCTGGCGCATCGCCCGCGGGCAGGTTGGTGCCGGTCTGCTGCGTCGCGGGCATCGCGGCCATATCATGCCCGCCATGTTCCCCGGCGGGCGCGGCCGGCTGCGGTGCCGGCATCGCGCTCATGTCGTGCCCGGCGTGATCCCCCGCAGGCGCGGCCGGTTGCGATGCGGGCATCGCGCTCATGTCGTGACCGGCATGTTCCCCCGCGGGCGTGGCCTGTGGCGTCGCGGCGGCTGGCGCAGGCGCAGGGTTCATCCCCGAATGGTCCATCCCGGCATGATTCATGCCCTGCATGTCATGCCCGTGATGCGCGGCGGGCGACGACGGCGCGGGCGTGGCGGTTTTCTTCGCCGGCACCTTCATGCCCGGCATGTCCGCCATCGCCTGATCCTGCGCGGTCGCGGGGGCGGCGGCGCACAGCGCCGCGAGGGCGAATGCGACCGAGGCCGTCACGAGCAGCGGAACGCGCCGGGTCATGCCGCGCCTCCCTTCGGCCGGACGCTGACGACGCGCATCATCCCCGCCGCCATGTGATAGAGCAAATGGCAGTGGAACGCCCAATCCCCCACCGCATCGGCGGTGAAGTCCCACGACACCTTGCCCCCCGGCTGGACGATCACGGTGTGCTTGCGCGGCGCGCGATCGCCGTGCCCGGTGACCAGTTCGAAGAAATGGCCGTGGAGGTGGATCGGGTGCCCCATCATCGTATCGTTGATCAGCGTCACCCGGACGCGCTCGCCCTCGATGAACGGGATCGGATCGTGCATGTCGGACATCTTCACCCCGTCGAACGACCACATGAACCGCTCCATATTGCCGGTCAGGTGGATATCGAGGCTGCGCGACGGCGCGCGCACGTCGGGGTTGCGCTCCAGCGCCATCAGGTCGCGATAGACCAGCACCTTGTGCCCGACATCCTCCAGCCCCTGCCCCGGATAATCGGTGCGATCGGCCGGCATCGGCGAGATCGTCTGGACGCTGGGATCGCGCTTGACCTGCGGCGCATTGGCGAAGTCGCGCATGCTGTGGCCGCCGCCCCCGCCATGCCCCATCGCGGCGTGATCGGCGCCCGCCGCACCGCCACCGTGCCCCATTGCGGCATGATCCATCCCACCGGCGCTCGCGCCGCCGCCATGGCCCATCGCGGCGTGATCCATCCCCGCCATCTTCGGCATCGGCTCCTCAGCCGCGCCGGTCGCAAGCTTGGCGGAGGCATTCTGCTCGGCGGTCGTGTCGATCCCGCGCGGCGCGGCCGTTCCGCCGCCCATGTCCATCCCGCCCATCCCCATATCGGTCATATTGGCGAGCGGGCGCTTGCGCAGCGGCGGGACGGGGGCGACCATCCCGGCGCGCGGCGCGAGCGTCGCGCGCGCCATTCCCGAACGGTCGATCGCCTCGCCGACCAGCGTGAAGGCGCGATCCGCCGTCGGCGTGACGATCGCGTCATAGGTTTCGGCGACCCCGATCTGGAACTCGCCGACCTCGACCGGCATGACATTCTGCCCATCGGCCTGAACGATCGTCATCGGCAATCCGGGGATGCGAACGTTGAAAGTGGTCATCGCCGAGGCGTTGATGACGCGCAGCCGCACCCGCTCGCCCGGCGTGAACAGCCCGGTCCAATTGTCCGCCGGGCCGTGGCCGTTGACCAGGAAGGTATAGGCGGCGCCCGACACGTCGGAGATATCGGCGGGGTCCATCCGCATCCCGCCCCAGGCGAGCCGGTCCTTGGACGGCTGGTCGCGCCCGGCGAGCAGCCCGCCCAGCGTCTGCCGCTGGAAATTGAAATGCCCCGGATTGACCTTCATCCGGCGGAAGATCGCCTCGGGCGACAGCCGGCTGTGATCCGACAGGACGATCACATGCTCGCGATCGTAACGCACCGGATCCTCGCCCGCCGGATCGATCACGATCGGGCCGTAATGGCCGAGCTGCTCCTGGAATCCCGAATGGCTATGATACCAATAAGTGCCCGACTGGACGACGGGGAATTCATAAACGAAGGTCGATCGCGGCTTGATCCCCGGGAAGCTGACCCCCGGCACGCCATCCATATGGAACGGCAGGATCAGCCCGTGCCAATGGATCGAGCTATCCTCGTCGAGATCGTTGATCACGTTGAGCCGCACCTTCTGCCCCTCGCGGAGCCGGACGAGCGGCGCGGGGATCGTGCCGTTGACCCCGATCGCCGCCATCCGCCGGCCGTCGATCGTCATCGTCTGACGCGCGATGCGGAGCGTAATGTCCTCGCCCGATACGGTCGGTAGCCCGGCGGATACCGGGCTCGCCCAGGCGGGCATCCATGCCGCCAGAGCGGCCGTGCCACCGGCCAGCCCGGCCGTTCGCAAAAAACCCCGGCGATCGAGGACTGCCCTATTCGTCATGCGTCTTCCCAGTGTCCAACTTACCGGCAGATACGCATGCTCTGGGCTAATCCCTCAACATTTCCATAAGTTTCGCCCGCGCGCGATAGAGCCGCGTCTCGACCGCTTTCTCGCTGATCGCGAGCACCGCGGCGCTTTCCGCCTGGCTCATCCCCTCGATCGTGCGCAGCACCAGCACGTCGCGCAGATTGACCGGCAGCGTCGCGATCGCGCGCATCGTCCGTTCGAGCGCGCGGCGGTCGTCGATCTGGACATCGGCCGGGATGCCGGGATCGGCCACCCCCACCGCTTCGTCGATCGGGCGCGCGAAGGTCAGCAGCCGGCGCACCGCGCGGCGGCGGTTCCAGTCGTGCGCCTTGTTGATCGCGATCCGCGCGATCCACAGCCGAAACGGCCGCGCGCCGTCATAGCTGCGCAGCGCGGCAAAGGCGGCGATGAACCCCTGCTGGGTCAGATCGACCGCCGCATCGGCATCGCCGGTATGCCCGCGCAGCAGGCGGAAGACGGCGTCACGGTGGCGCCGCATCAATTCGCCATAGGCCGCCTGGCGCCCGCCGAGCGCGAGCGCGGCCAGCTCGCCATCCGAACAGCCGTCAAGATCGAGTGTCACCGTCCGTCGGCCGTGAGCGCCTTGACCACCGCCGCGTCGAACTGCACCGCCTGATCGGGCCGCAGCACGGCGCGCATCGCGAAGACATGCTCGAGCGTTTCCTTCTGGAGCTGCCCCATCTTCTGATGCGACTGGTCGACCGCCGCCGCGACCGCCGGGCCATAGCCGTGCTCGGCCTGAATCGCATCGGCGAGCCGCGCATTGTCCGCGCGCAACTCGAGCTCAAGCGCCTGTTTGCGGATCGCGAATTGCCGCTCGATCACGTCCATCCGCGCCTGCTGCGCGCTATCGAGCTTGAGCTGGTGGTGGAGCAGCGTGTGTAGCTCGCTTTCCACCGGCGCGGGGAGCGTGATGAACACCCGACCGATCCCCACCCCAGCGATCGCGGCGACGAAGGCGATCAGCGCGATCAGCAGCAGCCTCCGACGATCGCTCACCCGTCGGTCCCGAGCAATGTCGAAGGGGCAAGCGCCGGCGAGGCGCCGAGCGGATTGATCGTCGCCGCGTGGCTTTCACTCGCCGGGATCAACGACGTGACAAGACCGATCGTCAGCGCCAACCCGGCAGCGATGGCAAAAACGCTGCCCGGCAACGGCGCGCCATGCGTGCGGCGGCGCGCCAGCGCGTCGATCACCGCATCGTCGATCGCCGCCAACCGCGGGTCGGTCGGCAAGTCGCTCAGACGCTGCAGCATTCCATCGAGATTCGTCATTCGTTCCTCACACCTCCACCGACCGGTACGCAATCTAGCGAAAAATCCCTCGTCGCCAATCGGACCGTAACCGATAAGGGATGCGCGTGCGGCCCGCGTATCCGGCGTCGAATACCCCGGAGAGGTTATGAGGCCGCCGACGTCGTTCTCGACCGACATGCATCGCGTCAACGACCGGCGGGGCGGCCCGGTGCGATAAGGACGACGCTGCTGGCCGATACCCCAAGCGGGCACGCGCTGATCGTCCGCACCGTCGCATTGGCGCTCGTCACCATTACCGCGCTCGGACGATCGGCGCGCTGGATCGGCACGCTTGTCCCGCTCACCGCGCTTGCCGCGGTCGCGGTCGTCAGCCTCGCCTGGTCGGGCCATGCCGCCGCCGGCGGACTATTAGGGCTTCGTGATATGATCCACCGCGGCGCAGGCCGGGTTGGTGGTTCCCATCTTGTGTCCCCGCGAAGGTGGGGACCCAGCCTGGCCTCCCGCCCTCGCGGGAGCAAAAGGGGAAGACTTAGCGTGATCGCGACTAAAAGCGCGACGCTCTGAAGCCAGAAGTTCAGCCGAGCGCGGCGAGCTTTTCCTCCGCCAGCCGGTCGAGCTCGGCGCGGCTCTTCTTCTCCGCGGCGGTCTTGAGCTGTCCGCAGGCGGCGTCGATGTCGCGGCCGCGCGGGGTCCGCGTCGGGGCGGAAATCCCCGCCTCGAAGATGATGTTCGAAAAGGCCTTGATCCGCTCGGGAGTCGAGCATTCGTAGGGCGCGCCGGGCCAGGGGTTGAACGGGATCAGATTGACCTTCGCCGGCAGGCGATAATGCCGGATCAGCCGCACCAGCTCGCGCGCGTCCTCGTCCGAATCGTTCTTGTCCTTGAGCATGACATATTCGAACGTGATCCGCCGCGCGTTGTTCGCCCCCGGATAGGCAGCACAGGCGGCGAGCAGCTCGTCGATGCCATATTTGCGGTTGAGCGGGACGATCTCGTCGCGCACGTCCTTGGTCACGGCATGGAGCGACACCGCGAGGTTGACCCCGATCTCCTCGCCGGCGCGCGCCATCATCGGCACCACGCCGGAGGTGGAAAGCGTGATGCGGCGCTTCGACAAGGCGAGCCCGTCGCCGTCCATCACGAGCCGCAAGGCATCGCGGACATTGTCGAAATTGTAGAGCGGCTCGCCCATCCCCATCATCACGATGTTGGTCAGCATCCGCCCCTCGGGCTGGCTCGGCCATTCGCCGAGCGCGTCGCGCGCGAGCATCACCTGACCGACGATCTCGCCCGCGGTGAGGTTGCGCACGAGCCGCATCGTCCCGGTGTGGCAGAAACGACAGTTGAGCGTGCAGCCGACCTGGCTGGAGACGCACAGGGTGCCCCGATCGGCATCGGGGATGAACACCATCTCATAATCCTGCCCGTCGTCCGAGCGGAGCAGCCATTTGCGCGTGCCGTCGACCGAAACCTGCGCCTCGACCACCTCGGGGCGGCCGATGACGAATCGCTCGGCGAGCCACGGATGCTGCGCCTTGGCGATATCGGTCATCGCGGCGAAATCGGTGGCGCCGCGGTTGTAGATCCAGTGCCAGATCTGCTTGGCGCGCAATTTCGCCTGTTTCGGCTCCAGCCCGGCGTCGGCAAGTGCCTCGCGCAGCGCGTCTTTCGACAGGCCCATGAGGTCGACGCGGCCGTCGCTACGCGGCGTGAGGGCACGCGCCACGGGCACGGGATCGATGTGCCCCGGAATGGGCATGGGTGCTGCCGATGCTGTCTGCATGGCCGCGCACATAATCGACTTTGCGCCATTTTTCCAGCGGGGGACGATTCGTCCTCCTTCTCCCCTCCTCTTACTCCCCTCCCTTGTTCAAGGGAGGGGAGAAGAAGGAGCACACCCCAAAGCCGCCGCGTCGATCGCGGTCGCCGCGCCGGCGAGGGCGTAGGTATCGGCGAACGGCCGCCCCGAGGCGGCGACGCTCGATGCGCTCATGCTGCGCGCCCCGCGCATCGCCGCGACAATCGCGTGATCGGTCGCCGCGTCGGGGGACCAGGCGGCGGAATCGCGCGCCGACAAGGTGAAGCGCCGCTCGCCGATCGCCAGTGTCACGGCGGCGCCGGGGCGGATCGCGGCGCTCATGCGGATGAACACCGCCTCGCGCCGATCCTTGCCGAAGCGGCTCAGCACGCTCGCGAACGGATGCCAGCGCGACGCCGCCCCCGCCCCGATCGGCGCGGCGATCGCGAAGCAGCGCCGCGGCGCGGCATCGCGAAACGCCGCCCAGCTCTGATAGACGCCGAGCGTCGTGCGCCCCTCGACCCCCGCCGCGGCGAGCAGGAGCGCGGCGGCGATCACGCCGGGGCGTAGCCGGCGCCAAGATGCACCAGCGACTCGCGCCCGCCCTCGATCATCGTCACGGTGCCCTGCGGATGCCCGGGCAGCACCGGCGCGCCATAAGCGCCGGGCGCGGCACCGGTCATCACCCCGCGCATCACGCGGCTGGAGATGCCGTGCATGATCACCAGCCGGTCGCCGGGATCGCTGTCGGTATCGGCGAGCCAGCCCGAGACGCGCGCGGCGATCGCGGGATAATCCTCGCCGTCCGGCGCGGGGCGCAACAGCCCCTGCGCGTCGATCACCGGCCCGACCTCCCCGACGACATCGGCATAATAGCGCCCGCCCCAGCTCCCCATCCCGATCTCGCCGAGCCGCGGATCGACCCGCGCGTCATGCCAGTCGAGCTCGAGATGTTCGGCGACGATCGCCAGCGTCTGCAGCGCGCGCCCGGTGCTCGACGCCCATAAGGTCAGTTTCGGCCGTGCGCCGAGCGTGGCGCGCAACGCTCGCCCCATTTCCTCGGCCTGGGCAAAACCGGCGCGGGTCAGCGGGGTGTGCGGCGCATCGCCCTGCAGCCGGCGCGCGGCGTTGAACACGGTTTCGCCGTGGCGGGCGATGAAATCGCGGCCGAGCCGCGGCGCGGGATTGGCTGCCATGACGGCGTCTTTGGACCGTCGCGGGGGCGCCGCGCAACGTCTTTCTCGCCCGCGTCGCGATGGGAATAATCCCGGTCCGATTCAACCCCCTGTGGCGCAAAAACAACGGATTTCCGCGTTTATCTGAGGTTCATGCAAAGCCGTACGGAAACGCCCAAATAGCCGCCGCGCCCCCAATCGTTTCGGGGACGGTTTAGTGAATGGAGTTTTTTATGCGTAAGCTCGTTTTCGCCGCTGCGGCCGCTTCGATCGGTGCCGCGCTCGCCACGCCGGCTCTGGCGCAGGGTGAGCAGGCCCCCTTCTCGGGTCCGCGTGTCGAGGCGCTGGTCGGGTGGGATCATCTGCGCGACGGGTCGGACGGTTCGACCGAGGGCCGCGACGGCTTCACCTATGGCGGCGCGATCGGTTACGACGCGCGGGTCGGCGGCAACGTCGTGCTCGGTATCGACGGTGAAATCACCGGCTCGACCACCAAGGCGCGCACCAGCGACCTGATCCAGACCGGCGACCGGCTGCGCGTCCGCGCGGGTCGTGACATCTATGTCGGCGCGCGCGCCGGCTATGTCATCTCCCCGCAGGCGATGGTCTATGTGAAGGGCGGCTACACCAACGCCCGCATCAACGCGCGTTATTTCGACGGCGTGTCGACCACCGTCGAGGACAATCGCAACATGGACGGCTACCGCGTCGGTGCCGGCCTCGAATACAATCTGACGCCGAGCACCTACATCAAGGGCGAGTATCGCTATTCGCACTACGGCAAGTTCGACAATTACGACGTGGACGTCGATCGCCACCAGATTCTGGCGGGCGTGGGCGTGCGCTTCTGATCCGGCGCCGGCCGATTCCTCATCCGCCACCCAACGGACAGCAACTTTCGGGTGAATTGGGTGGGGAAGCGGCCGGCACCGCGATCGCGGATCGACCGGAGACGGAACGATCCACCGAAAAGAAGGGTCGGGGCGCTTGCTCCGGCCCTTTTTCATTGGCTAGGGTGAATTTAACTGCCCCTGGCCTCTGCCGGCGGGCCGGGGGACGATAGAATGAAGGCGACGATCGAACGCGCAACGCTCCTCAAGGGGCTGAGCCATGTGCAATCCGTGGTGGAGCGCAGGAACACCATTCCGATTCTGTCCAACGTGTTGCTCGAAGCGACGCCCGAAGGCGCGCTGCGGCTGATGGCGACGGACCTCGATCTCCAGATCAACGAAAGCGTGCCCGCGACGGTCGAACAGCCCGGCGCGACCACGGTTTCGGCGCACACGTTGTTCGATATTGCGCGCAAGCTGCCCGAGGGCGCGCAGGTCTCGCTCTCCGCCGCCGACGGGCGGATGGCGATCGTCGCGGGTCGCGCGCGCTTCTCGCTCGGCACCCTGCCGCGCGACGATTTTCCGGTGATCGCCGAGGGCGAGCTGCCGACCCAGTTCGAAATGCCCGCCGAGGCGCTGAAGCAGATCATCGACAAGACGCGATTCGCCATCTCGACCGAGGAAACGCGTTATTATCTCAACGGCATCTTCCTCCACGTTTCGGACAGCGACGGCGCGCAGCCGGTGCTCAAGGCCGCGGCGACCGACGGCCACCGCCTCGCCCGCGTGACGATCCCGCGCCCCGACGGCGCCGACGGGATGCCCGACGTGATCGTGCCGCGCAAATGCGTCGCCGAACTGCGCAAATTGCTCGACGAGGTCGACGGGTCGGTCGGGGTGTCGTTGTCCGCGACCAAGATCCGCTTCGATCTCGGCCAGGCGATCCTCACCTCCAAGCTGATCGACGGGACCTTCCCCGATTATTCGCGCGTCATCCCGACGGGCAACGACAAGATCCTCAAGATCGACCCCAAGAGCTTCATGGAGGGCGTCGACCGCGTGTCGACGATCGCCACCGAAAAGACCCGCGCGGTGAAGGTCGGGCTCGATCGCGACAAGGTGACGCTCTCGGTGACCAGCCCGGAAAACGGCACCGCGGCGGAAGAGGTGTCGGGCGAATATGTCTCCTCGCCGTTCGAGATCGGCTTCAACAGCCGCTATCTGCTCGACATTCTGGGGCAGATCGACGGCGATCTGGTGGAAGTCCACCTCGCCGACGCCGCCGCGCCGACGCTGATCCGCGAGAACGACAAGTCGCCCGCGCTCTACGTGCTGATGCCGATGCGGGTGTGAGGCGAGGGATAGCGCGCAACCTCTCCACCGCTCGCCCTGAGCTTGTCGAAGGGCTGCACTTCTTCCGACGAAGAAAAGTGCAGGGCTTCGACAGGCTCAGCCCGAACGGTGGAGAGGTGATCGCGCTTTAGCATCGCCCCCCATATTCGGGCCGGCGTTTCTCGAAGAACGCCGCGATCGCCTCCTCGAAATCGGGGCCGGACGCGCAGAGGATCTGGTTGCGATCCTCCATCGCCACCGCCGATTCGAGGCTGGGCGCGTCGATCGCCATTCGCAGGCATTCCTTGGTCAGCCGAAGCCCCAAAGGCGCGGTGGTCAGCATCGCCTCGATCAGTGGCGCGGCCGCCGCCTCCATCTGATCGTCGGGCACCGCGCGGCTGACCAGCCCGGTCGCCAGCGCGCGATCGGCGGTGATGAAGTCGCCGGTCAGCATCAGTTCGGCGGCGACGCTCGCGCCGACCAGCCGCGGCAGGAAATAGCTCACCCCGATATCGCACGCCGACAGCCCGATGCGGACGAAGGCGGCGTTCATCCGCGCCGATTCGCCCGCGATGCGGATGTCGCTCGCCAGCGCGATCGCGAACCCGCCGCCGCATGCCGGGCCGTGGACCAGGCTGACGATCGGCTGCGGGCAATAGCGCATCTTCATCACGATCTCGGCGATGCTGCGCTGGTGCGCGAGCCGGTCGATCGTATCGCGCGGGCTGGCTGCCGTCTGCGCCGCGGTGAGATCGAGCCCGGCGCAAAACGCGCGTCCCGCCCCTTTGAGCACGATCACGCGGCAATCGCGATCCTTGGCGATTCGATCGAAATAGCCCGCCAGTTCGGCGATCATCACCTCGTCGAGCGTATTGAGCCGATCGGCCCGGTTCATCGTCACCCGGTCGACCGCGCCGCGTCGTTCGACCAGCAGCGTCTGATAATCCACGCATCCCTCCTGCCGCGGTTATTGACGCGCATTTCTACATAACTAATGTTATCCCACAATAGAAACGGGAGAGCGATGCGTGGAGCTGGGACCGGATATCGCGGCGATCGTCACCGGCGGGGCTTCCGGGCTCGGCCATGCCACCGCGAGCGCGTTGCGCGCGGCGGGGGTGAAGGTCGCGCTGTTCGACAAGAATGAGGAGATCGGCCCGGACGCCGCGGCGGCGATCGGCGCGACCTATTGCGCGGTCGACGTGATGGACCAGGCATCGGTCGACGCGGGGTTCGCCAGCGCGCGCGCGGCGAACGGGCAGGAACGCATCCTGGTCAATTGCGCCGGGGGCAGCTTCGGCCCGCACAAGACGGTCGCGCGGTCGAAGGAAACCGGGGCGATCGAGCCCTATCCGATCGACAAATATATCAAGACGATCGAGCTCAATCTGATCGGCAGTTTCCGCTGCATCGTCGGCGCGGCGGCGGGGATGATGACGCTCGACCCGCTCGCCGGCGGCGAGCGCGGCGCGATCGTCAACACCGCCAGCGTCGCAGGCGAGGAAGGGCAGATGGGGCAGGTCGCCTATGCCTCGGCCAAGGCCGGGGTGATCGGCATGCCCTTGCCGATCGCGCGCGACCTGATGAGCGAGGGCATCCGCATCAACACGATCCTGCCGGGCATTTTCGACACGCCCTTGCTCGCGCGCGCCAAGCCGCAGGTGAAGGCGGCGCTGGCGGCGTCGGTGCCCTTCCCCAAGCGGCTCGGCGCCGCACCCGAATATGCCGCGCTGGCGGTGGAGATGATCCGCAACGGCTATTTCAACGGCGAGGACGTGCGGCTCGACGGCGCGATCCGCATGCAGCCGCGGTAAAGCCGCCCCGCGGACGAGCGAAAACAGAAGTCAGGAGAGGTCTCGTGAACTTCGATTATTCCGACGAACAGAAGATGCTCAAGGAGGAGGCGCGCCGCTTCCTCGCCGCGAAATGCGATGCGAGCGTGGTGCGCGGCGTGCTCGACGACGCGGCGCGCGGCTATGATGAAACGCTGTGGCGCGCGGTGGCCGAACAGGGCTGGCTCGGCGCGGCGATCCCGGAAGGCTACGGCGGGCTCGGGCTCGGCCATGTCGAATTATGCGCGCTGGCGGAGGAGCTTGGCCGCGCCTGCGCGCCGATCCCGTTCGCCTCGACGGTCTATTTCGTCGCCGAGGCGCTGATGCTGTTCGGCTCCGAGGCGCAGAAGCAGAAGTGGCTGCCGCGGATCGCCGCGGGCGAGTGCATCGGCGCCTTCGCCACCAGCGAGGGCAAGGGGCCGGTGACCGCGCGCTCGATCCGCACGACCGCGAGCGGCGGCACGCTTTCGGGTGAGAAGATCCCGGTAACCGACGGCGATGTCGCCGATCTGATCGTCGTGCTGGCGAAGGACGGGCTCTATCTGGTCGAGAAGGGCGCCGGGGTCAGCGCCGAGACGCTCAAGACGCTCGATCCGACCCGCTCCGCGGCACGGCTGATATTCGATGCGGCGCCGGCCGAGCGGCTCGGCGACGAGGATGGCATTGCCGCGATGCAGGCGGTGTTCGATCGCGCCGCGGTGCTGCTCGCGTTCGAGCAACTCGGCGGCGCCGATCGCTGCCTCGATATGGCCAAGGCCTATGCGCTCGATCGCTATGCCTTCGGGCGGCAGATCGCGGGCTATCAGGCGATCAAGCACAAGCTCGCCGATATCTATGTGAAGAACGAGATCGCACGGTCGAACGCTTATTACGGCGCCTGGGCGCTCAACACCGCGGCGGCCGAACTGCCGCTTGCCGCCGCCACCGCGCGGGTCGCGGCGAGCGACGCTTTCTGGTTCGCGTCGAAGGAGAATATCCAGACCCACGGCGGAATCGGCTTCACCTGGGAGGCGGACCCGCACCTCTATTATCGGCGCTCGCGCCAGCTGAGCCTCGTCGCGGGCGCCCCCGCGACGTGGCGCGAGCGGCTGGTGAGCCAGCTCGAAACACGCAACGCGGCCTGATGGGAGAGGAACGATGGACTTCAACGACACCCCGGAAGAAGCCGCCTATCGCGCCGCCGCGCGCGCCTGGCTCGAAACCAATGTCGCCGAACACAAGGCGATCGCCCACGCCGACGATATGGCCGCAGCGAAAAGCTGGCAGGCGCGCAAGGCGGCGGCCGGCTATGCCCAGATCACTTGGCCCAAGGAATGGGGCGGCGGCGGGGGCACCCCGATCCAGAGCGTGATCTTCGGGCAGGAGGAAGCCAAATTCCCGGTCCAATACGGTTATTTCACGATCGGGCTCGGGATGTGCGTGCCGACCGTAATGGCCTTTGCCGACGATGCGACCAAGCGCCGCTTCGTCGGCCCCGCGCTGCGCGGCGAGGAAATCTGGTCGCAATTATTCTCCGAGCCCGCCGGCGGATCGGACGTCGCGGCGATCCGTACCCGCGCGGTGCGCGACGGCAGCGACTGGGTGGTCAACGGCCAGAAGGTGTGGACCTCCGGCGCGCATTATTCCGATTTCGGGATCGTTCTCGTCCGCACCAACATCGATCTGCCCAAGCACAAGGGGCTGACGATGTTCTGGCTCGATCTCCGCGCGCCGGGGATCGAGATCAGGCCGATCCACCAGATGTCGGGCGGGTCCAATTTCAACGAAATCTATTTCACCGACGTCCGCATTCCCGATGCGCAGCGGCTCGGCGCGGTCGACGACGGGTGGAAGGTCGCGCTCGTCACGCTGATGAACGAGCGGCTCGCGGTGGGTGGCGGCGGGGGCGCGGGGCCGAAGGATATCCTCGCGCTCGCAAGGGAACTCGATGCGGCGGACGGGCCGCTGATCCGCGACCCGGCATTCCGCCAGCGGCTCGCCGATTGGTATGTCCAGGCCGAGGGGCTGCGCAACACGCGGATGCGCACGATCACCGCGCTTAGCCGCGGGCAGACGCCGGGGCCGGAAAGCTCGATCGGCAAGATCATCGCCGCCAACCAGCTGCAGGATCTGGGCAATGCCGCGGTCGAGGCGGAGGATCAGTACGGGATCATCAACGATCCCGCGCTGTTGCCGCTCAAGGGGCTGTTCCAGTCCGCGGTGATGAACGGGCCGGGGCTGCGCATCGCCGGCGGCACCGATGAGATTTTGAAGAACATCATCGCCGAGCGCGTGCTCGGTCTGCCCGGCGAGATCCGCGTCGACAAGGACGCTGCGTTCAAGGATCTGCCGGTGGGTCGGTGAGCGCCGTCGATCGCCGATCAGGCGACGACGGTGCTCACGGCATTGACGTAGATCAGCAGCGCGGCGGTGGCGAAGGAGGCGAAGCCGAAAGCGAAGGGGCGATACATGATTGCTTTCCTGTTAGAGGTGTCGGGGTCGCAGCGATCAGGCGATCGGCATCACGGGGACGGCGGCGCTGACCATTAGCGCGGCGACGAGCACGGCGCCGACGAAGCTGAAGGCATAAGCGCGGGCGGAGACGAAACGGTCGGTCATGATCCAATTCCCTTTGTGGTGGCCGCCGGTCGATCCGGCGGTCGATGCCAAGGGAATTGCACGAGCCGTGCCAGTTTTTCTGGCCTAAATAAATCAATAGCTTAGCTGACGCCCGCGGGAATAATGGCAATATTCACCGCGCGCCAGTGGCGCATTTCGCCAACTTACGGCGCGATATCCACGCGGTTCCGCCCGGCATGTTTGGCGGCGTAGAGCGCGGCGTCGGCGCGGGCCAGCGCCTCCTCCTGCTGCTCCGCCCCGGTGGCGCAGGTAAGCCCGGCGGAAATGGTGATCGCGCCGATGAAGGCGTCGGTCGCGCGCAACCGCAGCCGCCGCGCGGCGATCGCGGCGCGCGCGCGCTCGACGATCGCGCACGCTTCCTCGAGTGCGATGCCGACGAACAGGATCGCGAATTCCTCGCCCCCGACGCGCGCGACGAGATGCCCCTCGCATTCCGCGACGAGCGTCTGGCTGATCGCCTTGAGCACGCGATCGCCCACCGCATGGCCGAACCGATCGTTGATGCGCTTGAAATAATCGATGTCGCACACCGCCACGACCACCGCGGTGCCGGGGACGAGCGCGGCATAGGCCTCGTCGAACGCGCGGCGGTTGGCAAGCTCGGTCAGCGGATCGTGCCGCGCGCTGTCGCGCGCCTCGTCGAGCGCGCTGCGCAATGCCTCGGTCTCACGCGTCGCCGCCTCGAGCCGCGCCTCGGCCTGACGCACGCGATCGAGCATCGCGCCGGTCAGCCGCGCGATCTCGTCCATCCCCTCGACCGCCCCCTGCCGGCGTATCGCCGCGGCGCTGGCGGCAATGTCGCGCCCGAAACCGCGCGTCTCGACATGGATCGCGCGCACCGTGTCGGCGAAATCGTCGACATGCTCCTTCGCCCGGTCGATCAGCGCGGCGGGATTGGGCTGCTCCTCCTCGGGCGCCGTATTGCGCGCCGGCGCCGGGGCGACGAGTTCCACCGTCGGCCCGGCCACCGCCTCGCCGCCGAGCGATACGATATCCTTGCGCGACAGCCGCACCCCGCCGTCGGTCAGCGTCTCGACCGCGCGCGCCAGCGGCCCTTCGGGGTCGCTCATGACGTGATAGGCGAAGGTATAATGCGCCGGTTCGGGGCTAAGCCGCTGTTCGGCAAGGAATCGGCCGATACGCTCGAACAGCCCGGGCGACGCCTCGCTCTCCAGGATTCGCTGCGTACCAATGACGCCCACCGTTCCATTCCCCCTGCTTCCACGATGCCTGGCGCATGTGGATCGATCAGCTCCTGCGACCGGCGCTTATCGGCAAAGCGCTAAGAAGTGGTGACCACCGATCAGCCCGCCTTTAGCTTGCGCACCGCCTCCAGCGTCGACGAAATATGTTCCTTAGGATTCATATCACTATGGACAAAGACGACCCGCCCCTTGCGGTCGATCACGTAACTTGTCCGGTTTGTTATGTTACGACCGTTCATCATGCGCGGCAAGGCAACGTCATAATCCTTTACCACGCGCGGGCCGGCGCTCCCCACCGCGAACTTCCCGGCGCATTCGCTCGACGAGAATTTCTGCAGATCTTCCACCGAATCCGCCGACATGCCGATGACCGTCGCACCCGCCGCGCGGAACGACTCCAGGCTCTCGGCAAAGGCGCGCGCCTCGGCATTGCAGCCCGGCGTGAACGCCGCCGGGAAGAAATACAGTACCACCGGGCCGTGGCGCAGCTGCTCGGCGAGGCTGATCTTCACCACCTTGCCCGCCATCGCGCCACGCGTCGTGAAATCGGGCGCCTTGGCCCCCGGCGCCAAAGCGGCGCTGACCGGGGCGGCGATCGCCAGCGCGGCGAACAACGGCAACAGGCGCATCTGATATCTCCTGAATTTCTGCCCTATTCTAGCGCGAACGCGCGCGGTGCGATAGGCACGTAGCATGCCGATCCGTCAGACCGATATCGATCTCGCGCTGCGCCTCGCCGATGCGGCGGGCGAGGCGATCCGCCCGTATTTCCGCACCGAGCACGGGGTGGAGATCAAGGAAGATCATTCGCCGGTCACCCTCGCCGATCGCGCGGCGGAGACGGCGATGCGCCGCATCCTCGACGCCGAGCGCTCGGGCGACGGGATCGTCGGCGAGGAATATGGCGTGAAGGACGGCGTCACCGGCCGCCAATGGGTGCTCGATCCGATCGACGGCACCCGCAGCTTCACCGCCGGCCGCGCGATTTTCGGGACGCTGATCGCTTTGGTCGAGGACGGCTGGCCGGTCCTCGGCATCATCGATCAGCCGATCCAGCGCGAACGCTGGCTCGGCGCGGCGGGGCAGCCGACGACACTCAACGGCCGCGCGGTGCGTACCCGCGCCTGCGCCACGCTGGAAGGCGCGCTGCTCGCCACCACCAGCCCGCATGCGTTCAGCGGGGAGGAGGCGGATGCGTTCCTGGCGTTGGTCGCAGCGGTCTCCGGCGGCCATGCCCGGCAGGGGCCGGTCTATGGCGGCGATTGCTATAATTACGGCCTGGTCGCCGCGGGGCATCTCGATCTGGTGTGCGAAGCGGGGCTGGCGCTTTACGACTTCGCCGCGCTCGCACCGATCGTGGAGGGCGCGGGCGGGCGGATGTGCGACTGGCACGGCGATCCGCTGACCGCCGCCAGCGCCGGACAGGTACTCGCGATCGGCGATCCGGCGCGGACCGATGAAGTGCTGGAAGCGCTGCACGGGCACGCCCACGATCATTAGTCGCGGCCGCGACAGTCCGTTTACTAACCTAGATTAAATTTACGTCACGTAACAATCCTGCTGGACTTGGCCCGGTCCGGCCATTTAACTGCGTCGGTGAAAAACGAAGACGCTCGGAGGGCTGCGACACTAGCCGATGTTGCCGAGCGCGCTGGCGTTTCGGCCAAGACGGTGTCGCGCGTCGTCAACGAGCATCCTTCGGTCCGCGATACGACGCGCGAGCGCGTCAAGGCGGTGATCGCGGAGACCGGGTTCCAGCTCAACCTCGCCGCCCGATCGCTCGCTGCCTCGCAATCCTATCTGATCGGCACCTTCGTCGCCGATACGGCGAGCCTTTATTATAGCGAGCTGGCGCGCGGCGCGGCGCGTGCCTGCCGCGCGCTCGGCTATCATCTCGTCACCGAGGAATTTGACCAGCGCAACCCGGTCGCGGCCGATCATTACGAGCGCACCTTGCGCCAGACCCGCTGCGACGGGATGATCCTGCCCCCGCCCCTGTGCGACGATCTGGCGCTCCTCGACGCGCTAGAGCGCGACGGCGTACGCTACGTGCGGATCTCGCCGATGCTCGACCCCGATCGCTCGGTCGCCGTGTTCGCGCACGATGCGGACGGGGTTTCCCAGCTTGCCCGGCATTTGTGGGAAAAAGGGCATCGCCGCTTCGGCGTCATCAACGGCCCGTCCAACTTCGCCTCGAGCGCGACGCGCCGCGACGCGCTGATCGCCGCGGTTTGCGCGCTCGGCGGGAGCGCGAGCGACGTCACCGCCAGCAAGATGCTGTGGGACGGCACCTTCCCCGCCACCGGCTATCGCACCGCGGGGCAGTTGCTGAAGGACGCTCCCGACATTTCGGCGATCTTCACCTTCAACGACGAACTCGCGCTCGGCGTGCTCGGCTATGCGCATGAAAACGGGCTGCGCGTGCCGAAGGACCTCGCGGTCGCCGGGTTCGATGACAGCGATGCGTCGAGCTTCGCCTGGCCTTCGCTGACGACGGTCAGCCAGCCGATCGTCGACATGGCGGTCCGCGCGGTGCAGGCGCTGGTGCGCGATTCGCCGCACGCCCGCCGGCGGATCGAATGCCCGGTCCGCCTCGTCATCCGCGCCAGCACCGGCGGGGAATGAGCCAAGACCAAGCATCTCGCGCAAAATCTGATCCGTTCGCCCCGAGCTTGTCGACGGGCGAACGGGATTGGGCGACCCTGCTTTAACTAACGCACCGCACCGGAAGGTGGGGGCGCCGCCGGCCGGGCGTCGTCCGGCGAAACGATGATCACGACGCGCCGGTTCTCGGTCCGCCCCGCGGCGGTGATGTTGCTCATCACCGGATAGCGCGCGCCCAGACCGCGCACGACCAGCCGGTCGCCGTCGAGCCCCCCGGCGCGCAAGGCATCGGCGACCGCCGTCGCGCGCTTGAGCGACAGCGCCTCGTTATAGGTCGCCGATCCGGTGCGATCGGTGTGCCCCTCCACCCGTGCGCCGTGAATGTCCACTTTGGCGAGCGCGGCGGCGGTATGCGACAAAGCGACGCGCTGATCGTCGAGCAGGTTGGCGCTGTCGCTCGCGAACAGCAATCGATCGGCCAGGCCGAACTCCCAATTGTCGCCCGACGGCTTGAAACCATTCTCCTGCAGCGTCGCCTGCTGCGCCGGCGAGAAGCCGCGCGTGGGCGCGGGCTGCACCGTCTGGCAGCCGGCGATCAACGCCAGCGCCGGAAGGAGCAGATATCGGTGGGTCATCTTCTGCCTCCTGAACTGAGGCTCATATAAGCCGCTGACGGGCTTGGGCAATCTTCTGCGGATCGGCGGGGCTCGATCCGTTCGGGTCAGCTCGGTTTATAGGATTGGCGCACCACGGCGATCGTCGGCGCCGGCGCCGCGCGTTTGTCGGCATACATCGCGCGGTCGGCGGCGTTGAGCAACGTCGCGATATCGCGACCGTCCTCGGGGAAATTGGCGGCGCCGAGGCTGATCGAGACCGCGATCCGCTCGCCGCCCGGCAACACCAACGGCGGCGTCATCGTCGCGCGAATGCGCGCAGCGAGCGCCTGCGTCTCGTCCGGGCCGGCCGGCGGCGCGATCAGCACCGCGAATTCGTCGCCCCCCACGCGCGCCGCGAGATCGGACTGGCGCAATGCGCCGCGCAACCGGGCGGCGATCTCGATCAGCAGACGATCGCCCGCGGCATGACCGAACTGATCGTTGATCTCCTTGAAGCGATTGGCGTCGATATAGAGCACGCCCAACCCCGCCTCGGCGGCGGCAGCCAGTTTGAGCTCGCTCGCCAGCCGCTCCTCCAGCACCACGCGATTGGCAAGCCCGGTCAGCGGATCGTGCATCGCGCGGTGCGCCAGCGTTTCGTTCTCGCGCGCCAGATGCGCCTGCCAGCCTTCGAGCTCCGCCAGCAGCGCGTTGAAATCGTGCCCGAGCGAATCGATCTCGGCGATCGGCGCGCGCGGCGCGCGCAAGTGCAGCGCGCGCTCGGTCTGGACGCGGTGCGCGATCGCGGCGATCGCCCCGATCGGCTCGGCGATGCGGCGGTGGAGCCGGCGGACCATCGGATAGGTGAGCAGCACCGCGAGCATCAGCGCGCCCACCCCGTCGGCAAAGCCGAGCATGAGATACCCATCGAGCCCGCCGAGCCCGGCATAGACGCGCACGTCGCCGATCGGGCGCCCGGCGTGATCGATCCGCGTGATCGCCGGCTCGGGCCACAACAGCGCGGCGGTGCGATCCTTGAGCGATCCGATCGTGCTATGCGCCTCGTCTTCCGGGTGGCGCACCTCGACCCGCAGGCCGCCCGCAGTCACCACCACCGCGCGCACCCCGTCACCACGCGTCAGCAGCGGGCGGATCGCATCGTCGATCGCGGTCTGATCGTGAAACACCACCGCCGGCTCGACGCTGTACCCGGCGAGCTGGCCGATCAGCCGCATATTCTGCCGCACATAGCTGTCGACCATCAGCACGCCGCTGAGCAGGCTGCCGGCCAGCGCGAGCAGCAACGTCAGCAGCATCGTGCGCTGCTGAACGCGCGCCAGCGCGCGGCCCAATGTCGGAAGCCGCTCGGCGCTCAATGCGCACCTCGCGTCAGCCGCAGCACGCGCGGATCGACCTTCACCGCCCCGCGCGAGATCGCATCGAGATTGAGCAGGAAGCGCACCGCCGCAGGCTCGTCGCGCAGACAGAACATCGCCCCGCCGCGGCATTCCGGATCATCCTCGGCGATCGTCAGGATGGCGCGGCCGTAGCTTGCCCAGATCAGTCGCTGCGCGGCCGGCACGGGCATCCGCCCGAGATAGAGGATCGCGCAGCGCGCCGTCGCCAGCGCGGCGGGGCGATCGATCCGCGTCGCCGCGACCGGCTGACCGTCGATCGCGACCCCGGCGAAATCGCGCTCGCTGACCTGCGTCACCCCGGCGAGGCAGAGCCGCACCGGCGCCTGCGGTTGCGGCCAGCGCGTGAAGCTCGCGATTCCCGCGATCGTCGCCGCGATCGCCGGGCGCACGCCGGTATGCGTGATCGGCGCGGCGATCGGGATTTCCTGGAGCGGGGCGAACAGAAGGGCGAAGGCAAGAAGCAAGCGGCGGGGTTCCAATATCCGCGGCCACTATATGCCGGGCGAGTAAACGAAATACGCAGCCCGATCCAAGCTGTCGAGTGGCGTGCTCAACGCGCCGCTGCTGCCGCCCGCGCGGCATAGCGGCGCGCGAGTATCGAACAGACGATCAGCTGCAGTTGGTGATAGAGCATGATCGGCAGCATGATCATCCCCATCGCCGGGTTGCCCGCGAACAGGATCCGCGCGATCGGCGCGCCGTTGGCGAGACTCTTCTTCGACCCGCAGAACACCGTCGTCACCTCGTCCGCCAGCGGGAAGCCGCAGGCGCGCGACAGCGCGGTCGTCACCCCCAGCACCACCGCCAGCAATATCGCCGCGATCGCCGCGATCTCGGCGATCACCCACGGCGAATAGCGCCACCACAGCCCCGAGGCGGTGGACTCGCAGAAAGCGGTATAGACGATCAGCACGATCACCCCGCGATCGAGCCGGTTGATGATCGGCTTGCGCGCCGCGAGCCATGTCGCGATCAACGGGCGGGAGAGTTGCCCCGCCGCGAACGGCAGCAGCAAGGTCAGCGCGACATCGCCGATCGCGGGCAGGATCGGGAACGGCTCGCCGCTGACCGCCGCGACCATCGCGATCAAGCTGGGGGTGATCGCCATGCCGATGATCCCCGAAAGCGAGGCATCGAACACCGCCGCGGGAACGTTGCCGCGCGCCATGCTCGTCATCGCCACCGACGAGGAGATCGTCGACGACAAGGCGCACAGGAAGAACACCCCGAGCCGCACCTCATAAGCGAGCACCGAGCTGAGCCCGAAGAAGATCGCGAAGCCGATCAGCGGGAACAGGATGTAGGTCGTCGCCTGCACCGCGAGATGGACGCGCCAGTTCGCCGCCCCCGCCTTCAGCGATTGCGGCGACAGGTTCGCGCCGTGGAGGAAGAAGACCAGCGCGATGCCGATCTCGGTCACCTGCGCCATATGCAGCGCGCCGCCCTCGGCCCCCAGCCGCGGCGCGAGAAACGCCAGCACCACCGCGGCGAGCATCGCCAGCAGGAATCCGTCGATCTTCATGATCGCGCGGATCACGTCACCGCTTCGCGCTCGGCATAGCGCGCGTCGCGCCACGCGCCGCTTTCCATCACGTCGACGAGCACGTCGACCGCATCCCAGACGTCGGCAAAGCGGACGTAGAGCGGGGTGAAGCCGAAACGGACGATATCGGGGGCACGGAAGTCGCCGATCACTCCGCGATCGATCAGCGCGCGCATGATCGCATAGCCGTGCGGATGCGCGAAGGAGACCTGGCTGCCGCGCTCGTTTGCATCGCGCGGCGAGACGAGCGTGAAGCCGTGCGCGGCGCAGCGTTGCTCGACCAAGGCGATGAACGTTTCGGTCAGCGCGATCGACTTGGTACGCACCCGCGTCATATCCGCCGCGCGCATCAGATCGGCGCCGACCCCGACCAGCGACAGGCTGACGATCGGCTGGGTGCCGGTGAGGAAATGGCGGATATCGGGCGCCGGGGCATAGCCGGGGGTCAGCGCGAACGGGTCGGCATGCCCCCACCAGCCGGTGATCGGCTGCCGCGCGGTCGCGAGATGCCGTTTGGCGACGAACAGGAAGGCGGGCGAGCCGGGCCCGCCGTTGAGATACTTATAAGTGCAGCCCACCGCGAGATCGACATTGCAGCCGTTGAGATCGACCGGCAGCGCCCCGGCGCTGTGGCACAGATCCCAGATCGCCAGCGCCCCGGCGGCATGCGCGCGCGCGGTGAGCGCGGCCATGTCGTTGATATGCCCGGTCTTGTAGTGGACGTGCGTGATGCTGATGGCGAGCGTATCCTCGTCGATCGCATCGGCGATCGCGTCGCGCTCGACCAGCACCACTTCCAGCCCGCGCGCCGCGGCGACCCCTTGCGCGACATAATTGTCGGTCGGGAAATTGCTGCCCTCGAGAATGATCTTGCGTCGGCCAGGCCGCATGTCGGCCGCCGCCCACAACAATTTGAACAGATTGACGCTGGTCGTATCGGTGACCACCACCTCGCCCGCATCGGCGCCGATCAGCGGCGCGAGCTTGTCGCCCAGCTCGAGCGGCAGTTCGAACCAGCCGGCATTGTTCCAGCTGCGGATCAGATCGGAGCCCCATTCATGCTCGACGACGCGCGCGGCACGGGCGGGCGCCGCCTTGGCCATCGCACCGAGCGAATTGCCGTCGAGATAGATCACCCCCTCGGGGATCACGAACGCATCGCGGAATTCCGCCAGCGGATCGCGCCGATCGAGCGCGACGCACTCTTCCCGGGTGATCGCGTCAGGCCGCATCGAAAGGCTCCTCGCGCGGGCCGATCTCCACCGCGAGCGGGGAAAGCCCGTCGATCGCCACGACCAGCCGGTCGCCGGTCACCGCCGCGCCGACCCCCGCGGGGGTGCCGGTATAGATCAGATCGCCGGGCAGCAGCCGCTCGATCCGGGAGAGATGCGCGATCACCTCCGCGGTATCCCAGATCATGTCGGCGATATCGCCGCGTTGGCGTTCGACGCCGTTCCGGGTCAGCGTGATCGCGCCGGCGGTGACATGCCCGCCGTTCGCCACGGGGCGCAACGTGCCGATCGGCGCGGAGAAGGCAAAATTCTTCGCATTGTCCCACGGGCGGCCGAGATCCTTGGCCACCGCCTGCAGATCGCGGCGCGTCATATCGAGCCCGGCGGCATAGCCGTAGACGAGATCGAGCGCGTCCTCGACCGCCACGGCCGCGCCCTCGCTTGCGATCGCGACGACCAGTTCGGCCTCATAATGATAATCCCCGGTCGCCGGCGGATAGGGGATCGTCCCCCCGCCCGGCACCAGCGTCTGCGCGAATTTGGCGAAGAAGAACGGGGGCTCGCGATCGGGGTCCTTGCCCATTTCGCGTGCGTGGGCGGCATAATTGCGCCCGACGCAGAAAATCCGGCCGACCGGGAAGCGATCGGCGCTCCCCTCGATCGCGACGGCGGGAAAAGGCGGAAGATCGAAGATATTGGCCATGACACGCTCCTGACGGATGAACGGCATTCCGCGCAAGAGGCGAAAGCCGGCGCTCTCGAATTCGATCGGGGTTAGGCTCGGAATCTGCACTTTCCCGTTCGCGCTGCGCCTGTCGAAGGGCTGCCCTTCTTCCGAGGAAGAAAAGTGCAGGGCTTCGACAAGCTCCGCCCGAACCGTGGAGAGGCTGTCGTGCCCTATCCGCGCAGCAACGCGTCACGCACGCCGACCAATTCCTCGCCCAACGCCGCCACCTCCGCCGGCGTGCGACCCGCGAACATCGAGGCGGAGAGGCAGAAGCCCGGCATCACCCCCGCGATCGCGACCGCCACGGTGCAGATCCCGCGAAAGGCGAAACCGTCGTCGACCGCATAACCGCGCGCCGTCGCCGTCTCGACCTGCGCCGCATAATCCGCCAGCGACAAGGGCGCCTGCCAGCGGACCGGCTCGAACCGCCGCGCCAGTTCGTCGGGCGCGACCCGCTGCGCCGCCGCCAGCGCGCGCCCTACCGCGCCGCCACCGAGCGGCTGGCGCTGCCCGTCGGCCATCGCGACGCGCATCCCGGCATCGCTTTCCGCGCGCGACACCGCGCGTACCCGCTCGCGCGAGATCACCTTCCACAACGCCACCGCCGCATCGTGCCGCCGCGCGAATTGCGTGATCAGCGGCTGCGCCCGATCGACCAGCCCCTGCCCCGCGCCGTCACGCAACGCCTCCGACGCCGCCCAGGCGCGTGCGAGACGGTAGGATTTGGTCCGCGCGTCGCGCTCGACCACGCCCTCGTCGACCAAAGTCTTGAGCAGATTGAGGCAACTCGACGGGCTCAACCCCGTCACCCGCGCGATATCCGACAGCGACATCGGGCTGGTTTCCGCGAGCAGCCGCAAAATCCCCAGCGCCTGAGAAACGGATCGAACCGGTCCTGTCATACGACAGGTATAGTTTTCAGCATTGTGAAATTCAATTCTCAATGTTGAATATTCGCCGCGAAACGGCTATCGTCCGATCGATTGTATCGGACAGGAAAGCCAATCCCCTCCGCGCACGCGGGCAAGGTGTCGGCGCATGCTATGATCCGGGTGAGGAGCTTCAGATGGTCAACGTCAATCCGGGGATGGATGCCGATGTCTTCGAGCAGTTCATCGACCAGCTCCAGCGCTATGTGCGCGAGCGGCTGATCCCCGCCGAGCGCGCGATCATCGAGAGCGACCGGATCCCCGACGATATCCTCGCCGAGCTGCGCGACATGGGGCTGTTCGGCCTCACCATGCCGGAGGGTTATGGCGGGGCGGGGATGAACGTCACGCAATATGTGCGGACGATCCACGCGCTGAGCTATGCGATGCCGGCGTTCCGCTCGATCATCTCGATCAACATCGGAATGTTCTGCTCCGCGCTCAAGAATGGCGGCACCGACGCGCAAAAGGCCGAATGGTTGCCGCGCGTCGCGGGCGGCGAGATCGCCTGTTTCGGGCTGACCGAGCCGGGATCGGGTTCGGATTCGGCCGGGCTGCAGACGACCGCCACCCGGACCGACAACGGCTGGGTGCTCAACGGCACCAAGCGCTACATCACCAATTCGCCCTTCGCCAAGGTCGGGCTGATCATGGCGCGGACCTCGAAGGAGAATCTGCCCAAGAATGCGCATGTCTCCGCCTTCATCGTGCCGATGGACGCTCCCGGCGTGTCGATCGGCAAGTCGGACAAGAAGATGGGCCAGTCCGGCAGCCATATCGCCGATATCATCATGGAAGACGTCCATGTCGGCGAGAGCGCGCTGCTCGGCGGCGAATTGGGCAAGGGCTTCGTCTATGCGATGATGAGCCTCGACAACGGCCGCATGTCGGTCGGCGCGGCGGCCACCGCTTATGCCCGGCGCGCGCTCGATAGCGCGATCCGCTACGCCACCGAGCGCAAGGCGTTCGGCGAGCCGATCGCCAATTTCCAGCTAATCCAGCAGATGCTCGCCGACAGCGAGATCGAGATCTACGCCGCCGAAACGATGATGGCCGACGTCACCCGCCGCGCCGATGCGGGGGAGAATGTCCTGCGCAAGGCGGCGGCGTTCAAGGTGTTCGCCTCGGAGATGTGCGGCCGTGTGGTCGATCGCGTGGTGCAGGTCTACGGCGGGGCGGGCTATCTCGCCGAATATGACGCCGAGCGCTTCTTCCGCGATGCGCGCATCTATCGCATCTACGAGGGGACGACGCAGATCCTCCAGCTCCAGATCGCCAAACACATGCTGCGCGAATTCAATGCCTTTGCTTGAGCCAGCCGGCAAAGGACGCGGCCATGTATAACCTGCTGGGCGACCTTTCGGTGATCGAGGCATCGTCGTTCGTCGCCTCGCCCACCGCCGGCCTCTATTGCGCGCAACTCGGCGCCGAGGTGATCCGTGTCGACCAGATCGGCGGCGGCCCCGATTTCCGCCGCTGGCCGGTGACCGCGGCAAACGATTCGCTCTATTGGGAGAACCTCAACCGCGCGAAGAAATCGGTCGCGCTCGATCTCGCGCGGCCCCAGGGGCGCGAACTGTTGCAGGCGCTGGTACGCGCGACCGGGCAGCTCATCACCAATTTCCCGGTCAAGGGCTTCATGGCGCATGACGTGCTCGCCGCGGGCTGCGCCGATCTCATCACCGTGCGGGTGATGGGCTGGGCCGACGGATCGCCCGCGCTCGATTATACCGTCAACAATGCGGTCGGCTATCCGATGCTGACCGGCGAGGGGCCGGCGCCGGTCAACCACGTGCTCCCCGGCTGGGATCTGTTGAGCGGCGCTTATGCCGCCTTTGCGCTGCTCGCCGCGCTGCGTCGGCGCGGGGAGACCGGCGCCGGAAGCGAGGTGCGCATCCCGCTCTCCGACGTCGCGATCGGCACCGTCGCCAATCTCGGCAGCCTCGCCGAGGTGCTCTACGAGGGGCACGACCGGCCGAGGCTCGGCAACACGGTCTACGGCCTGTTCGGGCGCGATTTCGTCACCGCCGACGGGGTGCGGACGATGATCGTCGTGGTGACCCCGCGGCAATGGGCCAATCTGCTGGCCGCGCTCGATCTCGGCGCGGCGGTGGCGGCGCTGGAGGCGCAGCGTGGCGTATCGTTCGCCACCGATGACGGGCTGCGCTTCACGCATCGCGATGCGCTGTTCCCGTTGTTCGAGCAGGCGATCGGCGCGCGCCGCCACGCCGATCTCGCCGCCGCATTCGACGCGGGCGGGATCGTCCATTCGGCGTATCGCGCAATGTCCGACGCGGTGCGCGATCCGGCGCTGGTGGCGGACAATCCGATCTTCGGGCGCGCCGCCAACCCCAGCGGGTTCGATTATCCCGCCGCCGGCGCGTTCGCCACGATGCCGCAGCTCGAACGCCAGCCCCCGCGCCCCGCCCCGCGCAACGGCGCGCATAGCGAGGAAGTGTTGACCGAACGGCTCAAGCTGTCGTCGGGCGAGATCGCGCGGCTGATCGACGCCGGCATCGTGGGGCGCGGCCAATGAGCGACTGGAGCCGCTGGGTCGGGCGCGAGGAAGTCCGTCGCGACCGGATCGACGCGGGGCTGCTGACGCGCTGGTGCGCCTCGCTCGATTGCACCGTACCCGACGACGGCGCGGTGCCGCAGGGCCTCCATTGGTGCCTGTGCCTCCCCGATGCGCCGACCGCTGCGCTGGGCGAGGACGGCCACCCGCGCCGCGACGACAGCCCGGCGAGCTTCATGCCCCCGGTGCCGTTGCCGCGCCGGATGTGGGCGTCGAGCAAGGTCGATTTCGTCCGTGCACTCCACGCCGGCGAGGTGATCGAGCGCCGCTCGCGCATCGTCTCGGTGACCGCGAAAACGGGCGCGTCCGGGCAATTGGTGTTCGTCGATGTCGCGCATGACACGCTCGGCGACGGAGAACTTGCGCTACGCGAGGTGCAGTCGATCGTTTATCGCGACGCCGCCCCGCCGGGCGCCCCGCCCACCCCGCCGCCGCTCGGTGCGGGGACGTTCGACGCCGGCGGCTGGGATGCGGTGCGTACGATCGTTCCCGATGCGCCGCTGTTGTTCCGCTATTCGGCGCTCACCTTCAACAGCCACCGCATCCATTACGATCTGCCCTATGCCACCGGCGCGGAGGGCTATCGCGGGCTGGTGGTCCACGGCCCGCTGACCGCCTCGCTGCTGCTCGATCTGGCGCGGCGCGAACTGGGCGACAACCGGCTCAGGACCTTCGCCTTCCGTGGAGTATCGCCGGCTGTGGCGGGCGAGCCGTTGCATCTTGCGCTGCGCACCGAGGGCGAAGCGATCGAGCTGGGTGCCTTCGCCGCCGACGGGCGGCAGGTGATGAGCGCGACCGCGCGGGCCTAGCGCGCTACTGCGCTTGAACGCGCTTCCCTCTCCCGGTTCGGGCTGATCTTGTCGAAGCCCTGCACTTTATCTTCCGCGAGAGATAGACAGCCCTTCGACAAGCTCAGGGCGAACGGGGGTTGGCTATGAACGCGCCCGCAATCGGCGATACAGCCGCCGCAACAACACCAGCGCCGCCACCGCCACCGCAAGCACGAGGATCGCCACCGCCACCGCCAGCCACGGGCTCGCAAAAGCGGTGAGCAGCAGCCCCGTGGTGACGATATCGCCCCCGGTCGACAGCGCGATGTTCGACGCCGGCTCGGGGCTGACATTGGCGATCGCGCGCGTCCCCGCCTTGGCGCCGTGGGTGAGCAGCGCCGCCCCGCCGCCGAGCAGCAGCGCGATCACCTGCCATTTCGGATCGGCCGGATCGACGATCGCCAGCGCGAGGAGCGCCCCGCCGACCGGGCGGATCAACGTGTGGATGCTGTCCCACACGCTATCGACCCACATTACCTTGTCGGCGAAGAATTCTGCCAGCGCGCCGACCCCGGCGACCGCGATCACCCAGGGATTGGCGAGTATGTCGAGCGCGTGGAGATGCGCCGGCATCGCCACCCAGCCGAAATGCATCGCCAGCCCGGTGACGAACACGCAGACATAGAGCCGCCACCCGCTCAACAGGCTGACGCTGGCTGCCAGCCCGAGGATTCCCGCCGCCGTCATCGCGCGAGTGTGCCACCGAATGGCCGCGCACGCACGCGTTGAAATTCCTGCGTAAGCCTCCTCCGTCATGCCGGACTTGATCCGGCATCCAGAGCAACGGGCGATAACGTTCTTGGCTCTGGATGCCGGATCGAGCCCGGCATGACGATTGAGCGTGGGAATTTTGAAATTTTTTGCCGCATCAGGTGCGGCCTTTTCGCTTCGCTCCGTCTATCCTTGTCGAAAGCGACAAAGGACGGGGGCCTCTCATGAAGACCAATTACCTGATCGGCGCGGCGTTGCTTGCGCTGGCGAGCCCGGCGTTCGCCGAGCCGATCACCCCCAAGGCCGGCGCGCTCCCCTCCCCCGCCGAGGCGTTCCCGACCGAGCCGGGCAGCGACTATTATCTCGCCAATTACGACGCCTATGAGAAATATCTGAAGGCGCTCGCCGCCAAATCCGATCGCATGAAGCTGATCGACATCGGCAAATCGGCCGAGGGGCGCACGATGTGGGTGGCGATCGTCTCCTCCCCCGCCAATCTCGCCAAGCTCGATCATTATCGCGAGATCGCGCGCAAGCTCGCCAAGGCCGAGGGGGTGAGCGAGGCGCAGGCCAAGGCGCTCGCCGCCGAGGGCCGCGCGGTGGTGTGGATCGACGCCGGGCTCCACGCCACCGAGACGGTGACGACGCAGAGCCAGATCCACGTCCTCTATCGCCTGCTCACCGCCGAGGACGCGGAGACCAAGCGGCTGCTCGACGATACGATCGTGCTGTTCGGCCACGACAATCCCGACGGGCTCCAGCTCGTCGCCGATTGGTATATGCGCAATGCCGACCCCAAGAAGCGCGAGTTCAGGAGCATCCCGCGGCTGTACCAGAAGTACGTCGGCCACGATAACAACCGCGACAGCTTCATGGCGCAGATGCCCGAGACGGTGAACGTCAACCGCATGCTGTTCCGCGAATGGTTTCCGCAGATCATCTTCAACCAGCATCAGACCGGGCCGGCGGGGATGGTGGTGTTCGTCCCCCCGTTCCGCGATCCGTTCAACTATAATTATTCGCCGATCGTGATGACCGAGCTGCAGGAGCTGGGCGCGGCGATGCACAGCCGGCTGGTGTCGGAGGAAAAACCGGGATCGGGGATGCGCAGCGCGGCGCCTTATTCCACCTGGCATAACGGGATGGAGCGCTCGGTCGCCTATTTCCACAATTCGATCGGCTTGCTGACCGAGATCATCGGCGGCCCGACGCCCGAGAAGATCCCGCTCGTTCCCGATACCCAGCTCGCGCGCAACGACGAGCCGCTGCCGATCGGCCCGCGCGAATGGCATTTGAAAGACAGCCTCGAATATCAATATTCGCTCGATCGCGCGGTGCTCGATTACGCCTCGCGCAACCGCGAGCGGCTGCTGATGAACATCTGGCGGATGGGCGCGTCGGCGATCGCGCGCGGCAATCGCGACAGCTGGACGATCACCCCCAAGGATGTCGACGCGGTCAAGGCCGCCGCCGCAGGCAAGACGCAGGAAGTTGAGGAATATTTCCGCGGTCCCCCGGCGGTCGATGCCGGGCTGTACAAGACGGTGCTCAACGATCCGGCGAAGCGCGATCCGCGCGGCTATATCCTCACCCCCGATCAGCGCGACGTGCCGACGACGATCGCGTTCCTCAATGCGCTGCTCAAGAACGGCGTCGATATCGAGCGTGCCACCAAGGCCTTCACCGCCGGGGGCAAGAGCTATCCGGCGGGCTCCTATGTCGTGAAGACCGCGCAGGCCTATCGCCCGCACGTCCTCGACATGTTCGAGCCGCAGGATCACCCGCACGACGCCGAATATCCCGGCGGGCCGCCCAAGGCGCCCTATGACATCACCGGCTATACGCTGGCGTGGCAGATGGGGGTGCAGTTCGATCGCATACTCGACGGCTTCGACGGCCCGTTCGAGCGCGTCACCGCCGATCTGCTCAAGGCGCCGGCGGGCAAGCAGATCGGCACCGGCGGCGCGGGCTGGATCGTCGGGCATGAGACCAACAACAGCTTCATCCTCACCAACCGGTTGCTCAAGGCCGGGGTGAAGGTGACGTGGCTGGCGGATGCGACCCGGGTCGGCGCCAGGGATTTCGCCCCCGGCGCGATCTGGATCCCGGCCTCGTCCGAAGCGGCTAAGATCATCGCCGAATCCGCGCCGCTCGGCATCGACGCCTATCGCATGGCCAAGGCGCCCGCGGGCAAGACGATCGCGTTGAAACCGGTGCGCCTCGGGCTGGTCGACAATTATGGCGGGGTGATCCCGGCCGGGTGGACCCGCTGGCTGCTCGAACAATATGAGTTCCCGTTCAGCGTCGTCTATCCCAAGGAGCTCGACGCGGGCGACCTCAACGCGAAGTTCGACGTGCTGGTGTTCGCCGACGGCACCGTCACCGGCCCGCGCGGCGGCGCGTTCAAGACGGGATATGCCAGCAAGCAGCCCAGCCCGGAGGATATCCCCGCCGATTATCGCGGCTGGCTGGGCAAGGTGAGCGCGAATGCCACCGCGCCGCTGCTCACCGCCTTCGTCCAGGCGGGCGGGACGGTGATCACGGTGGGCGGGGCCAATTATCTCGCCTCGCTGCTCTCGCCCGCGATCCGGCCGGCGCTGGTCAACCGCAAGCCCGACGGATCGCTCGCGGCGCTCGACCATCGCGATTTCTACATTCCCGGCTCGCTGGTCGCGGCGAAGGTCGATCCCACCAAGCCGCTCGCCTTCGGCATGACCCCGACGGTCGACATGTTCTTCGACCAGAACCAGCCCTTCACGCTCGGCGACGGCGCGACATCGGTGGCGTGGTTCGATTCGGCGACGCCGCTCAGGAGCGGCTGGGCGGTGGGGCAGGACAAGCTCAGGGGCACGGTGGCGATCGCCGACGCCGATCTCGGCCGCGGCAAATTGTTCGCGCTCGGCACCGAGGTGACGCAGCGCGCGCAACCCTATGCGACGTTCAAACTGCTGTTCAACGGCATCCTCTACGGCCCGGCGGCCGCGGCGGCGCGGTAAGTCTCTCCTTCCCCCCTTCTTCTCCCCTCCCTGGTGAAGGGAGGGCCTGGGGGTGGGTGGGTATGAGGCGGGTGCTCCGGTATCCCCTCGGGCCAACCCACCCCCGCCCCCTCCCTTGTTCAAGGGAGGGGAGAAGAAGGGGAGCTAAGCCGGGGAGATTGACGGCAGCTTTGCAGAAGCTACGGCACCTCCATGCATTTCTTCTCGGATAATGTCGCGCCGGTGCATCCGGCGGTGTTCGCCGCGATGCAGGCCGCCGATGCGGTCGACGTCGGCTATGACGGCGATCGGCTGAGCCGCGCGCTCGACGCGCGTTTCTCCGCCCTGTTCGGGCGCGAGGCGGCGGTGCTGTGGATGCCGACCGGCACCGCGGCCAATGCGATCGCGCTCGCCGCGCTCTGCCCGCCCTATGGCGGGGTGATCTGCCACAGCGAGGCGCATATCCAGAACGACGAATGCGGCGCGCCCGAATTCTACACCCACGGCGCCAAGCTGCTGATCGCCGGCGGCGAGGACGCGCGGATGACCCCGGAGACGGTGCGCGCGCTGGCCGATGCGATCGTCGACGACGTCCACCGCGTCCAGCCGCGCGCCCTATCGCTGACCAATGCGACCGAGCTCGGCACGGTCTATTCGCCCGACGATGTGGCGGCGCTCGCCTCGCTCGCGCGGCAACGCGGCTGGCGGGTGCATATGGACGGCGCGCGCGTCGCCAATGCGATCGTCCATCTCGGCTGCACCCCGACGGAGCTGACCGAAGGGGTCGACGTATTGAGCTTCGGCTTCGTCAAGAACGGCGGGCTTTCGACCGAGGCGCTGGTGTTCTTCGATCCGAAGCTCGCCGATGATGCACGGCGCCGCCGCAAGCGCGGCGGGCATCTGCTGTCCAAAGGCCGCTATGCCGCAGCGCAGATCCACGCGATGCTCGACGACGATCTGTGGCTCGCCAATGCACGCGCGGCGAATGGCGCGGCGGCGCGGCTCGCGGCGGCAGCGGGCGCGCGGCTGATCCACCCGGTCGAGGCCAACGAATTGTTCCTGCGCATGACCCCGGCCGAGGCGGCGTCGCTGCGCGCGCTTGGCTTCGGCTTCTACGACTGGAGCGACGGGGTGATCCGGCTCGTCACGCATTGGGCCAGCCCGGCGGCGGAGGTCGACGCGCTGGCACAGGCGATCGCGGCGTTGCCCTGATCGGATTTGCCGCTTAGGGCACGCGCATGACGACGAACTCCATCGGCGCGGAGCGCCTCCAGCGCCGTATGGCGCGCGGCGCCGCCTTTCTCGGCTCCGAGGTCGCGATCCTTGGCGGCGCGATGTCCTGGGTGTCCGAACGCCATCTGGTCGCGGCGATTTCCAATGCCGGCGGCTTCGGGGTGATCGCGTGCGGCGCGATGACCCCCGAATTGCTCGACGCGGAGATTGCGGGAACCAAGGCGCTGACCGACCGCCCGTTCGGGGTCAATCTCATCACGATGCACCCCGATCTCACCGCGCTGATCGAGGTCTGCGCGCGGCATCAGGTCGGGCATGTCGTGCTCGCCGGCGGGTTGCCGCCCAAGGGCAGCCTCGAGGCGATCAAGGCATCGGGCGCCAAATGCATCTGCTTCGCGCCGACGCTCGCGCTGGCGAAGAAACTGATCCGCTCGGGGGTCGATGCGCTGGTGATCGAGGGGATGGAGGCGGGCGGCCACATCGGCCCGGTCTCGACCAGCGTGCTCGCGCAGGAAATCCTGCCCGAGATCGCGCATGACGTGCCGGTGTTCATCGCCGGCGGGATCGGGCGCGGGCAGGCGATCGCGGGCTATCTCGATATGGGTGCCGCCGGGGTCCAGCTCGGCACGCGTTTCGTCTGCGCGACCGAGAGCATCGCCCACCCCAGGTTCAAACAGGCGTTCATCCGCGCCTCGGCGCGCGACGCGATCGCCTCGGTGCAGATCGACCCGCGGCTGCCGGTGATCCCGGTGCGCGCGCTCAAGAATGCCGGCGGCGAGCTGTTCACCCAGAAGCAGCGCGAAGTGGCGCAGGCGCTCGACGAGGGGCGCGTCGCGATGGCCGAGGCGCAGCTCCAGATCGAACATTATTGGGCGGGCGCGCTGCGCCGCGCGGTGATCGACGGCGATGTCGAACATGGCAGCGTGATGGCCGGCCAGTCGGTCGGGATGGTGAGCAAGGAAGAACCGGTCACCGACATCATCGCCACTTTGATGGCCGAAGCGGCGCAGGCGCTGGAGAAGCGCGCGGCGTAAACGCCCCACACGCGTCATGCCGGGCTCGACCCCGGCATGACGACAAAGGGCGGCGAGCCGGCGCCACTCGCTTCATCGTATCGATAACTTTTTGTTAACCAATTTGCGGCGGAATCCCCTTCACGAAAAAGGGGAGAAAGCGCCATGAAACGGGCCGCCATATCCATCACGACCGCCGCTTTGGCGGTGACGCTCGCCGGCTGTGCCGGGAAATCGAAGCATGTCGCGACGACCCAGCCGGTGCCGCCTGTCGCCACCGCATCGGCCGCGCCGATGCCGGCCGGCGCACGGCCGGGGATGAAGATCCCGACCCGGCTGTCGGACGGCAGCTACCTCACCCCCAACCGTAATCTCAGCGCCGCCGCCTCGGTATGGCATCTCCGCGCCGCGCTCAATGTCGCGGCGCTCGCCTGCCGCGGCCCGGCGCAGGCGGGGATCGTCTCGCGTTACAATAGCCTGCTGACCCAGCAGAAATCGTCGTTCGCCGGGGCGCAGACCGCGCTCGCCGCCGAATATCGTGCCGCGGGCGGGAATTGGGAAACGCGCGAGGACGATGCGATGACCCGGCTCTACAATTATTTCTCGCAGGATTTCGCGCGCGACGCGTTCTGCGCGCGCGCGGCGCAGGTCCTCGAACATAGCGAGGGCATGGCCCCCGCTGCCTTCACCGCGGGCGCGGGCGAGCAGCTTGCGGCACTCGACCGCCCGTTCGTCGAATTCTTCCGCGCCTATGACGCGTGGCGTAGCGGCGAAGCGGCCCGCCCGGTGATCGCGGTCGCCAGCCGGACGGCGACGATCGCCCCCGTCCCGGTGCCGGTCG
Organism: Sphingomonas sp.; assembly: GCA_017849555.1. Taxonomy (GTDB): domain Bacteria; phylum Pseudomonadota; class Alphaproteobacteria; order Sphingomonadales; family Sphingomonadaceae; genus Sphingomonas; species Sphingomonas lycopersici. The sequence continues at coordinate 76,901 of JAFIGU010000055.1, read as the reverse complement.
CCCCGCGCCGCGCCGAACCGCCGCACCTCAAGGTCAATATGCTCGCGCTGCAGGACCGGATCGTCACCGGGGGCTGATCGAAGGGTCGAACGCAAAATCGAAGCGCAAGCAGGGGTTACGAAAGCCGCTAGGTTCGGTTAACGGTCACCGGCATGACGACCGGCAGGATCGATCAGCCCGTCGAAGGGCGTTTCGACGGGAAGACGCACCGCTTCCCGCTCCGTATCTATTTCGAGGACACCGATCTTTCCGGTGTGGTCTATCACGCCAATTATCTGCGCTTCATGGAGCGCGCCCGATCGGACATGCTGCGGCTCGCCGGGGTCGACCAGCGCGCCGCGCATGAGGCGGGCGAAGGCGCCTATGCCGTCGCCAGCCTCGCGATCCGCTATGCTGCCCCCGCGCGGCTCGACGACGCGCTCGTCGTCGAAACAAAAGTGACCGAGGTGCGCGCCGCATCGGTATCCATTCATCAGAGAGTCATGCGCGGGGCTATTTTGCTCGCCGAGGCCGATGTCGTCGCCGCGCTCGTCGCGCCGTCGGGGCGGCCGCGGCGGCAGCCCCGTGCGTGGATCGAACGTTTCAACTCTCTCCTGGCCAGGAAGGACCAGACGCCTTGAACCTGTTCTTCAATTCCGACGCCGCCACGCTCTCCCCGGTCGCGCTGTTCATCCAGGCGGACCCGGTGGTGAAGGCGGTGATGCTCGGGCTGCTCCTGGCGAGCATCTGGACCTGGGCGATCATCTTCATGTTCTGGCGGCGAATCGGCCGCACGCGGCGCGAGAGCGAGGCGTTCGAGCGCGATTTCTGGAAGGCGGACGATATCGACGCTTTCTACAAGGCGCGTGCCGATCAGGATATGCCCGCCGCGCGCGTGTTCGCCGCCGGTGTCGCCGAATGGCGTCGTTCGACGCAGGGCGCCGCGATCGACCGCGCGGGGACGCGCGAGCGGCTCGCGACCAGCATGGGCGCCGCGGTCGCCAATGAGATCGACAATCTCTCCGACCGGCTCAATGTGCTCGCCACGGTCGGCTCGGTCGCGCCGTTCGTCGGGCTGTTCGGCACCGTCTGGGGGATCATGCGCAGCTTCACCTCGATCGCCAGCCAGCAGAACACCAGCCTCGCGGTGGTCGCGCCGGGGATCGCCGAGGCGCTGTTCGCCACCGCGATCGGGCTGTTCGCGGCGATCCCGGCGGTGATCGCCTACAATCGCTTCAGCCACGGCATCAACCGCATCGAGGCGCGGCTCAACCGTTTCGCCGACGGCTTCCACGCCACGCTGAGCCGCCAGCTCGATCGCGAGCGCTGAGGCGATGGCGGTCCATCTCCCCTCGCAAAAGAGCAGCAGCCGCCGCGCACCGATGGCGGACATCAACGTCACCCCGCTGGTCGACGTGATGCTGGTGCTCTTGATCATCTTCATGGTCACCGCGCCGCTGCTCACCGCGGGCGTGCCGGTCAACCTGCCCGACAGCCGCGCGCGGCCGCTCGATCAGGACAAGCAGCCGACCGAAATCTCGCTCGACGCGATGGGGCGCATCTTCATCGCCAAGGAGGAAGTGCCCGAGCAGCAGCTGCCGCAGCGGCTTGAGGCGATCGCCGCGCGCGCCGCGTCCGGCGAGCAGCCGCCGCAGGTCTATCTGCGCGCCGACAAGGCGCTCGATTACGGCCGGGTGATGCGGGTGATGGGCGAGCTGAACCGCGCGGGGCTGAACCGCGTCGCTTTGGTGACGGTCGGCGAGGATTGAGCGAGGTGGAACGGTCGGAGAAGATCGGCTTAGGGCTGGCGATCGCCGGGCATGTCGTGCTGTTCGGCCTGCTCTCGGTCGGCTTTCTCGCGACGCCCAACCCGATCAAGCTCCAGCAGCAGCCGGTCGAGGTAAGTCTGGTCAAGGATGTCGGGCTCGAGGCGACCGCGCCGCAGGCCCAGACTCCGCCGGCGCAATCGGTCGCGCCTGAGCAGGGCGAGCCGGAGGACGCCGCGCCGCCCGCGCCGAGCGTTGCGGCACCCGCCCCCAAGCCCGAACCGATTCCGCAGCCGGCGCCCAAGCCCGAGCCGAAACCCAAGCCGGCCAAGCCCGCGCCCAAGCCTGCACCAGCGCCCAAGCCTGAACCAAAGCCCGAGCCCAAGCCCCGGAAGAAGGAGCCGCCGGCGGAGGAGCGCAAGGCGGAGAAGCCCGCGCCGGCCAAGCATCGCGTCGCCGACAGCAAAGCGGAAAAGACCCCGCCGGCCAAGGCACAGGGCACCGGCAAGTCGGCCGAGTCCAAGGCTTCGCGCCCGCGCGGCAGCCGGCTCGGGCCCGATTTCCTCAAGGGGCTTACCAGCGACGAGAGCAAATCGACCAGCCAGGTGCCCCGCGCCGCCAAGATCGACGCGGCCGCGCTCGCCTCGATCGTCCAGGCGATCGCGCGGCAGATCCAGCCGTGCGCCGATCGCCAGGTCGATCCCGGTCCGGGCGCGAATGAGATCGTCACCACGCTCAACCTGCGTCTCAACGAGGACGGCACGCTCGCCGCGACCCCGACGGTGGTGCGCCAGACCGGGGTCAACGACGACAATCGCCGTTATGCGCGCCGCGTGATCGATCTCGGCATCGCCGCGTTCAAGGGCTGCGCCCCGCTCAAGCTGCCGCCGCAATTCTATTCGACCCCCAATGGCGGGTGGAACAATATCAACTACCAGTGGAAGCTCAGGTGACACGCACCGTGCTCCGCGATCGAGCCGCGCCGGGAGAAGCGGGGCAAGAGATTGAAAGGAAAGGCCCTGTACATGCGTAGCATCCTCCTTCTTTCCGCCGTGCTGCTCGCGGCCCCCGGCGCCGCGCAGGATATGCCGGCGACCCCGCTGACGGTGCCGCCGCCCCCCGCGCAGGCGCAGGCCCCGGGCGGTGCCCCGCCGCCGCTGGAGGTATCGGTGACCGGCGGCATTTCCGCGCCGATGCCGATCGCGATCCCGACGATGCCGACCGACCGGGTGACCGATACCCAGGCAGGATCGACCGACGCGCTCGGCAAGCAGCTCGCCGATATCGTCACCAGCGATCTCAAAAGCTCGGGGCTGTTCAATCCGTTGCCCCCGGCACAGCTGCGCACGGTAATGTTCCCCGAGGTGACCCAGCCGGCCTTCTCTTATTGGGGCGGATCGGGCGCGCAGGCGCTGGTGCAGGGTTTCGTCCGCGCCAATGGCGACGGGACGCTGACCGTCGGCTGCTATCTCTACGACGTTTCGGCACAGACCGAGCTGATGCGGCAGGGCTTCGTCGTTCCGCCGGCCGACTGGCGCCGCGCCGGGCACAAATGCGCCGATATGGTCTACACCCGGCTGACCGGCGAAGGGCCGTATTTCGACAGCCGCGTCGTCTATGTCTCCGAAACCGGGCCCAAGGCACGCCGCATCAAACGGCTGGCGATCATGGATCAGGACGGCGCCAACCACCGCTTCCTCACCAACGGCCAGTCGATCGTGCTGACCCCGCGCTTCGCGCCCAACCAGCAGTCGATCGTCTATATGAGCTTCGTCAACGACAAGCCGGCGATCTACGTCTACGATCTCGGCTCGGGGCGGCAGCGGCTGGTGACGACCACCGAGCGGCAGACCTTCGCCCCGCGTTTCTCGCCCGACGGGCGCTGGATCGTCTATTCGATGTCGATCAACGGCAACACCAACATCTATCGCGTCCCTGCGGCGGGCGGCACCCCGCAGCGGCTGACCAACACGCCGGGGATCAACACCGGCGGCAGCTATTCGCCCGACGGATCGCGCATCGTGTTCGAAAGCGATCGTTCGGGCAGCCAGCAGCTTTATGTGATGAACGCCGACGGATCGAACCAGCAGCGCATCAGCTTCGGCGGCGGGCGCTATGCTACCCCGGTGTGGAGCCCGCGCGGCGACCTCATCGCCTTCACCAAGATCGCCGGCGCATTCCGTATCGGCATCATGAGCCCGAGCGGGTCGGGCGAGAAACTGCTGACCAATTCGTGGCAGGACGAGGGGCCGAGCTGGTCCCCCAACGGCCGCGTGCTGATGTTCTTCCGCCAGGGCCGCGGCAATGCCGGCAAGGCGGATCTGTGGTCGGTCGATCTGACGGGCGTCAACGAGCGGCGCATTCCGACGCCGCTCGATGGATCCGATCCGGGCTGGGGACCGCTTAGGCCTTGAATTTTCTACCCGGGGGCGGGAACAAGGGGGCTTGAGGGAGACGTAGAATGCCAAGATTGACGACCAGCCTGTTGCTCGCCGGTGCCCTGGTGGCGACCGCCGCCTGCTCCAAGAAGCACCCCGAGCAGCTGCCGCCGGCGCCCGGCCCGGCGCCGGAGCAGACCCAGCCGACCGGCCCGAGCGGCCCGGTGGGCGATGCGGTGGTCCCCGGCTCGTCGGCGGATTTCAAGCGCTCGGTGACCAGCGACACGGTGCATTTCGGTCTCGATCAGTACGATATCGACGACACCGCGCGCGCGATCCTCGATACGCAGGTCGCGTGGCTCAATCGGTATCCCAACGTGCGCGTCACGATCGAAGGGCATTGCGACGAGCGCGGCACCCGCGAATATAACCTCGCGCTCGGCGATCGCCGCGCCAATGCGGCGAAGAATTACCTCGCCGGCCGCGGCGTCGATGCCTCGCGCATCAACACGATCAGCTACGGCAAGGAACGCCCGATCGCGCTCGGCTCCGACGAGGAGAGCTGGGCCGCCAACCGTCGCGCGGTGACGGTGGTGCTGAGCCAGTAACAACCTCGGCGGGGCGCATCTCCGCCGACCCGATTACCGTCATGCCGGGCTCGACCCGGCATGACGATACCGAATTATGCGGAGCGAACCCGTTCGGGCTGAGCTTGTCGAAGCCCTGTACTTTTCTTGCCTCGAAGAAAGGCAGCCCTTCGACAAGCTCAGGGCGAACGGCGGTTTGGTCATTCTGATTTAACACCGAAGTCTCGGCGACCGGCGTCGCTCAAGGAAGCGGGATCACCCGCAATAACAACAGGGGGGCAATGATGCAGGCGATCTTCATCACCGGTGGCGCATCGGGCATCGGCCGGGCGGTGGCGGGCTATTTCGCCGCGCGCGGCTGGCGCGTCGGGCTCGCAGACGTCGACGCGACCGGGCTCAAGGCGACCGCCGCGACCCTGCCCGCCGATCGCACCGCCACCTATCTGCTCGACGTGCGCGATCAGGACGCTTGGGAAAGCGCGCTCGCCGCCTTCGCCGCGCTGAGCGGCGGGCGGCTCGACGTGATGTTCAACAATGCCGGGGTCGGCCAGGGCGGCGCGTTCGGCGAACTCGACCGCGCCGCAATCGACCGCGTGATCGACATCAACTTCCGCGGCGTCGCTTACGGCGCGCGCGCCGCCTATCCCTATCTCAAGGCGACCCCGGGATCCTGCCTGCTCAACACCGCCTCGGCCTCGGCGATCTACGGCTCGGCGGGGCTGGCGCTTTATTCGGCGACCAAATTCGCGGTGCGCGGGCTGACCGAGGCGCTCGACGGCGAATGGGCAGCGGACGGGATCAAGGTACGCGATCTGATGCCCGGCTTCGTCGACACCGCGATCCTCGATACCGGCATCTCCGGCACCAACCGCACCGCGCGCGACGCGGTGGTCGATGCCGGGCTCGAATTCACCCCGGTCGAAACGGTCGCGCAGGCCGCGTGGGATGCGGTGCACGGCGAGGGCCTCCACGCGGTGATCGGCAAGACCGCACGCCGCCTCAGCTTCGCCGCGCGCTGGATGCCGGGACGGTTGCGCAAGATGATGCGGCGGGGGATGATTTAGCCTGCTGCTTCGCCCCGTCATTCCCGCGCAGGCGGGAATCCATTCACGCAGGTCGTGGAAAGAGCCGCTCGGCCAGCCAGAATGGATTCCCGCCTTCGCGGGAATGACGAGGGTTGTTACCCGTCCAGAATCGAATCGATCGCCTCAGCCAGCTCGATATCGCGCGCCGAAAGCCCGCCCGCGTCATGCGTGGTGAGCAGGATTTCCACCCGGTTCCACACATTGGTCCATTCGGGGTGGTGATCCATTTTCTCGGCGATCAGCGCGATCTGCGTCATGAAGCCGAACGCCTCGGCGAAATCGGTGAAGGCGATCGAGCGGGTGATCGCGTCGCGCGATTCGTCATAATCCCAATCCGACAGGCCATCGAGCGCATCCGCCCGTTCCGCCTCGCTCAATGCCTCGACCATCATGCCCTCCTTGCCCCCGATGGGACCGCACGGGTATGGCGAAAAGCGATGGACGGGCAAGGGGTAATGGGAGCCGCTCCTTCGAGCGAGGCGATCGAGGCGCAGGCGCGGCGCGTGATCGCGCGGCTGCCCGCCGAATTTCGCGCGCATCTCGGCGATATCGTGCTGACCGTCGAGGAATATGCCGATGACGAAACGCTCGCCGCTTTGGGCATCGAACATCCGCTCGATCTCACCGGCCTGTATCACGGGCGCCCGATCGGCGAGAAATCGGTGTTCGATTCAGGCACCTTGCCGGATCGCATCCACCTTTATCGCCAGGCGATCCTCGCCGAATGGTGCGAGACGGGGGTGCGGCTCGACGATCTCGTCGCGCATGTCACGATCCACGAGATCGGTCACCATTTCGGGCTGAGCGACGACGATATGCACGCGCTGGAAGACGCGGTGACCGATTGAGCGCGCGGCTCGCGTTCGACGCGGTCGCCTGCGCCCGACGCGGACGGATGCTGTTCGAACAGCGCTCGTTCGCGCTCGCCGCGGGCGATGCGCTGCTCGTCACCGGTGCCAATGGCGCGGGCAAATCGAGCCTGATCCGCGTCGCCGCCGGGCTGCTCGCGCCGGTCGCGGGGCATGTCGCGGTCGAGGGGCAGCGCGCCCTGCTCGCCGAAGCCGCAGCGCTCGACGCGGAGCGCGCGGTGGCGGCGGCACTCGGTTTCTGGGCGCGGCTCGATGCGCGGCCGGCGCCCGATGCACGCGTCGCCGCCGCGCTCGACGCGCTCGATCTGACCGCGCTCGCCGACGTGCCGGTGCGGCTGCTGTCGACCGGGCAACGCCGCCGTGTTGGGCTGGCGCGGGTGGCGGCGAGCGAGGCCGATATCTGGCTGCTCGACGAGCCCGCCAATGGCCTCGACACCGCGGCGGTGGCGCGGCTCGAGGCGCTGATCGCGGTCCAGCGCGCGCGCGGCGGAATCGTGCTGGTCGCGACCCACCAGCCGCTCGCGCTCGCCGGCGCGCAGGAGATCCGGCTGTGATCGCGCTGATCCTGCGCGATATGCGGCGCGCCTACGCCTCGGGCGGGGCGACGCTGATCGTCGCCTTCTTCCTGCTCGTCGCGATCCTGTTTCCGTTCGCGGTCGGCCCCGATCAGAAGCTGCTGATGCGGATCGGCGGCGGGGTGATCTGGGCGGCGGCATTGCTCGCCGCCTTGCTCCCGGTCGAGCGGCTGGTCGCCCCCGATCTCGATTCGGGGACGCTCGACCAGTTCGCGGTGCGCGGGGTGTCGATGGCCGCGGTCGCCGCGGCGAAGATCGTCGCGCACTGGCTCGCCTTCGCCCCGCCGCTGATGGCCGCGACGATCGCCGCCGCCGGGCTGCTCGACCTTTCCGGGGAGACGCTGCTGACGGTCGAGATCGGGCTCGTGCTCGGCACGCCTGCCCTCGCCGCCTTGGCGGTGGCGACCGGGGCTTTGGTCGCGGGGCTGCGCGGCGCCGGGGCGATCGCCGGGCTGGTGATGCTGCCGCTCGCGATCCCGCTGCTGATCTTCGGCGCGGGCGCGATCGAGGGCGGCGGAGTTGGCGGGCTCAAACTGCTCGCGGCGACCAGCCTGCTGATCGTCGCCGGCGCGCCGTTCGTGGCGGCCGCGGCGATCCGCGCGGGGATGGAATGACCGAAGTGATCGCCGATATCGCGCTCGCCGCCGGCGCGGGCGTGCTCGGCGGGGCGATGAACGCGCTCGCCGGCGGGGGCACCTTCGCCACCCTCCCCGCCTTGCTCGGGATCGGGTTGCCGGCGAATATCGCCAACGCCACCTCCAATTTCTCGCTGATGCCCGGCGCCGCGGCGAGCACCTGGGCGCTGCGCGACGAGCTCGTCCCGCTCGGCGACGTCAGCGTCCGCGCGCTCGCCGCGATCACCTTCGTCGGCGGCTTGATCGGCAGCGCGTTGCTGGTGCTGACCCCGAGCCACGCCTTCGACCTGATCATCCCCTGGCTGGTGCTTTACGCCTTCGTGCTGCTCGCCTTCGGCGCGCGCGCCGCGGCGTGGCTGCGCCGACGGGTATCGATCGGCCCGCGCACCCTGATGGCGGCGCAGGCGCTGCTCGGGCTCTACGGCGGCTATTTCGGCGGTGGGGTCGGGCTGATGACCACCGCCACTTACGGCCTGCTCGCCGGACACAGCCCGCGCGAGATGTTCGCCCCGCGCTCGCTGATGCTCGCCGTCTCCAATGCGGCGGCGGCTTTGGTGTTCGTGGTGACCGGGATGATCGCGTGGCGCGCGTGCCTGCCGATGCTGATCGGCTCGATCGTCGGCGGCTGGCTCGGCGCCGATTACGGCAAGCGGCTGCCCCCGGTGGTGATCCATATCTTCACCCTGCTCGTGACGGGGGCGACCGCGGCGGTGTTCTTCTGGCGCGCCTATCATTGAGTGCGTGGCGTAAATCGCTGTAACCGGCTTTCCCAAACCGCCCCGGACGGCCTATCCTGACCGGCAATGGCCGATCCTCCCCCACCCGGCACGCGCCTCTATCGCCACCGCTGGCCGACGCGGCTGTGGCATTGGCTCAATGCGATCGCGATCTTCATCCTGATCGGCAGCGGGCTGGGAATCTCGAACGCGCATCCGCGGCTCTATTGGGGGCAATATGGCGCCAATTTCGATCATGCCTGGGCGCATTTGCCGCGCTTCCCCGCCTGGCTGACGATCCCGGCCAATTACAATCTCGCACTGTCGCGCCGCTGGCATCTGTTCTTCGCGCTGGTGCTGGTCTTCGGGCTGCTCGCCTTCATGCTCGCCAGCCTGATCAACCGCCATTTCCAGCGCGACCTCCGCCCACGTGCCGCCGAACTCAGGCCGCGCCATCTAGGGGCCGACATCGCCGCGCACCTTGCCTTCCGGTTCCACGATCCGGCGCGGCCGGCGGCGTATAACATCCTGCAAAAGCTGACCTATGTCGCGGTGATCGGGATATTGCTGCCGCTGGTCATCCTCACAGGGCTGACGCTGTCGCCCGGCATGAACGCGGCATGGCCGTGGCTGGTCGAGCTGTTTGGCGGGCGGCAATCGGCGCGATCGCTGCATTTCATCGCGATGGCCGCGATATCGGCGTTCATCGTGATCCATCTGACGCTGGTGATCCTGTCCGGCGCGTGGAACGGGATAAGATCGATGCTGACCGGCTGGTGGCGGGTGCCGCAATGAGCCTGCTCATCTCCCGCCGCAGCCTGATCGTCGGCGCGCCGGCTTTGCTTGCCGGCTGCGATCAGGTGGCGCGCAACTCCACCGCCCGCGCGATCCTGTTCAAGGGCGAGGATATGCACCGCGGCATCCAGCGCGCCTTGATGGACCGCGACGCGCTCGCCCGCGAGTTCCGCCCCGACCAGCGCTCGCCGATCTTCCGTTCGAACGGCACGCGCGATCCGGGAACCCCCGAATATGAAACGCTCGCGGCGGGGAAGTTCGCCGACTGGCGGCTCAACGTCGGCGGGCTCGTCGCGCGGCCGCTGGCGCTGGCGCTGACCGATCTCGCGCACCTCCCCAATCGCGCGCAGATCACCCGCCACGATTGCGTCGAGGGGTGGAGCGCGATCGCCAAATGGCAGGGGCCGACGCTCGGCTCGGTGCTCAAGGCGGCGGGGCTGCGCGACGCGGCGCGCTATATCGTCTTCACCTGCGCCGATCTCTACGGCGGCAGGCCTTATTACGAATCGATCGACCTGATCGACGCCTTCCACCCGCAGACGATCCTCGCCTGGGCATTGAACGACCGGATGCTGCCGATCGCCAACGGCGCGCCGTGTCGGCTGAGGGTCGAGCGCCAACTCGGCTACAAGCACGCCAAATATCTGATGCGCGTCGATGCGGTCGCCAGCCTCGCCGGCATCGGCAAGGGGCGCGGCGGCTATTGGGAAGATAATGTGGATTACGACTGGTATGCGGGAATCTGAACCGCAGGATACAAAGTCCCAGCCCGGCGTTGCCCGAAGCGAATTTGGCTCTTAGGCTCGCCCCCTATGTCTCTTATCGACCTGTTTCTTTCGCGCGCGGTAAAGCGCGGCCGCCTCACACTCCTCCGCCCCGATGCCAAGCCGGCGAGCTTCGGCACCCCCGAACCGGGCTTTCCCGAGGTGACGATCCGCTTTGCCGACAAGCGCGTCGCGCTGGCGATCGCGCGCAATCCGGCGCTGGGCGCGGGCGAATGCTTCATGAACGGGCGGCTGATCGTCGAGCAGGGCGATGTGCGCGACCTGGTCAACCTGCTGACGATGAACGACAAATGGGAAACGGGGCAAAATAACCTCGATCCCACCCTGATCAGCCGCGTCGCCGGCGCGGTGAAGCATCGCGTCGATCGCATCAACATGGAGCGCCGCTCCAAGAAGAACGTCGCGCATCATTACGACCTGTCGGGCCGGCTCTACGATCTGTTCCTCGATCGCGACAAACAATATAGCTGCGCTTACTTCACCGATCCCGCCAATTCGCTCGAACAGGCGCAGCTCGACAAGCTCGCGCATATCGCCGCCAAGCTCGCGCTCGGGCCGGGGATGAAAGTGCTCGATATCGGCTGCGGCTGGGGCGGGATGGCGCTGTATCTCAACCGCCATTTCGGGGTTGAGGTGCTCGGCGTCACTTTGTCCGAAGAGCAGCTCAAGGTCGCCCGCGCGCGCGCCGAGGCGGCCGGGGTGGCGGACAAGGTGAAGTTCGAACTGATCGACTATCGCCGCGTCACCGGCCAGTTCGATCGCATCGTCTCGGTCGGCATGTTCGAGCATGTCGGACCGCCGCAATATCGCACCTTCTTCAAGAAATGCCGCGACCTGCTCGCCGACGACGGGGTGATGCTGCTCCACACGATCGGGCGAATGGGCGAGCCGGGGGTCACCGACGACTGGACGGTGAAATATATTTTCCCCGGCGGGTATAATCCCGCGCTATCGGAAATCGTCCGCGCTTATGAGGGGCTGCGGCTGTTCCCGACCGATATCGAGGTGCTGCGGGTCCATTATTCGTGGACGCTCGATCATTGGTACGACCGCACCGTCGCGGCGAAGGACGAGGTCGTCGCGCTGTACGACGAGGCCTTTTACCGCATGTGGACCTTCTATCTCGCCGGCGCGTCGGCGGCGTTCCGCCACGGCGGGCTGTGCAACTATCAGGTGCAGCTCACCAAGGGCCGTTTCGCGGTGCCGGTAACCCGCGATTATATGTTCGAAGGCGAACGGGCCTTGCGCGAATCCGCTACGTCTGCATAGGGCGCGCCCTATGAGCGAGAAGATCAACCGCCCGGTCGGCGAAGCCGGAATCAACCGTGTCGTCCTGGCCTATTCGGGCGGGCTCGACACCAGCGTCATCCTGACGTGGCCTCAGCAGACCTATGGCTGCGCGGTCGTCACCTCCACCGCCGATCTCGGCCAGGGCGAGGAGCTGGAGCCGGCGCGCCAGAAGGCCGAGCGCGCCGGGGTGAAGCCCGAGCATATCTTTATCGACGACCTCCGCGAGGAATTCGTCAAGGATTACGTCTTCCCGATGATGCGCGGCAACGCGCTCTACGAGGGGCTGTACCTGCTCGGCACCTCGATCGCGCGGCCGCTGATCGCCAAGCGCCAGATCGAAATCGCGCGGATGGTCGGCGCCGATGCGGTGAGCCACGGCGCGACCGGCAAGGGCAACGATCAGGTCCGCTTCGAGCTCGGCTATTATGCGCTCGCGCCCGATATCAAGGTGATCGCGCCGTGGCGCGAATGGGATCTCACCAGCCGCACCCGGCTGATCGAATTCGCCGAGGCGCATCAGATCGCGGTCGCCAAGGACAAGCGCGGCGAAGCGCCCTTCTCGACCGACGCCAACCTTCTCCACACCTCGTCCGAGGGCAAGGTGCTCGAGGATCCGTGGCAGGAAGTGCCCGATTACGTCTATTCGCGCACCGTCAATCCCGAGGATGCGCCCGACCAGCCGGAATATATCACGATCGATTTCGAGCGTGGCGACGGCGTGGCACTGAACGGCGAGGCATGCTCGCCCGCGACCTTGCTGACCAAGCTCAACGAGCTCGGCCGCAAGCACGGCATCGGCCGGCTCGATCTCGTCGAGAATCGCTTCGTCGGCATGAAGTCCCGCGGGATGTACGAGACGCCGGGCGGGACGATCTATCACCTCGCGCATCGCGGGATCGAGCAGCTGACGCTCGACCGCGGCGCGGCGCACCTCAAGGACGAGCTCGCCCCGCGTTACGCCGAGCTGATCTACAATGGCTTCTGGTTCTCGCCCGAGCGCGAGATGCTGCAGGCGGCGATCGACCATAGCCAGGAAAAGGTCGCCGGCACGGTGCGGCTCAAGCTCTACAAGGGCAATGTCATCGTCGTCGGCCGTAAATCGCCCAACTCGCTGTACAGCGAGAAGGTCGTGACCTTCGAGGACGATCAGGGCGCCTATGATCAGCGCGACGCGGCGGGCTTCATCAAGCTCAACGCGCTGCGGCTGCGGCTGCTCGGGCGGCGCGACCAATAAGCGATTTAGCCGGGCGTTAACCACGCCCGGCTAGATGCGCTGCATGACCCCCGGCAGCGATCGGCGAATTTTCTATGGCGATATGCTGGCGGCGCTCGCGCTCGCCACGCTGCTGGCGCTGGTCTGGTCGGTCCGCGACTGGCACCAGCTCGCCGCGCTCCGCCTGACCGATACCGACGATGCGATGCGGCTCCAGCAAATTCGCGACTGGCTGGCCGGGCAATCTTTCTTCGATCTTTCGCAACACCGACTGGCCGGCGGTATGCCGATGCACTGGTCGCGCTTGCCCGATCTCGTGCCCGCGGGGCTGATTCTCGCGCTGACGCCGATGCTTGGCCGTCACGGTGCCGAGCTCGCCGCGGTCATCGCCTGGCCGACGATGCTGTTCGCAACCGCGCTGTTGCTCGCCGCGCGCGTCACGCGGCAACTGGCGCCGGACATGGGAAGCGTCGCGGTGATCGTCATGGCGCTGGCCTATCCGGCGACCACGGTCTTCCTGCCGGGAAGGATCGATCATCACAACTTCCAGATCGTGCTTCTCCTCGCCACCGCGCTGGCGCTGGTCCGCCCCGCGACGTGGCGCAGCGGATCGATCACCGGCATCGCCGCGGTGGCCAGCGTCGCGATCGGGCTGGAGATGCTGCCGCTGCTCGTCGCGGCGGGCGTGTGGCTGGCGATCGCATGGATTCGCGCGCAGCCGGGCGCCGATCGGCGGATCCGAGGCTATGCCGTCTCACTCGCCGCCGGGCTGCTCGTGGCGGGCTTCGGGCTGCGATCGGACCAATGGGGCTATCCTGCCTGCGACGCCTTCACCGTCACTTTCTTCCGCGCCGCGATCGCCGCGGCGGGTGGCGCCGCGGGAATCGCCTTGTGCGCCCGCCTCACGCCGTCGCCATTGCCCCGCGCGCTGATCGCGATCGGGTGCGGCGGCGTGGCGACTGCATGCGCGGTCGCTGCCGCTCCGCAATGCCTCTCACCCTATGGCGAGATCGATCCGGTGCTCGCGCATCTCTGGCTCACCCGCGTCGGGGAGGCGCAACCGCTCGCTGCCGCCCCGCTCGCGACGATCATCGGTCAAGCCGGCTTGATGCTGGCCGGGATCGGCGCGGCGGCGTGGCAATGGCGCCGAACCCGCGACGACAGATGGTCGGCGCTGCTGCTGCTGCAAGTCACCGCGCTCGGGGTGACATTATTGCAAATGCGCGGCGCGCATCTCGGGGCGCCGCTCGCGGTGCCGGCGCTCGCCGCGACGATCGGCGCCGCACGCCGCCGCAACGCGCATTGGGCGCTGGCGATCTGGCCCGCGGCGGCCGGCATCGTCTATCCGCTCGCTGCGCAGGCACTGCCCGATCCCACGCAGGCGCGGGCCGGCTCCGCCCCGCCGGTCGCTTCCTGCACCACCCCCGAAGCGCTTGCGGCGATCGCCGCGCTGCCGCCAGGGACGATCATGGCCCCGCTCGATCCCGGCCCCTATATCCTCGCCGCCAGCGCGCACCGCGTCATCGCCGCGCCCTATCACCGCAACAATGCCGGCAATCGCGCAAGCTATGATTTCTTCCTCGGATCGCCGCCGGCCGCGCAGGCCGTCGCCCGCCGGTGGCACGCGGATTATGTGCTATTGTGCGACGACAGCTTGGCCGAACTGACCCCCGCCGAACAACCCAAGGATGCAATGCTCACCCGCCTGCGCGACCGCCGACCCCCGGCCTGGCTCGTCCCGATCGAGATGCGATCGGCGGGCGTGCATATCTGGCGCGTCCGTTGATGCCGCCAGCCAGCGCCGCGCCGCGGCGGACCTGGTGGATCGGCCCGGGGTTCGTCTGGGTCTGCATCCTGCTGTCGACCGTCCCGCTGCTCTGGCCGGCGATTCCGCCGCTGGTCGACGTGCCGGGGCACATCGGGCGCTATCACGTTGCGATCGACCTTTGGCGGTCGGCCGATCTCCAGCGCCATTGGGATTATCATTGGGCGCCGATCGGCAATCTCGGGGTGGATCTGCTGGTCATCCCGCTCGCCAAATGGGTCGGGGTCGAGCTGGCGACCAAGCTGATCACGGTGGCGATCCCGCCGCTGTTCGTCGCCGGGCTGATCCGCCTGTCGCATGCGGCGACGGGGACCCTGTCGCCCTCGGCGGCGCTCGCCTTTCCGCTGGCCTATGGATATCCGTTCCAGTTCGGCTTCGTCAATTTCATGCTCGCGGCCGCGCTCGCGCTTCACGCGCTGGCGAGCTGGATCCGGCTTGCCGATCGGCCGGCGCTGCGCGCGATGATCTTCATCCCCGTCTCGTGCCTGTTGTGGGTGGCGCACAGCTTCGGCTGGGGGCTGTTCGGGCTCCTCGCCTTCACCGCCGAGGTGATGCGGTTGCGGTCGCACGGCTGGCTGCGGGCCGCCGCGCGCGCCGCGCTGATGTGCGCCCCGCTGGCGCTCCCGCTCTTTCCAATGCTGACCGGTGCGGCCGGCCCTGATCACGGCGTTTCCTATAACTGGTTGATGAAGATCGGCTGGCTCGCCTCGCTGCTCCGCGAACGCTGGCAGGCCTATGACGCGGGCTGCGTCACGGCGATCGTGTTCTTTTTCTGGGTGGCGGTGCGCAATCGGGCGAGCTTCCGCTTCGACCCATTGCTCGGCGCGCTCGCGCTGGTCGGGTTCGCGGCCTATCTCGCCCTGCCGCGGCTGCTGCTCGGCGGCGCTTATGTCGATATGCGAATGCTGGGGATTGCGGTGGCGATCGCGATCCTCGCGGTGCACCCGCGCCCCGGCGCGTCGGACAAGCTCGCGCCGCGCCTCGCGCTGGTCGCGACGGGCTTCTTCCTGCTGCGCACCGCGACCAGCACCGCGGCGATGTTGCTATACGCCTCCACCCAGCAGAGCGCGCTCGCCGCGGTGGCGCATATCCCGCGCGGCGCGGGCGTCCTGGTGCTGGTGAACGAGCCGTGCGACAAATGGCGTTCCGATCGGCTGGAGCATCTCGACGGGATCGCGATCGCCCGGCGCGACGCATTCGTGAACGGCCAATGGGCATTGCCGGGGCAGCAATTGCTGCGCACCCGTCATCCCGAGGCGGCGCCCTATCTCGCCGATCCGTCGCAACTGGTCTATCCGCGACCGTGCGAAGCCCGCACCACCGATTTCGCCGCCGCGATCCGCGATTTCGATCGCACAACCTTCCGCTATGTCTGGACGATGGGTTTCGCCGCCCGGCCGCGACTGGCGCGCGACGTGCGGCTGATCTGGTCGAACGATCGCTCCGCGCTCTATCGCGTCGAACCGTAACGGCGCCGATTTTCGCGTCGGAACGAGGGGATGACCGCCCCGCGCCATTGTCCCCACCGGTTTTGCATCCTAGAAACGCCCGCGAGATGATGGGGGATATACCTGACGACCCGCCGCGCTGGTGGCAAACCCGCTGGTTCGTGGCGGCCGCAGCACTGATTGCTATCGTGCCGCTGATCTGGCCTGAGATTCCGCCGCTGGTCGATCTGCCCGGGCATATGGGGCGCTATCGCGTCCAGCTGTCGCTCGACGCCGCGCCGTGGCTCAGCCAATGGTATAATTTCCGCTGGTCGCTGATCGGCAATCTCGGCATCGATCTGCTCATCATCCCCTTTGCCAAGCTGTTCGGGCTCGAACTGGGGGTGAAGCTGATCATCATGGCGATCCCCGCGCTCACCGTCGCGGGGCTGTTGTGGATCGCGCGCGAGGTGCATGGCCGCATCCCGCCGACCGCGCTGTTCGCGCTGCCGCTCGCTTATTGCTATCCGTTCCAGTTCGGCTTCGCCAATTTCGCGCTGTCGATGGCGCTCGCCTTGTGCCTGTTCGCCTTGTGGCTGAGGCTCGGGCGGCTGCGGCGTTTCCGGCTGCGCGCGGCGATCTTCATCCCCGCATCGTGCCTGCTGTGGCTATGCCATACCTTCGGCTGGGGCGTGCTCGGGGTGCTCGCCTTCTCGGCCGAGATGATCCGCGAGCATGATCGGCGTAAGGATGCAGGATCGGGGCATTGGTTCGCCAGCTGGTTCCGCGCCGGGCTGCATTGCATCCCGCTGTCGCTGCCGATCCTGATGATGATCCTGTGGCGCTCGGGCGATCATGTCACCGGGCAGACCACCGACTGGTTCGACTGGCACGCCAAGACGCAATGGCTGCTGATGGTGCTGCGCGACCGCTGGCTGGCGTGGGACGTCGCCGGTGCCGCCCTGCTCTATCTGCTGTTGCTCAAGGGGATCCGTGACCCGGCGATCGAATATTCGCGCAACCTCGCGTTATCGGCGCTGTTCCTCACCGCGGTCTTCCTGCTGTTGCCGCGGATCGTGTTCGGCTCGGCCTATGCCGATATGCGGCTCGCGCCCTATGTCATCGCGATCGCGGTGATCGCGATCCGCCCGCGTCGCACCATGTCGCTGCGCCACGCCGGGGTGCTCGCGGTGCTCGGGCTGGCCTTCTTCCTCGCGCGGATGGGCGGGACGACGATCAGCTATTGGATGTTCGCGCACGATTATCGCACCGAGCTCGCCGCGCTCGAAAAGCTGCCCGTGGGCGCGCGGGTGGTGAGCTTTGTCGGCTACAGCTGCCGTAACGAATGGCGCATGTCCCGGCTCGAGCATCTTCCCGCACTCGCGCTGGAACGGAAGCTCGCCTATACCAACGATCAATGGTCGATGGCCGGCGCGCAACTGCTCACCGCGCGTTACACGATCGCCGGCGGGTTCGCGCACGATCCATCGCAAATCACCACGACGCGCTGGTGCCTGCGCGAATGGTGGCGGCCGATCGGCTATTCGATGGCGCGCTTCCCGCGAGACGCCTTCGATTACGTCTGGCTGATCCGCACCGCCCCGTTCGATCCGAGCTACGCCAGCGACCTCGTGCCGATCTGGCGCTCCGCGGACGGGACGAGCGCGCTGCTCAAGGTCGATCACACCAAGCCCGCGCCCGATATCGCTGACAGCGAACTGATCCCCAAACGATTGCTCGAACTGCGCGACCTGATCCGCCGCAAGCGCGCGGCGGAGGCGGCCGCGGCGGAGAAGGCGAAAGCGGCGGCTAACCCCTCCTGAACGGCGTCATCTGGTTGAGGAAGGCGCGATCCTGCTCGATCGCGTCGCGCTCACGCTCGAGGAAATCGGCCACCGCGCGGCGGAAGCCGGGATCGGGCAAATAATGCGCGGAAAAGGTCGCCACCGGGGCATAGCCGCGCGCCAGCTTATGCTCGCCCTGCGCCCCGGCCTCGACCGTCGCCAGCCCGCGCGCGATCGCGGCATCGATCGCCTGATAATAGCATAATTCGAAATGGAGGAAGGGCACCTCCTCGACGCAGCCCCAATAGCGGCCGTAGATCGCTTCATCGCCGATCAGGTTGAGCGCGCCGGCGATCGGTCGCCCGTCGCGCTCGGCGAGGATCAGCAGCACACGATCGCCCATCTTCTCCCCGAGCAGCGGAAAGAAAGCGCGCGTCAGATAGGGCCGGCCCCATTTGCGGCTGCCCGTATCCTGGTAGAAGCCCCAGAAGGCATCCCATTCGCGCTCGCCGATCTCGGCGCCGGTGAGGTGGCGGATCGTGAGCCCCGCCACCGCCGCCGCGCGCTCCTTGCGGATCGCCTTGCGCTTGCGGCTGGAAAGCTCGGCGAGGAAATCGTCGAACCCGGCATAACCCTGATTGCGCCAGTGATATTGCGTCCCCTGCCGGACCAGCCACCCCGCCGCCTCGAACAGCGGCACCTGATCGGGGGCGACGAAGGTGGCGTGGGCGGAGGAAAGCTGGTGCCGGTCAGTCACCGCCTCCAGCGCGGCGATCAGCGCGGGCGCGACCGCCGCGTCGCGCAGCAGCAGTCGCGGCCCCGGCACCGGGGTAAAGGGCGCGGCGATCTGCAACTTGGGATAATAACGCCCGCCCGCGCGCTCCCACGCATCGGCCCAGGCGTGGTCGAAGACATATTCGCCCTGGCTGTGGCTCTTGGCATAGCTCGGCGCGATCCCTGCCGGGCGCCCGTCCGCGCCATCGACCACCACCGGCAGCGGCTGCCACCCGCTGCGCGCGTCGACGCTGCCCGATTCCTCGAGCGCGGAAAGGAAGGCGTGGCCGACGAACGGATTGCCCGTCCCGGCGCACGCATCCCAATCCGCCGCCGGGATCGCGGAGACGCCCTCCACCATACGCGCGGTGATGGAGCTCATTGCGGAAACGCTGGGGGGAACGTCATCCCGCCCAATTTAGGAAAAACCAGCCCGCGCTCAAGACGCGAGCGGCGACTCCCCGACTTCGACGATCGCGTCGACCTCGACCGCCGCGCCGAGCGGCAGCACGGGCACGCCCACCGCCGACCGCGCATGCTTGCCGGCATCGCCGAACAGCGCGACCATCAACTCGCTCGCGCCATTGGCGACCTTGGGCTGATCGGTGAAATCACCGTGCGAATTGATGAACACGCCGAGCTTGACGATGCGCTTGACCCGCCCGAGATCGCCGATCGCGGCCTTTACCTGCGCGACGAGCATCAGCGCGCAACGCTGCGCGGCATCCTGGCCTTCCCCGACGCTGAGCCCCTCGCCGAGCCGGCCGGTGACGACCTTACCGTCCTTGAACGGCAATTGCCCGGAGATATGCAGCAGATTGCCCGACAGCACCGTCGGGACATAGGCCGCGACCGGCGCCGCGGCTTCGGGAAGGGAGAGGCCGAGTTCGGCCAGCTTGCGATCGATACGTTCGGTCATGCCGGAAGCTTCACCACGCGGGCGTTGAGTCGGTCAATCCCCGCAGCCACACGCGCGCGCCCAACCGTCATGCCGGGCTCGACCCGGCATCCAAAGTCGCATGGGCCGTCGCTCGTTGCGCTGGATGCCGGATCAAATCCGGCATGACGAAAAAAGCTAGCTTCAACGGGCACCAACCCCCGCGGCGAAGCGCGCGGCGATCCACACCTCGGCCTCGCGCCAGTCGTCGATCCGCGCATGCGCCTCGGGCGCGGGCGGCACGCCGGGGGCCAGCGTCGGTTCCGACACCATATGCAGCCGGTGGACCTGCGGCGCATATTCGGCGACCGAGGCGTGGTGATGCGGCAGATCGTCGACGAACACCGTCACCGGATCGCCATGTTCCGCCACCAGCCGTGCGACCGGGCCGCCTTTCCCGCCCTGGTTGCATTCGACGCGATGCGCGATCCCGAAGGCGGCGAGCTGCGCGATGCGTGGTGCGCGGCACTCGTCGGCAAGATTGGTGAGGATCACGATATCGGCCTGCTCGGCGAGCGTCGCCAGCGCCTCGCGTGCATGCGGCACGAGCGTCTGGCGGTGCATCTCCGCGGGGAAGAAGCCGGTGATGAAGCCGAGCATCTCCTCGCGCGTCACCGGCGTGTCCGACGAGCGCCGCCGCATGTTGCGCGTCAACTCCCACGAACGCGGCTCGAATTCGATATCGTGCGCCTCGCCCAGCCACACCCCGAAATGCCGCACCATATGCAGCAGCACCTCGTCGCAATCGCAGATCAGCAGCGGCCGCGCGGTCATGCCGCCTCCAGCCCGCTTCGCGCCGCGACGAGCCGCTCGGGTGCGACCCCCAGCGCCGCGGCGCAGGCGATCAGATCGGGCTCATGCCCCTCGAGAAACCCGAGGCACGCCGCCAGCACCGTCGCATCGCCGACGCGCGCGCGCAGGTCGTCGGGCGCGAGCCCGGTCAGCGCGATCAGCCGCTCGGCACGCCTCGGCTCGCCCAGCGTCCATGCCAGCGCACCCAGCGCCAGCGTATGCATGTCTTCATTTGTATCGGCTTCGCGCATTGCCTATTTAGCCAATCAGCCTGGGGGACGATTTCGCG
The DNA here is from genome assembly GCA_017849555.1 of Sphingomonas sp. Classification (GTDB taxonomy): domain Bacteria; phylum Pseudomonadota; class Alphaproteobacteria; order Sphingomonadales; family Sphingomonadaceae; genus Sphingomonas; species Sphingomonas lycopersici. The sequence continues at coordinate 56,400 of JAFIGU010000055.1, read as the reverse complement.
TGGCAAAAAGGGTGCTCGTTGTCGAGGACAACGAACTCAATCTGAAACTGTTCTGCGATCTGCTGCGCGCGCACGAATATGCCGCGGAGCCGGTGCGCGACGGGCGCGAGGCGCTCGATCGCGCACGCACCTTCGCCCCTGATCTGATCGTGATGGATATCCAGATGCCCTATGTCACCGGGCACGAGTTGATCGTCGCGCTCAAGGCCGACGAGGGGCTGCGCGATATCCCGGTGATGGCGGTGACCGCCTATGCCGGGCGCGACGACGAGGAACGCATCCGCGCGGCGGGCGCCGCGGCCTATGTGTCGAAGCCGATCAGCCTCGCGCGATTCATGGATGCGGTGGGCGCGCTGGTTTAGCGCGCGCGCCTCTATCGGGATCACCTATTGCCCGTTCGGGCGAACGGGGCAGATGCCACGCACGAGAAAAGAGCCGCCGGCCCAAGCCCGCGGCTCCTTCATGTCGGCGCAACATCCGTATCGCCGGCGGCGCGAAACCCGCGCCGCGCGCGTTACTTGATCTTGGCTTCCTTGAACTCGACGTGCTTGCGCACGACCGGGTCGTACTTGTTGAACGACAGCTTCTCGGTCTTGGTGCGCGGATTCTTCTTGGTGACATAGAAGAAGCCGGTGTCGGCCGAGCTGACGAGCTTGATCTTGACGGTGGTCGGCTTGGCCATCACCAATTCCTGTGCTTGCGAAACGAAAAAGAGCGACGAGCAAGCGCGCGCCGCTGACAGACCCGGGCGCATGGCGGACGCATCGCCCGATGTCAAGCATCGACGCGGTTAACCGAGCCTTTACCCTGTCGGCGCATCCTTCTCCCCACGGGGGAGGACAAGGTCATGCCCAACGACGATGTAGCTGAAATCCGGGGAGAATTGGCCCGCCGGATCGCCGCGATCGCGCCTCGCCGCGGGGCCGCCGCGCTGGCACGGGAGATCGATGCGATTCGTCGCATCGCGCATCATAACAACATGTTGCCGGCGGTGACGGTGGCGCATCTCCTCGAATCGGCGCTGGCGCGCGGCGAACAGGGTGTCTTGGTGCACGATTGGCTCGCGATGCTCGACGAGGCAGTGCATAGCGATTGCCAAGATGCCGCTACGTCAGACGCTTTCGCCGCCGCCTGCCAGGTCCGTTTCGCCTAACCCGACGGGGGCGCGCCGATGGACGCGCTGATGGCCGGGCTGGTGCTCGGCGCCTTGTGCGTCGCGGGGGACCGCACGCCGTGGCTCGCAGCGATTCTGGCCGACCGCTATCGCGCCGCGCGCGGGCTGGTCATCGCCGCCGCCGCGCTGGCGTTTCTCGGCAATTACATGTTGGGCGCGCTCGGCGGTATCCTCGTCGCGCCGCTGCTCTCGCCCGAAGCGCGCGGGCTGCTGCTCGCCTTGTCGCTTATCCTCGCCGGGCTCGGCGTCTCGTGGCGCCAGAAAGCGCCCGACCGGCTGACGGGCTGGCGGCTCGGCCCGTTCGGTACGAGCGCGCTCGGGCTGGCGATCATGATTTTCGGCGATCGGATGCAGTTCGTCGCCGCCGCGCTCGCCGCGCGCTCCCCTTTGCCGTGGCTGGCGGCGGCGGGGGCGACGCTGGGGGCGTTGACGGTGGTCGTGCCGGCGATCGTGATCGGCGAGGCGCGCTGGATGGCGCTGCCGCGGCGGCTGATCTGCACCGCCAGCGCCGCGATCCTGACATTGAGCGGGGTGATCATCGGGCTGCGCTCGATTGCTCTGATCTGATTTTTCGCTGGAGCGAAACCCTTGTCGAACCGTTTTCGCAACGAACCGACAATGGAGAATCCCGTGGCCAGCACCAATCCCAAGCTCAGCACCCCCAGCGACCTGCAGCGCAACGAGACGCGCTCGGTCGCCGATGCGCTCAACGTGGCGCTGGCGGATTGCTTTGCGCTGTATCTGAAGACCAAGAATTTCCACTGGCACGTCTCCGGCCCGCATTTCCACGATTACCACCTGCTGATGGACGCGCAGGCGACGCAGATCCTGGGCGTGACCGATGCGATCGCGGAGCGCGTGCGCAAGACCGGCAACGTCACCTTGCGCTCGATCGGCGACGTCGCGCGGCATCAGACGATCAAAGACAATGACGCGCCGTTCGTCGGCCCGGAGGATATGCTCGCCGAGCTGCGCGACGACAATCTCAAGCTGGTCGAGGTGTTCCGCACGGTGAAGGACGCCGCCGAGGAAGCCCGCGACAATGCCACCAGCGGGATCGTCGACGAATGGACCGATCAGGCCGAGGAGCGCGCCTGGTTCCTGTTCGAGGCGACGCGCAAGGGATGAACCTCAACGTCATCACCCCGGCTCAAGGCCGGGGTGACGTTAGATTATTTTACCCACCGTTCGGACGTTACCGCCCGAGCAGCACCCGCGCCTGCCCCGCGATCTGCGCGAGCATCGCCGCATTGGGCGCCGGCGATTGCCGCGCGCGATCGACCAGCGCCTTGAACTGCGCGACCCGCGGCGCATGTTCCGCCAGCCATTGCTCGACCAATTTGCCCGGATCGCCCTTTTCGCTGCGTCCGAGGAATTCGAGCCGCAACTGCTGGAAGTCGCGCGCCAGCCCGGCGATCAGCAGCCGCTCCCACGGATCGCTCGAGGTGATCCGCGCGGCATTGGTCTGCGCCCAATCGAGCCCCAGCGCCTGACCCAGCCGGGTGAAGGCGCGCGTCACCTTCACCTCGTCGAGCCGCTGGCGTTCGGAGAGATCGGCGAGGCCGATCACGCCGTCCATCTCGAACAGCCGCACCACCTTCGCCACCAGCGGCACCGGCGCCCCGGCGGCCTCCAGCGAGGCGGTGATCCGCCCGCTTTGCGCGCGCGCCTCTTCGAGCAGCAGGTCGCTGGTCTGCGCATCGAGATGCGCGACGCCCTTGCCGATCCGCTTCAACACCGCCTCAGGCGCGGTGCCCGGCGGCGAGACGCGCAAGAGGTCGGCGATCTGCGAGCGGGTCGCCGCCGCCACTTCGTCGAACAACGCGAGGCGGCCGGATTCGGGCATCGCAGTGGTTTCGATCTCGCGCCACAGCGCGGGCAGGTCGAACAGCCGCTCGACCACGACGAACATCGCCGCGATATCGGCCAGCGCCGCGCCTTCCTCCTCGGCCAATTCGAACGGGTGGAGCACGCCGATGCGATTGACGATGCGGTTGGCGAGCTTGGTCGCGACGATTTCGCCGCGCAGCCGGTGCTCGTCGATCGCCTTGGCGAACTTCTCCTGCATCGCCTTGGGGAAAGCGGCGTGGAGATCGGGCTTCAGCGCATCGTCGACCGCCAGCGGGGTGCGCTCGACCGAATCCTGCAGCGCGAGCTTGGCGGTCGCCAGCAGCACCGCGAGTTCGGGCCGGGTCAGCCCGCGGCCCTCGACCGCGCGGCGCAGCAGCTCGTCATTGGCGGCAAGCCCCTCGACCTTGCGGTCGAGCCGGCCGGCGTCCTCGAACATCTCGATCACGCGAACATAGCTCGGCAAGGCACGCGCGCCGTCGCCCTCGGCGATCGACAGCGCGAGCGTCTGGAGGCGGTTATCCTCCAGCACGAGATGCGCGACATCGTCGGTCATCGCGCCGAGCAATGCGTTGCGATCGTCGAACGCGAGCCGCTTTTCCATCATCTCGCGGTTGAGCGCGATCTTGATGTTGACCTCGTTGTCCGAGCAATCGACCCCGGCCGAATTGTCGATGAAGTCGGTGTTGATCCGCCCGCCGCGCGCCGAGAAAGCGATGCGCGCCGCCTGCGTCACGCCGAGATTGGCGCCCTCCCCGATCGCCACCGCGCGGATATCCTCCGCATCGACGCGCAGCCGGTCGTTGGCGGGGTCGCCGACGGTGGCGTTATTCTCCGCCGCGGCCTTCACATAGGTGCCGATGCCGCCGAACCAGATCAGGTCGACCGGGCTCTTGAGGATCGCGGAGATCAGCGCGGTCGGCTCGATCTCGTCGGCCGCGATGTCGAGCGCGGCCTTCACCTCGGGGGTCAGTTTGATCGACTTGGCGCTGCGCGGGAAAACCCCGCCGCCCTTGGAGATCAGCGACTTGTCATAATCGTCCCAGCTCGACCGCGGCAGCGCGAACAACCGCGCGCGCTCGTCCCAGCTCTTCGCCGCATCGGGATCGGGATCGAGGAAGATGTGGCGGTGATCGAAGGCCGCGACGATCTTGAGCGTCTTGCTCAACAGCATGCCGTTGCCGAACACGTCGCCCGACATGTCGCCGCAGCCGACGACGCGGATCGGTTCGCGCTGCACGTCCACCCCGCGCTCGGCGAAATGGCGCTGCACCGAAACCCACGCGCCCTTGGCGGTGATGCCCATCGCCTTATGGTCATAGCCATGGCTGCCGCCCGAGGCGAAGGCGTCGCCGAGCCAGAAGCCGCGATCGAGCGCGATCGCATTGGCGACGTCGCTGAAGGTCGCGGTGCCCTTGTCGGCGGCGACGACGAAATAGGGATCGTCGCCGTCGAGCACCGCCACGCCCTTGGGATGCACCACCTTGCCGCCGACGATATTGTCGGTGATCGACAGCAAAGTGCGGATGAACACACGATAGCTCTCGGTCCCCTCTGCGAGCCACGCGTCGCGATCGACCGCCGGATTGGGCAATTGCTTGGGGTAGAAGCCGCCCTTCGCGCCGGTCGGCACGATCACGGCGTTCTTGACGCGCTGCGCCTTCATCAGCCCGAGGATCTCGGTGCGGAAATCGTCACGCCGGTCGGACCAGCGCAGGCCGCCGCGCGCGACCGGGCCGGCGCGCAGATGGATGCCCTCGACGCGCGGCGAATAGACCCACACTTCGCGCCACGGCAGCGGCGCCGGCAGGCCCGGGATGCGGGCGCTGTCGAGCTTGAACGCCAGCGCTTCGGGCTCCGCGGTGAAGGCATTGGTGCGCAACGTCGCGTCGATCACCGAACGATAGGCGCGCAGGATGCGATCGTCGTCGATCGCCACCACCGCTTCGAGCCCGGTGGCGATATCCGCCTCGACCGCCGCGACATCGCCCTTTGCCCCCGGCTGATGCCGCAAGGTGAACAGGTCGATCAGCGCCCGCGTCACGCGCGGCGCGCGCGCCAGCGCGTCGACCACCGTGGCGAGGCCATAGCTGATCCCCGCCTGGCGCAGATAGCGGAACCACGCGCGCAGCAGCACGACCGACCCCGGTGACAGCCCGACATCGAGCATCAGCCGGTTGAAGCCGTCATTCTCCGCTTCGCCCTTGAGCACCGCGGCGATCGCGCCCTCCAGCACCTCCTTGGCAATCGCGTCGGTCACCGCGGTCGTATCCAGCGCGAAATCGTGGATATGGCCGTCGCTTTCCTCGCGCATCCGCGTCGGCAATTCGCCGATCACACGGAAGCCGAAATTCTCCAGCACCGGCACCGCATCGGACAAGGCGAGCGGGCCGCCCGCCTTGTAGATCTTGAGCCGCCGCTCGGCGCCCGCGCCGGCGGGATAGAGCAGCACCTGGCGATCGGCCGGGCCGTCGAGCTCGGCCAGCCGCAGCACGTCGTCGGCGGCTTCCTCCGGGGTGCTGCCGGTGCGGTAATTGGGCGGGAACGCCGCCGCCCAGCGCAGTGCGAGCCGCGCGGCGCGCGCCACCGGCACCCGCTCGACCAGCGCCGCCTCGACATCGCGCACCCAGCCGCGCACCATTTTCTCGAGCTGCGCATCGAGCGGCTCGGCATCGGGCATCTTGCCCGAGGCGCGCAGATCGACGGTGTAGCGGATCAGCGCGGTATTGCCGTCCTCCATCGCCACCGTCCAGTTGAGGATCGAGCCCCCCGCGGCCTCGGCGATCATGTCGCCGATCGCGACGCGGCGCGCGGTGGTTAGCTCGTCGCGCGGCAGCCAGACGAAGCCGACCAATTGCCGGCCAAGCGGCGAGCGCACCAGCACCAGCTTGGGACGCGGGCGATCGGCGATGCTCATCGCGGTGAGCGCGAGCCGCTCGAGCGATTCCGGATCGAACGCGATCACCAGATCGTGCGGCAGCGTGCCCATCGCATGCGCCAGCGCCTTGCCGGTATGCCCGGCGGGATCGAAGCCGCATTTCGCCTCCAGATCGGCGAGCCGCTGGCGCAGCACCGGCACCGCGCGCGGCGGCGCGGTGAGCGCGGCGCTGGTCCACAGCCCGGCGTGGAGCGACAGCCCGACGCGCTTGCCGCCCTCGACGATCGGCACGATGATGAGGTCGATCGGCACACGGCGATGGACGGGCGAGAGCAGGCTCGATTTGAGCATCAGCGGCGCCTCGCCGCCCTTGGCGAACCATTCGAGCGCCAGCTCGCGCGAGCGATCGGCGAGCAGCGGCACCTTATGCCGGTTGCGCGCGATGCCCAGCGCCGCGCCCGCCGCGCGGCCGTCGGCATACCAGCGTTCGTGCCCCAGCAGGGTGAAATGCCGGTCGAGGAACCAGCGCATCAGCGCCGCGCCCTCGCTCGACCCGCCGGTATCCTCGACCGCGCCGGCATCGGCCGCCAGCGTCGCCTGCATCTGGCGCCAATCGCCGACAGCGGCGCGCACATCGGCCAGCGCTTCCTCGATATCGGCAACGAGATCGCGACGCTCGCGCGCGTCGGCGCGCTGCATCTCGATATAGATCATCGATTCGCGCGCGCCCTTGCCGTCGGACACGCCCTTGATCAGCCCGTCGGTACCGCGGGTCACCGCGATCACCGGGTGGATGATGCGATCGATCGCGATATCGTGCGCGACGATCGCCGCCGCGATCGAATCGACCAGGAACGGCATGTCGTCGTTGACGATCGCCAGCCGCTGACGCCGCGCGCCGGCGTCGCCAGGCAATTGCTCGATCGCGATCGCTACTGTCGCGGGGGGCCGCCGCTCGGCGGTCGCGGCAAGGAAGGCGGCCGCCTCCGCTTGTTCGTCCGGACCGAAGCCCTGAAGCTCACCCGGCAATGCGCGGTTGGTGAGACGGGCGGCGAGCGCTTCTGACAGCGCCTTGAGCGATGCTTTCGACATGGCGGGAAGCTATGCGCCCACCGGCGGCGCGGCTCAAGACTTGTGACTTTTGCAACAATTTGCGATGCTGGGGGGCAGGCTTCCGCCGCCCTCCCAAAAACAGCCGGTTACCCCAGCGCGGCGAGCGCGCGGGTGGCAAGCCGTGCGTCATTCGCCACCGCGCCGAGCACATCGACCCCGCCGTCGTCGGTCGCGCGGGCGACCAGCACCACGATTTCCCCCGCCGAAACCCCGGTATCGATCGCGACATGCGCGATCGGCGCGCGGTCGATCGCCGGCAGCGCGCGCGCCGGCTTTACCGGGCGGCGCGCATCTCGTTCCGCCGCGACGATGCCCTTGATCCCCGCCGGATAGCTTTCGATGAAGGTCACCAGCCCGCCCACCGGCACGTGCTGGCGCACCGCCAGCGCGAGCACCGCGGCGAATTCGGTGATCCGTGTCTTGTCGTAATCCGCGCCGAAGACGAGCTTGACCAGCGGGGTCATCGGCGCGCGGGCCTGCCGCGTCAGCCCGGCATCGTCGAGCAGCTTCGCCAGCCCGTCGGCATCCTCCTCGGCGGCGAGCGCGAAATCATAAGCGCGGCCGAGCGCGCGATAGAGGGCGGCACGGCTGCGCACGTCCGAGGCGCGCGCGGCAGCGGCGCTTTCGCGCGCCAGCGCCAGCCGGTCGCCGAGCAGTTGCGGCAGCGCGGCCTCGATCGCCTCGGCCGCCCCGGCGAGATGGGTCGGGCCATCGGCCCAGACGGCAGGGGCGTCGTGCGGCACGACCCGCGCCGGCGCAGCGCGCACCGCGGCGACCAGCTCGGCATCGAGCCGCGCCTGCTCGTCGGCCGCCAGCATCTCCTTCCAGTTGATCACGCCATAGATGAAATCGATGCGATCGCCGGTCGAGGAAAAGGGCATCAGGATGCCGCGATAGAGCGTCTGGTGCCCGCGGGTGCTGACGAACTCGGCCTCGAAGCCGATCGGCGCGCGATTGGCGATGATCTGCAGATAGTGATCGGTCAGGCGCGACAGCAACGAACGCGCCGGCACCTCCGCGACGCGGGTGATCGCATGATCGAGCCCGCATTCCTCGCGCAGCGCGCGGCCGAGGAACTGGATTTCGGGATCCTCGATGCTGCGGGTGAAATCGAGCAGCACGCTATGCGCGCCGAAATCGGCGATGCCGGCGGGATCGAGATCGTCGATCGAGGGATAGGCGCGACCGTCGAGCAGCGATACCCAGTGATTATAGGCGCGCACATGCATCCGCCGCTCGTCGGTGCCGATCGCCTGCGTCGCCTCGCCGACCCCACCCTCGGCCGGATCGCTGTCATACGGCCGGCTTCCGTCAAAGCCGCGAGCGGTGTCCATAATAATCCCTTCGACACATAAAGCGTATCGGCAGCGATAGTGACCCCACATGGTAAAAGACGCGTAAAGATCACACCCGCTTGCCAGCGCCCCCCGGTCCTGCTAACCGCCGCGCCTCGATACGCCTCCGGGCGTGCTTCGGGCCGCTTTAGCTCAGCTGGTAGAGCATCGCATTCGTAATGCGGGGGTCACAGGTTCGAGTCCTGTAAGCGGCACCAGAACATCCTGAGAACAAGTCTAGAAAACCGCAGATTTCTGCGGTATACAGGGCCTATTCGGGTCCCAGATTTTCCCATTATGTTCCACCGTGGTCCACTAAAAAGGGACCACAAAACGCGGGACCACGAGCAACTCGAAAGGGCGTGGTCCCATGCTCACGGTCACACAGATTCGCGCGCTCAAACCGCGGGCGGCGCCGTACAAGGTCCCGGACGTCGACGGATTGTTCCTGCTGGTCCAGCCCTCCGGGGGGCTATTCTGGCGCTTCCGGTTCCGCGCACACGGCATTGAGAAGAAACTTTCCTTAGGAAGCTTTCCAAAGGTTTCGCTGCAGGGTGCGCGCAGGCTACGCGACGAAGCGCGCGCCAAGCTTATCGACGGCATCGATCCGGTCCAGGAGAAGAAGGAGCGCAAGCTGGCGGCCGAGATCGCCGCGCGTACCACCTTCCGGCTGGTCGCCGAGGAATATATCCAGAAGATAGAGAACGAAGGAAAATCGCCCGCGACGATCAAGAAGGCGCGATGGTTTCTCGACCTGCTCGACCGCGACATCGGCAAACGTCCGATCTCGGAGGTGACACCGCACGAACTTCTCGCCGCATTGAAGCGCGTGGAAAAGCGGGGGCATCATGAAACCGCACAGCGTCTGCGTGCTTTTGCCGGACGGGTTTTCCGGTACGCCTTTTCAACTCTGCGGACCGACAGAAACCCGGCCGACATTCTTCGGGGAGCGCTGATCGTCCCGCGGGTCAAACATCACGCAGCCATCCTGGAACCCAAACGCGTCGGAGAACTGCTCCGCGCAATCGACGGCTACGATGGCCGGCCGGAAAACCGCTTCGCGCTTCAATTGGCGCCACACGTTTTTCTGCGCCCAGGCGAACTGCGGAAGGCGACCTGGAGCGAGATCGATTTTGCGGAGAAGGTGTGGCGCGTCCCCGCCGAGCGCATGAAGATGAAGAAGGTCCACACCGTCCCCCTCTCCCGCCAGTCGCTGTATCTGCTCGAAACGCTCCGCTCGCTACGGAACCCGAGCGAGTTCCTGTTCCCCGCCCTTCACACCTCTCGTCGCCCGATCTGTGAGAACACGCTCAACACTGCGCTTCGGCGATTGGGCTATGGCAATGACGAGATGACGAGCCATGGGTTCAGGGCCATTGCCAGTACCTTGCTCAACGAGTCGGGCTTGTGGCACCCGGATGCAATCGAGCGCGCTCTGGCTCATGGCGATCGGGACCGTGTTCGGGCGGCCTACCATCGCGGCGCTCACTGGGCTGAGCGGGTCAAAATGGCGCAATGGTGGTCGGATTACCTCGACCAGCTAAGGGTGGGTGGGAAAGTCATAAAGCTTCGGCCTCGCAAGCCAGCGTGATGGCACTGGCTCCCATCGGTTCTCCCATGACCGGCATTGGGCCGTCTGTGCTCTGGCAGCTATCGGAATACTAGCAGCGGTAAACTGCACTTCGTTTAGCAACCCGCTGACGTCTCGAAGACCTGTAATTGGACGTTCAGGTTAACCACCGCAGCCTCAAAGGCTGGCTGTTCGTTCATCGCCCTCAGGGACGGGCCTCCCGACTTTCTCCGGCAGAATTTCCGGTCCCGCACGAAACGACGCGGTCTGAAAAGCTATTCGCCGATGCTCGTCCGCCTGCCGAGCGACTTCAGCACGTCGGCGCCCAAGAGCGAACCATAGACACCTGCGACCATGGTGGAGTCCATGGGGGCGCCAGTTAGCAACGACAGGAGGTGCACGACGCCGAGAGTCATGGCGGGAGCGGTGATGGTCGCTTTAGCCCCCTCGCGCAGTAAGGCAATCAGCCTCTCGCGGTTCGCCTCGACGGCCGCCACCAGCGCCTTCGTGAGATGCCCCCGATCGACGGCCGCGATCAGTTCGCCGAGCTGGACGTGCAGCTCCCGAAGGCACGCGACGGCGTCAGCCGTCACCTGGTCGTTGAAGCGCCGCTCCTCGACCAAATCGGCCAGAGCCCCGACCTCCTGAAGCGCCATGGGCACCAGGCCGCGCACTACCGCGATCTGCTCGCGGAGCGACCGCCTGCCCGTCCAGGCGCTGGCACTGACCGTAGTCGGCGGCTGCCCCGGCCAAGGCGGGTCCTGATTCCCGAACTCCTGCAGCCTCTCGATGATCGCAACGAACGCCGTGCGCCATTCGTCATCGAGGGGCGTCGACCGTGTCGGACTGTCGCGATATTCGAGGAAGGCGCGAAGCAGCTTCGCCTGCCGCTGCGAGGGCAGAGACGGCAGGATCCGCCGCAGCCGCTTCGCCTTCGAGCCGCCGTCGGCGGAGAACCTCGGGGCGGTCGCGTCCACGTCGACCTCATGGGCGATGAACTCGTCGAAGGTGCGGTCCGAAAAGTCCAGGACGTAGCCGCTGCGCATCTCGAGCACGCGCTCGACCACCTCCATCTCCTTCGGACCGAGCAGGGGCTTCGGCTCCGTCCGGTCCTCGGGCACCGTCGCCATCAGGACAGCCTCCTTTCCACCAGCCTGGCGACCGCATCCTCCACCACTGCGGCCGCGGGCTGGTAGCCGTCGAACGCGGAGAAGAGGGGCGCGACGGCCTGCGCCACGTAGGGTGCCAGCGCCCCGGGCGGCGTCTCTAGGGGCACGCGCACCATCGAGGACACCCGGTCCGCGTGCGAGGTCCCACCACCCGTGCCGGGGCTTCGCATCGGGTTCGCCCAGCCAGAGAGCCTGCGCTGCGCCAATCCGTCCCAGACGAACGCGAAGCCGGCCTCGCTGTTCGCGGGCCAGTCCAGTGCGCATCCGATCGCAATGCCCACCGCTAGCGCTTCGGCCACGCGGATGAGCATCAGGAAGACGTCCATGGCCGTGCCCGGCGCGACCTCGTCCGTGAGGTCGTCCTGCATCGCCCGCCGGAGGTAGAAGGCTCCGCGCGGGTCCATCCGCATGAACTCGAGGTGGCTGAAAAAGGAGTCCTCCACCTCGACGATCAGTACCTCCCAGGCCCGCTCCCTCACGGTCGGCCGCTCGTCGGCCTTGGAGAAGCTCCGCGCGTCGAGCCACATGGGCCAACCTGAGTACTGGGGGTTGGCGCCCGCCACTGCGTCCAGGAAGGGGCGCGTAGGGAGCGCGTCCGGCCGTTCCGGATCGAACGCAAGGCCGACGTGCATGGTCATCCCCTTCACGGCACGTGCCTCGACCTCGCTGAGACTTCGCGTCGCGATGACGGCTTCAAAGGCGGCCCAGCCGTTCTCGATCACCTCCTCGGCGCGCCCCCGCAGCGCCTCCTGGGGATCCGGTCCCGTGACGGAGACGGCGCCGACAACGTCGTGGAGCACCGCGGCGAGCGTTTCACGCTCGACGCCACCGAGCTGGCGCCGGACGAACCCACCGATGTCGCCCTCGCGATTGTTGAAGCATACGTCCATCAGGTCGGGCCAGTCTCCCGGCAGGATCGCCGCGCTGCTAGGCGCCCCGTTCGAGCGGAGCGTGCGGAAGTACACCTCGCCCTCGCGGAGAAGCCGCTTTCCTCCCTCCCCGATCAGCGCGGACTTCACCACCGCCGGGACGCGGACGCCCGGCGGCACAACGATGACGGGGTGCGGCTGCCCGTCCCGGTTCCGCAGCGCGACCTCGACCGGAAAGGCCTGGGCGGCATATTTGGACACGATCTGCTGCACGGCGTCCGGGTGGAAGACCTCCGACACCGGCTCGGCGAAGGGATATGCGTCGGGCGCGCCGATCCTGTCGTCGAAGCCGACGAGGAGATAGCCGCCGTTGCGGTTCCGAAGCGCGAAGACGGCCTTGATGATCTTCGCGATCCCGTCCGGCGTGCGGGGATCGATCCAAGTCTTCAGCTCGACCGAGATACCCTCCATCGGCCTCTGGACGAGCGCATCGAGCTGATCCTGCTCCCGAGGAACGGCGCGCTTCAGCGCTGCGCCGCGTTCGAGCATCTCCGCGCGCGTCGGCCAAGCACCATGATCCACGGGCGACGGGAAGTTCGCCCCGTCGCCGCAGAGTATCCTGAACTTCTCGACTGCCGTCCGCTGAACCCGCTCCACGAACGAGACCAGCTGCCCGATGCATTCGTCGACCGTGACGTCGATGTCTGCTGGATCGTAGCGCCGCACCTCAGCGTCGATCCAGCGAACCCGCTCTTCGATCTCCCGTTTCGCGCCGCGCACCACCGCGTCCCAGAATACGTCGCGCGGAGTGCCGCTGAAGGCGATGCCGCCCATCCTCGCCACGCTGCCGTCGAACGTGTCGATCTCGACCGGCCCGTCCTTGCCGATGAAGTGCCACTTGTAGAACCATTCGTTCTCGAACCACCGGAACCGGGCATCAAGCTCGAATTTCAGTGTCGAGGCGGCGGGCGTCATGGGATTTTTCTAGGGCAGGCCGGCGATACCAGGCAACTCGCAATATCCCGCTAGGCACGCGCACGGAGCGTCTCCAGCGCTTGCAATAGGTCATCGGCGCCGGTCATGACGAGGATCTCGCGCTCATATGCCGGAGACAGGGGTGTCGCGATCCCGTTCGCCTTCGCCTGAACGAGGTACGATATCCCGTCGAGCCCCGCCGCCGCCCTGCCGACGCTTCCTATCGCGAGCCGGGCGAGTTCGCCTGCCGTCAGCGGCTGTACGTTCGCGCCTATGTCCGTATAGAGGACAAGATCGATCCCGTGGAAACCTTCGATCCGTCTCACCTGAACCGCGTCGCGCTTGCCGGCACGATCTCCGGGATAGCCTCGGCAGCGGTCCGAGCAGCGCGTCTCGCGACGCCAGAGCATGTCTGTGGCCGAAGACATATCGACGTCGAGGACCAGGATCGCCGCGGAGACGCGCGCGCCGTGTGGGTGAGGCACCAAGGTCGGCGCGTCGCCCCGGCTTCGGCTCCTCCTCGCGAACTCAACGGCGAAGGGTGTCATCACTCCCCTGATCGTCCGAACCGTCGCCGGCTCCAGCTCGTCACCAGGATCGCCGATGAGCGAACCGTAGGCGAGAACGCCGACGCTTGGCGCGTGCTGTTCCATCTGCAATTCACTCCGTCATTTAAGAACCGAACCAAGGGGCACGGCGGATGATCAGCGATATCGAGACGCGAAGGAAGATATCGGTTTCGACTATGCGGGAATGCTTCCGTCGCTCCAGCCCTGACACGCGGTCGTGTTCGGCAAAGCGTCGCCCTGCGAAAACCCCGCGCTGGTCTGGCTCAATGACCAGAATGATTTTCGGGAACAGTTTCGTAAAGCGCACCCACCGAAGATGCCGGCCGTCGCTGCGGCCACTGCCGAAGGTGCGATCGATCCCGACGGGCAAGCACCAACACCGGGGCCTGAACAGGAGGGCGAGCAATGAGCAGATCTGACCGATGCACCAATCCGTCTGCCGAATTCTGCCTGAATAGCTCTAGATTGCGGGGGAGTGTGTCGGATGATCAGTGAAGCCAGCGTGCGGCGCGCGATCAATCATCTCGGTGCGCTCGGTGACACCGACCTTTTCCCGCGGCTACCCGAGATGCGTTGCTTTCTCGAGCGCCCCGGCGCGATCGCGAAGGACTGCGAAAAGCTCAACATTGGCCAGTACGCGCCGACTGGACCGGTCGAAACACTCACTCCGAAATCCTGGCTGGGTTTTCGCATTGCCCATCAGCTCACGGCGTCGGACAATGTGATTTATCTGGCGGCGTTGCTTGACTGCGCGCCCCATCTCGAAGCCGTGCGCCTTCCCAAAGACGACAATGAGGCGTTCGCGTACCGCTATATCGAAGGCGAGACGATCCGAATCTTCGAGGGAGCGCGCGGCTACCATCAATGGCTCGCGCATCTGTCGGACTTTGGCGGGCCGGATAATCCGTTCGCCGAGGATCGACCCGCTATCGCCACCGACATCTCTGATTTCTATCAGCGTATTTATTTCCACCGCATCGAGAATGTCCTGCAGGACGCCGGATGCCCGAAAGGCCCCGCAGAACTGATCAAGAAGGTGATCAAGACGTCCCGGGCGCGGCAATCCTACGGGCTTCCGGTGGGCACCGCCGCGTCTCGGCTGCTGGCGGAATGCCTACTGCACGACACCGACATGCTGCTCAAGAATATGGGGGTGAAGTTCACCCGCTACGTCGATGACTTTCGGATCGCTGTGCCGCCGGGCATGGAAGCTCATTCGATTCTCTGTCGGATCGCTGAGCATCTGATGGTGACCGAGGGACTGTCGCTCAACGTCACCAAGACGAAGCTGACGAGCGTTCAGGACATCGAAAAGGGCTCGAAGGCGCGGCTGCAGGACGTCTTCACCTCAGTCGAACTGGAGAAGATGCAGGCCTTCATCTCGCTTAGCTATGGCGATGACGACGAGCCGATTGACGACGATGCAATCTCTAACCCGTTCCTGACCTCGTCGATCCTGCAGCAACGGCTGGATACGATCGGGGACAAGAAGGAGATCGATCTCTCTGTGTTCAAGGGAATCCTGCGTGCCCTGCGGTTTCTCCCCGACATCGATGCGATGAACCTCATCGAGAAACACGCTGACCTCCTCTACTATGTCCCGCGGGAATTCTGCCTAGTGCTCAACGCCGCGTCCAAACAGGCCGACTTCGCAGCCGATGCGGTCAAGAAGCGGGTGCTTGAGCTATTGGCCCTGCCCCCGTTCGCGGACCTCGCCTATGTCCGAGCCTGGCTGCTCAATCTTTTTGTCGATGGGACGCTGCCGGTCTTGCTACGCGACTGGAACGGATACGATTTCGGCAGGAGCATCATCGAGCGCCGCGCCCAGTTCTTCCTTCGTGGCATAGCGGCCGATCGCCCCTTCTTTCGTGCCCTCAAGACCCAGCTTGGATCACTGAGTGAATGGGACAAGCCGGCCGCGCTCATGTCCGCCATGTGTCTGCCGCTCGACGAGTATAAGAACTGGCTGGCGAGCGCCGTGGACCAGCTCGCCACACCATTCGCTGCGACCTACACGGCATGGTTGCGGGACAATCACGGTCAATTGTCGAAGTTACTGTCCGAGCCGCAGCGCCCCGTTTGTACAGGTCTCTGAAAATCAGCAGCCAGTCTGTCTGTCGATATGACGACCGTGCCGACGTGAGCGAATGTCGGCTTTCGGGATCAGTTTCGGGCCAGACGAACGGCCGAGATGAGGCGCAAAGCAGCAGGATCGCCATCGGCCGACCAAGCTCCTCCCGCTCATATCAAGCCGCAATTCCCACCCGCCGGGAATGTCCATTTCCGCCGCGACCTTTCACTGGCGAAGGGCTGTAGGAACAGCCTTCGCGACTTTCATTCATGAGCGCGATAGAGCATCGGCGCGCGCACCCATTCGTCGATGGCGGCCTCACGCCACCCGCTGCAGCGCCCCGCGATGCGAATATTCCTCGGGAAGGTCCCCTCGTCCATTTTTCGGTAGATGGTCGATCGGCTGAGTCCGGTACGGTCGACTACGGCGGGGAGACGAAGGATGCGGCCTGGTCCGTCGATCATGTTGTCCTCCTGGCGCTGGTTTGCGTTAAAAATGGGGGCGACATCGGCACGCTCATCGCTTCGCGTCTTCGCCGGACGGCGGCATGAGGCGTGCGATCACCCCGCCCTTTGCAATCCGTTGCTCGACCAGATCGAGCAGCGCCGCATAGCGCTGACGGCCACTCAGCGCGGTCGGCTCGTCAAACGTCGGCTGATGAGCCACCAACGTCAGCTGGTGCTGCACGAACACACCAACCAGCTCAGTAACCGCATCGAGCTTGCGCTCGATCCGGGCGGATATCCGGCTCTGCCGATCAAGACGGGGACCGAACCGCTGATCGAGTTCGTTCCCTGCTTTGCGATCGAGCCAGTCCTTGAGGGCATCGGTGAGGATCGCGGTTTTCGAAGCGCCCGGCGCCGCGGCCAGCATGTCGAGCCGGCGCGACAGATCATCGGGAAGATAGAACTGATGCCGGATCCTGCGCGTGTTCATGGAGCTGACGCCCGTTGCCTGATGATCGATAGGCCGGGATCATCCCACGATACGGGGGCTCGAAAAATTACGGTTGAGACGCGCCGCGACGCAGCGGAGCGACACAGAGCGCCAGATTTCAGATACTACCGATCGAAAGCCCGCGCGAGCGTCCGATCTGCCAGTCGGTCGAATCGCCGCGCGCTATCCCCGATACCTGCTTGCCGATCGCGCGCTCGAGAACCGGGCGCCACGGCACAAGCGTGAACTCGCGCGTTTTCTCGATCAATGCGTAGCGCTTTTCGCCGATCTCCAGCGCCCGCGTCACCTTGCCCTCGATCCGGTCACCGGATTTGGACTCCGCGAATTTCAAGCCAAGCTCGCCACTCAGCTGCGCCGCGGTCCGCCGCAGCTCGCGTTGCTCCAGCGCGTCGGTGAGCCCCGTGTCGAACCGGGCCGCGCCACCTTCGATCGTGATGAGCTGTTGCGCGGCAAGCCAGCGGACGCGGGCATCGAGCGCTTTGCGCACCTCGGCACCGAACCCGCGCTGCAATTCCGTGGGCTGGTCGCTGGTCAGTTCGCGATCAAGCCAGGTCGCGCCATCATGACCAATAAGCTGCTCAAGCGGTTTGCTGGACAGCGTATCGATGATCACCGGGCTCCGGTCGGCAACACTGCGCTCATAGGCTTCGGCGCGTTCGAGATGATCGGGGGCGATGACCCAGGTGCCATCGGGTTCGCGGGTTACGCCCCCGGTCGCGCGCCGGATCGCCTCAAGCCGGCGAAGATGGCGCTCGGCGAAGGCCGCTGTTGCCGTGGGGTCATGCCGGAGGTGCGCGTCGACATCATATCGCCCGTCATTGGCGGCGGCGACCGCAGCCACGGTGCGATCGACCCCGCGCGCGGCGACCGGCCGCCCGGTGATGCGGACGATGCCATTGTCGGGAATAGCCTCAGCGTCTGATCCGATCCCGACATAATGGAGCCGGCCGTCGGTCGCATCGACGATCAGATAATGGCGGTCGGCATGTTCGTCAGCGATGCCGCGCTCGACCACCCGGCCGACG
Source organism: Sphingomonas sp. (assembly GCA_017849555.1). GTDB lineage: Bacteria > Pseudomonadota > Alphaproteobacteria > Sphingomonadales > Sphingomonadaceae > Sphingomonas > Sphingomonas lycopersici. The sequence continues at coordinate 38,848 of JAFIGU010000055.1, read as the reverse complement.
AGGGGCGGTGCATCGCCCTCACGCGGATCATGGATCGCATAGTCGGCGGGTGAACGGGCGAGATGCCCGTCGCTCATCGCGCGCTGCATCGTGCGGATGATATCGCCCTGCTCACCCATCCGGCACAGGATCGGTTCGAGATTGCTGTCGAGCGTCCAACTGCCGGGTCGCTCCTCACTCGCAAGGCCAAGCTGCGCCAGTGCGCGCAGCCGCCCGGCGCGCAGCGACTGCTCGGCTGGATCGCGATGCACGGCGCGCACGAGTCCATCTTCATCGATCGAGCGGAGCAGGCGGCGGTCGATGCCAGTGAAGCGATGCTGGTCGATCTCATTGCGGCAGGCCGCGTCGATCTCGGCATCGGTACGTGGGCCAAGGTCGAGGTTGACCAGTTCGGCGGCGCGCTCGCGCAACCCATGGCTGAGATAATCGCGGGCAATGACGAGATCCTTGCCGCGTTCGTCTTTCCCCCGGACGATGATGTGGGTGTGGGGATGGCCGGTGTTGAAGTGATCGACCGCCACCCAGTCGAGCTTCGTGCCAAGGTCATGCTCGATCTGCATCATCAGCCGGCGGGTGAGCGACTTCAGATCGTCATAGGCTGCGCCATCTTCGGGTGAGACGATGAAACGGAACTGATGGCGATCGCCGGCCTGGCGTTCGTGGAACGCGCGCCCGTCGGCGATATCGTGATCGGTGCCGTAGAGTGCGCCGCGCTCACCCTCGCGGGTGACGCCATCACGCTGAAGATAGCGCAGGTGCGCGCGGGCCGCGCCCATCCCCTTGCCACCAAGTTTGACGATGCGAGCCTTGACGATGATCCGACGTGCGCGAAAGCCGGGCGAACGATCGCGGGTCGACAGCACGCGGCCAACCCCTGCTCCGCGCCCGATCCGGACACCGGTGAAGCGCCGCTCGCCACCCCCACCCAACTTCCTGCCGGCGCGATTACCGGCGATGCGCAACTGGTGACGCAGCGGCCGGTCGTTCGAGATCCTGCCAAGCCAGAGTTGGAAATCGTCATCACCGGCCATGTCGGCTTATCCCCGATCGTCGTTTTTTTGGCGACGGATAAGGGGAAGCGTTGGACCGCCTTCAAGGGCCTCCGCTCGCTGGCACAATAACATCATGAAAACAAAGAGCTAAACTCCATCCCGCTAGCGGTGGAGGTATCGGTGCACGGATGCCTCCATCGCAAACGCTGTGCAGACCTCGCATGCCGACGATCGTGGAGGCATAGCTTTCTATCTTGCCATACGCGCCATCCCCCTCCCCAGCACACATTTCCCTTTTTCCTCCCCCGCTCCCTCCAAGCAGCCCCACATGAAAAAGGCCGGGACGCAGCGCCAGATGACGCCCGCGATCCCGGCCTTTCGAGTACCGTTCAATGGCAGCTAGCGAACGCTGTCAGCGCTGCCTTTCGGCTGCCAAAAGTGCGCCGGCCCATCATTCCGTGCGGCATTTCATCGCCATCGACGATGCACACCGCGACGAACCAGCGCCGACCTAAACGGCCCAGGATCGCGATCCGGTCGAGCTCGAAATCGTCCTCGATCTCGCTCGTCCAGGCCCCGAGCCAGCGCGCTTCGCGGCGCGCATCCCAGTGAAAATCGCACTCTTCTGCGGCCAGAAAACGATCCGCCAAAGCCTCCGCCGCGCTGCTCCCGAACTCCAGCGTGAGCCCTGCCACCAGCGTCGCCATCACGCGATCCGACGCCACCGAAACCGGTTGAACCATAGCCATGATATCTCTCCGTCGCTCGCGTCTTCGTGCTTGAAGACCCTCAGTCGACGGCGGTCGGCGGCGTGGCTGTCAGGGCCGCCGGAGCGAAGCGCAGGCGCCGCGAAGCGGACGCGGGGGGAACCGATTTGCGCAGCAAATTGGGGGGTACCCGCGGGCCTTGAGAGCAGCGCCGCCGGCCGCCATACTCGGACGACTTCGAGAAGAGCCCCTTCCCAACGCCCGTGATTGAAGCGGTTGCAGCGCTGTCAGAAGACGATGTGTTTGCGGTCTTGAGGGATAGCCGGTTGAGCCCGGCGTCAGCCGCGCGCGATACGCTCCTCGGCGATGCGTTTGACCTCGCTCTGCAGCAGTTCGATGCGCTCGACGAGCCACGCCAGTTCAGGGCCGGTGATCTTGTAATGGGGCGAATAGCGCGCCTTCACGTACGCCTGACGCAATAGCTCCCAGCAGCGATTGCCGAACTTGGTGTTGCGCGGCCAGATGTCGATCAGGTCGCGCGCGACGTCCTCCGAGCGCTCGCGGAGGAATTTGATGTTGTGCGATTTGGGCGAGTAGAGGGTCAGGACGAGCATCGTTGTATGGTAGAAGTGTTCGACGGCTTGATGCAGATTGAACGCCGCGTGGTTGTTGAACCCCTGCGTAATCATGAACTTCCCGGCAATGAGAAACCCGTTCGCGCTCTTAAACCATTGCTTGTAGTGCGTCTTCACTTCCTCGAGCGCGATCTCCGGCGACAATACCGCCGGCGTGTCGAACGAGCGATCGTCCATCGCGTAGAGTTCGATGCCGTCGCGAACGATATCGATGAAGAACGGCCGGCCGCGCGAGAGCTGGAAGTTCACGTCCTGCATCGTATGCGCAATGACGCTGGTCTCGGCCGACAGGCGCTTCATGATCGCGTAATCGCGGATCAAAGTGTCGTCGATCTTGCCCCACAGGTCGATCTCGGGACCGAGGAAACGTTCGTCATCGACGACGACGAGAATGTCGTAATCGGAATAATAACCGCTGGCATTATCCGCGACCCAGTCGCCGCGCGCGTGGCTTCCATAGAGGATAATCTTGACGATGCGGCCGTGCTTCTTCCACTTCGCGGTGGACAGTTTGGTCGCTTGCTCGAACTCGGCGAAGATCACCTCGAGAATACGCTGAAGGTCGCGTTGCTTGCGGCTGGGAAGATGGTCGAGATCGGTCTTCATCGCGCTGGAATCCTAGCGATTTGCTGCTCTGAGGCAATGAAAAGCGAAGCGCTGCGCCCGTCAGTGGCGGGCGCAGCGCAGGCGCTCAATCGAGCGCGTTCCAAATGATGGCGAAGGTATCGTCATCCTCCTGCCCCGCCGCGCGACCGAGGTTGGCATAGAGCCGGCGCGGCCCGAATTCGGGGGCCGCAAGGCTCAGCGACACATAGGTGTTGCCAGTCGTTTCGCTCTGGCGGAGCCAACCGGCACCGATCTCGACGCCGCCCGCGAGGACACGATAGTGGGGCTGGACGTCGTTAGTGCGCCGATTGTTGGGCACGATCTCAACGTCGGTGCGGATCGAGAGCGTCTTGATCTGACCCTTGAAGCCCTCGCCGTTGCGGGTGACATAACCGATGGCAGCCATTGTTGGTCTCCTTACATGCGCGCCCGAACCGTTCGGGCGACAGGCGCGACCGAAAGGCCGGCAGAAGCCGGGCGCGCGAACCCGTCAGGGCCGAAGCGCCAGCGGCGGACCGGAGCGGCGGAGCTATTTGCAGCGAAAGCGGCCGCGAGGAGCCCGCGGCATGCCGCGGGCGGGGAAATAGGTTCGACGCGATGGTTTCGCGGGGCCGGATGCCGGTCCAGGTCATAGCGCTATGAGCCGCAACGGTTCGAACCGCGCACAGGGGCCATCAAGCCTGTGCGGATAAGAATCACGCAACCGCCGATGGCGGCACGGCGGCGCTCGGCCGATTTTTGGCGCCGCGATCCCATGTAAGATCGGAACCGGGCGGGCGGCAAGCCACCGTCCGGCAAATTCAACGCCGCCAGCGGCAAGGGGCGGCAGGCGAGCGATTGGACGAGACGATGCTTTCAAAGTAGTTCAAATTTGACCTTCACAGTCTAGCTTTTGTTGCTACAAGAACGGAAAACGCGGGGGCAATGACTGCAACGGGCATTCCAGCATCGACAATGGCTGCCAGGGCACCCCGTTTAGTGTCTCGGGGCGTCGCGCGATGAATTACCTTCCGCCTTTTGGCGATGTTATCACTCATCACGACAGCAATTCGGCGACCGAGCCTCAGGGGGCTGAAGCGATCGACCGCCGCCTGCTGACGCTTATCGACGAGCGGGCATCCGATGACGACTTCTGGTCGCCAAAGGATCGTGATCGGCGAGACAGCGCTCATTGCATTTTTCAATACCCTGCCATGATGGTGCCGCTCGTACAACGGCGACTGCTTGCCTCGATCCTTGAAGCAAAACCATCAATCCAATCGCTCTATGATCCGTTTGTCGGCTCCGGAACCTCGCTGGTGTCGGGCATGCATTTTGGGCTTGGCGTCTACGGAAATGACGTGAATCCGCTCGCGGTCCTGATTAGCCGCGTTCGCACCGCACGAGTCGTCGAATCCGCGATCGGCGCGATCGTTGACCAGGTCGTTCGAGAAGCAACCGGCGATTGCCAGACGACAATCGATTGCACTCTGCCCAACCGTCAAAAGTGGTTCCATGACGTGGTGAGCGTTGAGCTCTCGCGGTTGCGCCGCGCAATCCGCCGCCAGCCAGATCTTTGGGTCCGACGCTTTCTTTGGGTGACACTGGCGGAAACGGTCCGCCTGACCAGCAACGATCGCACTTCAACTTACAAACTTCACGCCCGCCCTGTGGAGGAAATTACCAAGCGCATCCTGTCCCCGATCAAACTGTTCGGAGAGATCGGCGCGATCAATGCCGAGAGCTTTGCCGATTTTCGTATCCAGCTGCACGCGCGCGCGCAATTAAAAGCGAAGAAATACCGCGCCGAGACGGAAGTGAAAATCGGTGACACCCGCGATCTTTCAGCAAGCTGGAACTCTCGATCGTTCGATCTTGTCATGACTTCGCCGCCCTACGGCGATAACATGACCACGGTTACCTACGGCCAGCATTCCTACCTGCCGCTTAATTGGATCGACTATCGAGACATCGATTCTGCGGCAGATATTGAAACGCTGAGAACCACCCAAGAAATCGACCGGCGGAGCCTGGGCGGCTGGATTCACGATAAGAGTTGGAGCGAAGAACGCTTGCTCGATAGTTCCCCGGCCTTACGCAATTGCGCGGGAAACTTACCAGCCGTACCTGCCGGTGGCCGCGCACGACTTCTGCGCTTCTACACTGATTTTGCAGCGAGCCTTGACAGCATTACCAAGCTGACAAAGCCTAATGGTTATATGGTCTGGACGGTGGGCAATCGGAGCATTGGCGGCCGCCAAGTACCCACCGACCTCATATTGAGCGAGATGCTTTCCACCCACGTCTGCACGGTTTTGAAGACGTTGACACGTAAGATCCACCACAAGCGAATGCCAGGTCGCAATGCCAGTTCACCCACCATGCGCGAGGAAAGAATCCTACTCGTCCGTAAGCTAGAGCGCTAGCATGGCTGACACATCACCTCATTTCGACATCAGTGCCGCGGTCGTGCGCCAACTCGGCGAAGAGCTGGTGTCTGACGAAGTGACCGCCATCGTCGAGCTCGTCAAAAACGCTTACGACGCTGACGCGACGTTCGCGAATGTTGTCGTCAGCACCAACGACCCACCACCACTCGGCACGACCAATATTGATGGCGCCAAGGGCTACGTAACCATCGAAGATGACGGCCTCGGCATGAACGAAGACGAGATCCGCAATGGTTGGCTAATGATCTCGCTTTCAGCGAAGCGCAAAATGAAAGCGGGCGGCAAGCGAACGCCAAAAGGCCGCACGCCGTTGGGTGACAAGGGGCTTGGGCGCCTTAGCACGCAGAAACTCGGCCAGAATCTCGACATGATAACCCGCAAGGCCGGGAGCGATGATACCTTACAGGTGTCTTTTTCGTGGGCCGCCTTTTCTGATGACCGAAGCTTGAGCGATGTTCCCGTATCGATCGGCAGCGCACCGGCGCCAGGTCGCGCAAAGGGAACTGAGCTAATCATCTCCGGCTTGCGAAACCCCAATGTCTGGGAAGGTTCAGCCGCTGATCAGCTGATCGCGGACTTGTCGCAGATTATCTCGCCTTTCCCGGAGGCGAGACCGTTTTTAGTGACGCTGAAGATCAACGGCAGACCGATCGATCTTGGTCAAGTTTCAGAGAAGGTGCGCCGGGCTGCTGTTGGACGCTTCCGCTTCAACTTTGAAGCGGGACAGCTCAGCCTTAACGGCAGCATCCGCCTCGCGAAGCTCCGAGGCAACGATTCCGATTTCTATGACAGATGGATTGCTCCCGATAACGGGAAAGCGTTCTTCGATTTCCTTAAGAAGAAATCTGCCGCATCTTTGCTTCATCCGAGCAGAGACAAAACACACTTCGTAGACTTTGATTATAGCATCTCCTTATCCGATCTTGGCGATGTAGACACAATTTTTGATCCAAGCGATCCTCTCAGACGCGTACCAGCTGATCCCGGCCCCTTCACCGGTGAAATTGACGACTTCTTGCTCAGAGCGGACGAGGCGGGGGCGAAGCTTGGAGGGTTGACCAACGCCACCGAGATTCGGCAAATCGTGAAACAGCAAGCCGGCATCAAGATATTTCGCGATGGCTTCGGTATCAAACCTTATGGCATCAACGGCCAAGACTGGCTCAGGTTGGGAGCCGGTTGGACGAGCGCCGGATCCTATTATAGCTTACGGCCAGACAATGTTCTTGGTTTCGTTCTCATATCCGAAGCCGATAATAATCATCTTAAAGAAAAGACCGACCGAGAAGGATTCGTATCGAACCCCTGGTCGCAAAACTTCCAGCGCCTAGTGACTCAAGTGTCAAGAGTTGTTGGAAATATTTATGAATTAATTAGACGCACTCTCAATGAGTATAAAAGCGCGCTGAAAGACGAAGATCATAAGTTCGAGGGAAGCGTGAAAGCTGTTGCCGACGCGGGAAACGTCGCCGAGCAACTAGCTTCATATTCGGAAAAATCGGCATCTTTAAGAAGAAATACTGATTCCACGCGCGCACGCCTTAAGGAAGTTACTAATAGAATTAGCAAAGCGCCAATTTTCACAAGCGCTGCGGAACGTGAGGTGTCAGAGCTGTTGGGCGAAGCTCAAGCGGCCCTGGATGCGTCCACGGCTTTGTTTGCGGAACTGGATGACTATACGGGCCAAGCCCGGATACTCGCTAATCTTGTTGCGACGCTTGCGCCGCGACTCGACGTGCTGACCGATCAGCTAGCCGACTTCACTGAGCTCGCTGGCCTCGGCATGCTCGCCGAGGCGCTTACTCATGAGGTGTATAACCAGACCGATCGCCTGATGCTCCAAGCGTCGAGCGCCACCAAGAAGGCGCAGGCCACGCGACCACAGAACCGCGATCTAATTCAGTTTGCGCGAGATGTAACGTCAACGGTCTCGGTTTTACGCGCCCTAGTCGCCCACCTCAGCCCTTCGCTTCGGTATCAACGCGACAGCCTTGAAACGATCGAGATGAGCGGCTTGCTAAAAGAGGTGCGTGATCATTTTCGGTCGCGATGGGAAACAAGTCAATTTGAGTGCAAAATAGCTTTGACGGGGAGCGATTTCGATATTGAAATTAACCGAGGCCGCATGCTTCAGGTGATTGATAATCTTATACTGAACGCCGAATATTGGTTAAAGGAAAAGCTCGAGAGGGATCCGGCCTTTAAGCCGGAGATCGCGATCGACTACGAACCCTACCGCTTACGTATTTCCGACAATGGGCCGGGTGTCGATCGATCGGTGGAAGACGCGCTGTTTGAGCCGTTCATCACGCTCAAGCCAAAAAAACAAGGGAGGGGATTGGGATTGTTTATCGCTGCGCAGATCATGGAATCGTTCGGCGGAACGATTTCCCTCTTGCCCAATCGCAATTCCGAGGGGCGTCGCCACATCTTCGAGCTTGACCTGACGAGCATCAGCCGTGGCTGATCAAGAGGGCTCATTGGGAGGGGCAGCTGCTCAAATGGAAGTGGCTGGCGCGCTGACGGCCATTGCCGCAAACGATGTGACTAATCAGCCGGGAACGGTGGCCGAAGAGGTAGGCTCTTCGGTCAACGAGCGCATGTTAGTCCTGTTCAGCGAGTTGAATATTGCCAAGGTTGTTCTGGTCGACGATCGGCTTGACCGGCCGCTTGACGCGGCACTTGTCACGAAGGCGGTCGGCGACAATGCCGAGGCCCAGAACGCCGTCGCCAGCTTCTTTCCAGATATCGACTTGAGCGATGCTAACGGCAGTCTCTACGAACAGATCGACGCGATCCTAAGCAGATTTGATAGCAACAAACGCGACGACCTTGCTGCAACGCTGGCGCAATTCGATGAAGAGGCAGCAGACACCATCGCCCAACGCCTGTTTGATCATCTTATGCCGGCAGAATTTCCTGTCGAATATCTCACGCCTGCGAAATGGGAGACGAAACGCGACGAACTTCTAGCTGAATGCAGCACTTCCGCGCGCACGCTATTTCTTTTCGATCAGCAACTTGGAACACACGGTGAAGGAACCGCGATCATCTCCAACCTTGCCCAGCAGGACAGAACTGCTTTTGGCGCAAAGTGGTTTTGCGGACTTCTATCTCATACTCTCGACAAGGGCGCAGAGGTTTCGAGGTGGAGAGAACTCTCTGAACAGAAGAGCCTTGACCTTGAGCTTTTCATGCCGATTTCCAAGCAGAACTTGAGCGATGGCGACGCATTTTACGGCGCAGTTTATCGTACAGTCGTCAACGTCTACGCCGAACGCATGAAGAATAGCGCGCTGCACGCTTTTGAGACTGCGTTTGGGCAGACGTTGGAGAAGTTCAAAAACCTCGATCCGGTCGATTTCGAGCATGTGATTGCCAATTCGTCAGAAGGCGAGGGCGTGAGTGAACTCGATACTCTGATCCGGCTTTATTCGATCATCCAACGCGACAAGGTGAAAACGGAGCTTTTGAACCAGGATCGGTTGGCCGAATTCCTGGATACGGCGCGCACCGTAAAAAGGGTCGCCGATGTTGGTCGCGGCTTATCGGACGACGCTCAAGCGCGGCTCGCTCTGCTTCGCGCTGAAGAACTGTACGAGCCCGGATCGCTGATTAACCAGTTTCGGGATCCGCTCCGTAATGGCGACATATTCGAAGTCGGAACCGGCGACAGTTTGAAGCTGTGGGTGTTGATCGGGCAACCATGCGATTTGATGGTGCGCTCCAGCGGCGAACGCGCTTACGAAGACAATTTCAAGGTAGCGGTCCTCGCGCCGATTAACGTCGGAAAAGATGGCCGACCGCCGGAGGTGAAGCATGGCCTCGGCTTTACGCTTGACCGACTCGCGGGCGGTGGACGTCAAATGGGGTTCGTGGAGTTCACCAAGGCCACGCCCGTGGCCCTCGATGTGCTTGACCTCGTAGTCCTGCGCACAGATGGCGCGTGCGAAATCGACACCTGCGCGGAGGCGCCTAGCGCTGCATTCTCAAGCGTATCGTGGGACAACCGCGCGACAAAGATGCGCACAAGGTTCAAACGGATCGCCGCAAAAATTGAGGGGGGTCGAGGTTCAGGCGGCGATAAACGAGTCAAGGAACTCGCCACCTATCTCTTGCCTCCAGCAGCGCCTGGTGCGATCATAAAGCGCCATGGCGCGTATGAGAAGGGCAGGTTTAGCTACGGAATCAAGCGCGTCCGGCGCGTGAGAGAGCCTTTCGCCGCATCCCTCTTATCAGCGTTCAGTCGCTTCCTTTCGCGAGAGGCGTATGACCATGATTTCTCGGCGGAACGAAGATCGGGCAGCTAGCCCAAGCTTCGCTTGCGCGCACCGCGCCGCGATCATCGGAGTGCACGTGGCCAGTAGTCCGCTTCAGCGCCGCGTCTACGAGCGATGCCTTGACGTCCCTATTTGCTTCGATCGGGATCATCACACTTCCGTCGTTCAGATATTGCAAATACGACACCCCATGTGCGGAATCGCGCCAAAGTCGTGTGGATCAGCATCGAAATGCCACCCCGCCAAAGCAGGGATAAGTCGTTGGAAATGCTTGAAAGTCGAGAAACGATTGGGGTTTAGATCGGCGCCGATCAGGACCCCGAGATGCCGCCTGTTTCTATAGGAATATCAATCACTTGTGGCGGAAGCGCGAAGGATTCCGCTTCCACACCGATCTACAGTTATCCCCTACAGGACATAAACAAAGGATATACCTTATGGGGTATATTGCAAGATTATGTCTTTTAGGGCATAGGGGTCAGGAAAGGTGGCGCTATGGCCCAACTGATCCGCACTCCGAAACAACTCGGCGTTGTCATCCGCAACGCCCGCGCGCGTAGCGGCTTGACCCAACAGGCGCTCGCCGACCGTGTCGGCACCGGCCAGAAGACGGTCTCACGGATCGAGAATGGTCATGACGGAACGCGCATGGATACCCTCTTCGCCATCATTGCCGCTCTCGACATGGACCTTCAACTCGGCCCGCGCAGCAAGGGCGGCAAGGACATCAGCGAGATCTTCTGACATGCCACGCCACAAGACTCACGTCCCTCTGAACGTGTTGATCAACAATCGTCTGGTCGGCCGGTTCGAGAAAGAACCAAGCGGCGCGGTGTCGTTTCAATATGACGGAAGCTGGCTCGACTGGGACCATGCTTTCGCCGCCTCCTTGTCCTTGCCACTCCGCAAAACCGCCTATCGCGGCGCGCCCGTCATCGCGGTTTTCGACAATTTGCTTCCGGACAGCGCCAACATTCGCAGGCGCATCGCCGAGCGGACAGGTGCCGAAGGCGTTGATCCTTACAGCCTGCTGGCCCGGATCGGCCGCGATTGCGTCGGCGCCATGCAGTTCTTGCCCGATGGCGAAAGCGTCGACGCGAGCGGCGAAATTCATGCCGAGCCCCTCGACGACGGCGACATCGACCAGCTTCTCGCCGATCTCAAGGGCACGCCACTCGGCATCGATCCCGAACAGGAATTCCGGATCTCGATTGCCGGCGCCCAGGAAAAAACCGCTCTCCTGCGCTACAAGGGGAAATGGATGCGACCGATCGGCGCCACGCCGACGACGCATATCCTGAAACCCCAGCTCGGCGAGATACCGACGTCGACCGGCATGATCGACATGACGGCCAGTGTGGATAACGAGCACTATTGCCTTACGCTCCTCGCAGCATTCGGCTTGCCCGTCGCGCGCACCGAGATCGCTAACTTCGGTACGCGCCGCGTCCTTGTCGTCGAGCGCTTCGACCGCCTGTGGCGGAATGACGGCAAGCTCCTGCGCGTACCGCAGGAGGATTGCTGCCAGGCACTTGGCGTGCCTTCTACCCAGAAATATCAAAGCGAAGGCGGCCCCGCGGCGGCAGATATTATCCGTTTGCTCGGCGCCAGCGACGAACCATCGGGCGATCAGATGAATTTCCTGGCCAGCCAGATAATCTTCTGGCTGATCGGGGCGACGGACGGCCACGCCAAGAATTTCAGCATATTTCTGCGACCGCGCGGCGGGATCAAGCTGACCCCGATGTACGACGTGCTGTCGGTGCAAAGCGCCGTCGATCGCAACCAGCTGAATGCTCGCAGCTTCCGCCTCGCAATGTCGGCAGGAAAGAGCCGCCACTATCGTGTCGACGAGGTTTCAGGTCGACATTTCGTGCAGACGGCCAAGATCGCGGGGCTCGGGCCCACGCTCATCAAGCAAGTGATCGCGGGCGTCCGGGAGAAAGCAGAGCGCGCCCCCGATGCTGCCCGATCGGCGATGCCCGGCGATTTCGCTGATGAGATCCACGACAGCATCCGAACTGCAATCGCTGCGCGGCTCGATCGTTTGGACACCGCGTTCGCCGAACTAGGCTGACTCGGCGAGATATGGCCGTTGAGCCGCCATTCTGGGACCGGCCCAAAAGGCGTCAAACTCGCCCCTTCGAATCGGTGCAGAGTCCAGTTCGAGTCCGCCACCCCGTCGCCGGTTCGATGCCGAAAAACGGACCGATTTTTGCAGTGGACCAGGGTGGGACCACGGCCTTTTGCTGCGACTTAAGTCGCAGAAATATCAATATTTTATCGACCAAAGTCGAGTCCTGTAAGCGCACCAGAACATCCAGCAGACAGCACAATTCACCGAGCGCCATTGAAGCGAGCTCGGCCGGCTCATCGTCCGCCACGTATCCATCAACTACCCGCGCAGCCCCGCCGCAACCGTCATCGCCACTCGCCGTGGCTCGTCGCCGCGCGCCACGCCGGGCGTTGCGCGTGGTGATGATCGCCCCGATGCAGACGCAGCTGATAGGCCAGCGCGAACAGAAAGGCGCCGGACACGAGCAGCCCGACGGCGAGGAACGATTTGACCACCTCGAAACCCAGCGCCGGGCCGATGCCGAGAAGAACGCCGGCGAAGAAGATGGCCAGCCCGCTGCCGATCAGCCAGCCGCGTCCATGATCCGGCCTGAGCTGCCCTGCGCCGAATATCGTCGCCAGCCCGACGATGATCGCCCAGGCGGTGACCATCGTGAGCAATGCGTCGACCGTTGCCGCGGGGCGGGCAAGCGCGACGATGCCGGTGATCGCGTCGATCAGGCCGACCGCGCCGAGCGCCAGCCAGCCGGAGCCGATCCGCGCGTGATGCGTCGCAAGGATGACCGAGAAGAGCGCATCGGCGAAACAATAAGCCGCGAAGACCGCGACCAATACGGCAACCGTCATCGCCGGCCAGGCGATCAGCGCGATGCCGAGCAACGCTGCGGCACCGGCCTTCAGCCCGATCGCCGGCCAATGGTCGGTCGCGCGTTCGTTGAACGGTTCATCTTCGGGCTCGACCGAGATCTCGCCGGGCTCAGCGGGCGTCCGACCGATCGCCTCCGTCCCGCTTGCGAATCGTTTATCCATCACAACCTCCTCAAGATCGTGTCGAACTTCCGCGCTATCGGGGTCGTCGACCGGCCTCGGGGCACGGTTGATCGGTCTGTCGGGGCGCGCCCTTCGCGCGGACCGGTCGGCCCGTCGTTTGAGGTCGTGCGGTTCATGCCAGCCAGTAGGCGCCGGACGCCGGGGTCGGCTGCCTCCGCTCGTGCGGGAGGCGTCGGCTCTTCTGTCGCTCGCGTCGACGCGGCCGCCGGAATGCGACTCACGCGATCGTTTCGGGAAACGCACGATATCGGGTGATGTTCCCGATCGCGATCGATCGTCGGCGCTTGCCGCCGCCTCACGCGATGCGCGAGGAGGCGGTGCGAGCCGGCCTATTTGGTCGTATAGCCGCCGTTCACAAGGATAGTCTGCCCGGTCATCCACCAGCCGTCGGAGACCATGAAGCGGATATAGGGAACGATGTCCTCGATATCGGTCAGCCCGGTCTTCGAGAATGCCGACAGCGCCGCCGCGGTCTTGTGATAGGCGACCGCGTCGGCGCCCTCGGCCGGATAGAAGAAGGGCGTGTCCATCGGCCCGGGGCCGATCGCCGTCACCGAAATGCCGCGCGCGCCGAATTCCTTCGAAGCGGCGCGGGTGAAATGCTCGACCGGCGCCTTGGTCCCCGCATAAGCGGCATAGAAAGGGGTGTAGGCGCCGAGCAGCGAGGTCACCACCGTCAGCACCTTGCCATTGTCGTTGAGGTGCTTGCCGGCCTCCTTGAGGAAGAAGAAGGCGGTCTTGGAATTGACCGCGGTCATGCCGTCATATTCGGCCTCGGATATCTCGATCATCGGCTTTTTGAGGACCTTGCCGACCGTGTTGATCGCGATATCGATGCCGCCCATCGCCGCCTTGGCATCGGCGAACAGGCGCTCCATCGCCCCCGCGGTGGTGAGATCCGCCTGAAAGCTGTGCGCTTCGGCGCCCGCCGCGCGGATCGCGGCCACGGTGCGCTCGGCGTCCGCCGCCGTCGACGCGCTGTTATAGTGGATCGCGACCGCCCTGGCGCCATGACCCGCAAGATCCGTGGCGATCAGGCCGCCGAGATTCTTGGCGCCCCCAGCGATGAGAATGGTTTTGCCGTTGATTTTATGGTCGGTCATGCGCGTGCCTCCTATGGGGTCGGGAGCCGCGATCGGCTCCGTCACCGCCAGATTAGCGCCGGCATTGGTGGTATAAAGGCGACCATTCTGACATCACATGTCATGGCGAACGAACAATAGGCTGTTCCGATGGATCGCATCGACCTGTTCCGCATCTTCGCGCGCGTCGTCGAATGCGCGAGTTTCACCCGCGCGGCGGATCTGCTCGGGATGCCGCGCTCCTCGGTTTCCGCCGCGATCCAGGAACTGGAGGCACGGCTCGGCGCGCGGCTGCTCCACCGGACGACGCGGCGCGTCACCCCCACGCAGGACGGGATCGTGCTTCACGAACGCTGCCTGCGGGTGATCGCCGAGATCGAGGATGTCGAGGGGCTGTTCCGCGAAACCGTCGCCGGGCCGAGCGGCTTGCTGCGGATCGACGTCCCGGGGCGGATCGGCCGACTGATCGTCGCGCCGGCGCTGCCCGCCTTCCTGCAGCGCTATCCGCATATCGAGATCAGCCTGGGGGTGACCGATCGCGCGGTGAACCTCGTCCAGGAGAATATCGACTGCGTGGTGCGGGTGGGGCCGCTGGCGGATTCCGGCCTGATCGGGCGGTCGATCGGGAATCTGCCGCTGATCAATGTCGCCAGCCCGGCCTATCTCGCCGAATTCGGCACCCCGCTCCACCCGGACGAGCTCGGCGGCCACCGCGCGGTTCGCTATGCGTCTCCATCGACCGGGCGCATTGAGGATTGGGAATGGTGCGACGACGGCAGTGTCCATACGCGCGCGCTGGCCGGCAATGTCATCGTCAACAGCGCCGAGGCCTATATCGCCTGCTGCCTCGTGGGGCTCGGGCTGATCCAGATCCCGGCCTATGACGTGAAGGATCATCTGGCCGCCGGGGATCTCGTCGAGGTCATGCCGGCGCACCGCGCCGAGCCGATGACGATCACCCTGCTCTATCCCCATCGTCACAATGTGACGCGGCGCCTGGAAGTCTTCATCGACTGGCTGGAGCCGCTGCTGAAACGCGAGCTTCTTCCTTCCTGATATCGCGGCCCAGCGGCCGCATCTCGCGGATGAGATCGACCAGCAGACGCAGCGCGGTCGGCACCTGCCGGCGCCCCGGATAATAAACATGGAAACCGCCGCCGATCGGCGCCCAGTCGCCGAGCACGATCCGCAGGGCGCCGCTGTCGAGATAACGCGCGAGAACCGGTTCCGCGCCATAGATGATGCCGATCCCGCTGACGCCGAAACCGATCG
The DNA here is from genome assembly GCA_017849555.1 of Sphingomonas sp. GTDB lineage: Bacteria > Pseudomonadota > Alphaproteobacteria > Sphingomonadales > Sphingomonadaceae > Sphingomonas > Sphingomonas lycopersici. Next base: position 23,719 of record JAFIGU010000055.1, on the reverse strand, counting down.
CAGCGGGGCTTTCGTCGACGGTCAGCGGGCCGGGTGCCGCGATCGTGACGGCCTCCTCGCCGCGCTCGAATTCCCAATGATAGAGCTGGTCGTTGCCGAGCCGGATGCCGATGCAGCGGTGCGCGTGCAGGTCCTGCGGCGTCGCCGGCGTGCCGAAGCGCGCGAGATAATCGGGCGACGCCGCCGCGACCCAGCGGATGTCGGGCGAAAGCCGCTGCGCGATCATGTCCTCGGGCACGGTGCCACCGTACCGGATACCGGCGTCGAAGCCGCCGGCGATGACGTCGATCAGCCGGTTGCTGACGCTGATGTCCACCTCCACCTCGGGATAGCGCGCGACGAATACCGGCATCACCGGATCGAGCAGCAGCGGCACCGCATCGCCGAGGACATTGATCCGTACGCGCCCCGCGGGCGTATCGCGGAACCGGTTGAGGTTCTCCGCCGCCTCCCCCACCGCCTCCAGCGGCCGCTCGATCGAGGCGCGCAGTTCCTCGCCCGCCGCGGTCAGCGTCACGCTCCTCGTGGTCCTGTTCAACAATCGCACGCCGCGCCGCGCTTCGAGCGCGGTCATCGCATGGCTCAGCGCCGAGGTCGTGACGCCCATCTCCAGCGCGGCACGCCGGAAGCTGCGGTGCCGCGCGATCGCGAGGAAATAGAGGAAATCCGCGAGATCGGTTCGGTTGAGCTGCATGGCGCTTGTTACCACTTTGTTGAGGCAAGCTCATCAGTTCATTGCGCGCGAGGGCGCTAATCCGCGTGGCCCCGACGGCTTAAATTCGTTCGGTCGCTGCCCCGATGCAGAAAGGAACGATCGCGATGGACATCACCCGGAAAGCAGAGCTCAAGACCGTCGACGGCGCGTCGGACTATTTCACCGGCAAGGTCACGATCACCGGCCAATTTCAGCGCCCCGCACCGTCGCGCGTCGGCGGCGCGATCGTTCACTTCGAGCCCGGCGCGCGTACCGCGTGGCATTCGCACCCCGCGGGGCAGACGCTGATCGTCACCGAAGGCGTCGGCTGGACGCAGATCGAGGGCGGCCCGAAGCTCGAATTTCGCGCCGGCGACGTGCTGTGGTGCCCGGCCGAGCACAAGCATTGGCACGGCGCGACCCCGCATGAGGGCATGACCCACATCGCCATCCAGGAATCGGTCGACGGCTCGCCGGTGACCTGGATGGAGAAGGTGACCGACGCGGAATATCTCGCGCCGCTGGCGCAGGGCTGAGCAGTGAACCCGATCCACGATCTCGAGGAGAAGGGTATCGCGCGTTAGGTTGCTTCCCCTTCCCCCCGGCGCTGGCCGGGTGGTCGTCTCCCCTCCTTGGGTCCTCGCCTTCGCGGGAGCACAAGAGATTTACGGGCCCCCTCCCCCGCGGCTGGACGCACTCGCCGGCGCGGTGATCGAACGCCTTGAGTCCCGCCGCCTTTTGCTTCATCGGCACGCGCATGGCGGCACGGTTCCGCACGGCACGCGCATCAACGCGGATCGGGATGCTGGCGATCATCGCCTGCGCCCTGTTGGCGCGCGTGCTGATCCCGCAAGGCTGGATGCCGGTCGAAACCGACCGCGGGTGGCAGATGTCGATCTGCAGCGGGACCGGCCCGGTCGAGATGGCGGCGTCGCCGGTGCTCGCCGCCGCGCTCAAGGCGATGCATCCCGGGTCGGACAAGCCGGATAAAAGCGCCAACGACCACCCCTGCACCTTCTCCGGGCTGACCGTCGCGCTGGACGGACCGTCGGCGCCGATCCTCGATCTCTCCGCGCCGGCAACAGCGACCTCGCTACCTCGCGCGATCCTGGCGGTTGCGATCGGCCGCGGCCTTGCCGCGCCGCCGCCGCCCTCCACCGGACCACCCTCGATCCGCTGAGCAAATACCGTTCCGGGCCTCGGCTTCGGACGGTTTTTCTTTGCGCGAAATCAGAGGGTTATCATGTCTCGTTTTACTTGCGCGCTCGCCTGCGCGCCGCTCGTGCCGTGGGTGTTCGTCGCCCCCGCGCATGCCCAGACCGCCGATGCCGCCCCGGCCAACGATATCCTTGTCGTCGGCCAGACGCAGAAACCGATCTCGATCGAGCCGCGCGGCCTGTCGGTCAGCCTCGGCGACGAGCAATTCGCCGGGGTCAACGCCGCCAATGTCGAGGATCTGATGAAATATGCGCCCGATTTCTTCGTGCGCACGCGGTTCATCGGCGACAATAATGCCGTGCCGGGCTTCCGCGGCACCCACAGCACGCAATCGGCGCGGACGCTGGCGATGGTCGACGGGTTCGTGATCTCGAACTTCCTCGGCAATTCGTTCAATTTCCCGCCCGCCTGGGGCGTCGTCAGCCCCAATGAGGTGCAGCAGTTCGATATCGTCTACGGGCCTTATTCCGCCCGTTACGGCGGCAATTCGATGGGCGGGATCGTCAACATCACGACGCGCCCACCCGACAAGACCGAGCTGTTCGTCAACCTCCAGAATTTCTTCCAGCCCTATGATCAGTTCAAGACGCGCGAGGATCTGTGGGGCTGGTCGGCCGAGGGCGGCTTCGCGTGGAAGCCCAAGGACAGCGCCTGGGGCGTGCGCGTCTCCGCGCGGCGGCTGATCAACCAGGGCCAGCCGATGCAATTCTACCAGCTCGGCTATTCGGCATCGGCCTATAACGACCCGTCGGCCGGCACGCCGATCGGCGGCGCGGTCGTGGACCCCAAGCTGATGCCGGTGACGGGCACCAAGGTGGTGACCCCGGTGGTCGGCGATTATTCGCTGACGCACAGCCGGCAGGATCAGGCGCGCGCCGAGCTGCGTTACGACGCCGGCGCGGTCCACGGCGAATTGCTGTTCGCTTATTGGTGGAACGAGGAAAAGACGCTCAACCCGAGAAGCTATATCACCGATGCGGCGGGCCGGCCGTTCTACGGCGACGCCACCGGGCTCGTCAGCTTCGGCGGGCACGGCTACACGCTCAATGCCGCGAGCAGCTTCCGCCAGGGGCTGGCCTACAAGAACGAATATCTGCTCGGCGGGAAGATTGCGGCGCCGGTCGCCGGGTTCGACGTACAGCTCAACATCTCGACGCTGCGTTTCGCGCGGCAGGACACTTACCAGTCCAACGGCTATGCCGCCGGGCTGGCGGACGGCGCGGGCCAGTGGACGCATCAGGGGCCGACCGGCTGGTACACCGGCGATCTCATCGCCACGCGCACGATCGGGCGGCACGCGATCGCCTTCGGCGTCGACGGCAATCGCTACGAGACCGACCAGAGCGTGTTCGCGACGACCAACTGGCGCACCGGCACCGCCCCAAGGCTCAGCACCCGCACCTTCGGACGCAGCACCATGATCGGCGGCTTCGCCGAAGATGCGATCGCGCTCGACGATGCGACCCGGCTGACATTGGGCGTCCGCTACGACCGGTGGCGCGCCTATGACGGCGGCATCACCGCGATCGCCAAGGCCGGGCCGCTCACCGGACTGCCGGTGACGCAGCTTTACGCCAGCCGCAGCGACGATGCGTGGAGCCCGAAGATCGCGTTGCGGCATGTCTTCGCGGGCGGGTGGATCGCCGAGCTCAGCCTCGCGATGGCGACGCGCTTCCCGACGGTCGGCGAGCTGTTCCAAGGCTCGCTCAACGGCGACGGCAGCTTCAATCCCAACAGCTTCGATCCGAAGCTCAAGCCGGAACGGAGCAAGGACGCCAATCTGCTGCTGCGCCATCGCTTCGGCCCGGTGACCTTGACCGGCAGCGCTTTCTATCAGCGCGTCCGCAACACGATCTTCCAGTTCGTCGGCTTCAACCAGAACGGGGTGTCGACCTCCAGCTACAAGAATATCGATCTGACGCGTCAATATGGCCTCGAGCTGATCGCCGAGACGCGCGACTGGCCAATCCGCGGGATGGATATCGACGGCAATGGCGCGTGGATCGATGCGATCACGGTCAGCAACCCGTCCGACCGCGCATCCGAAGGCGTGCAATTTCCGCGCATCCCGCGGTGGCGGCTCAACGGCAATTTGCGCTATCGCGTGACTCCCGCGCTTCAGGCGGTGGTCGGGGTGCGCTACGCCAGCCGTCCCAACACCGATCTCGACGGCTTCTATCGCGGTGACGATTACGGCTACACCTCCGAACTCTTCGCCCTGGACCTAAAGGCCAATGTCGACATCAACGACCATTTCCGGCTCTCGGCCGGGGTCAACAATCTCACCAACGATCGTGCCTGGGTCTATCACCCCTATCCGCAGCGCACCTTCATGATCGAAGCGGGGGTGAAGCTATGAGCGTCCACGCCCCCGGGACCCGCTGGTACAATGCGGTATGGCGCTGGCATTTCTATGCCGGGCTGTTCTGCATCCCGTTCGTCATCTGGCTCGCGCTCACCGGCTCGATCTATCTGTGGCGCCCGCAGATCGAGGCGTGGCTCGACCGACCCTATGACCATCTCGCGACCGACGGCCCGGTGGCGTCACCCGACGCGCAGGTCGCCGCCGCGCGCCGCGCGGTGCCGGGGTCGACGCTGCGCAAATATGTGCTGCCGGAGCGCGACGATCAGGCCGTCCGCATCCTCGTCGCCGATCATGGCGCCGACAAACGGGTCTACGTCGATCCGCATAGCCTCGCCGTGCTCAAGGTCGCGACCGAGGAGACGCGCCCGATGCGGGTGATCTTTCACCTCCACGGCGAATTGCTCGCCGGGGCGGTCGGCAGCTATCTGGTCGAGATCGCCGCCTGCTGGGCGATCGTGATGATCCTTACCGGCGTTTATCTCTGGTGGCCGCGCGGGCGCAAAGGGTTGGCTGGATTGCTCTATCCGCGACTCAGCGGCGGGCAGCGGGTCTTCTGGCGCGACATCCACGCCACCGCCGGCATCTGGGTATCGGTCTTCGCGCTCTTCCTGATCCTCACCGGGCTGCCCTGGGCCAAGGGCTGGGGAAGCTATCTCGGCGAGGTCCGCACGCTGACCGGCACGGCCAGCGGCCCGGTCGACTGGACGATCGGCGGCAAGGCGCCCGCGGCCGATGCCATGTCGGGCCACGCCGACCATCGCGGGATGACGATGCCCGCGCCGCCGCCCCGTCCGGGCGAACTGGCACGGGTGATCGCCACGGTCCGGCCGCTCGGGGTGGCGCCGCCGGTGCTGATCTCGCCGCCGAAGCGTGCGGGTGCGCCGTGGAAGATATCGTCCGACGCCGCCGATCGTCCGCTGCGCAGCGATCTCAAGATCGACGGGGCGACCGGCCGCCTCGTCAACCGCGTCGATTTCGCGCAACGCCATTGGATCGACCGCACGATCGGCTATGGCGTCGCGGCGCACGAGGGCGCGCTGTTCGGGATCGCCAACCAGATCCTCGGCACATTGACCGCCTTGCTCCTGATCGCCCTCGCGGCGAGCGGCGCGGTGATGTGGTGGCGCCGGCGACCGATCGGGCTGCTGGGGGCGCCGATCCCGCTGTCGCGCCCACGATTCGGCGTCGCGCTGGTTGCGGCGATCGGTGCGCTCGGGCTTTACCTGCCGCTGTTCGGCGCGACGCTGATCGCCATGCTCGCGCTCGAATGGATGGTGCTGCGCCGGTGGCGCGTCACGCGGCAATGGCTGGGGCTCAGCCGCGCGCCCGGCTGAAGCCCCCGCGCTTGTCGGCCGAGCGGCCCGCCGCTGCCCGGCTATCCGTCGGCGACATCGGCACGGCGCTCATGCTCGATCGCCATCTTGAGATGCAGCCTGCGTATCGTGAGAGAGGTCGCGCGATAGGCCATCCCATAGGCCTGGCGCGCCCGCCGCTCGTGGAATTCCCGGTCGCCGCCGCGTCGTGTCGCTTCGCCGTCCATCGCCTTCTCCCGGATTCGAGTCGCCTCCATCCGTGTCCCAGATTAGCACGGACGGCCGCGGCACCGCGATCGATTCGAATTAACCTGTGTTGGCAGGTGTCGTGCCGCCCTCAGGCGTGGATCAGGCGGTCGATCACCTCCGTCACCCGCTTGACGGTGATCGGCTTCTCGCACCGAACGATATCGGCGAAGCGCGGCGGGAAGATCGAGCCGTCATAGCCGGTGGTGAACAGGAAGGGCACGCCGCGCGTCAGCAGCATATCCGCCGCGGTGAACCGCGTCTCGCCCCCGAGATTGACGTCGAGGATCGCCCCGTCGATCGCCGGCTCGGCATCGATGATCGCCACCGCATCCTCGATCGTGCCCGCGGGACCGAGCACGATCGCCCCAGCCTCCACGAGATGAAATTCGAGCTCGATCGCGAGCAGATATTCGTCCTCCACGACGAGCACGCGGCAGCCGCGCAGCGAGCTGTCAGACATCGGCTTCCTCCTGCGACGCGGTGGCCGAAACCGGGATGGTGATCGTGCAATGAACCCCGTCCGCGCCCAAGCGATAGTCGGTCCGGGCGCCAAGCTGATAGGGCAAGGCCCGCTCGATCAGCTCACGCCCCTGTCCCCCGCCATTCGGGCGGGCGCCGGGAGGCGGCATGCTGACCCCGCTCTCGATCCAGTCGATCCGCAGCCACGGCCGCCCGCCTTCGCCCGGCGGTTCGATCGACCAGGTCACCGTCAGCTTTCCCTGCGGCTGCCCGAGCGCGCCATATTTCACCGCATTGGTCGCCAGCTCGTGGAAGGCCATCGCCAAGGTCTGCACCGTCGAGGAGCGCAGCCGAATCCCGCGCGGCCCTGCGAGGCTGACTCCCTCGGCAACGCCGTTCATCGCCGCCAGCTCGGATTCGATCAACTCGTCGAAGGTGACGCGATCATGCTCGGTCAGCCGCGACAACAGCCCCTGCACCCGCGACAGCGCCTCTAGCCGGTCGCCGAACCGCTCGCGGAATTCGGGCAGATCGCCGCTGGCGCGCGCGGTCTTCTCCGATAGCGACCGGATGACACCGATCAGGTTGCGGGTGCGATGCTGGAGCTCGCGGACCAGCACCAATTGCCGATCCTGAAGATCGCGTATGTCGTGAACGTCGGTCGAGGTCCCGAGCCATTCGTTGATCGTGCCGGCCTCGTTGCGCACCGACACCGCCCGCGTCTTGAACCAGCGATATTCGCGCGTCGCGGCGTGGTTGATGCGCGCCTCCAGCGCCAGTTCCCCGGTCCGCGGCGCATCGCGCCACGCCAGCCGCGCAGCGCCGCGATCATCGGGGTGGAAGGCGTTCAGCCAGCCGAGCCCTGCGCTCTCCGCCTGGCTGAGACCGGTATAATCGCTCCATTGCGGGCTCGACCAGGTCCAGTCCCCGGCATCGTCCGCGCGCCAGACGAGCTGGGGAATGCCCTCCATCAGGACCTGTAGCCGGTTCTGCGTCTCGCGCAGCTCGGTAAGATCGTGCCCCACGCCGCCGATCAGCGTCACACGCCCCGCGGCGTCGATGATCGGAAAATCGGTGTTGCGCAGCCAGCGGATCGCGCCGTCGGCCGGGCGCCGGATGCGATAATCGAACGTCACGCGCTCGCCCTTGCGGACGCGCCCGATCGCTTCCACGGCGCGCTCGCGGTCTTCGGGGATGATCAGATCGAGCCAGTTTCTGAAATTGTTGCCGCCGAGCGCCTCCTCGCGGCTAAGGCCGTAGATCGCCTCGAACGCCGGGGTCAGATATTGCCATTGCAATTTCTCGGCATCGCGGATCCACAACACGTCGAGCGACGCCTCGCCGAACTGGCGCAGCCGCTCCTCGCTGGCGCGCAGCGCCTCGGCGGCGCGTTTCGCGGCGTTGATATCGGAGATTGCGGTGACGGCACCGGTCACCCGCCCCTGCTCGTCGCGCGTCGGGACGGTGGCGACGGTGGCCCAGATCGCCGCGCCCTCCGAATTGGTGAACAGCATCTCCTTGCCCGGAACGATCGTTTCGCCACGCAGCGCCCGCGCGGTCGGAAAGTCCTTGGGCTTCAGCATCTCCCCATCGGCGTCCCATGCGCGCCACCGTGCGCCCTGCAGATCGCGCGACGGGACAATCCCGCTCGGCATGAAGCGCCGATATTCGGTGTTCGAGATCACCGCATTGCCCGACATGTCGATCACCCCGACCCCGACCGGCACGGTCTCGAACGCCGCCGCCAGCCGCGCTTCGCTCTCGCGCATCCGCGCGTTGGCCTGGTGGCGCTCGATCAGATCCGCCGACAGACGCGCCAGCACGTCGAAATAGCGATAGCCGTCCGGCGCGAGCTCCCGCCGGTCATACCAATGGGTCGACATCATCCCCACGACCTGGCCGTTGAACGCACGCAGCGGGGTGGATTGAACCGACAGGATGCGCGAGCGCCGATACGCCTCGACATCCTCGAAATGCCCGTCGAACCGGTCCATATCGGGGACGACGATACGCTCGCCGACCTCCAGCGCGCGACCGCAGGAACTGCCGGTATCGGCCTTCACCCACTCCCAGAATTTCGCGGATTCGGGGTGGAAGCCGCGCCACGCGAGCAGCTTGAGCCGCCCGCTCGGCGGATCGAGCATCTGGATGCTGGCCGCATCCGACCCAGTGAGCACCGCCGCGGCATCGACGATCTTCTGATACAGGACCTGCGGCTCATGCTCCCCGACCAATTCGGCGCTCACGCGCTGCAACACCTCCATCGCGGCGAATTCGGTGGCGCGCTGCGCCTCCACCGCGCGCCGCTCGGCTGCCAGCTGAAGCCGGTCGATCACCGGCCCAAGGATCGCGGCATAGGTCCGCAGGAACTGGATATCGTCGTCGTCGAACCGGCGCGGTACAGTGCTGTCGACCTGGAGGATGCCGTAGGCGCGCGGGCCGGGCACGAAGATCGGCACGTTCACGAACGCGACGATGCCCGCTTCCTTCAGGAACTGCGGCACATCGAACCGCGTCTCGTGCGCGATATCCTGGGTGATGACCGGATGCCCGGCATCGATCGAATAGGTCTCCGACGAATGTTCGCTCATCGGCAGCCGCAACCGGCCGACGACGTCACTTCGCCAGCCGACCCCCGCGCGCACGAACAATTCGCTGCCACCCCCGATGATCTCGAGCACCTTGGCGCGATCGGTGCCGAGCGCCCGGCCGACGAGGCGACAGGCCTCGGTGAGGATCTCGGTGAGATCCTCGGAACGGATTGCGAGGTTGCCGAAGTCGGCCAGGACCTGCTGGCGCTTCAACATCGTCTCGGTGTCCGGCATCCACGCCTCCGCCTGTCGCTCGCAAACGCCGATCGATCACGATGCAACGGTCAGATGAGAGCCTGTCGTGGGCAACGCTTACACGACCAGACCGATCCACGCGATGGTGCGGGGGTAAGATTGGGACCGCCACCGCGGCGAAGGCCGGGTCCAGCATCGCGCCGGTGCTAACCGGCCCCCTTTTCGCGCACGACGATCTAGGCGAAAGCAAAAACGCTATCGCTCCCCCTCACTCCCACTCGATCGTCCCGGGCGGCTTCGACGTATAATCATAGGTGACGCGGTTGACGCCCTTCACCTCGTTGATGACCCGCGTCGCGACGCGCGGGAGGAAGCCCCCGGGGAATTCGAACGCCTGTGCGGTCATCCCGTCGGTCGAGGTCACCGCGCGCAGCGCCAGCACGCTGTCATAGGTCCGCCCGTCGCCCATCACGCCGACCGACCGCACCGGCAGCAGCACCGCGAACGCCTGCCAGATCGCATCGTACAGCCCGGCGTTGCGGATCTCCTCGAGATAGATCGCATCGGCCTTGCGCAGGATGTCGCAGCGCTCCTTGGTCACCTCGCCCGGGATACGGATCGCGAGGCCCGGGCCGGGGAACGGATGCCGGCCGACGAAGATATCGGGCAGCCCCAGTTCGCGGCCGAGATCGCGCACCTCGTCCTTGAACAACTCGCGCAGCGGCTCGACCAGCTTCATGTTCATCCGCTCGGGCAGCCCGCCGACATTGTGGTGGCTCTTGATCGTCACCGAAGGCCCGCCGGTGAAGCTGACGCTCTCGATCACGTCCGGGTAGAGCGTGCCCTGCGCGAGGAACTCGGCGCCGCCGATCTTCTTCGCCTCGCTCTCGAACACCTCGATGAAGGTCTTGCCGATGAACTTGCGCTTCGCCTCCGGGTCGGTGACCCCGGCGAGCCCGGAAAGGAACAAGGTCTCGGCGTTCACGTGGACGAGCGGGATATTGTAATGCCCGCGGAACAGGCTGACGACCTGATCCGCCTCGCCCGCGCGCATCAAGCCGTGGTCGACGAACACGCAGGTCAGCTGATCGCCGATCGCCTCGTGGATCAGCACCGCGGCGACCGCCGAATCGACCCCGCCGGAAAGCCCGCAGATCACCCGGCCCGTGCCGACCTGCTCGCGGATCTCGGCGATCTTGGTCTGGCGGAACTCCGCCATCGTCCAGTCGCCCGACAGGCCGCAGACATGCCGCACGAAATTGGCGAGCAGCTTGCCGCCGTCGGGAGTGTGGACCACCTCGGGGTGGAATTGCATCGCATAGATGCGCCGCGCGTCGTCGGCGATCACCGCGAACGGCGCGCCCGCGCTCGATGCGACCGGGCGGAAGCCGGGGGCGAGCGCGGTGACCTTGTCGCCGTGGCTCATCCACACCTGATGCCGCTCGCCCTCGCGCCACACCGCGTCGAACAAGGAGCAGCGATCGGCGATGTCGATGAACGCCTCGCCGAATTCGCCCGAATTGCCGCGTTCCACCGTGCCGCCGAGCTGCTCCATCAGCGCCTGCTGGCCGTAGCAGATGCCGAACAGCGGCAGCCCCGATTCGAGGATCTCCTGCGGGATGCGCGGGCTGCCCTCGTCGAGCACCGAGGCCGGCCCGCCCGAGAGAATCACCCCTGCGGGCTTCATCCGCTCGAACGCGGCGGCAGCGGATTGGAACGGGGCGATCTCGCTATAGACCCCCGCTTCGCGCACGCGACGCGCGATCAGCTGGGTCACCTGGCTGCCGAAATCGACGATGAGGATGCTGTGCGGATGTTCCATCGGCAGCGCATGGCAGATGATCGCCACAAACGAAAGGGGCCGCTTCCCGGTGTGGGAAGCGGCCCCTTCTGTTCGGGTCGCCGAGGAGGCTTATGCCGCCACGTCGAAATCCTCGTCGGTCATCACCGGGCCCGAATCCTGGCCCTTGGCCGAAACGTCGCGGTCGACGAATTCGATCACCGCCATCGGCGATGCGTCCGACGCGCGGATGCCGGCCTTGATAATGCGGGTGTAGCCACCGTTGCGGCCGGCGTAGCGCGGCGCGAGCACGTCGAACAGCTTCACCAGCTGCGCATCGTCGAGCAGGCGGGCGTGCGCCAGACGACGGTTCGACAGGCCACCCTTCTTGCCCAGCGTCACCAGCTTCTCGACATAGGGGCGAAGCTCCTTCGCCTTGGCGAGCGTGGTGGTGATCTGCTCGTGCTTGATCAGCGCGGCCGACATGTTGCGGAACAGCGCGGCGCGATGGGCCGAAGTACGCTGCAGCTTACGGCCGCCAACCTTATGACGCATTTTAAGTCCTTTCAGTTCGTTAGGGGGCCGTTTCAGGTACCCCATACCGGGTGGCGACGCGGACCACCCCCTTCAACGTCACCCCGGCGAAGGCCGGGGTCCAGTTTCCCTCGCGAGACCCGGCGCGGCAGAGCCGCGCCGTCGGACGGGTTCGGCTGTGCCGACCCGCCGGCCGGGCTGGCGCCGTCTCCGGGTTAGCCAGGCTAACCCGGTGCGGCTTAGCCCATAATCTCCTGCTCGAGCTTCTTGGCCATCTCCTCGATGTTCTCGGGCGGCCAGCCGGGGATTTCCATGCCCAGCCGCAGCCCCATCGACGACAGCACTTCCTTGATTTCGTTCAAGGACTTGCGGCCGAAGTTCGGGGTGCGGAGCATTTCCGCCTCGGTCTTGCCGACGAGGTCGCCGATATAGATGATATTGTCGTTCTTCCGGCAGTTCGCCGAACGGACCGACAATTCCAGCTCGTCGACCTTCTTGAGCAGGTAACGGTTGATCTGCTGCGTGTCGCCCTGCGCTTCCGCACCGGCGGCCGGCGCAGCGACGCCGATCGGCGCCGAGCGGGCGATCGCCGAATCGTCGAAGTGGACGAACAGCGCGAGCTGATCCTGCAGGATGCGCGCGGCATAGGCCAGCGCATCTTCCGGGGTCACCGTGCCGTCGGTCTCGAGCGACAGCGTGAGCTTGTCGTAATCGAGATCCTGCCCGACGCGGGTCGGATCGACCTTGTAGCTCACCTGGCGCACCGGCGAATACAGCGCGTCGACCGGGATCAGCCCGATCGGCGCGTCGGCCGGACGGTTGGCGACGGCGGGGACATAGCCCTTACCGACGTCCGCCGTCAGTTCCATGTTGAGCGTCGCGCCCTCGTCGAGGTGGCAGATCACCAGCTCGGGGTTCATCACCTCGATATCGCCGCTGACCGCGATGTCGCCGGCCTTCACCTCGGCCGGACCGGTGGCGGAAAGCTGGAGCCGCTTCGGCCCCTCGCCCTGCATCTTGAGCGCGATCTGCTTGACGTTCAGCACGATATCGGTGACGTCTTCACGAACGCCCGCGAGCGAGCTGAACTCGTGCAGCACATTCTCGATCTTGATCGAGGTGACGGCGGCGCCCTGCAGCGAGGAGAGCAAAACGCGGCGCAGCGCGTTGCCGAGCGTCAGGCCGAACCCGCGCTCCAGCGGCTCGGCAACGAACGTCGCCTTGCGCTTCCCGTCGCCACCCTTCTTCTCGAGGGCGTTGGGCTTCTTCAGTTCCTGCCAGTTCTTTGCGTTAACGGACAAGGCTCTCGTCCCCTGGGGTTGGGCCGGAACGGGGGAGCGTGCCGGCCTTGGTGCAACTGGACCCCCGACTCGTCAGCCGGGGATCGGAAAATCAGACGCGGCGCCGCTTCGACGGGCGCACGCCATTGTGCGGGATCGAGGTCACGTCGCGGATCGACGTGATCTGGAAACCGACCGCCTGCAGCGCGCGCAGCGCGGATTCGCGGCCCGAGCCCGGACCCTTCACTTCGACTTCCAGCGTGCGGACGCCGTGCTCGGCGGCCTTCTTGCCGGCGTCCTCGGCCGCGACCTGCGCGGCATAAGGGGTCGACTTACGCGAGCCCTTGAACCCCATCATCCCGGCCGAGGACCAGCTGATCGCATTGCCCTGCGCATCGGTGATGGTGATCATGGTGTTGTTGAAGCTGGCGTTGACGTGTGCCACGCCCGCCGTGATGTTCTTGCGTTCGCGCCGACGAAGGCGCTGCGGTGCCTGTGCCATGTGGTATTCCTGACCTGATCTTTCAACTCGGCGACCGGGAGGCTGTCGGCCTCAACCCTGTCTCCGACGGAGTAAGCCGGAAAACCGTCCCCCGGACGGTTTTCTAATTCGGCTTACTTCTTCTTGCCCGCGATCGGCTTCGCCTTGCCCTTGCGGGTGCGCGCATTGGTGTGCGTGCGCTGGCCGCGGACCGGCAGGCCCTTGCGGTGGCGCAGGCCGCGATAGCAGGCGAGATCCATCAGGCGCTTGATGTTCATCGCGGTCTCGCGACGAAGATCGCCTTCCACGGTGTGATCGGCGTCGATCGTCTCGCGGATCTGCAGCACTTCCTGATCGGACAGGTCCTGCACGCGCCGCTCGGGGGCGATCGCCAGCTTCTCGGTGATCTGCTTGGCTTTGGCCGGGCCAATGCCGTGGATATAGGTGAGCGCGATCACCACGCGCTTGTTGGTCGGGATATTGACACCCGCGATACGTGCCATGAAACTTGTTCTCCTGTGCTCCACAAGGGCCGGCATGGCTGCCACGGCCCCTATCTCGTCGCATTGCCTTCCAAGACGCAGGAAAGCGGCGTACGCAATAGCTGCGCCGCCGGCAACCGGAGTGTTGGAAGCGCTCGCCCCTAAGCGCGCTTTCGGGGCGAGTCAAGGGGAAGGCGCGCGGCGACCTGCGCTGCGCCGGACATGGAAAGCCGACGGGAAGCGAGCTTCCCGCCGGCCTCGGTACCCCCGGGAGTTTCGGGTACCGATCTCGAATCTCTCGTGTCGCGGCGTCGGGGATCGAACGTCCCCGGCCATTGCCCGCCGTCTAGCCCTGGGCGCGCATCGGGCGGGTGGCCCGGACATGACAAATTGTTCATTTCGGGGGTGGCGCGATTCGGGCGCCGGATTTGCGCGGCGAGAAGCGAATCGATCGCCGATCGGGCGGAGCCGCCGCCTAGGCCGCGCCCACCATTTGTGTCCCCGCGAAGGCGGGGACACAATCTGGGCTCCCGCCTTCGCGGGAGCATATGAGAAAGCCGGGAGGACCGTGGGAGTGGCCCCCGCGTCGCAACGCCGGGGAGCCAATCATCTCACTTGCCGTCGAGGATCGCCTCGATCGCGCTGGTCACCTCGCCGATATCGGCCATGCCGTCGACGCGGCGTACCAGCCCGCGCGCTTCGTAGATCGGGATAATCGGCGCGGTCTTGGCACGATATTCGGCCATCCGCGTGCGCACCGTTTCCTCATTGTCGTCGGCGCGGCGCTTGAATTCGTGGTGGCCGCACACGTCGCAGGTTCCCGCCACCTTGGGCAGCTTGAACTTGTCGTGATAGCCCGCGCCGCAATTGGCGCAGGTGAAGCGGCCGACGATGCGCTCGACCAGCGCATCCTCGTCCACCGCCAGCTCGATCACATAATCGAGCGTGCGACCGCGCCCGGCGAGAATGCCGTCGAGCGATTCGGCCTGCGCGGCGGTGCGCGGATAGCCGTCGAAGATCGCGCCCTGCGCTTCGCTCATCGAGGCGAGCTTGTCGTCGATCAGCGCCGAGACGATCTCGTCCGAGACGAGTGCGCCCGAATCCATGATCGCCGCGACTTCCCGACCCAGCGGCGAATCGACCTTGCGCTTGTCGCGCAGCATGTCGCCGGTGGACAGCTGGACCATGCCGCGATCGGCCACCAGCCGCGCCGCCTGAGTCCCCTTGCCCGCACCCGGCGGCCCCAACAGGATGATGTTCACGCGAACCCTCTCCCCCACACAAACGCGCGCCTTTTAGCGCAGGCGGCCGCCCTTCAGCTTCGCCTTCTTGATGAGATCGCCATATTGATGCGCCAGCAGGTGCGACTGAATCTGCGTCACCGTGTCCATCGTCACGTTGACGACGATCAGCAGGCTGGTGCCCCCGAGATAGAAGGGGATCGACAGCGCCGTGACGAGATATTCCGGCAGCAGACAGATCAGCGTCAGATAGGCGGCGCCGATCACCGTGATGCGCGTCAGCACGTAATCGAAATATTGCTCGGTGTTCTTGCCCGGGCGGATGCCCGGGATGAACCCGCCGTGGCGCTTCAGATTCTCCGCCGTCTCCTCCGGGTTGAACTGCACCGCGGTGTAGAAGAACGAGAAGAAGATGATGCCGGCGCCGTAGAGCAGCATGTAGATCGGCGAGCCGTGCTGCAGATATTGGTTGAGGCTGATGATCACATCGCCCCACCAGCTGTCGCCCTTCACGCGGTTGCCCGCGAACTGGGTGATCGTCAGCGGCATCAGCAGCAGCGACGAGGCGAAGATCGGCGGGATCACGCCGGCGGTGTTGAGCTTGAGCGGCAGGTGGCTGCGCTCGGCCTGCATCCCGCGCTGCGTCTGGCGCTTGGGATATTGGATCAGGATCCGACGCTGCGCCAATTCCATGAAGCAGATGAGCAGCACGAGCAGCGCGACCGCCAGGATGATGCCGATCAGCTTGACCGGATCGAGGCTGCCCGAGCGCCCGCCTTCGAGCAGGTTGACCAGTGTGGTCGGCAGATGCGCGACGATCCCGGCCATGATGATCAACGACACGCCGTTGCCGATCCCGCGGCTGGTGATCTGCTCGCCCAGCCACATCAGGAACATCGTGCCGCCGATCAGCGAGATGACCGCCGCGATGCGGAACATCATCCCCGGCTGGATCACCGCCTGGACGCCGCTGTTGGCGCCCAGCGCCTCGAGCCCGACCGCGATGAAATAGCCCTGCAGCGCGGTCAGCGCGACGGTGCCGTAGCGGGTATATTGGTTGAGCTTTTTGCGCCCGCTTTCGCCCTCTTTCTTGATCGCGGCGAGCTGCGGCGACAGCGAGGTCGCGAGCTGCACGACGATCGAGGCGGTGATGTACGGCATCACCCCCAGCGCGATCAGCGACATGCGGGTCAGCGCGCCGCCCGAGAAGGTGTTGAAGAAATCGAGCACGCCGCCCTTGGTCTGCTGGCTCAGCAGCCCCAAGGCGGTCGGATCGATGCCGGGAAGCGGCACGTAGCTCAGCATGCGGAACACGATCAGCGCGCCGATCGTGAACCACAGACGCTTCTTGAGGTCGGTCGCCTGCGAGAATTTCGCGAGGCTGATGCTTTGCGCCATCTGATCGGCTGCGGATGCCATATTGCGTGCGATGCCTTCGGAAACGAAAACGGCGGGTGCAGGTGATGAACACCCCGCCCCGCCGCTCATATAGTCGCGCTCGAAGGCTTGTCTAACCCGCCCGAGCGTTTTTCCGTCCCGCCGCGATAAAAGCGACGGGACAGGAAAGACTTACTTGGCGGCCTTGGCGGTGCCCTTCTTGGCCTTGGCCTTTTCGGCCGCCGGCACGATCTCGGGGACCGTCACCGAACCGCCGGCCTTCTCGATCGCCTCGCGCGCCGCGGCGGAAACGCCGGCGACGGTGAAGTTCAGCTTGGCCTTGAGCTCGCCCTTGGCCAGCACGCGCACGCCGTTCTTGCCGCCGCGCGCCAGGCCGGCCGCCTTGAGCGCCGCATGATCGACATCGCTGCCGGTCAGCTTGCCCGCATCGACCGCCTTCTGGATCGCGCCCAGGTTCACCTCGGCATAATCCTTGGCGAAGATGTTGTTGAAGCCGCGCTTCGGCAGACGCATGTGGAGCGGCATCTGGCCACCCTCGAAGCCGGCGATCGAGACGCCTTCGCGGCTCTTCTGACCCTTCTGGCCGCGGCCAGCGGTCTTGCCCTTGCCCGAGCCAATGCCGCGGCCGACGCGGATGCGGCGGTGACGGGCGCCTTCGTTATCGCGGAGATCGTTCAGTTTCATAAGTGCACTCGCTTTCGCTTGTTACGCGCAGATTTTTGGGAAGCCGGCCCGATAGAGGGCGCGACCGCGATTGTCACGACAAAAGTGCGACCGGCGTCAAAGCGCCCCGACCTGTGGCCGGGACGCCACCCGCTTGCGAGCGAATTGCCGCAGCCAATCGCGCATCGGCCGCTCATAAGCGACGTAGCTGATGCGCGCGACCGCGATCGTTCCCCCGAGAAAGAGCAGCAGGAACCACAGGCTGTCCGCGAAATGCGGAATCATCGCGGCGGGCAGCAGCACGAACAGCATGAGCTGCAGCGGCACGTGCCAGAGATACATGCCATAGGTCGTGTCGCCAACCGCGCCGAGCAGGCCGCGCGCGCGCGGCGCGACATATCGTTCCGCCGCGCAGAGAATGAGCAGCAGCGAGCCGAACACCCCCGGCAGCCCCACCACCATCAGGCCGCGATAAAGCGCGAACACCCCGATCGGAAAGGCGATCGCGACGATCAGCGCCAGCAGCCGCTCCTCGCGCCACAAAGCGGTGTGCACGATGTATAGCGCGACGCCGACGAAGAAATATTGCCCGCACGCGAGCAAGGGCGTCGCGGGAATCATCAGGCTGAGCAGAAAGAACAGCGCCGCAAGCACCACGGGCAGCACGAGCCCGAATCTGCCCACCCAGCGGTGAACAACCCAGAAGAAGACGTAGATCAGCACCTCGACCGATACCGACCAGACCGGTCCGTTGAAGGATGCCCCGCGCTCCAGCCCCCAGGATCCGGCGAAGAACAATTGGAGCAGGAAATGATACGCGTCGTTATACGGATAGACCCAATGGGTGCCGTATTTGGCGAGGATCGCGATTTGCAGCAGCGCCACCAGCACCAGCGTGAGCAGATGGAGCGGGTAAAGCCGCGCGAAGCGGTTCACCGCGAATGCCCGGGTCGAGTGGCGCGCCGGCAGATAGACCGCCGCGAAGACGAACCCCGATATCATCCAGAAGATCGGGACCGCGAAATGGCCGTGGTCATACCACAACCCGAACAGCCCGTGGAGCGGCTCACGCAGGCTATATCCCTTGGCCGGCACATTGGTGCCGAGCGGCATGTAGAAATGCTGGTAATGCCAGAAAAGGACGGCGAAGGCCGCCAGCGCGCGCGACGCGTCGAGCAGGTAGAAACGCTGCGGACGATCGGCCAATTGTGCCGCGGCGGTAGCCGGCGACACCAGGTCACGCGCGATTGAAAACAGTCGTCGGACCAAAACCGCCCCCACGCGTTAACCTTTGGTTAGCGATACGAAGGGGCGGTCATTAGGGTCAAGGGCGCCGGCCGCACGGGCCGACCACCCCAAAGCATTTAATGCGGGATTTTAGCCCTGCACTTCGACCATATGCTGCACCTTGCGGATCATGCCGCGAACCTCGGGGGTATCCTCGAGCTCCGACACGCGGTGCATCTTGTTGAGGCCGAGGCCGATCAGCGTCGCGCGCTGGTCCTTGGTGCGACGGATCGGCGACCCGGTCTGCTTCACCTTGATCTTCGCCATGCGCCTTACTCCGTGACGGCCGCGGCTTCGGCAGCGGCGGTCTGCGCGTCAGCGCCGTGGCCGCGACCGAGCAGGTCGGCGATCTTCTTGCCACGACGCTGCGCAACCGCCTTCGGCGAAGTCTGGCTGCCCAGCGCCTCGAACGTGGCGCGGATCATGTTGTAGGGGTTCGACGTGCCGATCGACTTGGTCACCACGTCGTGGACGCCCAGGCTCTCGAACACGGCGCGCATCGGGCCGCCCGCGATGATCCCGGTGCCCTGCGGCGCCGAGCGAACGGTAACGCGACCGGCGCCGAAATGACCGTCGCCGTCATGGTGCAGCGTACGGCCTTCCTTGAGCGGGACGCGGACCATATGCTTCTTCGCCGCGGCGGTCGCCTTGGAGATCGCCTCCGGCACTTCGCGCGCCTTGCCGTGGCCGAAACCGACCCGGCCCTTGCCGTCGCCCACGACGACCAGCGCCGCGAAGCCGAAGCGCTTGCCGCCCTTCACCGTCTTGGACACGCGGTTGATGTGGACGAGCTTTTCGATCAGCTCCTCGCCGCCATCCTCGTTGTTGTTGCGACGGTCGTCACGACGGCCACGGCCGCCATCACGGCCGCCACGGCAGCGATCGCCGCCGCCGCGCCCGCCGCGGGCACCGCGACCGCGCGGTGCCTCGCCCGCGCCACCCTCGGGGGCAGCGACGGCCTGGACCTCGGTGTTGTTCTCGTCAGCCATGTCTTAGAACTCCAGTCCGGCTTCGCGCGCGGCTTCCGCCAGCGCCTTCACCCGGCCGTGAAACAGGAACCCGCCACGGTCGAACACGACCTGCGTGACGCCGGCGGCCTTGGCCGCTTCCGCGACGCGCTTGCCGACCTCGGTCGCAGCCGCGACGGTCGCGGTCTTGCCCTCGTGGTTGGCGAGGGTCGACGCCGAAGCCAGCGTGCGGCCCGCCTCGTCGTCGATCACCTGGGCATAGATATGCTTGCCCGAGCGATGCACCGACAGGCGCGGACGCGTGCCAGCGCGCGCACGAAGCGCCGTGCGATTGCGGCGACGCCGCTTCTCGAAAAGCGAAAGGCCCTTGGTCACTTCTTCTTCCCTTCCTTACGGAAGATATATTCGCCGTCGTACTTGATGCCCTTGCCCTTGTACGGCTCGGGCTTACGCCAGCGGCGGATCTCGGCGGCGAGCTGGCCGACCTTCTGCTTGTCGGCGCCCGAAATCTCGACCGTCGTGTTGTCCGGGGTCTTGACCTCAAGACCTTCCGGCACGTCGATGTCGACGTCGTGGCTGTAGCCGAGCTGCAGCTTCAGCTTGCGCCCCTGCGCGTTGGCACGATAGCCGACGCCGGTGATCAGCAGCTTCTTGGTGAAGCCCTCGGTCACGCCGGTGACGAGGTTCTGCACCAGGGTACGCTGCATACCCCAGAAGGAGCGGGCGCGCTTGGTCGCGTTCGCCGGCTGCACCGAAATGCCGTCCGCCTGGACGTCATAGGTGATCTCGTCGGCGAGCTTGAGCGACAGGGTGCCCTTGGGGCCCTTCACGCTCAGCATGCCTTCGTTGATGCTCGCGGTCACGCCCGAGGGGATCGCGACCGGACGTTTGCCGATGCGGCTCATCAGAACACCTCCGCCAGCACTTCGCCACCGACATTCTGCTCGCGCGCTTCCGCGTCCGAGAGAACGCCGCGCGGCGTCGAGACGATCGTGATGCCCAGGCCGTTCATCACGCGCGGCAGGTCCTGCGACCCGCTGTAGATGCGGCGGCCGGGCTTCGAGACGCGCGCGACATGCTTGATCGCCGGCTGGCCCTCGAAATACTTGAGCTCGATACGGACGCCCTTCACGGGGCCCATGTCTTCCTCGCTATAGCCACGGATGTAGCCTTCGCGCTGAAGCACGTCGAGCACGCGGGTCCGCAGCTTCGACGCCGGCGACACGACGCTGTCCTTGCGCGCGCGCTGGCCGTTGCGGATGCGGGTGAGCAGATCACCCAGGGGATCGGTCACTGCCATTGTTCGTGATCCTTACCAGCTCGACTTCGTGACGCCCGGAATCAGGCCCTTGTTGGCCAGTTCGCGGAGCTGCACGCGGCAGAGACGGAACTTGCGATAATAAGCGCGCGGACGACCGGTCACTTCGCAGCGGTTGCGCACCCGGGTCGGGTTCGCGTTGCGGGGAAGCTCGGCCATCTTCAGCCGCGCGATGAGACGCTCGGTCTCGTCGAGCGACTTGTCGTTCGCCTTCGCCTTGAGCGCTGCATATTTGCCGGCATATTGCTTCACCAGCTTCTTGCGGCGCTCGTTCTTGTTAACGGAACTCAGTTTCGCCATGGACTTAAGCTCTCTCGTTCAAATGCTTGATCAAGGCGCTCACGCAGCCTGCTTCACTTCGACCTGGACGTCCTGCGGGAACGGGAAGCCGAACAGACGAAGCAGCTCACGCGCTTCCTCGTCGGTCTTGGCCGTCGTCGCCACGATGATGTCCATGCCGCGCACCTTGTCGATGCGGTCGTAGTTGATCTCCGGGAACACGATCTGCTCCTTCAGACCGCAGGCGTAATTGCCACGGCCGTCGAAGCTCTTCGGGTTCAGCCCGCGGAAGTCGCGGACGCGCGGGAGCGCGATGGTGATGAAGCGGTCGAGGAATTCGTACATCCGCTCGCGACGCAGCGTCACCTTCACGCCGATCGGCATGCCTTCACGCAGCTTGAACTGCGCGATCGACTTCTTCGCCTTGGTGATCACCGGCTTCTGGCCCGCGATCAGTTCCATCTCCGAAGCGGCCTGCTCGACGCGCTTCTTGTCCTGGGTCGCCTCGCCGACGCCCATGTTGATGACGATCTTGTCGATGCGGGGAATCTCGAGATTGTTCTTATAGCCGAACTTCTCGGTCATCGCCTTGGCGATCGTATCGTCATACAGCTTCTTGAGACGCGGGGTGTAAGCGTCAGCCATCGATCTTCTCCCCGGACTTGACGGCCACGCGGACCTTCTTGCCGTCCTTCACCTCGAAACGGACGCGCGTCGGCTTGCCGTCGGCGGTGACGTGCGCCACCTTCGAGATGTGCAGCGGCGCTTCCGTGCGTTCCAGGCCACCCTGCGGGTTGGCCTGGCTCGGCTTGCGGTGACGGGTGGCGATGTTGACGCCCTCCACGACGACCTTGCCGTCCTTCGGCATGGCCAGCGTGACGGTGCCGGTCTTGCCCTTGTCCTTGCCGGACAGGACGATCACGCGGTCACCCTTCTTGATCTTCGCGGCGGCCATTACAACACCTCCGGCGCAAGGCTGATGATCTTCATGTGCTTCTTGGCGCGCAGCTCGCGAACCACCGGGCCGAAGATACGGGTGCCGATCGGCTCCTCGTTCTTGTTGACCAGCACCGCAGCGTTGGAGTCGAAGCGGATCACCGACCCGTCGGCGCGGCGAATGTCCTTCGCCGTGCGCACGATGACGGCGCGATGCACGTCGCCCTTCTTCACGCGGCCACGCGGCTGCGCTTCCTTGATCGACACCACGATGATGTCGCCAACGCTGGCCGTGCGGCGCTTCGAGCCACCCAGCACCTTGATGCACTGCACCCGCTTCGCGCCGCTGTTGTCAGCGACGTCGAGATTGGACTGCATCTGGATCATTGATCCGATTCCTTCCGTTCATGGCGCCGGATACCGACCCGGCGCCGCCTTCAAAATTTCCGCCCGCTCACGCGGGCGAACGATCACGCGGTCTCGTCGATCACGACCTCGGCCGGGGTCGCGCGGGCGTTCACCCGATCGATCACCTTCCAGGTCTTGAGCTTGGAGATCGGCTTGGTCTCTTCGATCCGCACCGTCTCGCCGGCCTTGTACTCGTTCGCCTCGTCATGGGCGTGATACTTCTTCGAGCGGCGAATGATCTTGCCGTAGAGCGGGTGCTTGACCTTGCGCTCCACGTTCACGACCACCGTCTTGTCGCCCTTGTCCGAGACGATCACCCCGGTCAGCACGCGCTTCGGCATGTCTTCTCGTCCTCTTACTTAGCCGCTGCGGCGCGCTGCGCCTGCAGGGTCTTGATGCGGGCGATGTCCTTGCGGACCTCGCGAACGCGGCTCGGCTTCTCGAGCTGGTTGGTCGCCGCCTGGAAGCGCAGGTTGAACTGCTCGCGCTTCAGCTGGCCCAGCGCTTCGCCGAGCTGGTCGTCGGTCTGCCCGATGAAATCAGTCTTCTTAGCCATCTCACTCGCCTCCGAGGTGCGACGTGTCGCCGAGACGCGCCACGACCTTGGTCTTGATCGGGAGCTTCATCGCCGCGCGTTCGAACGCTTCGGCGGCAAGCGGACCCGGAACACCGTCCAGCTCGAACAGGATACGGCCCGGCTTGACCCGCGCCGCCCAGAATTCGGGCGACCCCTTGCCCGAGCCCATGCGGACTTCGGCAGGCTTCGACGAAACCGGCACGTCGGGGAACACGCGGATCCACAAACGCCCCTGGCGCTTGATGTGACGCGTGATCGCGCGGCGGGCCGCCTCGATCTGACGCGCGGTGATCCGCTCCGGCTCGAGCGCCTTGAGGCCATAGGCCCCGAAGTTGAGCGCGGTGCCGCCCTTGGCGTCGCCGTGGATACGGCCCTTGAACGCCTTGCGGAATTTGGTGCGCTTCGGTTGCAGCACGTCTCTTACTCCTTAGCGGCGATCTTCGCGCGCGGGGCGCACGCCGGAGGTCTGAGCCTCCATCATCAGCCGATCAGTGGCCATCGGATCGTGGCCGAGGATCTCACCCTTGAAGATCCAGACCTTGACGCCGCACACGCCATAAGCGGTGTGGGCCTCGGCCTCGGCATAATCCATGTTCGCGCGGAGCGTGTGCAGCGGCACGCGACCCTCGCGATAGCTCTCGGTGCGCGCGATCTCGGCGCCGCCGAGGCGGCCGCCGCACTGCACGCGGATGCCGTCGGCACCCAGCCGCATCGCCGACTGCACCGCGCGCTTCATTGCGCGACGGAAGGCGATACGACGCTCGAGCTGGTCAGCGATGCCCTGCGCAACGAGCTTGGCATCGACTTCCGGCTTGCGGATCTCGACGATGTTCAGCGACACGTCCGAGCTGGTCATCGCGCCGAGCGTCTTGCGCAGCTTCTCGATGTCCGAGCCCTTCTTGCCGATGATCACGCCGGGGCGCGCGGCATAGATGGAGATGCGGCACAGCTTGGCCGGACGCTCGATCACCACCTTCGAGATCGCGGCCTGCGGCAGCGTCTT
>JAFIGU010000054.1 GCA_017849555.1 Sphingomonas sp. | reverse complement strand
TGGGTGCACGAGCGCGCTTTTCCTTGCGCTGGCGGCCGCGGCCGAGCGGCGCGCGCCGCCGCCACCCCCGCCGCCGGCGGCGATCGACGGGCTGCCGATCGCCGGGCTCGCGCCGCAGGCGCTGCCGGCGCGCGGCTGTTCGGCCTATCTGTTCAGCGCGGGGCAGACCCGCGCGCTCGCGGTCGTCGTGGCGAGCGATCCCGCCGCATTGCGGATCGCGCTCGACGGCAAGGTGGCGGATTATCCGCGCGTCGCGCAGCGCGGCACCGGCGATTACGGCTTTGCCAGCGTCACCGACTACCAATTGGGCGAGGTGACGCTGTCGCTCGACATGACGGTGGTGCGCCGCGCCGATGTGACCGACGGCGCGCTCGTCCCCAGCGCGACGCTGCGTATCGATCGCACGGGCAAGGACGGGATCGTGCTTCCGCTCGCCGGGCTGATCGGCTGCGCGAAAGAGGGCGCGTCGGGCTGAACCGCGGTCGCTCGCCCCCGTTCGACAAGTTCGGGGCGAACGGTTTATGCCTTGCACATCATGCCCGGATGACAGGGAGGCGAGGATGCACGAGCTATTGGCGGCGCAGCGCGACAGTTTCATGGCGGCGCTGCCCGAGCCGCTTGCGCTGCGCAAGGACCGGCTGAAGCGCGCGATCGCGATGGTGCGCGATTCGGCGACGCGGTTCTGCGACGCCCTGTCGGAGGATTTCGGCCATCGCAGCCCCGAGCAGACGATGGTCACCGATATCGCCGGGTCGATCGGTCCGCTCCAGCATGCGTTGAAACATGTCGACCGCTGGGCGCGGCGCGACCGGCGCGGGGTGCAATTCCCGCTCGGGCTGCTCGGCGCGCGGGCATGGGTGGAATATCAGCCCAAGGGCGTGGTCGGCGTGATCGCGCCGTGGAATTTCCCGGTCAATCTGGTGATGGCGCCGCTTGCCGGCATATTCGCCGCGGGCAATCGCGCGATGGTCAAGACCAGCGAATTCACCCCCGCCACCGCCGCCTTGTTCGAGGAGATCGTCGGCAAATATTTCGACCCGGCCGAACTCGTCTTCGTCTCGGGCGGGCCGGAGGTGGGCAAGGCCTTCGCCGAACTGCCGTTCGATCATCTGCTGTTCACCGGCGCGACCGGGATCGGGCGGCATATCCTCCACGCCGCGGCGGACAATCTCACCCCGGTGACGCTCGAACTGGGCGGCAAATCGCCGGTGATCGTCGGTGACAGCGCCGATCTGGCGCAGGTCGGGCAGCGCGTGGCGATGGGCAAGATGCTCAACGCCGGGCAGATCTGCCTCGCGCCGGATTATGTGCTGGTCCCCTCCGCGAAGGAGGAGGGGCTGGTCGACAACCTCAAGGCGGCGGCGAGCGCGATGTATCCGACGCTGCTCGGCAACCCCGATTATACCAGCGTGGTCAACGACCGGCATTATCAGCGGCTCAACGCCTGGATCGACGATGCCCGCGCGAAGGGTGCGCGGATCGAGGTGGTCAATCCGGCCGGCGAGGATTTCGCCGCGACCAATTCGCGCAAGATGCCGCTGCATATCGTCCGCGATGCGACCGACGACATGATCGTGATGCAGGAGGAGATTTTCGGGCCGGTCCTGCCGGTGCGCCGCTATGACGGGATCGACAATGCGATCGCCGAGGTCAACCGGCGCGATCGCCCGCTCGGCCTCTATTATTTCGGCCGCGACGAGGGCGAGCGCCGCCGCGTGCTCGATCGCACCATCTCGGGCGGGGTGACGCTGGACGACGTGGTGTTCCACGTCTCGATGGAGGATCTGCCGTTCGGCGGGGTCGGGCCGTCGGGAATGGGGGCGTATCACGGCCGCGACGGCTTCGTGACGTTCAGCCACGCCAAGAGCGTGTTCAAACAATCGCGACTCGATGTGGCGAAGCTCGCGGGGTTGAAGCCGCCTTATGGCGCCGCGACTCGGAAAACGGTGGCGCGGCAGATCGGGGGGTAATGCAAGAAGGGGCGCCTCCTTGCCGGGGCGCCCCTTTTTCCACGGTCAATGCGCGGAGGCGATTTCCTCTTTTACGCGCAATTTCTGCCTCTTGAGGTCCGTCAGCACAAAGGTGTCAGGCATCGGGCGATGCTCCTCCTCGGCGATACGCCGATCGAGCACCGCATGTTTGGCCTCAAGAGCCGAAAGATGCGCAGTCTGCATGGCGGGGAACCTCCTTGGTTGAGTTGAAGGGAGGAGGAGTAAATCACGCTGTGCGCGAAAAGTCGCCACCCAATTTGCGCCGCTTCGGCGGGATGCGGAGGCGCCCCGCCGTTACGTTCCCGACACGACAAATTCCGCCCGACAGGATCGTTCACTTCTGCTAGGGGCAAGGCCGGAGGACGCGGCGGGTGAACGACAGTGAAATCACGGCACGGCTGAGCGCGCTCAGGATCGAGCATCGCGATCTCGACTCGGCGATCGTCGCGCTGGGCAGCGCGAGCGTCGTCGACCAGCTCCAGCTCGCCCGGCTCAAGAAGCGCAAGCTCAGGCTGCGCGACGAGATCACGATGCTCGAGGACCAGCTGATCCCGGATATCATTGCTTAACATACGCGCTGTATCCGTTTGGGACGTTATCCACAGCCGGATGCAGGGGCGATGATGGCGCCGAATCGCAAATCCTGTCACCCAAGCGAGATGGGTGCGGCGCATTACGATTCGGCGGTCTACCGCCGGCTGGTCGATGGACTTTATACCGAGGCGATGCTGCTCGCCGATGAGGCGCGTGGCTATTTCGACGAAGGCGGACGGATCGAGCGCGAGGCGCTGCCGCCGGTGATGCGGGTCGGCTTTTCATGCGAATCGCTCAAGGTGACGACGCGGCTGATGCATGTCATCGCCTGGCTCCTGACCCAGCGCGCGGTGCAGCAGGGGGAACTGGCGGCGCGCGACGCGCTCGATCCCTCGCGCCGGCTGGGCGAGGCGCCGGTGACCGAGCCCGATGTGCTCAGCAACCTGCCCGAACAGGCGCGGCAGATGATCGCCTCCAGCATCGACCTTTATCGCCGCGTCGCGCGGCTCGATGCGGCGCAGGTGGGCGAGGTGCCGCAAGTCAGCCCGGCACGACGGATGCAGGACCGGCTGTCGCTGGTTTTCTGAGCGGCCCGAGGCCCGTTCGCCCTGAGCCTGGCAAATGGCTGCCTCCTCTTCATCGCGAAGAGAAGTGCAGGCTTCGACAAGCTCAGCCCGAACGGGGCTTGGTGTTCCGATCCCGGTAGAGCCTAACCCAACCCCAGCCGCGCGCGCGCCGCGCGATATTGCTGCTCCAGCCGGTCGACGCGATCGGCGACATGCTCGATGCGCTCGACCGCGCCGATCCCCTGGCCCGATCCCCAGATGTCGCGCCACGCCTTGGCCTTGGCGTTGTTGCCCTGGCCGAAATCCATCGTCTTGAAATCGCCCTCGGGCAGATTGTCCGGATCGAGCCCCGCCGCGGTGATCGACCCGCGCAGGTAATTGCCGTGTACCCCGGTGAACAGGTTCGAATAGACGATATCCGCCGCACGCCCCTCGACGATGCCCTGTTTGTAGCGTTCGTCGGCATTGGCCTCGACGGTGGCGATGAAGGGCGAGCCGATATAGGCGAAATCGGCCCCCATCGCCTGCGCCGCGAGCACCGCGTCGCCGGTCGCGATCGATCCGGACAGCGCGACCGGCCCGTCGAACCACTGGCGGATTTCCGCGACGATCGCGAAAGGCGAGAGCCGCCCGGCATGTCCGCCCGCGCCCGCCGCTACCGGAATCAGCCCGTCGGCGCCTTTCTCGATCGCCTTGCGCGCGAAGCGGTCGTCGATCACGTCGTGGAAGGTGATGCCGCCCCAATTGTGGACCGCCTGATTGAGCTCCTCGCGCGCGCCGAGCGAGGTGATCGTGATCGGCACCTGCCATTTCTCGCAGGTCGCAAGGTCCGCCTCGAGCCGGTCGTTCGAGCGGTGGACGATCTGATTGACCGCGAACGGCGCCGCCGGCCGATCGGGGTGCGCGCGATTGTGCGCCGCCAGTTCCTCGGTGATGCGGTGCAGCCATTCGTCGAGCAGCCCCTGCGGCCGCGCGTTGAGCGCAGGGAAGGAGCCGACGATCCCCGCCTTGCATTGCGCGATCACCAGATCGGGGCCGGAGATGATGAACAGCGGCGAGCCGATGACCGGCAACCGCAGGCGGGAAAGAAGCGCTGGCGTCGTCATAACCGAGGTTATGTCAACGCCGTTATCATCTGTCCACTGGCCGCCTCGCGTTTATTGCGGATCGATCCGCTTGAGATCGGTCATTACCTCTCGCGACCGCCCGACATAGCCCTGCGCGGAAAGCTTGAGGAAGGCGATCGTCTGGTCGTCGAGCTGGCGCACGGCCTTGGCCGGGGAGCCGACGATCAGGCTGCCGGGGGCGAAGGTTTTGCCCTCGGTGACCAGCGCGCCGGCGCCGACGATGCAATCCTCGGGGATCACCGCATTGTTGAGGATGATCGCACCCATCCCGATCAATGCGCGGTTGCCGACGGTGCAGCCGTGAAGGATCGCGTGGTGGCCGATCGTGCAATCCTCGCCGATCGTGGTCGGAGCGCCGGGGTCGGAGTGGACCATCGCGCCGTCCTGCACATTGCTGCGTGCGCCGACCGCGATCGTCGTGTTGTCCGCGCGGATCACCGCGCCGAACCACACGCTGGTTTCCGCCGCGAGTACGACATCGCCGATCACGTCGGCGCTGGGGGCGACCCAGGCGGAGGCGTCGGCGGTCGGCCGTTTTCCGCGGAATTCGTAGAGCGCCATGAACCTTCCTCCTGCTTTTTTCGTGCCACGGTGGGACAGCCGCGCGTTAACGCTCTTTAGGCATGGCCCAAATCGTAAATGAGGCGTTAACTCACCGCTATGAAACGCCCGCTCGTCACCACCAACGAGGCTGCCCGGCATCCGATGCGCCGCTCGCTGCCGCCCGTCGCGATCGCCGCTCCGGCGGCGCGCAGCGAAGACAATGACCTCAAGCTGTTCGTGTTGAGCTTCACGGCGTTCTTCATCTGCATCTGGACGCTGCTGATGTGACGGCGCCGGCCCGCTTCCCCGCGAAATGACCGAAGGGGCATTTCCAGACAACGCTCAGTCGCAGGCGAGGTGGAGCTTCTGCGCCAGCCAGGCGGAGACGAAACACATCGCCACTACCGCGAGCAGCAGATCGTTGGGGGTCACCCCGAACCAGGTCAGCCCCGCGACGACCAGCGACCCGATCGTCATCGCGCCCGAATTGACCACATTGTTCGCCGCCACCGTCCGCGCGGTCTGGTCCTTGGGAACGGTGGTGGTGAGGAAAGCGTACAGCGGCACGACGAACATCCCGCCGAACACCGCGACGCCGACCAGCGACAACCCGACGAACGCCGCGCCGGGCTGATGGACGAACTCGCCGATGCCGTAGAGCGTCCCGGCGGGCGCCGGGGTCCAGGATTTGACCGCGAGCCAGAAGGCCAGCACCGCGCCGCCCATCGCGATCACCGAGGCGGGCGAGAATTTCGCCGAAATATGCCCGCGCAGCATCAGGTTGATCACGACCGACCCGATCGCCACCCCGACCGAGAAGATCGCGAGGACGAGGCTCGCGACGCTGGCGTCGGCGGTCAGCACGTTCTTCACCAGCGGGGGAAAGATCACGATCAGCACCGATCCGATCGCCCAGAAGAAGCTGATTGCGCAGATGGCGAGGAATAGCCGAGGAATGTGCATCGTCCCGTTGACCAGCCGCCACGAGGCGCGCAGCGGGTTGAGATCGAGCGTCAGCGGCGGGCCGAGCCGCGGCGCGGGCGGCACCTGTCGCGCGGTGATATAGCCGGCGAGCGCTACCGCAAAGGTGAGCGCCGCGACCGCGATCACCGAATGATAGATGAACCCGGCGAGGATCGTCCCGAGCAGGATCGAGAGATAGGTGCCCGCCTCGACCAGCCCGGTGCCGCCGAGCACGTCGTCCTCGTCGAGATGCTGCGGCAGGATGGCATATTTGATCGGGCCGAAGAAGGTCGAATGGACCCCGAGCCCGGTGACCGCGGCGAGCATCAGGATCACCGGCAGCGTCGGCACCCCGGCGCGCGCGAGCAGCAGACCGGCGCTGCCGACCGCCATGATCGCGAACTCGGCGAGCTTCACGTAGCGGATGATCCGCGCCTTGTCGGTGGTGTCGGCGATCTGCCCGGCGAGCGCGGAGAGCAGGAAAAAGGGGATGATGAACAGCCCCGCCGCCAGCGCGTTGAAGAAGCTTTCCTGCTTGGGATCGGCGAAGATCTCATAGGTGGCGAACAGCACCATCGAGGTCTTGAACAGATTGTCGTTGAACGCGCCGAGGAACTGCGTGGAGAAAAGCGGCAGGAACCGTCGGCGCTTCAGAAGCCCTAGGGCATTGATCATGATGGGAAAGAGCCCTGGATATGGCGAGATCGTGGCAGGGCATAGCCCAGCGGCCCGGCGGACGCCAACTGGTAAGAATGGCGTCCGGTCACGACCGACCTGATGCTGCGCCCCGGCCTTCAGCGGGACTGCGTAGAGCGCGCACGATATTCCCACGACCGTCATCCCGGCCTTGAGCCGGGATCCATCGGGAGGCATGCGCAGCGTAAGAGCTTCTTGTCGCGGAATTCGCGGCACAATGGATCCCGGCTCAAAGTCGGGATGACGGTCGTGGGACAGACGGCCGGCGGACGCATGTGGCTCGGAGCGCAAAACCCAAAGGATCGTTGCGAGCGCGGGGCGGCGCCCCTAAGTCTTCTCCCGATGTTGACCGTGCCGAACCTGCTCACCCTGTCGCGGATCGTCGCGGTGCCGCTGCTTGTCGCGTGCCTGTGGTGGCCGGCGTGGACCCCGGGGTATTGGCTCGCCTTCGCGCTTTATTGTCTGATGGGCATCACCGATTATTTCGATGGCTATCTCGCCCGCGCGCAGGGCACGGTGTCGAAGCTCGGCATCTTCCTCGATCCGATTGCGGACAAGATCATGGTCGCGGCGGTGATCGTGATGCTGGTCGCGACGCAGGACATCGTCGGGGTCCATCTGATCGCGGCGATCATCATCCTGTTGCGCGAGATCGCGGTTTCCGGGCTGCGCGAATTCCTCGCGCAATTGCAGGTCTCGGTTCCCGTCTCGCGGCTGGCGAAGTGGAAGACGACGTTGCAACTCGTCGCGCTCGGCGCGCTGATCCTTGCCGGAGCGGTGCCGCTGGTCCCTTGGGTCAAGCTGGTCGGGCTCGTCTCGCTGTGGGGCGCGGCGGCGCTGACGGTGATCACCGGCTGGGATTATCTGCGCGTCGGGCTGAGGCATATGGACTGATGCGGCTGGTCTATTTCGCCTGGGTGCGCGAGCGGATCGGGGTGCCCGCGGAAGAGGTCGAGCCGCCCGCGACGGTCGCGACGGTCGATGCATTGGTCGACTGGCTCGCGGTGCGCAGCCCCGGCCACGCCGCCGCCTTTGCCGATCGCACGCGGTTGCGCGCGGCGGTCGACCAGCAATTCGTCGGGCTCGATGCGGCGATCGCGGGCGCGCGCGAAGTGGCGCTGTTTCCGCCGGTGACTGGCGGATGATCCATATCCGCGTCTCGCCCGCGCCGATCGACATCGCCGCCGAACAGGCGCGCGTCGAGCAGGGCGGGGCGGTCGCCACCTTCACCGGGCTGGTCCGCGCCGATGACGGCGTGGAAGAACTGGCGCTCGAACATTATCCCGGCGCGACCGAGGCGGCGCTCACCCGGCTGGCGGAGGAAGCCTGCGCGCGCTGGTCGCTGACCGCGGCGAGCATCGTCCACCGGGTCGGGGCGATGACCCCCGGCGAGCGGATCGTGTTCGTGGGGACGGCGGCAGCGCATCGCGCGGCGGCGCTGGAGGCCTGCGCGTTCCTGATCGACCGGCTCAAGACCGACGCGCCGTTCTGGAAGCGCGAGCGGCGAGGGGATGATGCGCGCTGGGTGGAACAGCGCGACGGCGATCATGCCGCGGCGGCGCGGTGGAAGGCCGGATAGGCTTCCTCTTCCTCCCTTGAACAAGGGAGGGTGGGTTGGCCTGCGAGGAAGC
>JAFIGU010000053.1 GCA_017849555.1 Sphingomonas sp. | reverse complement strand
TCTTTTCAACGCCGTTGCCGTTCGAGTCGTTGCCGTTGAGCTGGATGTTCTTCACCGTATAGGCGAAGGCCGTGGCGTTGAAGCGCAGGTTCGAGGTCGGCTGCGACTTGAAGCCTGCCTCATACGACATGATCGTTTCCGAATCCGCCGTGGTGAACGGCGCGCCGAACACCGCCGAACGACCCTGGATGGTCGGGCCGCGGAAGCCGCGCGCGACGCGGGCGTAGAGATTCAGGTCCGGATTCACCGTATAGAGCGCGGACACGTCCCAGCTCGGCTCCTTGCCGACGAGGCGCACGTCGCGCGGCGCATTCGCCGGGAAGTTCGCGGTCGTGCCGGCGGCGTTGAGCGCGGCCTGCAGCAAGGTGGTGTGCTTGCGATCCTCGGTGTAGCGCGCGCCGCCGGTGAGGGTCAGGTTGCCGATCTTGTAGCTCGCCTGGCCGAACACCGCCCAGGAGGTGTTGACGTCATGCAGCCGCACCCAGTTGTTCGGGTTATAGCCCGCGCTGGTCGGCAGCAGGAAATAGCCGCGCTGGTAGAAATCGGTGATGTCGCGGCTGTCGAAATAGAAGCCGCCGAACTGCCACTTGAACGGGCCGTTACCGTCCGAGGCGAGGCGCAGTTCCTGCGTCCACTGATCGAGCCCGCGCAGATAGCCCTCGCTCTGGCCGAAGCCGTTGGGGTTGCCGTTGAACGGGAAGTTCACCGCCGCGCCGCCGTCGGTATCGCCGCGGCTGTAGCCCGAGCTATGTTCGTAGGCGGTGATCGAGGTCAGCGTCGCGCCGCCGAAATTCCACGCCGCGCGCACCGAGGCGCCCTGCGTCTTGTAGGACTGCACATTGTTGTTCGCCTCGTCATAGGCGACGATATCGCGCGGCTCGGCCTGGACGTTGTTCGAGCCCTTCTTGAGCGCGGCGCGGTGGAACAATGTCGAGGTGCCGTCGTAATCGCGGACATGGCCCGAAACGTCGATCGAGAAAGTGTCGGTCGGGGTGAAGAGGAGCTGCAGGCGCGCGTTGCGGTCGTTGAAGCCGCCCATCACATCCTTGCCGCCCTTGGTGCCGTCGGCGCTCGGGCCGGCGTAATTGTTGCTGACCCAATTGTCGCGATGCTGCCACATGCCCGAGACGCGGAACGCCAGCTTGTCGGCGACGATCGGGCCGCCGATGCCGACATCGGCCGACACGGTGTTGTAGCTGCCCCACGAGGCGGAGCCGCGGCCCTGCCAGTCCATCGTCGGCTTCTGGGTGTCGAACTTGATGATGCCGGCGGTGGTGTTGCGGCCGAACAGCGAGCCCTGCGGGCCACGCAGCACTTCGACCTGCGCGACGTCATAGACCGGGTTCGACTTGAGCACGACATGCTCGAGCACCACGTCGTCCTGGATGATCGACACCGGCTGCGAGGCGCCGAGGTAGAAGTCCACGTTGCCGAGGCCGCGGATGTAGAAGCGCGGGAAGATGCGGCCGGTGGTCGTCTCGATATAGAGGCTGGGCACGCGGCCCGAGAGCGACAGGATGTCCTCGCCCGCCGCCTGGAAGTTGCGCAGATCCGCGCCGCTCACCGCGGCGACCGACACCGGCACTTTCTGCAGATTCTCGCTGCGACGCTCGGCGGTGACGACGATCTCGCCGAGCCCGTCGCCTTCCGGCGCGGCGGCAGGGGTGGGGGCGTCCGCCGTCTGGGCGTGCGCGGGGGCCGCGAAAACAGCAAGGCTGGCGGCCACACCCGCGAGCAGCGCGGGGCGAGTGCGATTGATCGACACGATGATTACCCTTTTTTTTGACTTATATCGGTGAGCGAGGCGCGACGCCCGGTGCGGCGAGGGCGCGCGTTTCGGCTCAGCTGGAGTCGATCCGCTCGCATCCCCCGATTCGCGCCAGGTTTGTCCCGCCTGCTGCGATCGGCCGCTAGGCGCAGTTTATGTCCAAATAATGAAACGAAAGTGCGCCGAGACGGGTGGCGGTCAACGGGCCGCCATTGCTTCGATCGTTTTCCATTCGGCATCGCCCACCGGGGAGACCGAAAGCCGCGACTGGCGCAGCATCTGCAGCCCGGCGAGCGCGGGTTCGGCCTTCATCGCCGCCAGCGTCACCGGATGGGGTAGCGGCGCGATCGGGCGGATCGCGACCGATACCCAATTGCCCTCGTCGCCGTCCTTGCGCGCGGCGCGGGTGATCTCGGCGACGCCCACCGCGGCCTTTTCGCCCCCGCTGTGATAGATCAGCGCGCGATCACCGGGCTGCATCGCGCGCAGGTGGAGCGCGGCGGCATTGTTGCGCACGCCATCCCATTCGGTGCCGCCGTCGCGGACCAGATCGTCCCACGAATAGCTCTCGGGTTCTGATTTGAGCAGCCAATGCGCCATGAGCCTACCTAAACGCGGGGTGAATGCCGTATTCCAGCCTCATTCAGCCCGACTCGGCTAGCAAAAGCAACAAGCTCGCAGCGTCACGCGTTGACACCGCGAGCCGGTTTTGAGTTCTGGAGGTTCGAGATGAGCGGCTTTCTGAAAAAGGCGGGCCTCGGCGTGGCGCTGGCGGCGACGGCATTGACCGTCGCGGCGCCGGCTGACGCGCAGCGCTGGGGCGGGTATCGCCATTACCACCGCGGCGGCGACGCGGCGGGCGCGGCGCTGGTCGGTGGCATCCTTGGCCTCGGCATCGGGGCCGCGATCGCCTCGAGCGACCGCCCGCGTTATTATTATTACGACGCGCCGCCCCCGCCGCCGCCGAGCTATTATTACTACGAACGGCCCTATTACCCGCGCTGCTACACCAGCTGGCGCTGGGATCCTTATTGGGGCCGCGAGGAACCGGTGCGGGTCTGCCGCTAAGGCGCCCGTTTCCGGTCACGCAGGGACGGCGCGGGTAGCCCCCGCGCCGTTTTTGCGTTGATCCGGCGGTGCTGACCGAGATTTTTTGCTTTTGCGCATTTCCGAAGCGGAAAACCGGTATCCACTTTTCCCGAAAATGCTTTAAGCGCCGCGCCCATGAGCGATACACCTCCCGACCATCTGTCGATCGATCCGCGCAGCCCGCACTTCCACCAGGAAGCGCTGGAGCGCGGCGTCGGCATCCGTTTCAAGGGCGTCGAGCGTAAGGACGTCGAGGAATATTCGATCAGCGAAGGCTGGATCCGCGTCGCGCTCGGCAAGAAAGTCGACCGCCACGGCCGCCCGCTGACGATCAAGCTCTCCGGCCCGGTCGAGGCGTGGTTCGAGCGGCCTGCGGAAGAGGCCGAGGGCGAAGAATAACCTGTAACCCCTCCCCTGAAGGGGAGGGGCTTTTGAGGCTTACGCCTCCTCCAGCGCCTCGCTCGCCTCCAGCCAGCGCGCTTCCGCCGCCTCGATCTTCTCGGTGAGCGACGCGCGGCGCTTCATCAGTTCGGTCATCGTCAGCTTGGCGAGCGCGGCATCGGCCCCGGCGGGATCGAACATCGCGCGGTCGACCGCCGAGCGTTCGGCATTGAACTTCGCCAGCTCGCTCTCGGCATCGCGCGCCGCCTTGCGCCACGCCTTCGCCGCTTCGCGCTTTTCGGCGGCGGCGCGGCGCTCGTCCTTGCGGTTGGGCTTGCCGCCCTCCGCCTTGGGCTCCTTCGCCAGCACCAGCGAAACATAATCGTCGAGGCTGCCGTCGAATTCGCGCGCCGTCCCGCCGTCGACCAGCACCAGCCGGTCGGCGGTCAGCTCGACCATATGCCGATCGTGGCTGACGATCAGCACCGCGCCCTTATAGCCCGCCAGCGCCTGCACCAGCGCCTCGCGCGCGTCGACGTCGAGGTGGTTGGTCGGCTCGTCGAGGATCAGGAGATGCGGCGCATCGCGGGTAATCAGCGCGAGCGCCAGCCGCGCGCGCTCGCCGCCTGACAGCTTGCCGACCTGCGTCGTCGCCTTGTCGCCCGAAAAGCCGAACCGGCCGAGCTGCGCGCGCACCGCCGCCGGGGTCGCGCCGCGCATCACCCGCGTCATATGCGCCAGCGGGGTATCGTCGACGTCGAGCTCTTCCACCTGATATTGGGTGAAATAGCCGACCTTCATCCGCGACGAGGCGGCCATATCCCCCTCCATCGGCGCGAGCTGCGCGGCGATCAGGCGGGCGAGGGTGGTCTTGCCGTTGCCGTTGCGGCCGAGCAGCGCGATGCGATCGTCGGGATCGAGCCGCAGGTTGAGCCGCTTGAGGATCGGCGTTTCGCCATAGCCGACCGCCGCGTGATCGAGCGTGATCAGCGGCGGGCGCAAAGGTTCGGGGTCGGGGAAGTCGAACGCCAGCGTCGGATCGTTGGCGATCTCGGCGATCGGCTGGAGCTTGGCCAGCATCTTGGCGCGGCTCTGCGCCTGTTTGGCGGTCGAGGCGCGGGCCGAGTTGCGCGCGATATAATCCTGCAGCTTGGCGCGCTGCGCATCCTGGTTGGCGCGCGCGGCGGCAAGCTGCGCCATCCGCTCGGCGCGCTGGCGCTCGAACGCATCATAGCCGCCGACATAGAGCGTGGTCTTGCCGCCCTGCAGATGCAGGATGTGATCGACGACATTGTTGAGGAAATCGCGCTCGTGGCTGACCACGACGATCGTCGCGCGATAGGATTTGAGGAAATCCTCCAGCCACATCACCGCTTCGAGATCGAGGTGGTTCGAGGGTTCGTCGAGCAGCAGCAGATCGGGCTGCGAGAAGAGCAGCGCCGCGAGCGCGACGCGCATCCGCCACCCGCCCGAGAAGCTGTCGAGCGGGCGCCCCTGCGCCTCCTCGTCGAAGCCGAGCCCGACGAGGATGCGCGCGGCACGCGCCGGGGCGGCGTGGGCGTCGATCGCGATCAGCCGTTCGTGGACTTCGCCGAGCCGCTCGGGATCGGTGACGGTTTCGGCCTCTTCCATCAGCCGCGCGCGCTCGACATCGGCGGCGAGCACCGCCTCGAACGGCGTGGTCTCGCCGGCGGGGGCCTCCTGCGCGATATAGCCGACGCGCGCGCCGCGCGGCATCTCGACCGCGCCGGAATCGGGCTCGAGCATCCCGGCGATCGCCTTCACCAACGTCGATTTGCCCGCGCCGTTGCGGCCGATCAGCCCGACGCGGCTGCCCGGCGGCAGCGCGGCGCTCGCGCCGTCGAGGATCGCACGCCCGCCGAGACGGACGGTGATGGCATTAAGGGTAAGCATCGGGCGCGCCTAGCAGAGCGGGGGCGATGTCGCCAGCGGGGGAGGGGCGTTCGCAGGCACACCCCTCGTCACCCCGGCCTTGAGCCGGGGTCCATCGGGAGGCAGGCGCGGGGCAAGAGGTCCTAGTCGCGGCGCCCGAGGCACGATGGATCCCGGCTCAAGGCCGGGATGACGCAGGTGGGTGAAAAGGCGCGCCGCCCTCAGTGGACGAAGCGCGCCACCACGTCGCGATACGAGCGGCTGACCTTCACCTGCGCACCCGAATCGAGGATCAGGAAGCATTCGCCGTTGGTGTGCGGCTTGACCTGCTTGACGAGATCGAGGTTGACGATCGTCGAGCGGTGGACGCGCTGGAAACGCCGCGGATCGAGCCGCTTTTCCAGATCCTTCATCGTCTCGCGCAGCACGAGCGAATTATCCGCGGTCTTGATCACCATATAGTCGCCGGCTGCCTCGATCAGCTCGATCGTGTCGACATCGACGCGGAAGATCTGCCCGCGATCCTTGATATTGATGAGCTTTTCGAATCGGTTGGCGTTGACGTGATCGCCGTCGCCGGCACCGATCTCGGCCGCCGCCTCGGGAGCGTGTTCGGCCAGCGCCTCCTTCAATTTCTCGGTTTCCTCGGCGCCGCGGCGTTCGGCGAGGCGCTGGCGCACGCGATCGAGCGTGTCGGCGAGCCGGGCTTCCTCGACCGGCTTCATCAGATAATCGACCGCCTGCGCCTCGAAGGCGCGCAAGGCGTGGTCCGAATAGGCAGTGACGAAGACGAACAGCGGCGGCTCCACCTCCATCATCCCCTGGACGACCGAAAAGCCGTCGAATCCGGGCATCTGGATGTCGAGAAAGACGAGATCGGGCTTGTGGGTCTTGATCGCGCTGATCGCTTCGCGCCCGTTCTGGCACTTGGCGATGATCTCGACGTCGTCATGCGTCTGCAGGCGCAACTCGAGCCCCTGGATCGCCAGCGGCTCGTCGTCGACGAGAATGGTGCGGATGGTCATTGCCTTGGTAGTCTCCAATACGTCCGCCGCGCCGGCGCTGTTGCGATCCGCCGCGGCTTCACTTTTCCATCCCCCTGTTCATCTGCCCCCTGGGTTATTCGAGCTGGAACGGAATCTCGATCTCGACCCGGAACCCGCCTTGCGGCATCGCCTGGATCTCAAAACGATGATCCGCGCCATAGGCTTGCGCCAGGCGCTCCCTGATATTGGCAATCCCAACACCGGTTGAAAGGCTCGGCCGGTTCTTTGTCGCCTGCAAGCCCGGTCCTGTATCAGATACGATGATCTGCACCCGTTCCCCGGCGAGCCGCGCCGTAACGCGGATTTCGGCGCCCTCTTCCTGCGGCGTAACCGCATATTTTATCGCATTTTCGATCAGTGGCTGGAGCAGCAGAGAAGGCAGATGCGCCTTTTCCGCGGCCGGATCGATCTCGAATTCGGGGCGCAGCCGATCCTCGAAGCGCATCTTCTCGATCTCGAGATAGAGCTTCAGCGTCTCGATCTCCTGCGCCAGCGCGACATGCGCGGTCGGCTCGTTGATCAGCGTGTAGCGCAGGAACGAGGCGAGCCGCGACAGCATCGCATTGGCGCGCTCGGTCTGCTTGAGCAGCACCAGAGTCGAGATCGAATTGAGCGTGTTGAACAGGAAATGCGGGTTGAGCTGGTAGCGCAGCATCGCGAGCTGCGCCGAGGACGCCTGGGTTTCCAGATGCTGCATCTGATCGATCTGCTCCTCGATGATCAGATAGAAATTGATCCCGAAATACAGCGCCGACCAGCCCGCGAGCACGGTGAAATTGAGGAACAGCGCGCCGATCAGCAGCTTCACGTCGATGCCCGGCGCGGCGAATTTGATGAAGCTGAACGAGAAGGTGTCGAGCAGCGCATAAAGGAAGGTCGCCGCACCCAGGGTCAGCAACGTCAGGATGATGCCGGTGATGCGCGGGAGCCCGCGATAATAGCCGTAGAGCGTCGAGAGCAGCAGCGTGATGCAATAGCCGACGATCGTCTCGATGATATTGGTGACCACCCCCTGCAGCGTGAAGCCGTTCGAGATGCTCGAAACGGTGCGCAGGATGAGATAGCCCGACCAGCCCGCCGCCTGGAGGAACCAGAAGGCGCGGGCCTTGTCCTCGAAAAACGGGCGGACGAACATCGTCGAGGCGCGCGCCTGCGCCAGCGCCGCGGCAGCGGAGGGAGCGCCGGTCATTACGGGCGGAGTCGCCTGGGGGGCGGGAAGCGTCGCCATTCCATTCGCCTTACACGGCCTGTCGAAAGGGTGCAAAACAAGAGGGCCGCCGCTCCCGCGAAAGGAGCGACGACCCGTGAGATTTTACCGAGCGACGGGCGCTTAGAAGGTGAAGCGCGCGCCGATGCGGATCGTGTAGAGGGACTGGTTCACGTAAACCTGATCGGTCGGCTTCACGAAGTCGTTGGTCCCGCCCAGCGGCGAGTAACGATATTGAGCGCACGGCTGCGAGGTGTTCGCGGCGACATTGCCCGCCGCGCCCGTCGCTGCCGGCGCGGTCAGGCACTGAACCTGCGTCACCGCCGCATTGTACGGGAAGACATATTCGCGGAGCTGGCCCCAGCGCTTGTTCAGGAAGTTGGTGAAGTTTTCGATGTCGGCGAACACCTGCACCTTCGAACCGAACAGCCCGGTGGGCAGTTCCTGCGCGACGTGCAAGTCGATACGGGTGAACCACGCCGAATTGAACGCGTTACGCGGCGCGATCTTGCCGCGGAACTTGCCCAGGCCCGACGAGTCGATGAACGCGTTGAGCTTGTTCTGATAATCGACCGAGCTGTACGAAACGAGCGGGTCGTTCACCAGCGGCACGTACATCAGGTAACGGTTACCCGCCGAGCTGGTGCCCGAGCTGCGCCCGGTGACGCCGAACACCGCCGAACGGGCGGAGCCGAAGTCCTGGAACGTGTAGCTGAACGGACGGCCGATACGCGTCTCGCCGAACAGCGCGATCGAGGTCTTGTTGTCGCCGAAGAACGCATGTTCGAAGGTCACGCCATATTTGAACATGTGGCGCATTTCGTCGTTCGACGTACCGTAAGCGACGTTGTTCGCGTCAAGGAACGCCCCGTTCGAATAGTTCGAGCCGGCGGTCGAGGAGGTCGCGGGGGACTGATCCTTGATGTTCTGGTAGGTGTAGCTGCCGAAGATGCTCAGCCCCATATCCCACGACTTATCGAAGCGGGCGATCGCAATCAGCGCGCGGCCCTTCGTCGTATTGGTCATCAGGATATCGGTGTTGGTGTTGGTGCTCGTCGCACCGTCAACGATATTCTGATAGCGAATACGGCCGTCCGGGGTCAGCGCATTGGCCGCGACGGTTACCGGGGTCGAGCGGATATCGGTGAAGAACACCTGGTTGCGGACCTTGGAATAGAACAGGTCGACGCCGAGCAGCCAGTTGTCGCCAAGCGGCCCGAGGTTCGCGTTATATTCCGCGGTCAAGGTGCTACGCCATTGCGACGGCATCTTGAAATTGCGGTCGATCGCATTGACCGGCGAGAGCGTCGACACCGTGGCGTTGGTCAGTAGCGTGTTCGCCGCCCCCGGGATCGACGTCCCCGCCACGTTGTTGAGGATCGCATTGCCGGTGGCGACGTTGGTCGTCGCGCCCGAATAGCCGGTCGCGGTGCGGTTGATCGAAATCGAGTTCGTCAACACGCCCGTGTTCGAGAAGCTGTTCGAGACATAGACGTCCGGCGTGCCGCCGCCGAAGATGCCGGTGCCGCCGCGGAAGCTCAGGCGGGGCATCGGCTTCCAGTCGAAGCCGAAACGCGGCTGGAACAGGCCGAGGCCGCCGATGTTCACCGAGTTCGGGCCGACATATTCCATCTTGCCGTTGACATAGGCGCCGCCCTTGTACCGATCGACATAGGCCTGGCTGAGCGCCGGATTGTCATGCTGCGCGAACAAGTCGTAACGCGCGCCGAAGCTGACGTTGAACGTATCCGATACACGCCACTGATCCATGATACCGAACGTATAGTTCTGGTAGTGGAAATTGGCGGCGGCGTCGTTCGGGCTCAGCGACGGAATCGCGTTGCCGTAAGCGAACGAGTTCGCGCGGCCGGCCTGAAGGTCGGCGATCGAGTCGAAATAATAGCTGCCCGCGGTGTTCTGCAGGAAGGCATTGAACACGCTGACCGCCGCGACTTCGGTGAAGACGCGAATGTCGTGCTTGTCCATCGTCAGCCGCGCCTGGAGCAAACCACCCCAGGTCGAGGTGTGAAGCTCGTTGGTCTGGCGCGAGCTATCCGGGCCGAAGGCAACGATCGCGTCGGTCCCGGCTTCGTTCGGGCTGCTCGCCTCGCAGCCCGTCAGCGACCCGCCCGATACCGGGTTGGTGCAGACGCGGAACTGCGCGAAGCCCTTGCCCAGCAGCGGCTGCTGAATGCGCTTGTAGTTCTTGTAGTAGACGCGGGTTTCGGTCGAGAAATTATCCGACCAATCGGAATTCAACTGCGCCACACCGGTGTGCAGGCGGTTGCCCTGGACATAAGCGTTCGAGGCGAGGCCGAGGCCCGGGCTGCCGGTGGTGATCGACGAGAAGGTGTTCTGCGTCAGATTGATCGCGTCATTGGCGTAGGTGTAGGTCAACGACAGGCGCTGACGATCCGTCAGGTTAGCGTCGATGCGCGCGACGAGGCGGTCGTCCTTGTCGCCCAGGTCGTGCAGCACGCCGCCGGTATTGTAACCGTATTTATCCTTCACGATTTGCGAGATCTGATTGACCTGCGCCTGCGTCAGATTGGGGATCGCGGTGCCGACATTGTTATCGACCGGACCCTCGGCGATCGGGCGGCCGCCGCGGAGGCGCTCGCCGGCGACCATGAAGAACACCTTGTCCTTGATGATCGGGCCGGAAAGCTCGGCGCCGAAATTCTGAATCTTGAAGCTGGGGACGCTGGTGTGGCCCGAGGGGATGCCCGGCCCCGGCTTGGTGTCCTTACCGACCAGGCCGTCGCCCATATACGAGTAGAAGCCGGTGCCGTGGAAGGAATTGGTGCCGGACTTGAGCACGATGTTGATCGCGCCGCCCTGGAAATTGCCCTCGCGTACGTCGAACGGCGCGACCTTGGCCTGGAACTGGCCGATCGCGTCGAGCGGGATCGGCGAGCGGCGGCTCGGCAGGCCGTCGGTGTTGAGGCCGAAATTGTCGGTGATCGGAACGCCGTCGACCGAGAAGCGGTTGTAGCGCGCGTTCTGGCCCGCGAACGAAATCGCGCGACCGCCCGTGGGACTGTCGTCGAGGCGCGCGAACGGGTCGCGGCGTTCGAGGTCGCGGATGTCGCGGTTGATCGTTGCGACGTTGGCGATTTCCGCGGCGGTCAGCACGGTCGCCGGCCCCTGCGAGACGGTGCGCGCGTTCGGCAGGCGGGCCGCGGTGACGACGACGTCGCCCCCGGCGCCGGCGCTTTCGGCGGTCAGCTCGATCGGAAGGTCGAAAACCTGTGCGACAGTGGTGTTGATGTCGGTGACCTGCGTCTTGGCATAGCCGGTCGCCGTGACGGAGACGGTGTAGGGGCCGCCCGGGCGCAGGCCGTTGGCGATGAAGCCGCCGCTGCCGTCGGTGACCGAGGTGCTGGTCGTTCCGGTCGGCACGTTCACGATCGTCACGGTCGCGCCCGCCACCGGGGCGCCGCCCGCGGTTACCGAGCCGCGAATCGTGGAAGTGGTTTCTTGTGCCATTGCCGCGACCGGCACGATGAGCGCGGCCGCAGCCACGCCCAGAAGCAGGTTATTACGCATCTATGTGTCCCCTATCGAGCTTTTTGCTCAGGTGCCCGGCGGTTCCCTGACCGACTGCCGCGCCCGTGCCTGCGTAATATGAAGCTTAGATGACGGTCGCGAGTCGATTCAGGATTAATCGGCGACTCACGTTCCGATGCGTTGCATAAAAGCGACACCGGGGGACTGGGTTTTGCGGCGCAGGCGAAACACCGTCTCACCCTGCGGTAAACCCCGGCAGTCCTGAGCTGCGCGCGGCCTTTCTGGCTCAGGACCCCCGGGGTGGATGATCCGCATCAATTCCGAATGCTCGTCCAATCGATCGAGCACAGCGGAGCGCGTAGCCGACCGTAATCCCGCTCGGCTCCAATGATTTGGACAATCTGCCTATTTTAAACCGGTATCATAAAGCGGGTAGATGTTCCGCGTTGATTTCACTCGGCCGGAAGCGGTCGGTACGGGGTTTTTCCGAGGAGAGCGAAGCTCCTTCGAGATTGCAGAAATAGACGCAGGAATCTCGCTCCTGGCCAACGCCATATTGGCAATATTCCCCTTCGACGCTCGATCCATATCGAATGGCACAATTATACATGTCTCGATAGTAAGCGTCGCCACATTCTTCGAGGCATTGACCTACGCTCGTTTGTGCGATGGCAACATTGAGCGGAGATGTGATGGACACAGCCGCTGCTGTGATAGCGATAAATGCTTTCACTGTAGGCTCCCGTTGCTTCCCACATATGTGGGCGCAAAAAACTATCACGGCGCAAGCGGAGGAAAAAGCAGAAAGCCCCTTTATGTACCCGTTTTAAAAGAACAAATAGCTCCATTGCGAGGGCATTTTGGGGGCGGTGCGGACAACGCACCTCCGCTCGCGACGCCATCACCCCGCCGCGGCGACGATCGCCTGCCAGCCGGCCTCGTCGACCACGCGGATGCCGAGGTCGGCGGCCTTTTTCGCCTTCGATCCCGCGCCGGGGCCGGCGACGACGAGGTCGGTCTTGGCCGAGACCGATCCTGCCACCCGCGCGCCGAGCGATTCGGCCTGCGCCTTGGCCTCATCGCGGCTCATCGTCTCGAGCGTGCCGGTGAAGACGACCGTCTTGCCCGATACCTCCGAGGCGCGGGTCTCGTGGATCACGTCGGCGGGGGTCAGCTCGGTCAGCAGATCCTCGACCGCGGCGTCGTTCTGCGGCTCGGCAAAGAAATCGATCAGCGCCAGCGCCACTTCGGGGCCGACCTGTTTGGTATCGACGATCGCGGCGAGTTCCTTGGCGGTGCGCTGGAGCAATTTGTCGTCGCTCTCGCCGATCGCCTGGAGCATCGTGTCGCGCTTCTCGATCCCCGTCGCGATCATCGCGCGGAACGCCGCCCAGCTCTGCCAGCGGCGCGCGAGATCGCGCGCGGTGACCTCGCCGACGTGGCGGATGCCGAGCGCGAAGAGCAAGCGATCGAGCGGGGGATTGCGCCGCGCGTCGATCGCCGCGACGAGATTGTTGGCCGAGACCTCCGCCCAGCGCTCGCGCGCGAGCAATTGCTCGGCGGTGACGCGGAAGATGTCCGCCGGCCGCGCGATCAACCCGTCGGCGAAGAAATTCTCGATATTGGTGATCCCCAGCCCCTCGATATCGAGCGCGTGGCGCGAAGCGAAATGGCGCAGCCGCTCGACCTGTTGCGCCGGGCAGACCAGCCCGCCCGAACAGCGCCAGTCGACCTCGCCCGGCTCGCGCACCGCTTCCGATCTGCATTCGGGGCAGTGCGTGGGGAAGGGCCAGGGATCGCGGCCTTCCTCGCGCGAGAGATTCTCGACGATCTGCGGGATCACGTCGCCGGCGCGCTGGATCACGA
Source organism: Sphingomonas sp. (assembly GCA_017849555.1). Lineage (GTDB taxonomy): Bacteria > Pseudomonadota > Alphaproteobacteria > Sphingomonadales > Sphingomonadaceae > Sphingomonas > Sphingomonas lycopersici. Next base: position 12,617 of record JAFIGU010000053.1, on the reverse strand, counting down.
CGCGATCGCCGGGATGCGCATCGAGCCGGGCGATCTCATCGGCATTGTGCAGCGTCGCGTTGGAGACGACCACGCCGCCGACCGTGACGGGAACGAGCCGCGCGACGGGGGTGAGCTTGCCGGTGCGGCCGACCTGGATGTCGATCGCCTCGATCGTGGTCTGCGCGCGCTCGGCGGGAAATTTGTGCGCGATCGCCCAGCGCGGCGCGCGCGCGACGAAGCCGAGCCGCTCCTGCCAGTCGAGCCGGTCGACTTTGTAGACCACGCCGTCGATGTCGAACGGCAGATCGGCGCGCATCGCCTCGATCGCGCGATAATGTGCGAGCGCCGCGGCGGTATCCTCGACGCAGGTAAAGCCCTCGGCGACCGGGAAGCCCCAGGTGCGAATCGCCGCGACGACCGCGCTCTGCGTCGTGCCGGGGAGCGCGGAGACCTCGCCCCAGCCGTGCGCGAGGAAACGCAGCGGGCGGCTGGCGGTGACGGTCGCGTCCTTCTGGCGCAGCGAGCCGGCGGCGGCGTTGCGCGGGTTGGCGAACTGGCGCGCCTCCTTGCCGGTCTCCGCCGCCTCGGCCGCGAGCCGCGCGTTGAGCGCGGTGAAATCGGCCTTGGCCATATAGACCTCGCCGCGCACCTCGAACAATTCGGGGGCGTCGGCGGGGAGCGTCTTGGGGATATCGCCGATCGTCGCGACATTGGCGGTGACGTCCTCGCCGGTCGTCCCGTCGCCGCGGGTCAGCGCCTGGACGAGGCGGCGGTTCTCGTAGCGCAGCGAGCAGGACAGGCCGTCGATCTTGGGCTCGGCCGTCAGCGCGACCGGCGTATCGTCGGCGAGCCGCAGGAAACGACGGACGCGCGCGACGAATTCCGCGACATCCTCGTCGGCGAAGGCATTGTCGAGGCTGGTCATCGGCTTGGCATGCGCGACTTTGGCGAGATGCGAAGCGGGCGCGGCGCCGACGATGCGCGACGGCGAATCGGCGCGGATCAGATGCGGGAAGGCCGCCTCGATCGCATTGTTGCGACGGACCAGCGCGTCATAATCGGCGTCGGAAATCTCCGGCGCGTCGTCGGTATGATAGAGCCGATTATGGTGGGCGATTTCGCCGGCCAGCCGCTCCAGTTCGGCGGCGGCTTCGGTATCGGAAGTGGGGAGGGCGGTCATGCCAGCCCTCTAACCCGTCCGCCCCATTCTTGCGAAGGGGCGAACAGGCAGAAGTGTCAGATTACGGCTGCTCGCCGACCGGGGCGACATATTCGCCCATATCGGGGCCGGGTTCTTCGTCGAGGCCCTTGGCGAGCCGCGAATTGCGCATCCCGTAGACGAAATAGAGTACGATCGCGCCGATCGTATACCACAGGAAGAACAGCAGCACGCGGGTCTCGACCGAATAGATCAGCCCGAAGCAGAACAGGATGCCGAGCACCGGCACCACCGGATAGAAAGGCACGCGGAACCCGCGCGGCAGATGCGGGTGCGAGCGGCGCAGATAGATCACCGTCAGGCAGACGATGCCGAACGCCGCCAGCGTGCCGACCGAGGTCATATCGCCGAGCGTGTTGATGTCGAAGAAGCCCGCCGCGCCGGCCACGACGATCGCCACGACGATCGTGTTGATCCACGGCGTCTTGAAACGCGGGTGGACGCTGGAGAAGATGCGCGGCAGCAGCCCGTCGCGCGCCATCGTGTAGAAGATGCGCGTCTGGCCGTACATCAGCACCAGCACCACCGAGGTGAGGCCGACGATTGCGCCGACCTTGACGATCTTGGCGAACCAGCTCCACTGCGGGCCGAGTGCGTCGACCGCCACCGCGACCGGATCCGGCACGTTGAGCATCTTATAGTTGACGATCAGCGTCATCGAGACCGAGACCAGCATATAGATCACGGTGCAGACGACGAGGCTGCCGATGATCCCGATCGGCATGTCGCGTGCCGGATTCTTGGCTTCCTGCCCGGCGGTGGAGACCGCCTCGAACCCGATATAGGCGAAGAACACGATCGAGGCCGCGCGCATGATGCCGCCCCAGCCGAATTCGCCCTTGTCCCCCGAAGCGGGCGGGATGAACGGCTGCCAATTGGCCTTGAGCGTGCCGATATTCTGGATCACGAACCAGCCGACGATCGCGATGAAGGCGAGGATCACCGCCACCTTGATCACGACGATCGCGTTGTTGACCTTCGCGCTCTCGCTCACCCCGATGACGAGCAATGCGCCGAGCAGCGCGCAGATCGCAAAGGCGGGGAGGTTGAACAGATAGGTCAGCGGCGCGCCGTTCGCGTCGAGCACCGCGCTGCCGCCCTTGACGATCGCGTGCCCGGTCGGCCCGGTCAACTCGACGGGGATGTTGATCCCGTAATCGCCGAGCAGCGACACGACATAGCCCGACCAGCCGACCGCCACGACCGAGGCGGCAAGGCCATATTCGAGCAGCAGCAGCGCGCCCATCACCCACGCGGCGAATTCGCCGATCGTGGTGTAGGAATAGGTATAGGCTGAACCCGATACCGGCAATGTCGAGGAAAGCTCGGCATAGCAGAGGCCGGCGAGCCCGCAGATCACGCCGGCGACGATGAACGAAATGACCACGGCCGGCCCGGCGTGAAGCGCCGCGGCATTGCCGGTACGAACGAAGATGCCGGCGCCGATGATGCAGCCGATACCGAGAAAGACGAGATTCGCGGCGCTGAGTGTTCGTTTCAGCTCGCTTGATTGGGTCTCGCGCTGGACCTGCTCCACCGTCTTGCGAAGCATCATCCGCCCGAGAAGACCTTCTGCGGGTCTGGTTGCCATAATCCTCCCTCGACCGCCCCCCGGACGGCCTGAATGCGTGAAGCGCGCGAAACTAGCGGCGAAAGCCGCGAGAGCAAAGCCCGAACGCGTTAAATGGATTACGGGCCGTTACGGCACGCAACGCGCGCGCGCCCTCGGCTCGCCTCACTCGTGAAGGGAGGGGCTGGGGGGGGGGTGGGTGTGGGGGGATACCGGCGCGCTTCCTCGCAGGCCAGCTCACCTCCGGCCTCTCCCTTGTTCAAGGGAGGGGAGCAGAATGAAGATTCAGCGCCGGCTGTCGTTCTGCACCAGCATCGGGCCGAGCGGGCGGCCGGCGAGGATATGGACGTGGAGGTGCGGCACCTCGGCGTGCGAATCGAGCCCCGTGTTGGCGAGCAGGCGATAGCCCGGCTCGACCAGCCCCTGATCGCGCGCCACCTTGCCCACCGCGCGGACGAAGCCGGTGATCTCGGCATCCGAGGCGCGTGCGGTGAAATCGTCCCACGAGACGTATTTGCCCTTGGGAATCACCAGGATGTGCGTCGGCGCCCAGGGTGCGATATCGTGGAAGGCGAGCGCGTAATCGTCCTCGTACGCGCGGCGCGAGGGGATTTCGTCGCGCAGGATGCGCGCGAAGATATTCTGGTCGTCATAGGGCAGGGTGGCGTCGACGGCCATCGGGGGCCTCCTATTCGGGGCGGAAGGAAAGGGGGCGGCCGGCCTTTTCATCGTGGCCCGACTGGCCTTCGCGCCGTTCCAGCTCGCGGCGCACGTCGTCGAGCCCGAGATCGGCGTCGGCGAGCAGCACGAGCAAATGGAAGATCAGATCGGCGGCCTCCGGGACGATCGACGCATCGTCGCCCGAGGTGGCGGCGATCACGGTCTCGATCGCCTCTTCGCCCAGTTTCTGCGCAATGCGGCTGCGCCCCTGGAAGAACAGGCTGGCGGTATAGGATTTCATCGCCGCGGCGTCCTTGCGCGCGCGGATCGTCGCCTCGAGGCGATCGAGCGTATCGTCGGCCATGCCCGTAGCGGTGCCGCGTGGCGCGCGCGCGGTCAACCTCCTTGCGGCGGGTCCTTGCGCATCCGGCGGCGCAAGGCGCGCCGCGTCAGCCACACGATCGCCACCGCGACGACGAACAAAGCGATGTCCGACAACTCGGGCGCGGTGCGCGGGCGCGCGACGCCGGTGTGGCCATTGTCGGTCGTGGCGGCGGCGAGAAGCGGGAGCGCGGGCATCGCACGATCCTAGCGCCAGCCTCTTGATCAAAAGGTTACGCCCGATATCCATCGCGACCGATTCCGCATAGGACAGGCGAATGGAACCCAATGTGACCGACCATGACGATCCGGCGAGCGGCGCGCGGCGCGATTTTTCGGATGCGATGTCCTATGGCGATTATCTCAAGCTCGATCGCATCCTCGATGCGCAGGCGCCGCTCTCCACCGCGCATGACGAGATGCTGTTCGTCATCCAGCACCAGACCTCCGAATTGTGGATGAAGCTCGTCGTCCACGAATTGCGCGGCGCGATGGCGGCGATCCGCGCCGATCGGCTCCAGCCCGCGTTCAAGATGCTGACCCGCGTCGCGCGGATCTTCGAACAGCTCAACAGTGCGTGGGACGTGCTGCGGACGATGACGCCGAGCGAATATACCGAATTCCGCGGGTCGCTCGGGCAATCCTCGGGCTTCCAGTCGTGGCAATATCGCGCGATCGAATTCCTGCTCGGCAACCGCAATACCGCGACGCTGGCGGTCCACGCGCATCGCGACGAGGTGACCGCCGGGCTGGAGGCGATCCTCGCCGCGCCGAGCCTGTACGACGAGGCGCTGATGCTGCTCGAACGGCGCGGCTTCGCGATCGGCGGGATGCCGCGCGACTGGCGCAAGACGCGCGAGGTGGAACCCGCGGCGATCGCGGCGTGGAAGCTGATCTACCAGGCGCCCGAGGAACATTGGGAGGCCTACGAACTGGCCGAGAAGCTCGTCGATCTGGAGGATTATTTTCGCCGCTGGCGTTTCAACCACGTCACCACGGTGGAGCGGATCATCGGGCTGAAGCGCGGCTCGGGCGGCACCGCGGGCGCGGCCTATCTGCGCAAGATGTTGGAGGTGGAGCTGTTCCCCGAATTGTGGCGGGTGCGGACGGAGCTTTAGGTTCGCCTTCACCCCTCGCCCTGAGCTTGTCGAAGGGCTGTATTTCTTCGTCGGAAGAAGGGCAGGGCTTCGACAGGCTCAGCCCGAACGGCGGGAGGTTGTGCGCTTAAGCTCTATTACACCGCCGCATCCCTGATCGTTTCCATCGCGACGAAGGTCGAGGTGCTCGCGACATGCGGCAGGCTGGAAATCCGCTCGCCGAGCACGATGCGATAGCGGCGGATGTCGGCGGTGCGCACCTTGAGCAGATAATCGAAGCTGCTCGCGATCATATGGCATTCCTCGACCTCGGGGATCTTGAGCACTGCGCGGCGGAATTCGTCGAGCGCCGCCTCGCGCGTGTCGGACAATTTCACCTCGGCGAAGGCGATATGGTCGAGCCCCAATTTGGCCGGATCGATCACCGCACGGAAGCCGCGGATATAGCGCTCGTCGATCAGCCGCTTGAGCCGCACCTGCGTCGGCGTCTTCGACAGCCCGACCCGTTTCGCCAATTCGGTGATCGACATCCGCCCGTCGTCGCGCAGCGCGTCGAGGATACGGCGATCGAAGGCGTCGATTTCACCTTTGATCGGGTATTTTCCGTCCATTCGATCTGTCTTCCGGGTGAAATGAGGGAAATCTGCATTGATTCTGCCCGATGATTGGGCGGAACGCCAATAGCGAATCTGCTAAGGGCCGCGGATGACCGATCTCTCCCCGCTGTTCGCCGATTTCGCCCCGCCGATCCGCCCGCAGACCGCGCTGCGACAGGCGATCACCGCCGCCTATCGCCGCCCCGAGCCCGAGTGCGTCGCGGCGTTGCTCGATCAGGCCACGCTCCCTGCGCCGGTAACCGCCGCGGCGGCCGCGACCGCGACCAAGCTGATCACCGCGCTGCGCGCCAAGCACAAGGGCGACGGCGTGGAGGGGCTGGTCCACGAATATGCGCTGTCGAGCCAGGAGGGCGTCGCGCTGATGTGCCTCGCCGAGGCGTTGTTGCGCATCCCCGACGACGCGACGCGCGATGCGCTGATCCGCGACAAGATCGCCGGGGGCGACTGGCGCGCGCATCTCGGCGACGGGCGCTCCTTGTTCGTCAACGCCGCGACCTGGGGGCTGGTGGTCACCGGCAAGCTGACCAGCAGCGTCAACGACAGCGGGCTCGCCTCCGCGCTGACCCGGCTGATCGCGCGCGCCGGCGAGCCGGTGATCCGCCGCGGGGTCGATATGGCGATGCGGATGATGGGTGAGCAATTCGTCACCGGCGAGACGATCGAGCAGGCGCTGAAGCGCGCGCGCGACCTCGAAGCGCGCGGTTTCCAATATAGCTACGACATGCTCGGCGAGGCGGCGACCACTGCCGCCGATGCCGAGCGTTACTATCGCGATTACGAGGCGGCGATCCACGCGATCGGCAAGGCGTCGGGCGGGCGCGGCGTCTATGGCGGGCCGGGGATTTCGATCAAGCTCTCCGCGCTCCACCCGCGCTACGCCCGCTCGCAGGCCGCGCGGGTGATGGGCGAACTCTTGCCGCATGTGAAGACGCTGGCGCTGCTCGCCAAAGGCTATGACATCGGCTTCAACATCGACGCGGAGGAGGCCGACCGGCTCGAACTGTCGCTCGACCTGCTCGAAAGCCTCGCGCTCGACCCCGATCTCGCGGGGTGGAACGGGCTCGGCTTCGTCGTGCAGGCTTATGGCAAGCGCTGCCCGTTCGTGATCGACTGGATCGTCGATCTCGCCGCGCGCGCGGATCGGCGGATCATGGTCCGGCTGGTCAAGGGCGCTTATTGGGACGCCGAGATCAAGCGCGCACAGGTCGACGGGCTCGCCGGTTTCCCGGTCTATACCCGCAAGATCCACACCGACGTCGCCTATATCGCCTGTGCGCGGAAGCTGCTCGCGGCGACCGATCGGGTGTTCCCGCAATTCGCCACGCACAATGCGCAGACGCTGGCGACGATCTATGAGATGGCAGGGCCGGACTTTGCGCTCGGCCGCTACGAATTCCAGTGCCTCCACGGCATGGGCGAGCCGCTCTACGACGAGGTGGTCGGGGCGGACAAGCTCGACCGGCCGTGCCGCATCTATGCGCCGGTCGGGACGCACGAGACATTGCTCGCCTATCTCGTGCGGCGCTTGCTAGAGAACGGGGCGAATTCCTCGTTCGTCAACCGCATCGCCGATCCCGAAGTGTCGATCGCCGATCTCGTCGCCGATCCGGTCGAAGCGGTGCGCGCGATGCCGGTCGTCGGGCAGAAGCATCCGCAGATCGCTTTGCCGCGCGAACTGTACGGCGCGCGGGTCAATTCCGCGGGTATCGATCTCTCCGACGAGACCGCGCTCGCCGCGCTGGGCGAGACGATGCGGGCAGGCGCCGGCAACGACTGGCGCGCCGCGCCGGCCGACGGGGAGGGGACGCCGAGAGCGGTGCTCAACCCGGCCGACCAGCGCGATCGTGTCGGCACGGTGATCGAGGTGTCGCCGGAGGCGGCGCGTGCCGCCGTCACCCGTGCGGCTGCCGCCGCGCCGAGCTGGGCCGCGGTGGCGCCCGGCGATCGCGCCGCGTGCCTCGATCGCGCAGCGGAGATTATGCAGGCGCGGATGCCGGCATTGCTCGGGCTGATCGTGCGCGAGGCGGGCAAGTCGCTCCCCAATGCGATCGCCGAGGTGCGCGAGGCGATCGATTTCCTGCATTATTATGCCGATCAGGCGCGGCGGACGCTGGGGCCGGCGCATCGCCCGCTCGGCCCGGTCGTCTGCATCAGCCCGTGGAATTTCCCGCTGGCGATCTTCACCGGGCAGATTGCCGCGGCTTTGGTCGCGGGCAATAGCGTCCTCGCCAAGCCGGCCGAGGAAACCCCGCTGATCGCCGCGCAGGGCGTCGCGATCCTCCACGAAGCGGGCATTCCGGCGGATGCGCTGCAATTGCTCCCCGGCGACGGTGCAATCGGCGCGGCGCTGGTCGGCGCGCCCGAGGCAGCGGCGGTGATGTTCACCGGCTCGACCGAGGTGGCGCGGCTGATCCAGCGCGAACTCGCCACGCGGCCTTCCGCCGACGGCGCGCGGACCCCGCTGATCGCCGAGCCCGGCGGGCAGCATGCGATGATCGTCGATTCCTCGGCGCTCGCCGAGCAGGTGGTGGCGGACGTGATCGCCTCCGCCTTCGACAGCGCGGGGCAGCGCTGCTCGGCGCTGCGCGTCCTGTGTCTGCAGGAGGATATCGCCGATCGTACGCTGGCGATGATCAAGGGCGCGCTCCACGAACTGTCGATCGGGCGGACCGATCGGCTCGCGGTCGATATCGGCCCGGTGATCACCGCCGAGGCCAAGGCCAATATCGAGCGGCATATCGAGCGGATGCGCGGAATGGGCCGCGCGGTCGAGCAGATCGCGCTGGCCGGCGAGACCGCGCACGGCACCTTCGTCCCACCGACGATCATCGAGCTTGACGATATCGCCGATCTGGAGCGCGAGGTGTTCGGACCGGTGCTGCACGTCGTCCGCTTCCGGCGCAACGCGCTCGACCGGCTGATCGATGCGATCAACGCGACCGGCTATGGCCTGACCTTCGGCTTGCATACTCGGCTCGACGAGACGATCGCGCATGTCACCCAGCGAGTGAAGGCGGGCAATCTCTACATCAACCGCAACGTGATCGGCGCGGTGGTGGGGGTGCAGCCGTTCGGCGGGCGCGGACTTTCGGGTACCGGGCCCAAAGCGGGCGGTCCGCTCTATCTCGGCCGGCTGGTGAGCGGCGCGCCGGTGCCACCGCGGCTCTCGTCCAACGCCGCCGATCCCGCTGCGCGCGATTTGGCGCTGTGGCTCGAGGAGGCGGGGGATGTCGGCGCCGCGGCGCGGGTGCGCGAGGCGATCAGCGCCTCGCTGGTCGGCGGCGAGGTGACGCTGCCGGGGCCGGTCGGCGAACGCAACGTCTATGCGCTGCATCCGCGCGGGCGGGTGCTGTTGCTGCCGCAGACCTATGAGGGGTTGATCGAGCAGCTCGGCGCGGCGCTTGCCGGGGGGAATGACGTGGTGGTGGCGGGCAAGGCCGCGCTGCTCGACGGCCTGCCCGACAGCGTGGCGCACCGCGTCCGCCGTATCGCCGATTGGCCGGAAGCGGGGCCGTTCGCCGGCGCGCTGATCGAGGGCGATGCCGAACGGGTGCGGGCGGCGCTGGAGGCGCTCGCCGCGCTGCCCGGGCCGATCGTGCTCCCGCAGACCACGGGGGCATCGGGCTATCGGCTCGACTGGCTGGTCGAGGAGGTCTCGACCTCGATCAACACCACCGCCGCCGGCGGCAATGCGAGCCTGATGGCGATGGTGTGACCGGCCGGGCCGTCAGAGACCGATAGCGTGGCGCAGCGCTTCGTCGATGCGGCGCTGCCAACCGGGGCCGCCGGCCTTGAAGTGGTTCAGCACTTCGGGGGAGAGCCGGATCGTCGTGCTGATCTTGGTAGCGGCTTTCTGCGGACCGCGCGTTGCGCGCATTTTGGCGGCCAGTTCGGGAAACGCCTGCGCGAACGGAACCGCCTTGGCGATGTCTTCGGCGGTCAATTCCGGGTTGTCCGACACCGCGTCCAGGTCGGCCTGGGTATATTTCGGGGCTGTCACGGCAACAGGTTCCTTTCCTTTCGGTTCGCCGGGCGCGCGGAAACGATTGAAATCCCCTCCGTCCCGAGCTTCGCGAAGATGACTACGATTACACCGTTCAGTTCGCCGATCGCGAAGTAACGGCCGTTCCTCGCTTCACCGATCAGGGCTTCTGCGAAAAACGCCTCGTCGACGTCGGCGAAATCGATGCCGTGCTTGGCGAGGTTAGCTTCGCGCTTCGGCTCATCCCAAACGATTATCACATCTTTTTGTAGTAACAATTAGCTTCGAAGTCAAGCTTTGACGCGGGCAAAACCACGGCGAATTTGCTTGTCCGACGCGCTTTAAGCCCCCGTTCAGGTGCCAGCGACGAAGCTTTTCGTCGCTCGTTCCAACGACTCAACGCAGCTTCGGTGCGCCCCGACGCGCTATTGCCGTGCGGCGCTTGCATAAAAACGACAGCGTGAGCCACAACCCATTTGTCCGGGCGCGGGGGTGCGATCCGAACAGATTGAAGACGAACGTCGCCGGGCTCCTCTGGCGTCGATCGCGCAACGATGGGTCGCCAATGTCGCAGCTTTCTTCATCGCAGCTTGTTCGCGGGTTCGGCCGGAGCGCCGCGCTTTGCGCCGCCGCTCTGGTGTGCGCCGGCGTCGGCACCGCAGCGAACGCCGCCCCCGATGCGGAGCAGGCGCGGACCGCGCAGGTCGCGACGCGCGGCGCGGTCGGCGGGCCGATGATTTCCGCCAGCACCGTCGGCGCGGCGAGCGAGGTCGGCGGCGACGCGCAATTCCGGTCGCTGTTCATGACCTGGAAGAAGATGGACACGATGGAGCATGGCTCGATCGCCATTCCTTCGGTCCAGCCGGTCCAGAAGCTTTCCTTCACCAGCAATTTCGGCATCCGCAGCGATCCCTTCCGGGGCACCGCCGCGATGCACGCCGGGGTCGACATCCCCGGTCCGGTCGGCACTCCGATCTATGCCACCGCAGACGGCGTCGTCGCCCATGCGGAGCGGATGGGCGGTTATGGCAACATGGTCGAGATCGATCATGGCAAGGGCATCGCCACCCGCTACGGCCATCTTTCGAAGATCCTGGTCAGCGACAATACGCGCGTGAAGCGCGGGCAGCTGATCGCACTGATGGGTTCGACGGGTCGCTCCACCGGACCGCACCTCCATTATGAGGTCCGTATCGACGGGCATGCGGTGAACCCGATCCCGTTCCTCACCACCGCCGATTACCTGCTCGCCGCGCACGATCGCTCGGTGACCGAAATCCCGGTCTCGACCACCGGCCCGGTGGCGCAGGACAGCCTCGATCAGGTTGCCAGCCGCTAAGTATTTTAGCGCTCGACCGTTTTAGGACGCTTTCGAACCCCGGCCATTGCGCCGGGGTTTGTTGCGTTTGAGGGGCATTGCGCGAAATATGATCCGGTCGCCCCGAGCTCGTCGAAGAGCTGCCCTTCTTCCTTTCGAAGAAAAGGGCAGGGCTTCGACAGGCTCAGCCCGAACGGCGGGGAGGGACCGGGCTCAGGGCGAAGCGTTCAGCCCTCGTCACCCTCGACCACCCCGGCGCTGCCGATCGACCGGTCGACCATCCCGGTCCGGCTCATCCACCAGAACAGCGCGACCCCGGGCAGCGCGATCAGCGTGGTGAAGAGATAGAAGTTCACATAGCCCATCGCCTCGATCAACGCCCCGGCGGTGGTGCCGGTGACGATCCGTCCGAGGATGCTCGCCGCCGCGGAGATCAGCGCATATTGCGCCGCGGTGAAGCGCAGGTCGCACAAAGCCGAGAAATAAGCGACGACCGCCACCCCGCCGAACCCGCTGGCGAAATTCTCGAATCCGATCGCGCCGGCCATGCCGATGTTCGAATGCCCCGCCGCGGCGAGCCCGGCGAAGCTGAGGTTCGATATCGCCATCAGGACGAGCGACAGCAAAACCGATCGCTTCATCCCCATCCGCGCATAGAGCACCCCGCCGACGAAGATGCCGATCAGATAGGCCCAGAAGCCGAGCCCGACGTCGTAGAAGGCGATCTCGTCATTGCTGAACTTGAGGTCGTCGAACAGCAGGCGGAAGGTGAGGTTGGCGAGCGTGTCGCCGATCTTATGGATCAGGATGAAGGCAAGGATGATCACCGCGCCGGGGCGCGCGAAGAATTGCACGAACGGGCGCCAGATCGCCTCGAGCGCGGCCGCGAGCCCCTTGCGCGGGGCGACGACATGTCGCCGCTCGGGCTCGCCGACGATCAGTCCGGCGAGCATTGCGGGCAGCGCGAGCCCGGCGCAGGCGAGATAGGCGAGGCTCCATCCGTGGCGCGCGGCGATCACCAGCGCGAGCGCGCCCGCGCCGGCCGATCCGATCCGCCAGCCATATTGGCTCATCCCGGCGCCGACGCCCAATTGGCGTGGCTCCAATATCTCGATGCGATAGGCGTCGATCACGATGTCGAAGGTCGATCCGGCCGCGCCGACGAGGATCGCGGCGAAGGCGGTCGCGGCGATATCCGCCTTGGGATCGATCAGCGCGAGATGGACGACCGCGGCGATCACCAGCGTCCCCGCGACGAGCAGCCACGACACGCGCTGCCCGAGCCGCCCGATCACCGGCAACCGCACGCCGTCGACTGCCCAGGCCCAGAGGAATTTGAGATTGTAGACGAGGAAGGCGAGGCTGAACGCCGTCACCGTCTTCTTGTCGATCCCGCTCTGCGCCAGCCGGGTGGTGAGCGTCGCGCCGATCATCGCATAAGGAAAGCCCGACGAAATCCCCAGCGCCAGCGCCGCCAGGGGTGCCTTCTCGACATAGGGACGCACGCCATCCAGCCACGTCCGTCCGGTCGCTGCTTCCATCTCGCCCCTTGCTCCCCGCATTCGCATCCGCGACACTTAGGGTCCAAACCCGCTCAGGACAACGTCGTGATCGCCCGGAGAAGCCCGCTGGCAAGGAGTGTAGCGCAGACGCGTAGCCGTGCTACGCGCAAGCAAGCGACGCTGACCATCGGGCTTCTCCGGGCGACCCCTTCGGGGCGGGCGGATTTTGGCGCCAGGCGTCGTCGCGCGTCGGTTACGATGCATGGACATCGCTCCCTCCTTGCTCCTA
>JAFIGU010000052.1 GCA_017849555.1 Sphingomonas sp. | reverse complement strand
AGCTCCGCACGATGCGGCTGCCCGATCGCTTCCAGGATCAGGACAGTCCCAATGCGCAATATGCCGAGGCCGGGCTCGACGCCGACCATATCGTCAATACCGTCCTCAAAACATTGCGGTGGAACCAGACCGGCGCGGTCGGCGCGCTGGCGTGACCGGCTGGACCAAGGTGATCGTTGCGACGGCGCTGATGGCCGTCGCGCTCGGTTGCTTCAATCTCTCGCTGTGGCGTCGGCTACGCGCGGCGCGGCTGCGGGCCGAGGCCGAGCCGGATCAGTCGGCGCGGGGCGAATAAAGCGTCGTTGCGGCATTCTCGCGCGCAAGGATCGCGCGCGCGTCGCCGGGGGTCAGCGCCTCGCCGCGCGGGCCGCCCGATGCGGTGATCACGCGATCGAGCAATTCCTGCCCCTCGGGCCACCAGCCGAGCCCGCTCGCCGCATTGATATGGCCGTGCGCGCCGAGATCGACGAAATGGCTGCCCCAATCCGCCGCCAGGCTGTGCGCGCGCTCGATCGTGATCCACGGATCGTTGCTCGATGCGACGACGATCGACGGGAAGGGGAGCATCGTCTTGGGGGCAGGGGCGAAGCCGGCGATTTCGTCGGGCACGGTCGCGCGATCGACATCGGCCGGTGCGACGAGCAACGCCCCCGCCACCGGCCAGCCATAGGGTTGCGGGCTCAATGCGGTCCACCAGGCGATCGCGATACAGCCGAGGCTGTGCCCGACGAGGATCACCGGCGCGCGCGCTGCGGCGATCGCCTGATCGAGCTTGGTCACCCAGGCGTTGCGATGCGGGGTGTTCCACATGCCGAGCTCGATTCGCGCAGTATCGGGGCGCATCTTTTCCCATAATGTCTGCCAGTGCGCCGGGCCCGAGCCGTTGAGCCCCGGCACCGTCAGGATCGTCGGGCGCATGGCAAGATCGGGGGAGAATTGCTCCATCGCCGGCACTCCTCGTCGCTCGGGCGAGGCCGCGGGTTGCCGTATCTAGGGGACAGCGACTCCGCGACCTCGTGCCCAACTTATTTCCTACTAAAATGATAGGCAATAGGCGGCGCGCCCGATGGAAGACGGCTTGCGACGAACCGATCGGCGCGCGATAGCGCGGGGATGGCGAAGGTGCGCGCGGATCAATTGCTGGTCGATCGAGGGCTGGCCGAATCGCGCACCCGCGCGCAGGCGCTGATCATGGCGGGGCTCGTGTTCACCGCCGACCGCAAGGTCGAGAAGCCGGGGCAGGCGCTGAACGCAGAAGCGGCGCTCGACGTGCGCGGGCGCGATCATCCCTGGGTGTCGCGCGGCGGCATCAAGCTGGCGCACGGCCTCGATCATTTCGCATGGGACGTGACCGGGGCGGTGGCGATCGACGTCGGATCGTCGACCGGCGGGTTCACTGACGTGTTGCTGACGCGCGGCGCGGCGAGGGTCTATGCGGTCGACAGCGGGACCAACCAGCTCGCCTGGAAACTGCGGCAGGACCCGCGCGTCATCGTCCACGAACAGACCAGCGCGCGGATCCTGACCGTGGCGCAGATTCCCGAGCCGGTCGATCTGATCGTCTGCGACGCCAGCTTCATCTCGCTCGCCAAGGTGCTGGAGGTGCCGCTCGGCTTCGCGGCGCCGGGCGCGCGCGCGCTCGCGCTGATCAAGCCGCAGTTCGAGGCGGGGCGCGACGAAGTGGGCAAGGGCGGGGTGGTGCGCGATCCCGCCGTCCACGCACGCGTCTGTGATACGGTGGCAGCGTGGTTCATCGCACAGGGCTGGCGCGTGCTGGGTATCGAGCGCAGCCCGATCACCGGCCCCGAAGGCAATGTCGAATTCCTGATCGCGGCTGTGCGGGACTGACCCCGGCCGTCCTTCTTTCTCCCCTCCCTTGTTCAAGGGAGGGGAGCGATGTGACGAACGCGTCGACCGACAATGGCACACCGTCCTCGTCAATCATCTGTTTACCTCGTGCGCGCGGCACGGCAGGTTGCGCGCGGGGCAGAACAGGAGGGCTTGTGGGAGGCATTGCGTCAAAGGCGCAGCTGCGGATGTCGTTTCTGCGCTGGGCGGTCGTCACCGTCCCGCTGATCCTGTTGCTCGGGCTGCTTTCGGCACGCAGCGAGCCGGTCGGCGCCGCCAATCCCTGGTATCAGGGACTCGCCAAGCCCGGCTTCACCCCGCCCGATGCGGCTTTCCCGCTGATCTGGATCGCGGTCTATGTCGGGATCGGGCTTGCGCTGGCGATGATCCTTCACGCGCGCGGCGCCCGGGGGCGGGGGCTGGCGGTGGGGTTGTTCGCGCTGCAATTCGCGCTGCATCTGATCTGGCCGCTGTTGTTCTTCGGCGCGCATAATCTGTCAGGGGCGTTGATCGATCTCGTCGCGGCGCTGCTGATCGCGGTGGCGACGGCGGCGCTGTTCGCGCGGATCCGCACCGTCGCGGCGTTGCTGATGCTGCCTTATATCGTGTGGTTGGGGGTGATCGGCGCGCTCACCTGGCGCATCGCCCAGCTCAACCCGCAACAGGAAAGCCTTGTGCCGGGCGCGCATACGTCCCAGGTAATCAACTGAGTTTCAGTGGAAGGCGCAGGTTGATGCAGTCCGAAAACCGGATGTTCGATGATTTCGTGAAGTTGGTGAACGGCGCGGCCGGCATGATCGCCGGGATGGGCCGCGAGGCGCAGGCCGGCGCGCGCGATCGCGCGAAGGAGTGGATCGGCGGGCTCGATTTCGTCAGCCGCGAAGAATTCGAGGCGGTGAAGGCGATGGCCGTCGCGGCGCGCGACGAGGCCGATGCGCTCAAGGCGCGGCTCGACAAGCTCGAGGCGGCACAAAGCAAGGGTTGAGCGCAATCTGCGAAATGCGCCGCGGTGCATTTCGTCTGTGCCGGCCCAAAAATAGCGACACTCGCAATTTACTCACACTTTTCCCATATCATCGGCCGCCACGGGCTTTGCCTCCGTGGCGGCCTTCGTGCGATAGGAGCGCCATGATGCTCGATGAAGCCGAAGATGACCATGAGGCAGCCGCGCCGCTCGACATGCTCGACCGCTATTTCGCGGCGCACGGCTGGGTCAGCGAACGCCACGATGATGAGATCAGCGCGACCGTCAAGGGTAGCTGGACCGAATATGAGCTGCGTGCCTTGTGGCGCGACGAGGACAGCGTCCTCCAGTTCCTCTGCTTCCCCGACGTGAAGGTCGCCGAGGAACGCCGCGCGCCGATCCACGAAGCGCTGGCGCTGGTCAACGAACAGCTCTGGGTCGGCCATTTCGAACTCTGGTCGTCGAGCGGGGTATTGCTCTATCGCCACGCGATGGTGGTCGACGGCGACGAGGACGGCGATCGCGCGATGTCGCTCGCCACGACCGAATTGCTCGTCGAGACCGCGATCGACGAATGCGAGCGTTTCTATCCCGTGTTCCAGTTCGTTCTGTGGGGCGGCAAGACCCCGCGCGAGGCGATCGCGGCGGCATTGATCGAGACGCAGGGGGAGGCCTGATGCGCGTGTGGATGATCGGCTGCGGCAATATGGCCGGAGCGATGCTGACGCGCTGGATCGAGAGCGGGGCGGTGAAGGCCGAAGCGGTCGACGTGGTCAACCGCAAGGACCGCGCACTGCCCGCCGGGGTCCGCCAGGCGCGCGCGCTGCCGACGGGCGCGGCGCCGGATATCGTGGTGCTCGGGGTCAAGCCGCAGCAGCTCGACGAAGTGGCGGGGCTTTATGCCGATCGCGTCGCGGGGGCGCCGATCCTGCTGTCGATCCTCGCCGGGGTCGATGCGGCGGTGCTGACGCGCGCCTTTCCCGGCCCGGTGCCGGTGCCGATGATGCCCAATCTGCCCGTTGCCTTGGGGCAGGGGGTATGCGTGGTCAACGCCCCCGACGTGCCGACCGAGGTTCGCGCGCGCGTCGATGCGTTGCTTGCGCCGCTCGGCGACGTGATCTGGGCGGCGGGCACGGTCTATGCCGCGGCGGCGGTGCTGGCAGGGTGCGGACCGGCCTATCTGTTCCGCTTCATCGACGCGCTGGCGCGTGCGGCGGGGGCGATGGGGGTGGCGCATGACGATGCCGCGCGGCTCGCGCTGGCGACGGTGCGCGGCGCGGCGGCGCTCGCGGCGACCGACCCGCGTTCGCCGGGGGCGCTCGCCGATGCGGTCGCCAGCCCCGGCGGGACGACCCGCGCCGGGCTCAACGTGCTCGCTGACGGCGCGGCGCTCGATCGGCTGATGCAGGCGACGCTCGCCGCTTCCGCTGCGCGGGCCGAGGAAATGGCGGCGGCGGCGCGGGGGTGAAGCGCCGAGCGCGAGCGGGGCAACATAAGATGCTGTTTTACAAAGAATAACTGACTGATTTTCGATTCTCGCAGCGAGCGCCACTCGTGTGAACTTTGTGAACTTTGCGAAAGGTTCGCGGCGCCAGGCCTCAGCGCCGCAGCGCCTCGACCCGCTCGCGCTCCTCCTCGGGGATCAGCCCTTCGAGCACCGCCCAGAAGCCGGTCACCGCTTCCTGCCCGGCCTTCGAATAAGCGCCGGACAATTTCTCGCGCAGCGCTTCGTAAAGCTCGCCTTCGAGCTTCGCGCCCGCATCGGTCAGCCGCAGCAGGCGCTGGCGCCGGTCGCGCTCGCCGGGGCGGCTCTCGACCAGCCCGCGTTCGGCGAGCTCGTTGAGCACGCGGCCCAGGGATTGCTTGGTGATCGCGAGCAGCGCGAGCAGGTCGCTGACCGACATGTTCGGCCGGCGCGCGATGAAATAGAGCGCACGGTGGTGCGCGCGGCCCAGCCCCTGCCGCGCCAGCCCCCGATCGATCGAGCGCGTGACGTGGCTGTTGCCGAAATAGAGCAGCTCCAGCCCGCGGCGGATCTCGGGTTCGCGGAGGAAGAGCGGGGAAGCGGAAGGAGATGTGGCAGCCATGTTGACCGGCATTGCCATCGGCCTTACCCGATCGCAACCGCCAACCGCGCGTGCCGCGCCAGATCGACAGGAGGCATCTTTTGAACTTCGCGTTCGAGCCGAACCCTTCCCCCGTGCCCGCTAATGAGCGCGCCGCGCGGCTGGTCGATCCGGTGTTTGGCCGTGTCCATACCGATCATATGGCGATCCTGCGTTATTCACAGGAAAAAGGCTGGCATGACGGCAAGATCACCGCGCGCACCACGCTGACGGTCGATCCTGCCACCGCGGTACTCCATTATGCGCAGGAGATTTTCGAAGGGCTCAAGGCCTATCGCATGGAAGACGGCACGACCGCGCTGTTCCGCCCGCTGGCCAATGCGCAGCGCTTCCGCAATTCGGCGCAGCGCATGGCGATGCCCGAACTGCCCGATGATCTGTTCCTCGGCTCGATCGAGGCGCTGGTGCGCGCCGATCGCGACTGGATCCCGACCGGACCCGACGGCTCGCTCTATCTGCGCCCGTTCATGATCGCGAGCGAGGCGTTCCTCGGCGTCAAGCCGTCGGCCGACTATCTCTATATGGTGCTCGCCTCCTCGGTCGGCTCTTATTGGAAGGGCGGGGTGAAGCCGGTCTCCTTGTGGGTCAGCCACGATTATTCGCGCGCCGCGCCGGGCGGCACGGGCGCCGCGAAATGCGGCGGCAATTATGCCACCAGCCTTGTCGCGCAGGCCGAGGCGATTCGCCGCGGGTGCGATCAGGTGGTGTTCCTCGACGCGGCCGAGCGGCGCTGGATCGAGGAGCTCGGCGGGATGAACATCTTCTTCGTGTTCGACGACGGATCGGTCGTCACTCCGCCGCTGACCGGGACGATCCTGCCAGGGATCACGCGCGATTCGATCATCACGCTGATGCGCGATCAGGGGCTGACCGTCCGCGAGGAATTGTACGGCATCGATCAATGGCGCGCCGATGCCGAGAGCGGGCGGCTCGTCGAAAGCTTCGCCTGCGGCACCGCGGCGGTGATCACCCCGATCGGCAAGGTCTCGGGGCCGGATTACGCCTTCCAGATTGGTTCGGGCGGGATGGGGCAGACGACCCAGCGTTTCCTCGAGCAGCTCGGGGCGATCCAGCGCGGCCGCACCGCCGATCCGCACAACTGGCTGCACCGCGTCGCATAAGCGTTTGCGGTTCACGGCGGCGCGCGCTAAGGCGCGCGCCCGCACATCATGCTGGGGCGTCGCCAAGCGGTAAGGCAACGGTTTTTGGTACCGTCATACGCAGGTTCGAATCCTGCCGCCCCAGCCAGTGATTCTCTTATCCGAGCACGAACAGCGCCGCGAGCAGCGCGAGCACGAAGGCGGTCAGCGTCGCTGCGAGGATGATGAGCAGCGGGCGCGGCCCGGCGTCGAGCAATTGGGGCAAGGGCGAGCGGATCGCGGTCGCCGTCACCGCCGCGGCGAGGAATGCCGCCGCGACCTTCGACGACCAGGTCGCTGCGAGCGTCGGCACCCAGCCGAGCGAATTGAACCCCGACAGCACGAAAAAGCCGACGACGAACCACGGCACGCCGATATTCTTCGCCTGACCGTCGCCATTGGGCAGCGCCATCGCCACCACCGCCAGCACCGGGGCGAGCAGGGCCACGCGGGTGAGCTTGACGATCGTCGCAATCTGTCCGGCGCCGTCGGAATAGGAATAGCCAGCGCCAAGTGCCTGCGCGACGTCATGGATCGACGCGCCGAGCATGAAGCCCGCGCGCAGATCGGACATGGCGAGCAGATGCGCGACGATCGGATAGAGCACCATCGCCGCCGCGCTCATCGCCGAGATGCCGACGAGCACCAGCGTGAGCTGCGCGTCGCTGATGCGGCGGCTGCCGAGCGTGGTCGCCAGCGCCATCGCCGCCGAGGCGCCGCAGATCGCCACCGCCCCGCCGGCGAGCACGCCGAATCCGGTGTCGAAGCCGAATCGCCGTGCCGCGAGGATCCCGGCGCCGATCGTCAGTACGAGAATCGCCACCACCGCGAGCAGCGCGACCGGCCCCAGCCCGACGATCTGCGTCATCGTCACCCGCGCGCCGACCAGCACGATTCCCCACCGCAGCAATGAGCGCGAGGCGAAGCCGAGCCCGGGATGCAGCCGCCGGTCGCTCGACAGGAAATTGAGCGCCAGCCCGAGCAGCAGCGCCATCAGCGTGAGCGGCGCGCCATAATGATCCGAGATGAACCCCGCGGCGAGCGTGCCGAGGCACACCACGACCAGCCCCGGGACGATCTCGCGCCACGAATGCGGCTTGTCCGGCGGAACGTCCCCGTAAAGGTCCGCCGCCATCATTGCCGTCATGCGGCTTCGTTCCCCGAGCGAATCAGCCGTTCGCCCGATGGGGCGGCGCGGCGGCGGCGGTTGCGCACCATCTTGTCGTGGAGCCGGTCGATCGCCTTGCTCCCGGTGGAGACGAACAGCCCCGGCACCAGCGCGTGGACGAGACAGGCGACTCCGGCGCCGATCATCACCACCCCGAACCCGCCGGCCGCACGCATATGCTCGCCATAGCTTTCGTCGACCGAGCGCGGATGTTCGAAAAACAGTCGGTCGATCACAACGGGTCTCCACTCATAACCATAAGCGGGAATCTATCGTTCGGATACCGAAATGTCCGTGTTCATTTTGCTCCGTCAGTAGCGTAATGGAGAAAATGGAGCGGCATATGGAGGGAAAATGGAGAATATCGTTCTAGATGCGGTCGATCGGCGTATTCTCGCGTTGCTTCAGGAGGATGCGACCGTACCGATCGCGGAGATCGCCGAACGCGTCGGTCTGTCGCAGACACCGTGCTGGAAGCGAATCAAGCGGCTCGAGCGCGAAGGGGTGATCGCGCGTCGCGTGACGGTGCTCAATCGCGAGCGGCTCGGGCTGGGGGTGACGGTGATCGTTGCGATCAAGACCGCGCATCATACCGCCGAATGGCTTGAGACCTTCGCCGAAGGGGTGGCGCAATTCCCCGAGGTGGTCGAATTCTACCGGATGAGCGGGGAGATCGACTATCTGCTCAAGGTGGTGGCGCGCGATATCGCCGACTTCGATCGAATCTATCGCAAGCTGACCAAGGTGGCGCCGCTGCACGACGTCAGCTCGTCTTTCGCGATGCAGGAGATCAAATCGACCACAGCCTTGCCGCTGTTCGACTGAAGGCGGGCGGCGAGAAAAAATGCAGGTCGACCAAAAAAACGAGAAATAAGGGTTGACCGGAGGTGAGTCGCCACATAGATGACCACTCCACCGACGGGGCGGGCCACACGGACCGCTTGATCGGGGCAGCGAAAACGCAGGCGCCAGGGTGCTCCACGAAAAATGGGGTGAGACCGGGCGTCGGTTTTTGTCGGCTCTTTGACATTGTGATTTAGATGAAGGGACATGT
>JAFIGU010000006.1 GCA_017849555.1 Sphingomonas sp. | reverse complement strand
TTCGTAAGGTCGTTGCTTTCGTAAAGGTCGTTGTGTCCCCGCGAAGGCGGGGACCCAGTCTGGGCTCCCGCCTTCGCGGGAGCACATGAGGTGCGGAAGCCGATCCAATCACGCATGGAGAACGTTGCCCCCAACGCCTTTGCGCCCTAGACGCGCGGGCATGACCGAAGATCGTCGCAACGCTCCCTATACTTACGCCGACGCGGGCGTTTCCATCGCCGGCGGCAACGCGCTGGTTCGCGCCATCGCCCCGCTCGCCCGCGCGACGCGCCGCGCGGGGGCGGATGCCGATCTCGGCGGGTTCGGCGGCTTCTTCGATCTGCGCGCCGCGGGGT
Source organism: Sphingomonas sp. (assembly GCA_017849555.1). GTDB lineage: Bacteria > Pseudomonadota > Alphaproteobacteria > Sphingomonadales > Sphingomonadaceae > Sphingomonas > Sphingomonas lycopersici. Next base: position 82,937 of record JAFIGU010000006.1, on the reverse strand, counting down.
TCAGCGATCCGTTGCTCGTCGCCGCCAATGATGGCGTCGGCACCAAGCTCAAGCTCGCGATCGACCACGGCCGCCACGCCGGCGTGGGGATCGATCTCGTCGCGATGTGCGCCAACGACCTCATCGTGCAGGGTGCCGAGCCCCTGTTCTTCCTCGATTATTACGCGACCGGCCGGCTCGACAACGCGGTCGCGGAGCAAGTCGTCGCCTCGATCGCCGAAGGCTGCAAGATCGCCGGCTGCGCGCTGATCGGCGGCGAGACCGCCGAGATGCCCGGCATGTATGCCGAGGGCGATTATGACCTCGCCGGCTTCTGCGTCGGCGCGGTCGAGCGCTCGGCGGTGCTGACCGGCAGCGCGATCGCGCCGGGCGACGTGATTCTCGGCATGGCCTCCTCGGGGGTCCATTCCAACGGCTTTTCGCTCGTCCGGCGGCTCGCGGCGGACAAGGCGTGGCGGCTCGATCGCCCGGCTCTGTTCGACCCCGATCGGCTGCTGATCGACGCGCTGATGGCGCCGACCCGCATCTATGTGAAAAGCCTCCTGCCGCTCGTCCGCGAACGCCGGATCGACGGGCTGGCGCACATCACCGGCGGCGGGCTGCTCGAAAACATCCCGCGCGTGCTCCCCGCCGGGTGCCACGCGACGGTCGATGCCGATGCCTGGCCGCAGCCGCGGCTGATGGCCTTCCTCCAGGCGCAGGGCGCGATCGAACCCGCCGAAATGGCACGCACCTTCAACTGCGGCATCGGCATGGCGGTGATCGTCAAGGCAGACGCCGCGGACGCGGTGACCGCGGCGCTCGAAGCCGCGGGCGAGACGATCTTCCGCATCGGCACGGTCGACGCGGGCGAGCGCGGCTGCACCGTGCGCGGATCGGCCGAAACCTGGAGCGCGCGCGGCGACTGGACCGCGACGCATCACGCATGAGCGCGCTCCCCAAGGTCGCGATCCTCGTCTCCGGGCGCGGATCGAACATGCAATCGCTGGTGAAGGCGGCGGGCGACGGTTATGAAGTCGTGGTGGTCGCCTCCGATCGCCCCGAGGCCGCCGGGCTCGCCTGGGCACGCGAACAGGGCATCCCGACCTTCGCGCTGTCGCCGAAGGGGATCGGCAAGGCCGCCTATGAAGCCGCGCTCGACGCCGCGCTGCGCGCCGCGGGCGCCGAATATATCGCGCTCGCCGGCTATATGCGGCTGCTGTCGGATCGCTTCGTCGCCGATTGGCGCGGGCGGATCGTCAATATCCACCCCTCGCTGCTGCCCAAGTACAAGGGGCTCGATACCCACGCCCGCGCGATCGAGGCGGGCGATGCCGAGGCGGGCTGTTCGGTCCATGTCGTGACCGAGGAGCTCGACGGCGGCGCGGTGCTGGGTCAGGCCAATGTCCCGATCCTGCCCGGTGACGATGCGGAAACGCTTGCCTCGCGCGTGCTGGAGGCGGAACATCAGCTTTATCCCCGCGTCCTGAAGGAATGGCTCGCGCGATGAGTCCCGATCCCGCCTCCGCCCTCGCCCGCGTGCGTGAGATCGCGCTGGCGCTGCCGGCGGCGATGGAGCGGCTGAGCCACGGATCGCCCGGATTTCATATCGAAAAGGGCAAGTTCTTCGCCTATTTCTGGCACGATCATCACGGCGACGGCGAAACCGTGGCGATCGTCAAGACCGCTGACGGCGAGGAACAGGCATTGCTGATCGAGCTCGACCCGGATTGCTATTTCCGCCCCGCCTATCTCGGCCCGTTCGGCTGGGTGGCGATGCGACTCGACCGCGACGATACCGACTGGGATCGCGTGGCGGACCGGATCGCGCGGAGCTGGGAACTGGTCGCCCCGCGGCGTTTGCTGGAAATGGGCGGGCGATGAGCGAAACCGCCGATCAGGCCGCGACGCGTCGCCGCTGGGTGACGCTCGCCGAATTGGTCGCGGTCGCCGGGGTGCTGATCGCTGCCGCGACGCTTTATCTCAACTGGTCGGGCCGCCGGGCCGACGAAGCCGCGCGCGCGGCGCAGGCGACGAGCACCGAACATGCGCGCGGCGTGGTGACCCTGCTCGGCACGGTGGCCGACGGCGGCGATGCTTTGGCCCTGGCCGACAGCGAGCATGTGTTCAGCGCCGCGACCGTCACCTTCCCCAAGGCGCTCGGCGTCGCGCCGCAGGACGCGCTCCCCGGCCCGCGCATCGCGAGCGACTGGTTCGCCGATGCATTGCTCAAGGCCAATGAGGGCAGCGACGCGCGCAGCGGGCGACTGCCGGTGCTGATCAGCGTGAGCTGGTGGGACGGCGATACGAAACACAGCCAGACCGGGCTGTACGACGTGCTGTGGCGCACCGAATCGCGCTTCCTGCGCGGGCGGAAGCTGGAACTGACCGGGCTGACGCTGGCGTCGCGCAACGGGACGGCGGCCGCGCTGGAGGCAGCGTGGCAGCGGAAGCGGGCGGCGGCGAAGAAGTAAACCGCCGCGAGCGGGTCGCACGTCCGTCATCCCAGCGAAAGCCGGGATCTCGGGCCGTCAGAGAATCGCTCGCACGATATGATCCACCCCGTTCCGCAGGGCTGTACTCCCGCGACGGCGGGAGCCCAGACTGGGTTCCCGCCTCGGGCCCCATCAAACTATTACTTTGATGGGAACCCTCCGCGGGGACACAAGGAGGAGCTTATTGCCGTCGCCGGCTCTCGCCTTCGCCCCAGGTACGCGATCCCGGCTTTCGCGGGGGTGACGATTGAGGTCGCCCTCTACCCCGCCAGTATCGCCGCCATCCGCGGCACCACCGCGTCGAACGCCTTGATGGGGCGGATCATCACCTTGAACCCGGTGATCAGCCCGTCGTCGTCCCACGCGATGATATCGACGCCGTTGACGAACTTGCCGTCGACCTCGCATTCGAATTCGAGCACCGCGCCGCGGTCCGCACGCCATTCGCCGACATAGCGAAACGCCGGTCCGCCCAGCGCCTGCGCCGCGGCGAGCAGATATTTCATCGTCAGCGCCTTGCCCTTTTGCGGCGTATGCACCGCCGGGCTCTGGAAGACGCAATCCTCGTGGAGCATCGCCGACAGGCCCTCGGGGGTCGGCGCATGCATATAATCGTGCCAGCGTGCGATCGGATCGTCGGTCGGCATCAATCCATCCCCGGGTAGCTTCCGAACGCCGGTAGCTTATCCATCTCCCGCGCCCAGCCAAGTCTATGCCGCACCATAACTTGTGCACTGGGCGGGAACGCTTCCGGATCATCCATCGTGCCGGACTGAATGTCGAGAATACCCGGAAGCAAAGTAGCGCTGCGGTAGAACAACCCGGTGCCGCATCGGGCGCAGAATTCGCGCGTCGCGGCGGAGGAGGATTGATAGCCGCGCGTCTCGCCCTCGATCGTCACGACATTCTCGTCGAACGCAGCCCAGCCGACGACCGGCGCCCCGGACCAGCGCCGACAATCTTCGCAATGACACAAAGAATGACGCTGCGGCTCTTCGCTCGCGCGCCAGGTCACCGCGCCGCAATGGCATCGCCCCGTGATCGGCATCCTTATTCTCCCAGCCATGTTTCCACTTTGTTCTCACGATCCGCCGCGCGAGACAAGCCGTTTTCGCGTGTCGACCGCCGCCAATCAGGCGCTTGCCCCGCGCGCGCTCGTTCCCTACCTGTTCGGCGGTGAACACCCCCGCCCCCACCCCGGACGACGCCCCCTATCTCGCCGGCCTCAACCCGCCGCAGCGCGAGGCCGTGCTGACCACCGACGGCCCGGTGCTCGTCCTCGCCGGCGCCGGGACCGGCAAGACCGCCGCGCTCACCGCACGACTCGCGCATCTCTTGTGGACCCGCAAAGCCTATCCGTCCGAAATCCTCGCGGTCACCTTCACCAACAAGGCGGCGCGCGAGATGAAGGAGCGCGTCGGACGGCTGGTCGGCGCCGCGGTCGAGGGGATGCCGTGGCTCGGCACCTTCCACGCGATCGGCGCCAAGATGCTGCGCCGCCACGCCGAACTCGTCGGGCTGCAGAGCAATTTCACGATCCTCGACACCGACGATCAGCTCCGCCTGCTCAAGCAGTTGATCGTCGCGGCGAATATCGACGAGAAGCGCTTCCCGGCGCGCAGCCTCGCCGGGCTGATCGACGAATGGAAGAACAAGGGGCTCACCCCCGGCGATGTCGATGCCGGCGAAAGCGAGCGCTACGGCGCGGGGCGCGGCGGCGAATTATACCAGCAATATCAGGATCGGCTGAAGGCGGTGAACGCCTGCGACTTCGGCGACCTGCTGCTTCACGTCCTGACGATCCTCAAGACCGACCGCGAGGTGCTGGCGCATTATCAGCAGCGCTTCCGCTACATCATGGTCGACGAATATCAGGACACCAACAGCGTCCAATATCTCTGGCTGCGGCTGCTCGCGCAGGAGCGGCGCAACATCTGCTGCGTCGGCGACGACGATCAGTCGATCTATTCGTGGCGCGGCGCGCAGGTGGAGAATATCCTGCGTTTCGAACGCGATTTCCCCGGCGCCAAGGTAATCCGGCTCGAGCAGAACTACCGCTCGACCCCGCATATCCTCGGCGCGGCGGGGGGCGTGATCGCGCATAATTCGGGGCGGCTCGGCAAGACCCTGTGGACCGAGATCGACGCCGGCGAGAAGGTCCGCGTGATCGGCGTGTGGGACGGCCCGGAAGAGGCGCGCCGCGTCGGCGACGAGATCGAGTCGGCGCAGCGCGACGGCACCAGCCTCGACGATATCGCGATCCTCGTCCGCGCGCAGCACCAGACGCGCGAGTTCGAAGACCGGTTCATCGCGATCGGATTGCCCTACCGCATCGTCGGCGGCTTCCGCTTCTACGAGCGCGCCGAAATCCGCGATGCGCTCGCCTATCTGCGGATCGTCAACCAGCCGGCCGACGATCTCGCCTTCGAACGGATCGTCAACGTCCCCAAGCGCGGGCTGGGCGACAAGGCGATCGCGCGGCTCCACCAGCTCGCGCGCGCCGAGGGGCTGCCGCTGAGCGCCGCCGCCGCGCGCATCCTCGACACCGACGAACTGACCCCGCAGGCGCGCCGCGCGCTCGGCACCTTCGTCGGCGATATCGTGCGCTGGCGCGAGATGGCGGTCGACCTCGCCCATCCCGATCTCGCGCGGCAGATTCTCGACGAGAGCGGCTATACCGCGATGTGGCAGGCGGACAAATCCGCCGACGCCGCCGGGCGGCTGGAGAATCTCAACGAGCTCGTCCGCGCGATGGAGGAATATGAGAATCTCGGCGCGTTCCTCGAGCATGTCAGCCTGGTGATGGACAATGAGGGCGCGCGCGAGGACGCCAAGGTCACGATCATGACGATCCACGCCGCCAAGGGGCTGGAATTCAACCAAGTGTTCCTCGCCGGCTGGGAGGAAGGCATCTTCCCGTCGCAGCGCGCGCTCGACGAGGGCGGCACGCGCAGCCTGGAGGAGGAACGCCGCCTCGCTTATGTCGCGATCACCCGCGCGCGGCGCCGCGCGACGATCCTCCACGCCGCCAACCGCCGCATCTACGGGCAGTGGACCTCGTCGATCCCGTCGCGCTTCGTCGCCGAACTGCCGGCGGATCACGTCGATCAGGAAACGACGATGTCGGGCGGCGCGAGCCTGTGGCGCGCCAATTGGTCCGAGCGCGCCGATCCCTTCGCCGATGTCGGCCGCGGCACCGGGCGCGGCCCCGGCTGGCAGCGCGCGGCGGGAACGCTTGATGCCGCCAAGCCGGGCGGCGACTGGACCAGCCGCACCTTCACCCGCGAGCCGACCCGCGTGGTCGAAAGCCGCAGCCCGTCGGTCAGCCTCGGCAACAAGGGGCGCAGCGATCTTTCGCTCGGGATGCGCGTGTTCCACCAGAAGTTCGGCTATGGCGCGATCGTCGCGATCGAGGGCAACAAGCTGGAGATCGAATTCGAGAAGGCCGGGCTCAAGCGGGTGATGGACAGTTTCGTCAGCCTGTCGGCGTGAAGAAAACCCCACCCCCCTCGTCATGCCGGGCTTGACCCGGCATCCAGAGTCACACGCTATGCCGCCCGTGGCTCTGGATGCCGGATCAAGTCCGGCATGACGGTCAAAGGGGCATTCGCGCCTCGTTCAGCAACGAGATTGTTACGCGTTCCTATACCTTGTGGCGCCCGATCAACGGGCAGAGAGGCAAGTGCAGAATGTTTACCCGGATTATCAGCGTCGCGCTCGTCGCCGCCGGCCTGACCGGCGCGGTGCCGGCGCTCGCGCAAACCTCCGCCGACGAGGCACGCTTCCGCGCCGCGCAGGATCGCTTCAGCAACGAGCTCGAGGTCTTCCGCCAGGAATATGATCGCTACCTCAGCGTCTCGCGGCGCGGCAACGGCGGCTATCCGCCCCCGCCGCGCTATGACGACAATCGCGGTTACAACAACGATCCCAACAGCGGCTGGCGCGACGAGAACGGCTATGATCCGTCACGCTATTATCGCGGCGGCGCGCAATATCAGGAACGCCCGATGGCGCCCGACGAGCGCGTCTATAGCGGCAACGACGGCCGCTATTATTGCAAGCGCAGCGACGGTTCGACCGGGCTGGTCGTCGGCGGCGCGCTGGGCGGGTTGTTCGGCAATGTGATTACCGGCGGCCGCAGCCGCCTCGCCGGCACCCTGCTCGGCGGCGCGGCCGGGGCGCTGGCCGGCAAGTCGATCGACCAGAAGAATTCGTCGCTCAACTGCCGGTGAAGCGCGCTCTCAAGCCCCTCCCCTTCAGGGGAGGGGTTGGGGTGGGGCAGTGCCGCAGGCGACCGTCTCGGTGAGACTTCCCCCCACCCCCTACCCCTCCCCTGAAGGGGAGGGGCTTTCAAAACTGCGGCCCGCGCCAGCATGTTGATACATTGTAGAAACGAGACCTATGCCCTATGTGTCGTCAAGGTCGATACATGGAGGGCGTGATGCGCGCGCAGGTCAAGAAATGGGGCAATAGCGCTTCGGTGCGAATCCCGGCATCGGTGATGGCCGCGGCGGCGTTGCGCATCGATCAGGCGGTCGACGTAAGGGAGGAGGACGGCCGGATCGTGATCGAGCCACTCCCCGAACAGGCCTATGACCTCGATGAATTGCTCGCAGACATGTCGGCGGATACTTTCCCCGACGATACCGACTTCGGCGAACCGGCCGGCAAGGAAATCTGGTAGTGGCGGCGTGGGTGCCGGACAGCGGTGATATCGTCTGGCTGCATTTCGATCCACGCGCCGGACATGAGCAAGCCGGCCATCGGCCCGCGCTGGTCCTGTCCCCCGCGCGTTACAACGGGCCGCGCGGCATGATGCTGTGTTGCCCGATGACGACGCGGATCAAAGGCTATCCGTTCGAAATCGTCGTAAGCGACGATCCGCCCAGCGCGATTTTGGCCGACCAGATCAAGAGCCTCGACTGGCGCGCGCGTAAAGCGAAACTCAAGGGCAAAGTCTCGCCCGAGATACTGGCCGATACGCGCGCCAAGCTGAAGGCGCTGCTACAGATCTGAACCGCTCAGCGATCGATCGCGAGCAACGTCACCCCGGCGTAGCGCGCCTCGGCGGGGTCGAACAGTTCCGACGGCTCGAAGCGGCGCGGGGTGATGCGCAGGCTGCCGAGCCCGGCGATCTTGAATGCCCCGATCTTCACCTCGCGCGGCGGCTTGCCGTCGCGGTCGAGCGTCGTCGCGTCGACATAGAGTTCGCCGTGCTTGGTGTAGACGATATGCGGCGCCAGCGTCACTTCGCCGCGATTGTAGGTCGCGGACAGCGCCTGGCGCTTGACGATCGCCTCGAACACGACCGGCATGCCCGCCGGGGGAGCGGAGGGAGCGGGAGCAGAGGACACGCGATCCTCCTCACTATTGACCTTCATTCCATCCATATTAATCGCTCTGCTGCATCGCAGCAATAACCCTTGTTGTGACGTTATTCTGTAGCCGGGCCGACCAGCCGCTGCGTGAAATAGACCATCTGCAGCGCCTGTAAACGCGCGCCTTGCGCGATATCCGCGTCGCCCGAATGCCCGCCGGCGGTGTCCTCGTAAAACAGATAGGGCAGGCCATATTCCTTCATCCGCGCGGCGAATTTGCGCGCATGCTGCGGCCCGACGCGATCGTCCTTGGTCGTCGTCCAGATATAGGGCTCGGGATAGGCCACCCCACGCTTGAGGTTGTGATAGGGCGAGGTCTTTTCGAGGAAAGCGCGCTCGGCCGGCACGCTTACCGAGCCATATTCGTCGACCCATGAGGCGCCCGCGGCGATCTTCTCATAGCGCAGCATGTCGAGCAGCGGCACCTGGATAGTCACCGCCTGCCACAGCTCGGGATGCTGGGTGAGTTCCACCCCCATCAGCAATCCGCCGTTCGACCCGCCGTAGATACCGAGCTTCTTCGCGCTGGTGATCTTCCGCGCGAACAGATCGCGCGCCACCGCGGCGAAATCGTCGAAGATCAGCTGGCGCTTGGTCTTGCGCCCGGCGTCATGCCACTTCGGGCCGAACTCGCCCCCGCCGCGGATATTGGCGAGGACATAGGCCCCGCCCCGCTCGGTCCAGATCTTGCCCGTCGCGCCGAGATAGACCGGCAGCCGCGCGATCTCGAACCCGCCATAAGCCGTCATCAGCGTCGGCGTCGTCCCGTCAAGCCGCGCGCCCTTCGGCAGCACGACGAAATAGGGCACCTTGGTCCCGTCGCTCGACACCGCCTCGAACTGCTCGACCTTCACCCCGGCCACGTCGAATCGCGCGGGCAGCGTCTTGACCGTCACCGGCGCGGCGGCCTTGGCGGCATCGACCGCGGCGAGCGTGGTCGGCGTTGCGAAGCCGTTGATCGCGACGAAGGCGGTATCGCTGCGGTCGGTCGCGCTGGCGATGCCGACGCTCATATTCTCGGGCACCGGCAGCTCGGTCTGCCGCCAGCCGTCGCCGTCGGGCGCGAAGCTCGCCAGCCGCCCGCGGACATTGTCGATATAGGTGAGCAGCACGCGCGACCGCGTCGTCGTCACACCTTGCGCCGATTGACGCGCATTGGGCGCGAACAGCACGCGCGGGGTAAGCTTGCCGGCATTGACCTCGGCGAGCGGCGCCCAGGCGACCGCCCCGGCGGGCACGTCGCCCCACGGATCGCTCGTCTCGAAGATCACCCGGCCGTCGACCATCCCGCTGAAGAAGGCGCGCGCCGGCATGTCGAGCTTGCGCGTCCCCGCCGCGGTCCAGACATATTTCTCACCGCCGAAGAAGGTGTTACGCCGCTCGATATAGACGAGGCGGTTGCCCGCGGCATCAGTCAGCGTGCCGGCATAGGTGCCGAGCTGGTCGTCCGCCGCGCCGCGATACACTTCGGTCGCGCGGTCGAGCGGCTCGCCGCGCTTCACCAGCTTGACGACGAAGGGATAAGAGGAAGCGGTCAGCGTCCCCTCCCCCCAGTCGCGCGAGACGAGCAAATTGTCCTTGTCGATCCAGGTCGCGCCCTGTTTCGAGGTCGACAGCCGGAAGCCGCCCTCGACGAACTTGCCCGCGACGAGATCGAATTCGCGCAGCTCGACCGCGTCTTCGCCACCCTCGGAAAGCTGGACGAGGCACAAGCGCTCATCGGGCTGGAGGCAGGTCGCGCCCTTCCACACCCATTTCTTGCCCTCGGCCTTGGACAGCGCGTCGAGATCGAGCAATGTCGTCCAGGTCGGCGTGGCGGCGGCATAATCCGCCTCGCTCGTCGCGCGCCAGATGCCCTGCGGATGATCGGCGTCGCGCCAGAAATTGAGGATGCGCCCGTTGGTCTGCTCGGGCATCGCGATGCGATCCTTGGCCGAGGCGATCGCGAACGCCTCGTCATAATAGGTCTTGTAGCGCGCATCTCGCTCGAGCCGCGCGAGCGTGCGCGCATTCTCATTCTCGACCCAGGCGAGCGGCTTCGCGCCGTCCTTGTCCTCGAGCCAGATATAGGGGTCGTCGTCGGTCATCGGCTTCGTCTGCGCGACCACGGGGCTCGCGGCAAGCGCGGCGAGACAGAATGACAGGCTAATATAACGCATCGTGGTGAACCACTCCCTGAAGCGACCAGTTTGGTGCCAAGCGATTGCGATCGTCGCAATCGGCGCTATCGAGGAACGCGATGCAGGATGGCCTTCCCCTTCCGCGGCGTTATGCCGCGATCGCTGCAATGTCCTTCGGCTCGGCTCTGGTGATCATCGACGGCGGCGTCGCCAATGTCGCCTTGCCGACGATCGCACACGATCTTCATGTCGCGCCGAGCTCGGTCGTGTCAATCGTCACTATTTACCAGGTGATGCTGGTGATGCTGATGCTGCCCTTTTCGGGGCTGGGCGAGCGGATCGGGCTCAAACGCACCTATCAGGGCGGGCAGCTCATCTTCACCGTCGCGACCTTATTGTGCTTCTTCGCCAAGAGCCTGCCGTTCCTGCTGATCGTCCGCGCGGTGCAGGCGATAGGCGCGGCGGCGGTGCTCAGCGTCGCCTCGGCGCTGATCCGCCAGATTTATCCCGCGAACCATCTCGGGCGCGGGCTGGCGATCAATTCGGTGGTCGTCACCAGCTCAGCCGCCGCCGCGCCGACGATCGGCGGGCTGGTGCTGGCGGTCGCGCCGTGGCCGTGGGTGTTCGCCAGCGCGATCCCCTTCGCGCTCCTCAGCCTCGCCTTGGGCCGCTCGATCCCCGATCCCAAGCCGGGGCACGCGCATTTCGATCTCGCCGGGGCGGTGGCGTGCGCGGCGATGTTCGGGCTCGTCGTCGGCGGGCTGGAGAGCGCGGTCCACGGCGACAGCCCGGTGGTGTCCGCCGCGATCGTGCTGGTCGGGGTGGCGATCGGCTATTTCTTCGTGCGCAACCAGCTCGGCGAACCCAATCCGATCCTGCCGGTCGATCTGCTGACGCGACCGGTGATCGCGCTGAGCGCGGCGGGAAGCTTCATCGCCTTCACCGCCTCGATGACGCTGCTGATCTCAACCCCCTTCCGGCTGCAGGCGCTGGGCTTCTCCGCCGCGACGATCGGTGCGGTGATCGCGCCCTGGCCAATGACCAATATGATTGTCGCGCCGCTCGCCGGATACCTTTCGGATCGCATTCCCGCCGGGCTGCTCGGCGGCGTGGGCATGGCGGTGTCGGTGACGGCCTTGTCGCTGATCGCCTTCATCCCCGCGCACCCGACCTATTTCGACATGGCGTGGCGGATGGCGCTGTGCGGCGCGGGGTTCGGGCTGTACCTGCCCCCCAATGCGCGGCTGATCATCGGCTCCGCCCCGCAGGAGCGCGCCGCGGTCGCGGGCGGGCTGGTCTCGACCGTGCGACTGTGCGGGCAGACCACCGGCGCGACCTTGGTGGCGGCGCTGCTGGCGTTCGGCATCGGATCGGGGCAGGTCCCGCCGCTGATCTCGGCCACGCTCGCGGTGATTGCGAGCGTGTGCAGCGTCGCCCGCCTCCGCCCGTCGATCCGCAACCCTTCGCTCACCGAGACCCGCAACGAAATCCCGACGCTGCGGCAGACGCGTTATTGACGCCGAAGGCTTCATCCCAGCGCAAGCTGGGATCTCAGGCCGCGAGCGATACCTCTCCGGCACACGACCTCAGCTTTCGCTGGGGTGACGTATTTTAGCGCTGGAGCGGGACGATCACTTCGTCGGGGTGCGCGACATTGAGTTCCTTGCGCACCAGCTCATCGACCATATCGGGGTTGGCGTGGCGCGGATCGAGCAAGGCGACGCGGTTGCGCAGCATCGTGCGGCGCTGATCGAGCGCGGCATAATCCTGTTCGCGCTTGACCAGCTGGCGCTTGTAATCGCCGAGCGCGAGCACGCCGTTCGGCCCAAGCACCGCATAAATCCCGAAAAACGCCATCACGGTCAGCGCCGCAGCCGGCAAGGCGGCGCGCTTCAGCATGACGGTTAAGGTTGACGGGCGACGCGACATATCGCGCTTTCTCGCGCGAAGCCCGCCGTCAATCAAGCGGTTTTCCACGATTCCAACGATTTCCATGTCGACGAATCGTCAGGAATCGCGGCGAGTCGCATTAACCGTCATGCCGGGCTCATCCCGGCATGACGGCAGTGGCGGATCAGACGCGCAAAACGTCGCGGCCCGCGTAATGCGCGACGCTGCCCAGCTCTTCCTCGATCCGGATCAGCTGGTTGTATTTCGCGAGCCGATCGGAACGCGCGAGGCTCCCCGTCTTGATCTGCCCGCAATTGGTGGCGACCGCGAGATCGGCGATCGTCGCATCCTCTGTTTCGCCCGAACGGTGGCTCATCACCGCGGTATAGCCGGCGCGCTCGGCGACGCGGATCGCCTCGAGCGTCTCGGTCAGCGTGCCGATCTGGTTGACCTTGACCAGCAGCGAATTGGCGAGGCCGCGCGCGATGCCGTCGCGCAGCCGCTTCGGGTTGGTGACGAACAGATCGTCGCCGACCAGCTGCACCTTGTGCCCGACCGCGTCGGTCAGCGCCTTCCAGCCCTCGAAATCGTCCTCGGCCATCCCGTCCTCGATCGACAGGATCGGATAACGCGCGACGAGATCGGCGAGATACTCGGCCATCGCGCCGGGCTCGAGCGTCTTGCCCTCGCCGGCGATGACATATTTGCCGTCCTTGAAGAATTCGGTCGCCGCGCAATCGAGCGCGAGCATCACGTCGTCGCCCGGCTTGTATCCGGCGCGCTCGATCGAGGCCATCACGAAGTCCAGCGCGTCGGTCGTGCTGGCGAGGTTCGGCGCGAAGCCGCCCTCGTCGCCCACCGCGGTCGCCAGACCCTTTTCGTGGAGGCCCTTCTTGAGCGTGTGGAAGATCTCGGCACCGCACCGCACCGCTTCGGCGATGCTCGACGCGCCGACCGGCATGATCATGAATTCCTGGAAATCGATCGGGTTATCGGCATGTTCGCCGCCGTTGATGATGTTCATCATCGGCACCGGCAACACATGCGCCGCCGCGCCGCCGACATAGCGATAGAGCGGCAGCCCGCGCGCGTCCGCCGCCGCCTTCGCCGCGGCGAGGCTGACGCCGAGGATCGCATTGGCGCCCAGCCGGCTCTTGTTCTCGGTCCCGTCGAGTTCGATCATCGCCTGATCGAGCTCCATCTGGTCCTCGGCATCGAGCCCGACGATCGTCTCGGCGATCTCGCCGTTGACGCTCTCCACCGCCTGATCGACGCCCTTGCCCAGCCAGCGGCTCTTGTCGCCGTCGCGCTTCTCGACCGCTTCGTGCGCGCCGGTCGAGGCGCCCGAGGGAACCGCGGCGCGGCCGAAGCTGCCGTCTTCCAGCAGCACGTCGACCTCGACCGTCGGGTTGCCCCGGCTGTCGAGGATTTGGCGGCCGTGGACGTCGATGATTGCTGTCACGAAACGATCCTTCTACGATGGGGAAAGTGGCGGTTCGCGCCGCCTCTAACCTTGCAGCCGCCGGGCTGCAAATCGCGATGGAACCCCGGCGCCGCGCGCGGGGTTATCATCACGGCCAGATGTAAGGATTTCACGATGTCAGACACCCCGCTCCAGCCGATCAACGAAGGCGCCGCCGAGGTCACTGATGCGGCGAAGGATGCCGCCGGGGATCGCTTCGCAGCCACCAAACAATCGCTGGCGGACAATACCGCCAAGTTCCGCGAGCAAGCCGGCGACAAGGCGCGCGGGCTGGCGGAGGAAGGCAAGACCCGCGCGACCGACGCGCTCGGCCAGCTTTCGCAGCTGCTCCACGATGCCGCGGGGCAGGTCGATGAGCGGCTTGGCGAGCAATATGGCCAATATGCCCGCACCGCGGCGGGCAAGGTGCAGGATTTCTCCACGTCGCTCGATTCGAAGAGCGTCGACGAACTGCTCGACAGCGCGCGCGAACTGGTGCGCAAGAGCCCGGGGGTCGCGATCGGCGCGGCGGCGGCGGTCGGCTTCGTCGTCGCCCGGCTGCTCACCGCCGGTCTGGACCAGCGCGATCGGGACTGACGCATGACGGAGGGGGAGCGTCCGACGGTCGATGCCAAGCTGGCCGAACTCGTCGGCCAATTGGCCGACGACGCACGAGAAGTGGCGAGCGCCGAGATCGGGCTGATCAAGGCGCGCGTCACGACCGGCGTCACCCGCGTGCGCGACGCCGCGATCCTGTTCGCGATCGCCGGGGTGCTCGCGCTGGCGGCGCTGATCGCCTTGCTCGTCGGGCTGATCGCGACGCTCTCGATCTATGTCGGCCCGGCGCTGGCGACGGCGATCGTGTGCGGCACGGTGCTGGTGATCGCCGCGATCCTCGGCTTTCTCGGCAAGGGCAAGCTCGCCTCGCGGACGCCCAAGCCGTGACCGACATGACCGAGCTCGATCGCGCCGAGGCGCGCGCCGCGCTGGCGCGGCTCCACATGGCCAAGACGCTGACCGCGCTGCAGACGCGGCTCGATCCGCGCAATGTCGCGCGTGAGGCGGTGGACGGGCTGGCCGATACCGGCACCCGCGTGCTCGACGCGGGGATCGGCGCGGCGAAACGCCATCCGGGAAAGATCGCTGGCGGCGTCGCGCTGCTTGCCGCCTTCCTCGGGCGTCACCACATCGCCAAGCTGATCGGCAAGGCGCGATCAGCGAAATCATCCGGCAAGAACCCGCTGAAGGCGGAAAGGAAGAAGTTATGACCGACGCTCCCTCCGACACGCATCACGGCAAGCTGCGCGACGGCATCGACAATGCCCGCGACACCGCGCGCAGCGCGGCGCGGCGCACCGCGGAGACGATCGAGACCAACCCCGTCGGGGTGATCGTCGGCGGGCTGGCGCTGGGCGCGCTGGCGGCGGCCTGCCTGCCGCGCAGCAAGCGCGAGAAGGATCTGCTCGCCCCGGTCGGCAAGCGCGTCAGCGCCGCGGCGGCGGCGGCGTTCGCGGCGGCCAAGGAAGCGGGCAAGAGCGAGCTGGATTCGCTCGGGATCAACCGCGACGCGGCGAAGGACCAGGCCAAGTCGCTGTTCGACGGGCTGGTGAAGGCGGCCGGTTCGGCCAGCAATGCCGCGGTCAAGGCCGGCAAGGAGGAAGCCGGGTCGCAACGTTGAGCGCCAGTCACAAATGATCCGTTCGCCCTGAGCCTGTCGACGGGCGTCCTGTCGCCCGAGAGGTGGGACCGCCCTTCGACAGGCTCAGGGCGAACGGCGGTGGATGGAGAGGTTGAAACCCCTTCCCTTCACTGCCCCCCCGGCAGTAAAGGGCGTCGCATGAGCAAATTGCACCTTGTGATGGGTGGCCGCGTCAGCGATCCGCGCACCCTCGATTTCGCGGACCTGTCGTCGATCGAGATCGTCGGCGTCTTCCCCGATTACGCCACCGCCGAAAAGGCTTGGCGCGCCGCCGCGCAGCGCACGGTGGACGATGCCGAGATGAAATATGTCGTCGTCCACCTCCACCGCCTGCTCGAGCCCGATCTGCTCAAGCCGGGCACCGGCGCGTAACCTCCGTCACCCCTGCCTCGAGCCGGGGTCCGTCGGGAGGCAGGCGCAGGGACAAGAGGCTCCAGCCGCAAAGCTTGAGGCGCAATGGACCCCGGCTCAAGGCCGGGGGGTGACGGGGTGATCCGAACGAGCCCGATCGCCCGCAACCCACCCCGTTCGCCCTGAGCTTGTCGAAGGGCCGCCCTTCTTCCTAGCGAAGAAGGGCAGAGTCTCGACAGGTTCAGCCCGAACGGAAGACGGGCAACCCGGCTCCAACGAAGCCGGGTTTCATGCGCAATCTCAGATAAATTCGATCTTCGACACGACATAGTAACGGTCGCCCGCGGGCACCGACACCTCGACCTCGTCGTCGACGCTGCGCCCGATCAATGCGCGGCCGAGCGGGGAATTGTAGCTGATCCGCCCGGTCTTGGCGTCCGCCTCGGTCTGGCCGACGATCTGATATTTCACCGGCTTCTCGTCTTCGTCGAGCAGGGTGACGGTCGCGCCGAACACCACCTTGTCGCCTGAAAGCTCGCGCGGATCGATGATCTGTGCGCGCGACAATTTGTCCTCGATATCAGCGATCGACGCCTCGATCTGGCCCTGACGCTCCTTCGCCGCATGATATTCGGCGTTTTCCGAAAGGTCGCCGTGCGCGCGCGCTTCCTCGATCGCGTCGACGATCAGCGGACGCTCGGCCTTCAGGCGTTTGAGATCGGCATTGAGCTTCTCATAGCCTTCCTGAAGCATCGGCATCTTTTCGACCGTCGCCATCACGCAATCCTTCGTCAAAGCCCCTTCCCCGAGCGACCCGGGTGGGCCGCTTCGCACTATCCTTCAATGTCGGGGATCAGTTGTGCGACTGCGAATAATAAGACTGGAGCGGCCTGACTTCAAGGTTGCGCGTGGCCGAGGTTGCAATCGCCTTCGCCGCTTCGAGGCTGGCGGGCGCCGTGGTGAAGTACGGAATCTTCTGCGCCAGCGCCGAAGCACGGATCGGCTGCGAGTCCTTGAGGCTCTGCCACCCCTCGGTGGTGTTGAAGATCAGGTCGATCCCGCCGTCCTTGATCCGGTCGACGATATGCGGCCGGCCCTGCGCCACCTTGTTGACCCGCTCGACCGGCAGCCCGGCCGCGGCGAGATGATCGGCGGTCCCGCCGGTCGCGACGATGCTGAACCCGGCATCGACCAGCAGCCGCACCGCGGGCTCGATATGCGCCTTGTCGCTATCCTTGACGCTGACGAACACCGCGCCCGACGTCGGCAGCAACATCCCCGCGCCGAGCTGCGACTTGGCGAACGCGGTGGTGAAATCTTCCGCGATCCCCATGACTTCGCCGGTGGATTTCATCTCCGGCGAGAGCACCGGATCGATCCCCGGGAAGCGATTGAACGGGAACACCGCCTCCTTCACCGCGAAATAATCGATCGCGCGATCGATCTTGGGCAGGTCGCGCAATTTCTCCCCCGCCATCACGCGGCTGGCGATCTTGGCGATCGGCGCACCGATCGCTTTTGCGACGAACGGCACCGTGCGCGAGGCGCGCGGGTTGACCTCGATCAGATAGACGTTGCCGTCCTTGACCGCGAACTGGATGTTCATCAGCCCGCGCACGTCGAGCCCGCGCGCCAGCGCTTCGGCCTGGCGCTCGATCTCGGCGATGATCTCGGGGGTCAGCGAATAAGGCGGGATCGAGCAGGCGCTGTCGCCCGAATGGACCCCCGCCTCCTCGATATGCTGGAGCACCCCGGCGACCACCACATCGTCGCCGTCCGAAATCGCATCGACATCGACCTCGATCGCGTCGCGTAGATATTGGTCGATCAGAACCGGTGCGTCGCCCGACACCTGCACCGCAGTCTGGATATAATCCTCGAGCTGCGCCGGGCCGTCGACGATCTCCATCGCGCGCCCGCCGAGCACGTAGCTCGGGCGCATCAGCACTGGATAGCCGACCCGCTCGGCGACGATCAGCGCTTCCTCGCGGCTGCGCGCGATGCCGTTGGCCGGCTGGAGCAATTTGAGCTTGCCGACCAATGCCGCGAAGCGCTCGCGATCCTCGGCGAGATCGATCGCGTCGGGCGAGGTGCCGAGAATTGGAATGCCGGCCTTTTCCAGCGCACGCGCGAGGTTGAGCGGGGTCTGCCCGCCGAACTGGACGATCACCCCGACCAGCTCGCCGTTCGATTGCTCGACGTTGAGGATTTCGAGCACGTCCTCGGCGGTCAGCGGCTCGAAATAGAGCCGGTCCGAGGTGTCGTAGTCGGTCGACACCGTCTCCGGGTTGCAATTGACCATGATCGTCTCGAACCCGGCGTCGGCCAGCGCGAAACACGCATGGCAGCAGCAATAATCGAATTCGATCCCCTGCCCGATCCGGTTCGGTCCGCCGCCGAGGATGACGATCTTCTTCCGGTCGCTGGGCTGCGCCTCATTCTCCGGCTCGCCGAACGACGGGGCCTCATAGGTCGAATACATATAGGGCGTGCGCGCATCGAACTCCGCGGCGCAGGTGTCGATCCGCTTGAACACCGGGCGCACCCCGAGCCGATGGCGCAGCGCGCGCACCTCGTCCTCGGTGACCCCGCCGGTCATCGCCACCACCGCCTCGTGGACCAGCCCCGAGCCGCGCGCGATCCCGCGTTCCATCCCGCGCAGATTGGCCGATTGCAGCGCCAGCCACGCGAGCCGCTTGTCGGAGAAGCCCATCGCCTTCAACCGGCGCATCCCGGCCGCCTCGATCGGCAGGCCATGTTCCATCACCTCGCGCTCGGCGGCGATGATCTCGGCGATCCGCTCGAGGAACCACGGATCATATTTGGCGATCGCGTGCACCTCGGCGACGGTGAAGCCCTCCCGCAGCGCCTGCGCCGCGACGAGCAGCCGGTCGGGAGTCGCCACCGCCAACGCCGCCTCGATCTCGGCGCGCGGCGCGCCGACGAGATGGTCGACCTGGTTGAAGCCGGAGAGCCCCGTCTCCAGCCCGCGCAACGCCTTCTGCATCGATTCGTGGATGTTGCGCCCGATCGCCATCACCTCGCCGACCGATTTCATCGCGGTCGACAGGATCGGCTCGGCACCCTTGAACTTCTCGAACGCGAAGCGCGGGATCTTGGTGACGACATAATCGATCGTCGGCTCGAACGACGCCGGGGTCGCCCCGGTGATGTCATTCTCGATCTCGTCGAGCGTATAGCCCACCGCCAGCTTCGCCGCGACCTTGGCGATCGGGAAGCCGGTCGCCTTGGAGGCGAGCGCCGAGGAGCGGCTGACGCGCGGGTTCATCTCGATCACGACCAGCCGGCCGTCCTTCGGATTGACCGCGAACTGTACGTTCGAACCACCTGTTTCCACGCCGATTTCACGCAGCACCGCGATGCTCGCGTTGCGCATGATCTGATATTCCTTATCGGTCAGCGTCAGCGCCGGTGCGACGGTGATCGAGTCGCCGGTATGGACGCCCATCGGATCGACATTCTCGATCGAGCAGATGATGATGCAATTGTCCGCGCGGTCGCGGACCACCTCCATCTCATATTCCTTCCAGCCGAGCAGCGATTCCTCGATCAGCACCTCGGTGGTCGGCGAGGCATCGAGGCCCTTGCGGACGACCTCGATGAATTCCTCGCGATTATAAGCGACCCCGCCGCCGGTGCCGCCGAGCGTGAAACTCGGGCGGATGATCGCGGGCAGCCCGACCTTTTCCAGCCCCTCCAGCGCTTCGGCCTCGCTATGCGCGATATGGCTGCGCGCGGATTCGAGCCCGATCTTGTCCATCGCGGCGCGGAACTTGAGCCGGTCCTCGGCCTTGTCGCTCGCCTCGGCATCGGCGCCGATCATCGTCACGCCGAACTTCTCCAGCGTGCCGTCGCGGAACAGCGCCAGCGCGGTGTTGAGCGCGGTCTGCCCGCCCATCGTCGGCAGCACCGCATCGGGGCGCTCCTTCTCGATGATCCGCGCGACCACCGCCGGGGTGATCGGCTCGACATAGGTGGCGTCGGCCAGCTCGGGATCGGTCATGATCGTCGCCGGGTTCGAATTGACCAGGACGATGCGATAGCCCTCTTCCTTGAGCGCCTTGATCGCCTGCGTGCCCGAATAATCGAACTCGCACGCCTGGCCGATGACGATCGGCCCCGCGCCGATGACGAGGATGGAGGAGATGTCGGTGCGTTTTGGCATGTTATTTCTTCTCGGCGGGCATGACGCGGTAATTGGCGGATTCGGATGTAGGGAGGCTTGGCCTCACCGCAGCATCCCGACGAACTTCTCGAACAGATACAGGCTGTCCTGCGGCCCGGGCGATGCCTCGGGGTGATATTGCACGCTGAACGCCGGGCGGTCGGTCAGCTCGATCCCGCAATTGGAGCCGTCGAACAGCGACACATGCGTCTCGCGCGCGTTGGCCGGCAGGCTGTCGCGGTCGACCGCGAAGCCGTGGTTCATGCTGGTGATCTCGACCGCGCCGTCGCTCAGCCGCTTGACCGGGTGGTTGGCGCCGCGGTGGCCCTGGAACATCTTGGTCGTCTTGCCGCCGACTGCGATGCCGATCAGCTGGTGGCCGAGGCAGATGCCGAACATCGGCAGCTTGGTGTCGAGCAATTGCCGGATCACCGGCACGGCATATTCGCCCGTCGCCGCGGGGTCGCCGGGGCCGTTCGACAGGAAGATGCCGTCGGGGCCGAGCGCCATGATCTCGTCATAGCTCGCGGTCGCCGGCACCACCGACACTTTCGCACCCGCCTCAACAAGGTTGCGGAAGATATTGTGTTTGCTGCCATAATCGACCGCGACAACATGCGGGCGATCATCGTCACTCGTGTGAACTTCGTGAACTTTGCCCTGATAGCCGAAGCCGAGCCGCCAGATGCCGCCCTCACGATTGTCGCCCCAGCCGAAATGGGTTTCGGTGGTCACCGCCTTGGCGAGGTCCATCCCCTCCAACCCCGGCCAGGCGCGCGCCATCTCCAGCAGCAGCGGGATATCGAACTTGCCCGACGCCGAATGCGCGATCACCCCGTTGGGGGCGCCGCCGGTGCGGATGCGGCGAGTCAGCGCGCGGGTGTCGATCCCGGCGAGGCCGACGCGGGCGTGGCGCCTCATCCACGTGTCGAGCTGCTCGACGTTGCGGAAGTTGGACGGCGCGGTGACGTCCTCGCGGACGATCATGCCGAGCGCGTGCGGCTCGTCCGCCTCGACATCGTCGGCATTGGTGCCGACGTTGCCGATGTGCGGGAAAGTGAAGGTGATGATCTGACCGGCGAAGCTCGGGTCGGTCATGATCTCCTGATAGCCGGTCATCGCGGTGTGGAAGCAGACTTCCCCCACCACTTCGCCCTCGGCGCCGAAGCCTCGCCCCCAGGCAACCTCGCCGGACGCGAGGACAAGGACGCCGGTGGCTCCTTCGGGCACGGCAAAAGGCTTGGCGTCGGCCATGATCGGCGGGCACTCCGTTCGTTAAAATTCGCGATGTCGCTAAGCCCCGTCCGCTAGGGATTTGCCCCCCTCGCGTCAACCGTCCGCGGGCGCTATCTCGCTCACATGATTCGAGACGACATCAAGCAAGCCCAGATCGCCGCGATGAAGGCCGGCGACAAGGAAACCCGCAGCGCGGTCAGCCTGATCCAGGCCGCGATCAAGAATCGCGACATCGAGGCGCGCACCGGCCCCGCCCCTGCCGACGACGACGCTTTGGTGGTCGAGGTGCTGCAGAAAATGGTCAAGCAGCGCCGCGAATCGATCGACATGTATCGCAAGGGCGGCCGCGAGGAGCTGGCCAAGGCCGAGGAAAACGAAGTCGCGGTGATCGAGCGCTTCCTGCCGCAGCAGATGAGCGAGGACGAGACCCGCGCGGCGATCGAGACGATCAAGGCCGAGCTCGGCGCGAGCGGCATGAAGGACATGGGCCGCGTGATGGCCGAGCTCAAGGCGCGCCACGCCAGCGTGCTCGACATGTCCAAGGCGAGCGGGCTGGTGAAGGCGGCGCTGAGCTGAATCACCCGCTCGTCATTCCCGCGCAGGCGGGAATGACGGGTAGAGAGCGGGCGACCGCGTTAAATTTCATTGCGGGCGGAGAGCTCCCGGCGCATAGGGTATAATGCGCGGGTGAGTCTCTCCCCCGCCTTTCTCGACGAGTTGCGTGCCCGCACCTCGCTGTCGACGCTGATCGGCAAGACGGTGAAGCTCACCAAGGCCGGGCGCGAGTACAAGGGCTGCTGCCCCTTCCACAACGAAAAGACGCCGAGCTTCTACGTCAACGACGAGAAGGGCTTCTATCATTGCTTCGGCTGCTCGGCGCACGGCGATGCGATTCGCTGGATGACCGATCAGCGCGGGCTGCCGTTCATCGATGCGGTGAAGGACCTCGCCGCCGCCGCCGGGCTCGACGTCCCCGCCCCCGACCCGCGCGCCGCGCAGCGTGCCGAGCGGCAGAAGGGGCTCCACGACGCGATGGCCGAGGCGCAGGCCTGGTTCGTCACCCAACTTTCCGGCATCTCGGGCGGCGAGGCGCGTGCGCTGATCGAGCGGCGCGGGCTGACCACCGAGACGGCGCGCGACTTCGGTCTCGGCTTCGCCCCCGACGCGCGCGGCAAATTGCGCACCGCGCTCAAGGATTATGGCGACGCCGCGCTGATCGAGGCCGGGTTGCTGATCAGCGTCGAGAATAAGGAGCCCTATGATCGCTTCCGCGGCCGGCTGATGATCCCGATCCGCGATCCGCGCGGGCGGGTGATCGCGTTCGGCGGCCGCGTGATCGGTGACGGCGAACCGAAGTACCTCAACTCCCCCGATACGCCGCTCTTCGACAAGGGGCGCACGCTCTACAACCTCGATCGCGCCGCGCCGGCCGCGCGCAAGGCGGGGCGCGTGTTCGTGGTCGAGGGCTATATGGACGTGATCGCGCTGGCGCAGGCCGGAGTGGCCGAAGCGGTCGCCCCGCTCGGCACCGCGCTGACCGAACATCAGCTTGAGCGCCTGTGGCGGATGGTCGACGTGCCAATCCTGTGCTTCGACGGCGACGCCGCCGGGCAGAAAGCCGCGATCCGCGCCGCACATCGCGCACTGCCGATGCTCGCGCCGGGGTGCAGCCTCGCCTTCGTCACCCTCCCCGACGGGCAGGACCCCGACGATCTGGTCAAGGCGAAGGGCGCCGCTGCGTTCGAGGCGTTGGTGCGCGATGCCGAGCCTTTGGTCGATCGGCTGTGGAAGCACGAATTCGCCGCCGAGCCGCTCAACACCCCCGAACAGCGCGCCGGACTGCGCCGCCGCCTCACCGAACTGGCGCAGGCGATCGCCGACCCTTCGGTACGCAGCGAATATCAGAACGAATTCCGCCACCGTTTCGACACCGCCTTCGCGCGCGCGCCTGCCGCGCGTGGCAACTTCACGCCGCGCGCCGCGGGTCGTCCCGGTCAGCGCTGGGCGCCCCCGCCGCTGCCGATCACCGAGGATGCCAAGGCGGTCCGCGCCGCGGGCGGGATCGATCGCGTGCTCGCCAAGGCGGTGCTCGCCGGTCTGATCCGTCACCCGGCGGAGATCGCGCGGCATATGGAGGTGCTGGGTAGCCTGCGCTTCGTCGATGGCGCGCTCGGGCGATTGTTCGAGGCCGTGGTCGATGTCGCGCTGGAGGATCGCGCGCTTGATAGCGGGCGGCTCGTTACCATATTGGCGCGGTCGGGTTTCGAAACAGTGGCTTCAGACCTGCTGCGGGCCGATACGATGCCATATAGTTTCACGCAGCGGACGGGGGATGAAAACCAGGCGCGCGCCGACCTCGATGAGGCGATCGCGATCCTGGTGGCCGGCCCGGAGGTGAATGCGGCGCTCGCGGAGGCAACTGCCGCGATGCAGGCGCGTTTCACCGACGAGGCGTTCGAGCGACAGGTAGCATTGGTGAAGGAAAAGCAGGCGTTGGAGCTTCGGCTTGCAAATCTCGTGCAGTCGAACGAAGACGCCCGCGCTTTTGGTTCCGAGGACGATTGATGGTGAAAGTGAACGGTAGCGGTGGCGACGATGCGACGGATGTGGCCGATGCCCCGCTGATCGATTTGAACGATGCCAACGTCAAGAAGCTGATCGCCCGCGCCAAAAAGCGCGGCTACATCACCTATGACCAGCTCAACGAGGCGCTGCCGCAGGACCAGATGTCCTCCGACCAGCTCGAGGACATCATGTCCGCGCTCAACGAAATGGGCGTGAACATCGTCGAGAACGAAGAGCAGGGCGAGGACGGCGAGGAGCAGGAAGCCGACGACGAGATCGATTCGGTCGATTCCGATCAGGAAAACGCGCCCGTCATCGAGAAGAAAAAGGAAACGGTCGATCGCACCGACGACCCCGTGCGCATGTACCTGCGCGAGATGGGGGCGGTCGAGCTCTTGAGCCGCGAAGGCGAGATCGCCATCGCCAAGCGCATCGAGGCAGGTCGCGACACGATGATCCTGGGGCTGTGCGAAAGCCCGATCACCTTCAACGCGATCATCGACTGGTCGACCCAGCTCAACGAAGGCACGATGCAGTTGCGCGAGATCCTCGATCTCGACGCGATGCTCTCCAAGGGTCCGTCGGCCGAGCAGGTCGAGGGCGCCGAGGACGACACGTCGGGCGAGATCAGCGAATCGAGCGCCGGCCCCTCCTACAAGGAGGAGGAAGAGCCCGAGGAAGAAGCGTCGTCCGACGAGGATGACGAGCTGACCGAACGTCGTGCGCGCCGTCCGGCCGAGGAAGAGGACGAGGACAATACCTTGTCGCTCGCGCAGATGGAGGAGACGCTCAAGCCGCAGGCGCTGGAGAAGTTCGCCAATATCACCGCGATCTACAAGAAATTCTCCAAGATGCAGCTCCAGCGGCTGGAGGCGATGGGCGCCGGCGGCGAGCTCGCGGTGGTCGAGGAGCGCAAATATCAGAAATTGCGCGAGGAGCTCACCGCCGAGGTGGAGAGCGTCCAGTTCCACAACGCCAAGATCGAATATCTCGTCGACCAGCTCTACAGCTTCAACCGGCGCCTCACCGCGCTCGGCGGGCAGATGCTGCGTCTGGCCGAGCGCCACAAGGTGAGCCGCAAGGACTTCCTCGATCGCTATATGGGCCACGAGCTGGACGACACCTTCCTCCAGTCGGTCAACGGGCTCGACAAGAAGTGGACCGCCTTCGCCACCAACGAGGCGGGCGCGGTCGAGCGCATCCGCACCGAAATCGCCGAGATCGCGCAGCAGACCGGGATGGCGCTCGGCGAGTTCCGCCGCATCGTCAACATGGTCCAGAAGGGCGAGCGCGAGGCGCGGATCGCCAAGAAGGAAATGGTCGAGGCCAATCTGCGCCTCGTCATCTCGATCGCCAAGAAATATACCAACCGCGGGCTGCAGTTCCTGGATCTCATCCAGGAGGGCAATATCGGCCTGATGAAGGCGGTCGATAAGTTCGAATATCGCCGCGGTTACAAATTCTCGACCTATGCCACCTGGTGGATCCGCCAGGCGATCACCCGCTCGATCGCCGATCAGGCGCGGACGATCCGTATCCCGGTGCATATGATCGAGACGATCAACAAGCTGGTCCGCACCAGCCGCCAGTTCCTCCACGAGCAGGGCCGCGAGCCGACCCCGGAGGAAATGGCCGAGCGTCTGTCGATGCCGCTCGAAAAGGTGCGCAAGGTGATGAAGATCGCCAAGGAGCCGATCTCCCTCGCAACGCCGATCGGCGACGAGGAGGATTCGCACCTCGGCGATTTCATCGAGGACAAGCATGCGGTGATCCCGGTCGACGCGGCGATCCAGGCCAATCTCAAGGAGACGGTCACCCGCGTTCTCGCCAGCCTCACCCCGCGTGAGGAGCGTGTGCTGCGCATGCGCTTCGGGATCGGGATGAACACCGATCACACGCTGGAAGAGGTCGGCCAGCAGTTCAGCGTGACGCGCGAGCGTATCCGCCAGATCGAGGCCAAGGCGCTGCGCAAGCTCAAGCACCCGAGCCGCAGCCGCAAGATGCGGTCGTTCCTCGATCAATAACGCGGCGCTGACACCGTGAAACAGAGCAAGGGCGGTCCGAAAGGGCCGCCCTTCGCTTTTGCCGAGACGGGAATCCCCCGGCGGCACGGGGGTGCGATGCCGCCGGGGGCCGCACAAAGCCCGGAGCGGGGCCGTGCGGCTTGCACCGGATGCGGTGAATCGGGACCGAACCTTCACCGTCATCCTGCCGATCGGCTTTCAAGGAGGGGAGCCGCCGTCGACAGGCTTGTTCTACCCGCCGGACGATTGCCGCCCGGTCGACGGATCACGCGCCTATTCCGCGCGAAATGCGTATCCCGGTGTCCCGCACCTGGTCTGGACTCCCGCAGTCGTGGAGCACATTCAGATGAGATCGCCTTGCCCGATTTTACCTCCACATCGGGGGCGAACCGCGCAATTTGCCGGGCAACCCGGCCCGATCTGACGCCAATCCATTGCCGCTCCCCGCGCGCCGCGCGCAGAATCGCGACATGCCGATTCCCGATCAGCTCCGGCAGCGCGGCGATCAGCGCGTCACCGCTTCGCAGCTCGTGCGGAATTTCGGCCTGTGGCAGGAACGGGCGGCACGCGGCCCGGTCTATGTTCTCCACCGCGGACGCCCGCGGCTGGTGCTCACCTCGATCGACCTGATGGATGCGTTGTGCACGCCGCATGTGGCGCCTCGGGCGGATGATTCTGCGCTCGCCACCTTGCTCGATGCCGACGGATCGATCGCACTGATCCTCGATCGCGAGGGCGATATCCTGTTGGCGAGCGCAGCCGCGCGTGCGCGTTTCGGGGAGACGCTGCGGCGCGGCGCACACCCGGGGGCCTTGGATAGAACCGGCGGCGAGCTACTCGACGCCGCGGCGGCGCGCGTCATCGCGAGCGGCATCGCCGAAACGATCGAGATCATGCCCGACGCCTTTCCCTCGCGCCGCCTGCGCTGCCGGCTCTCCCCCTTTCCCGACGGTTGCCTGTTGCGCGCCACCGACATGACCGCCGAACAGGCGCTGGCGGCGGCGCAGGCACGCGCGCGCGCCGTTCATGCCGCCGGCGAATCGGCCGGGGCGATCGCGGTGCGGCTGAGCCTGCGCGGCTATGTCGTCGCGCCCGGCGCCGCGCTCGCTGCGCTAACCGGGGTGTCCCGGGAGGCCCTGGCGACCGCGCGGTTCGCCTCGCTGCTGGCGGTGGCGAGCCGGGTGGCGGTCGGCGAGGCGATCGAAGCCGTCGCCGGTGACGGCATCGCGCGCCGGGTCGACGCCGAATGCCTGGTCGACGGCGCCACCGCCATTTCCGTCACGCTCGGGCTTGCCGCGGCGGCGATCGACGGCCGGATCGAGGAACTGGTCGCCACCATCGTTCGTCGTATCGCATAAACCCCCTCTTTACGTCGTTGGGTTAGGCAAATGGCTTGCGCAGGGCCCGACTCGACACGGCAAGTACCGTTCGGGCGTGCCCCCTAACCAACGCGCGCGTGTATTGTGCGCTGGACGAGGGACGATCGTGGCAAGTGTAACTGACCCCGCAACCATTTCGCTCGGCGAATCCGTGGCGACGCTCGTCGACGCCGACGGCACCGGCAACACCGGCTGGCCGACCGCGCTCGCTTATCCGGGGGCGCCGCTGCGTGATCTCGCCGATGCGGTGCATAATATCTGTGCGCTGCACGGCATGGCGCCGAGCATCGTCGAACAGGCGAGCGAAGCGCCTGGCCCCGACGAACTGCGCGCGTGGTTGCGGACGACGGCCATTGCTTTCGACGAGGAACGGACTCTGCTCGCCGCGCTGGTCGCCGCGGTCGGCCCGCTGCCCTCGACCCCGGGTCAGGCGCAATCGGAGGCGACGGTGCTGGCGCAACGTCATGCGCTGGCGATGCTTGCGGTGTCGGATCGCGTCGGATGCGCGGCAGGCGCGGCGGCGGCCTTCCTGCTCGACTGGAGCGCGATCCGCCGCATCCTCGCGCTGGCCGGCGATCGCGTCGGAACCCGCCTCCCGCCGAGCCCGCTGCCGCGCGCGAGCGCGGTGATCGCGGCGCTCGCGGCATTGGGCGACGCCAGCGGTACCCAGCGAGCGGTCACTTTCGGCGCGCAACAATTGCTCGCGCAGCATCGCGGGCTGTGGGAATTGCTCGATGCCCGTGCCTCGGCGCGGCGTGGGAATTAACGCCCCGTCCGAAGAACAGGATCACCTATCCTCCGTTCAGGGCGAACGGTTCATATCTGGCGCGGCATTCCCTTCCCGTCACCCCGGCCTTGAGCCGGGATCCATCGGGAGGCAGGCGCGAAGCAAGAGGTTCTGGCCGAAACGCCCGAGGCACAATGGATCCCGGCTCAAGGCGGGATGACGGGCGGGCTCACTCCGCGATCAGCGGCCGCTCGCTCTCGTCCTCGGCATGCCCCGCGAGCAACTCGACCGGGGAGATCGTCTCGATCTCGCGCGCGCCGGGCTCGATATTGAGGTCGCGCAGCTTGCGCGCGCTCACCAGCGCGCGCGATTCGAAGCTCGCGACGAAGCCGTTGTAATTCTTCACCGCTGTGTTGAGCCCGCTCCCGACGACGCGCAGATCGCCGACCGCCTTGGCGAGCCGGTCGTACAATTCCTTGCCCAGCGCACCGATCTGCCGCGCCTCGGTCGCCAGCCGCTCCTGCCGCCACACCGCCGAGACGGTGCGCGCGATCGCGATCAGATTGGTCGGGGTCGCCAGCAGCACGCGCTTGTCGAACGCCGCATCCCATAGGGTCGGATCGTGTTCGAGCGCGGCGGAGAGGAAATGCTCGCCCGGCACGAACATGATGACGTAATCCGGCGCATCGGGGAACTGGCTCCAATAAGCTTTCGCGCCCAAGGTGTTGACGTGCGCGCGCATCGCGTTGGCATGCGCGGTCAGCCCGATCTGGCGCTCCTGCTCGTCGACCGCGGCGAATGCGTCCTGATAGGCGTTGAGCGACACTTTGGCATCGATCACCAAAGATTTGCCGCCCGGCACGCGCACCACCGCATCGGGGCGCAGCCGCTCGCCGTCGTCGCCGGTGACGCTCACCTCGAGCGCGAAATCGGTATGTTCGGCGAGCCCGCAGGTCTCGAGCACGTTGCGCAATTGCTGCTCGCCCCAGCGTCCGCGCGCCTTGGGCGCGGCGCGCAGCGCGTTGACCAGCTTCTGCGCCTCCGCGCGCACCGATTCCTGCCCGACGCGCATCGCCTCGATCTGGCCGTAGAGGGTGCCGAACGCGTCGCGCCGCTCGGCCTCGACCTTGGCCACGCCCTCCTCGTAGCGCTGCAACCGCTCGGTGACCGGCTGGAGCAAGGCGCGCAGCCCCTGCCCCGCGCTTTCCTCCGACTGGCGGAAGCGTTCGTCGGCGCGTTCGAGGAACGCCTTCTGCGCCTCGCCGAGCAGATTGCCCGCGACCTCACGGAAACGGCCGGCCAGATCATCCTTCGCCGCCTTGAACTCGGCGAGCCGCGTCTCAAACGCCGCCGCCTCGGTCTCGCGCCGGGTGACTTCGGTACGCGCCTCGTCGCGCTCGCGGCGCATCGTCTCCAGTTCCGCGCGCAGTCCCTCGGCCGCCTTGGCACGTTCGCTCGCGGCGGCGAGATCGACGATTGCGCGCTTGAATTCCTCGGTGCGCTGGTCGCGCTCTGCCTGCAGCGCCGCAACCTCGCGGCGCGCGACGAACCAGCCGATCGCCAGACCGACGACGAGCGCGACAAGCGCGATGGCAGCGACTTCAATCATCGCCGGAACATAATCGGAACACGACTTAACTGTCTAGGTCGGATCGACATTCGCTCTAAAGCGATTCCCATCACCTATTATCGTCATGCCGGGCTTGATCCGGCATCCAGAGCAACGGGCGATGAGGTTCTTGGCTCTGGATGCCGGGTCCAGCCCGGTATGACGAACTACCTAGACGGGCGTCTCGATCGAGGCGGGCGGCGTGCTGAACCAGCGCGGGCCTTCCGGGGTCATATGGAAGCAATCCTCCAGCCGCACCCCGAATTTGCCGGGCAGATAGAGCCCCGGCTCGTTCGAGAAGCACATGCCCGCGGCGAGCGGGGTCGTCTCGCCGTGGACCAGATTGACCGGCTCATGCCCATCGAGCCCGATGCCGTGCCCGGTGCGATGCGACAGGCCGGGGAGCTTATACCCCGGGCCATAGCCATATTTCTCGTAAAGCGCGCGCACCGCGTCGTCGACCGACCCCGCCGGCGCGCCGATCCGCGCCGCGGCGAGCGCAATGCGCTGCCCTTGCGCGACCTGATCCCACACCTTGCGCTGCGCCGCGCTCGCGCTGCCGTGAACCCAGGTACGCGACACGTCGGACTGATAGCCCTGCACCGTGCAGCCGCAATCCATCAGCACCACTTCGCCTTCGGCGACGCGATGCACCTCGCGGCTGCCGTGCGGATAGGCCGAGGCTTCGCCGACCAGCGCCATCGAGAATTCGACATCGCCGCCCAGCCGGCGCGTCGCCGCAGTCATCAGCGCGCCGATCTCGCCGCCGGTCATGCCCTTTTCGACCCGCGGGTGGACCCAGCGGTACGCGGCGATCGTCACGTCGGTCGCTGCCTGCATCAGCGCGATCTCCGCCGGGGTCTTGATCATCCGGCAGCCGCGCACGATCGGATTGGCGGAGACGAGCTTCACCCCAGGCAACGCCCGGGCCAACCCGTCGAAGGCGAAGAAACGCGCGGTTTCCTCTATGCCGACCGGCCGGCCAGCGAGCTTGCGATCCTTGAGGAACCCGGCGACCACCGCGAGCGGGTTCTGATCCTCCTGCCACACCCGCACCTCGGCCGGGACGGCGAGCGTCTCGCGCACCGACGGTTCCTCGAAGAACGGGGCGACGATGCACGGCTCGCCCTCCGCCGGGATGATCGCCGCGGTCAGCCGCTCGCTGCGATGCCACATCACCCCGGTGAAATAGATCATGCTCGATCCGGGCTCGATCAGCACCGCGCCGATGCCGTGGCGTTGCATCAGCGCTTGTGCGCGGGCGAGCCGCGCCGCGCGCTCCGCGGCGTCGACCGGCTTCACCGCGCGGGTCATGTCGCCCAGCCCGGCCAGATCCGGCTCGGCGGCGCGGAGCACCCCCGCAAAGCTCGCGAGCGGCAGCAAAGCAGCGGCCCCGAGCAGGCCACGGCGCGTCGGCAGAAAACGATGGATCGTCATGACGAAGCGATACGGCGCTTGACCGCGCGGCAGCAATCCCCTTTGCCTCCGCGGCACATATCGGGAGGGCATATGGGCAAGAGGCTGACCACCTATATCTTCATCGCGTTGTTGCTGGGCCTGGTGGTCGGGCTGGCGCTCAATATGGCGATCGGCGACGGCTCGGCGCCGGCGCAGGCCCGGCTCGAGGAGATCGCGGGCTATTTCTCGATCGTCACCGCGATCTTCCTGCGGCTGATCAAGATGATCATCGCCCCGCTGGTTTTCTCCACGCTCGTCGCGGGGATCGCGCAGATGGGGGATACCAAGGCGCTGGGCCGGATCGGTATCCGCAGCCTCGGGTGGTTCATCGGCGCCAGCCTGTTGTCGCTCGGACTCGGGCTCCTGCTGGTCAATCTGTTCCAGCCGGGGGTCGGGGTGCATCTGACGCTCCCGGCGGCGAGCGCGGCGACGGGGGTCGAAACCGGCGCGTTCAACCTCAAGGATTTCATCTCGCATATCTTCCCGACCTCGATGGTCGACGCGATGGCGAAGAATGAGATCCTGCAGATCGTGATCCTCTCGATCTTCGTCGGGGTGGCGATCACCGCGGTCGGGGAAAAGGCCGAGCCCCTGGTCCGCGCGATCGACGCGCTGGTGCATGTGATGCTCCAGATCACCGATTATGTGATGCGCTTCGCCCCCTTCGCGGTGTTCGCCGCGGTCGCCGGGACACTCACCGAGCGCGGGCCGAAGGTGATCGGCCAGCTCGCCTATTTCATGGGCAGCTTCTATCTCTCGCTGTTGATCCTCTGGGCGATCCTGCTCGGGATCGGCGCCTTGTTCATCGGGCGGCGGATCGTCGACCTGACGCGGCAGGTGCGCGAGCCGTTGCTGGTCGCTTTCTCCACCGCTTCATCCGAGGCCGCCTATCCGCGGATGCTCGAGGCGCTCGAGCGGTTCGGCGTCCCGCCGCGCGTCGCGAGCTTCGTGCTGCCGCTCGGCTATTCGTTCAACCTCGACGGCTCGATGATCTATATGGGGTTCGCCTCTCTGTTCATCGCGCAGGCCTATGGCATCCATCTGCCGATCGAAACGCAGATCACGATGCTGCTGGTGCTGATGGTCACCTCGAAGGGGATCGCCGGGGTGCCGCGTGCGAGCCTCGTCGTGATCGCGGCGACCTTGCCGATGTTCCATATCCCCGAGGCGGGGCTGTTGCTGATCCTCGCGGTCGACCACTTCCTCGACATGGGGCGGACGGCGACCAACGTGATCGGCAATGCGGTGGCTAGCGCGGTGGTCGCGAAATGGGAGGGCGACCTGCCCCCCGCCGGCTCACCCGGACCGCAATAACGCCACCCCGGCATCGCGCTCGAACAGATAGAGCGCGGTGCGGGCGGCCTGCCCGCGGTCGGCGTCGAGCCCGCCGTCGCGGTCGATCAGCAGCCGCGCATCGTCGGTCGCGGGCGGGAGCAAGGCGCCGAGCTGCTCGGGCGCGACGAGCCGGAACCCCGCCTCCCCCGACTGGGGCGTGCCGAGCACCTCGCCCCCGCCGCGCAGCCTCAGGTCCTCTTCGGCGATGCGGAAACCGTCATTGGTCTCGCGCATCAGCGCGAGCCGCGCGCGCGAGGTTTCGGACAAGGCATTACCGCGCAGCAACAGGCACATCGAATGCCCCCCGCCGCGCCCGACCCGCCCGCGCAACTGGTGGAGCTGCGCCAGCCCGAAGCGATCGGCATGTTCGATCACGATCAAGGTGGCATTGGGCACGTCGACCCCCACCTCGATCACCGTCGTCGCGACCAGCACGCCGTGGCGGCCCGCGGCGAAGGCGGCCATCACCGCGTCCTTTTCGGGGCCGCGCATCTTGCCGTGGACCAGCCCGACGCGATCGCCGAAATGCGCGGCGAGCGCCGCGGCGCGCGCCTCGGCGGCGGCGAGATCGACCTTCTCGCTCTCCTCGACCAACGGACAAACCCAATAGGCCTGCTTCCCCTCGGCAAGATGCCGGCCGAGCGCGGCGACCACTTCGTCGACCCGCTCCTCGCTGATCACCCGCGTTTCGACCGGCTCGCGGCCGGGGGGCATTTCGTCGAGCCGGCTCTGATCCATCTCGCCATATTGCGCGAGCGTCAGCGTGCGCGGGATCGGGGTCGCGGTCATCGCCAGCAGATGCGGGGTGACGCGGCCCTTCGCCGACAAGGCCATCCGCTCGGCGACCCCGAAGCGGTGCTGCTCGTCGACCACCACCAGCGCGAGATCGCGATACCCCACCGCTTCCTGGAAGATCGCATGCGTGCCGACGAGGATATCGATCGAGCCGTCCGCCAGCCCCATCAAGGTCGCCTCGCGCGCGCGCCCTTTGTCGCGCCCGGTGAGCACGGCAATCTCCACCGGCAACCCGGCGAGCGTGCGACGCAACGTCTCATAATGCTGCCGCGCGAGGATTTCGGTCGGCGCGAGCATCGCCCCCTGCGCGCCCGCCTCGACCGCGATCAGCAAGGCCAGCGCGGCGACCAATGTCTTGCCCGAGCCGACGTCGCCCTGCAGCAAGCGCAGCATCGGCGCCTCCTGCACCAGATCGCCCTCGATTTCGGCGGCGGTCCGCGCCTGTGCCCCCGTCAGCGCATAAGGCAGCTTGAGCTGGTCGCGCAGCCGCCCGTCGCCTTTCAACGCGCGCCCGCGCCGCCGCCGCGTATCGGCGCGCACCAGCATCAGCGCGAGCTGGTTGGCGAACACCTCGTCATAGCCAAGCCGGGTCCGCGCCGCCTGATCGGCCGGATCGGTGTGGATGCGGGTGATTGCCTCCTTCCAGCCGGGCCATTGGCGCTTGGCCTTCAGCCCCGCGTCGATCCACTCGGGGAGATCGGGCGCCCGCGCCAGCGCCTGCTCGACCAGCCCGGCGAGCCGGCGCGAGGTGATCCCTTCGGACAAAGGATAGATCGGCTCGCGCTCGCGGAATCCCTCGTCGCCCTCGATATCGGGGTGGATGATCTGAAGCTCCTGGCCATAGGTTTCGAGCTTGCCCGAAATCCGCACCGAGGTGCCGAGCGGATAGAGCTTCTTCACCCAACCGGAGGAGCCGCCGAAATAGACCAGGCTGACGATATTCCCCGCCGCATCGGCCGCCTGCACCCGCGTCGGCGCGCGCGCCGAGCCGGTGCTGCGGATATCGCGCGGGGTGAGCGTGATCGCGATCGTCCGCCCCGCGTCGCTCGCATCGAGCCTAGTGCGCGGCAGGCGATCGATCCACCCGGTCGGCAAATGGAATAGCAGATCGACGACGCGCGCGATCCCCAGCCGCTCGAGCGGCTTGGCGAGCGCCGGCCCCACGCCCTTCAACGCGGTCACCTCGGCGAACAACGGATTGAGGATATCGGGTCGCATGGTTATCTGTGCACAGCCCTAACCGTTCGGGTCGAGCTTGCGAAGCCCAC
Source organism: Sphingomonas sp. (assembly GCA_017849555.1). Taxonomy (GTDB): domain Bacteria; phylum Pseudomonadota; class Alphaproteobacteria; order Sphingomonadales; family Sphingomonadaceae; genus Sphingomonas; species Sphingomonas lycopersici. The sequence continues at coordinate 48,981 of JAFIGU010000006.1, read as the reverse complement.
GGAAGGAACGACTTTTCCAGAAAGCCGACGGCATTTCGATGCTGCCGGCCATTTTGTCATTGGAGTCCGGATGGACCACGAAATCCGCCTCAAACGCCTGAGGTTCCGCGCCTGGCATCGCGGCACGCGCGAAGCCGATCTGATGATCGGCGGTTTTTTCGACGCGCATCACGCCGGCTGGAGCGCGGCAGAACTCGACTGGTTCGAAACTCTGCTCGAGGAACAGGATGTCGACATCATGGGTTGGGCGATCGGCTCAATCCCCTGCCCGCCGCAATGGGATGGCGCGATGATGCACGCGATGCGCGCGCTGAATTACGTGCAGGTGCCGAAGTGACGTTCCTCCCCTCCCTGGAAGGGAGGGGGCGGGGGTGGGTTGGCCCGCGAGGATGCGGACCGGTGCCCCCCACACCAACCCACCCCTAACCCCTCCCTTCCAGGGAGGGGAACAAGTTAGCCCTCCCGCGCGAGGGCAGGAAATAGATGCCCGAACTCAAGCAGATCCTCGCCGCCACCTCCCCGCTGACGCTTGCGGGCGTCCCTGCGGGTTTCCTGCCGTCGCTGCTCGCCGATCTCGCGCGTGCGGCGCCGCGGCGGGCGGTGTTCATCGCGCCCGACGAGGCGGCGATGCGCGCGATCGCCGCCACCGCGCCGTTCTTCGCGCCCGAGCTGGAGGTGGTGGAATTCCCGGCGTGGGATTGCCTGCCCTACGACCGCGCCTCCCCCACCCTGCGCGTGATGGCCGAGCGGATCGGCGCGCTCCACCGGCTGCAGCAGAAACCGCGCGGCGCGCAGCTCGTCCTCACCACCGCCAATGCCGCGACCCAGCGCACGCTCACCCCGTTCCGCATCCGCCAGCTCGTCGCCAATCTCAAGCCGGGCGAGCGGATCAGCCGCGAACGGCTTGCCGCGCTGCTGCAGGCCAATGGCTATGTCCGCACCGACACGGTGCATGACGCGGGCGAATATGCGATTCGCGGCGGGATCGTCGATCTGTTCCCGAGCGGCGAGGAACAGGCGTTGCGGCTCGATTTCTTCGGCGACGAGATCGAGAGCGTCCGCACCTTCGACCCCGCCGACCAGCGTACCACCGGGCGGATCGACGGCTTCACCCTGCTCCCCGCCTCCGAAGCCTTGCTCGATGACGAGAGCATCAAGCGCTTCCGCACCCGCTATCGCGAGACCTTCGGCGCGACCGCGACCGGCGATCCGCTTTATCAGGCGGTGAGCGACGGGCGACGGCTCGCCGGGATGGAACATTGGCTGCCCTTGTTCGAGGAGAAGCTGGCGAGCATCTTCGATCATCTCGGCGAGGATGCGCTGGTGATCCGCGACAGCGGGGTCACCGCCGCCGCCGAGGCGCGACTTGAGGCGATCGCCGATTATTACGAGAACCGCAAACGCGCCGAGGCCGCCCAGCCCGGCAGTTATCGCGCGCTGACCGCCAAGACGCTCTATCTCGACGATACCGAATGGCGCGCGGGGCTCGACGCGGCGACCGCGCATCTCACCACCTCCTTTCACGAGCCCGAATCCGCCAGCGTGGTCGATTTCGGGGTCGATGGCGCACGCGATTTCGCCCCGGAGCGCGCCGCCGGCACCAATGTCTATGAGGCGGTGGTCGCGCACCTTGCCAAGCTGCGCAAGGACGGCCGGACCCCGGTGCTGGCAAGCTATTCGGTCGGCGCGCGCGACCGGCTCGGCAATCTGCTCAAGGATCACGGGCTGAACGGCGCCAAGCCGGTCGAAACGTGGCAGGAAGCTTTGGGGGTCGGCGAGACGCAGGTCGCGCTGATCGTCCTGCCGCTCGATCATGGCTTCACCGCGCCGCGCGTCGGGTTGCTCACCGAGCAGGACATGCTCGGCGACCGCCTCGTCCGTCGCCAGAAGCGCCGCAAGTCCGCCGATGCCTTTCTCGCCGAGCTGGCGACGCTCTCGCCGGGCGATCTCGTCGTCCACGTCGATCACGGCATCGGCCGCTATGAGGGGCTGACCTCGATCCCGGTCGGCAACGCGCCGCACGATTGCGTCGCGCTGACCTATGCCGGCGGCGACAAGCTCTACGTTCCGGTCGAAAATCTCGAAGTCCTGTCGCGCTACGGGTCAAGCGAGGAAGGCGCTGCGCTCGACAAGCTCGGCGGCGAGGCGTGGCAGCGCCGCAAGGCGCGGATGAAGGAGCGCATCCGCGAGATCGCCGGCGAGCTGATCGCGGTCGCCGCCGAACGTGCGCTGCGCACCGGCGAGGTGGCCGAACCCGACAGCAACGGCTTCCCGACCTTCGTCGATCGCTTCCCTTATGAGGAAACCGACGATCAGGATCGCGCGATCGAGGATGTGCTGGCCGATCTTTCCGCCGGCAAGCCGATGGATCGGCTGATCGTCGGCGATGTCGGCTTCGGCAAGACCGAGGTGGCGCTGCGCGCGGCGTTCGTCGCGGCACTGGCCGGGATGCAGGTCGCGGTCGTGTGCCCCACCACATTGCTCGCGCGCCAGCATTACCAGAATTTCGTCGCGCGCTTCGAGGGCTTCCCGATCAATATCGGGCGCCTCTCCCGCCTCGTCTCGGCCAATGAGGCGAAAACGACCCGCGAGCGGCTCGCCTCGGGCGATCTCGATATCATCATCGGCACGCATGCGGTGCTGGCGAAGGGGGTGGAGTTCAAGCGGCTCGGGCTCGTCATCGTCGACGAGGAGCAGCGTTTCGGCGTCACCCACAAGGAGCGGTTGAAGGCGCTCAAGAGCGACGTCCACGTCCTCACCCTCACCGCCACCCCGATCCCGCGCACCTTGCAGATGGCGATGTCGGGCCTGCGCGAATTGTCGGTGATCCAGACCCCGCCGGTCGACCGCCTCGCAGTGCGCACCTATGTCATGCCGTGGGATCCGGTGGTGCTGCGCGAGGCGTTGCTGCGCGAACATTATCGCGGCGGGCAGAGCTTCCTCGTCACCCCGCGCATCGCCGATCTCCCCGATATCGAGGAGTATCTGCGCAACGAGGTGCCCGAGATCCGCTATGTCATCGCGCACGGCCAGATGGCGGCGGGCGAGGTCGAGGAGCGCATGTCAGCGTTCTACGACAAGAAGTTCGAGGTGCTTGTCTCCACCTCGATCATCGAGAGCGGGATCGACATCCCTTCCGCCAATACGATGATCGTCAACCGCGCAGATCGCTTCGGGCTGGCGCAGCTCTATCAGCTGCGCGGCCGCGTGGGGCGCTCCAAGACGCGCGCCTATGCCTATCTCGTCACCCCGCCCGAACGGCAGATGACCGATGCGGCGGAAAAGCGTCTCAAGGTATTGTCCGATCTCGATTCGCTCGGCGCCGGTTTCCAGCTCGCCAGCCACGATCTCGATATCCGCGGCGCGGGCAATCTGCTCGGCGACGAACAATCAGGGCATATCAAGGAAGTCGGCTACGAACTTTACCAGTCGATGCTGGAGGAGGCGATCCTCGACGCCAAGGCGGGCGGGCTCGCCGAACGCAAGCGCGATTTCTCGCCGCAGATCACCGTCGACGCGCCGATCCTGATCCCCGAGGACTATGTCCCCGATCTCGATCTGCGCATGGGGCTCTATCGCCGGCTCAACGAGCTCGACGACAAACAGGCGCTGGAGGCGTTCGCCGCCGAGATGATCGACCGTTTCGGCGCGCTTCCCGACGCAACCGAAAATCTCATCCGCGTGATCGAGATCAAGATGAACGCCAAAAAGGCGTGCGTCGCGAAGATGGATATCGGGCCGAAGGGCGCGCTGGTCACCTTCCACGACGATCGTCCGCCCAATGTCGAGGGGCTGCTCGCTTATGTTCAGCGGCTGGGGGCGATCGCCAAGCTCAGGCCGGACTCGAAATTCGCGCTGACGCGTTCATGGGCTGACGCCGATGCGCGGCTCAACGGTGCGCTGCAATTGTCGAAAGGGCTGGCGAAGGCCGCGGGTTGAGCGTCCAGCCCGCGACCAGCGCGGCGAGCCCCGCGCTGTCGAGCGCGCCGGCGCAGAGATAGCCCTGGTAGAGATCGCATCCCTCGCCCGCGAGCAGATCGCGCTCCATCGCGGTTTCCACTCCCTCGGCGATCGTCGCGAGCCCCAGCGCATGCGCCATCGCGATCACCCCGCGGACGATCACCCGGTCGCGCGCCGATCCGGCGATGTCGCGCGTCAGGCTGCGGTCGATCTTGAGGTAATCGAGCGGCAGCGCCTTGAGATAGGCGAGGCTCGAATAACCGGTGCCGAAATCGTCGATCGCGACGCGCACCTCCTGCTCGCGCAACGCCCCCAGCGCGGCGGCGGCCACGTCGAGGTCGCCGATCAGCCCCGTCTCGGTGATCTCGGCGGTGACGCGCGCGCGCGCGATACCGCTTTCCGCGACATGATCGAGGAAGCGCGCAACGAAATCGGGCCGCGCGACATCGGCCGCGGTGACGTTGACCGAGATGCGCAGTTCCGCGAGCGTCGCCGGCCAGTCAGACGCGGCGCCCAGCGCGCGCATCAGGATATGTTCCGACAGCGCCGCCCCGAGATCGGCGCGGTCAGCGGCGGCGAACAACGTCTCCGCCCCCAGGATACCGAGCATCGGATGATCCCAGCGCGCCAGCGCCTCGACCCCGGTGATCGCCCCCGAGGCCAGCGTCACCTGCGGCTGGAACAGGATCGCAATCTCCTGGCGCTCGATCGCGCGATGCAGATCGGCGGCGAGCCGGGCGAGCGGTGCGGCATGCGAGCGGGCCGCCTGGCGCACCGCGCCGCCGTCGCGTGCCGGCTCCAGCGCCTCGCGCGCGCGGGTCGGCAGATCGTCGACCTGGCCGCCGTTCGCCGCGCGTGCGACCCCGATCCGCGCGCCGAGATTGACCATCGCGTCGCCGGTATCGAACGGCCGCGCCAGCGCGGTCTCGATCGCCGCCACCACCGTCGCCAGCGCCGCCTCGTCCGCCGCAAGCGCGATCTCGAACAACGCGCCGTCGCCGCGGGCGATCTGGCGATCCCTCGGCGCGACCGGCGACAATGCCTCGACGATCCGCGCGAACGCCGCCGCGAGCAACGCATCGCCGGTCGAGCGCCCGAATGCCGCATTGACGATATCGAACCGCGTCAGGCGGATCGCGATCATCGCCAGCGCGGTGCCGTCCGCCGCGCGCGCGGCGAGGAAACGCGCCACCTCGCCCGGCGCCGCCTCGTCGATCCGTCGCGCGCGCGCCTGACGCCGCACGCGCCGCGCGTGACGCCCGGCGAAGCGCAGCGAGCGCAGCAACGCCGCGGGCTCGTCGCCCACCACCGCATGCGTCGCACCCGCATCATAGGCCGTGTCACGCGCGGCATCGTTCGTGACGATCGCGAGCAGCCCCGATTGTTCCTCGAACGCGACCCCGGCCAGCGCCGCCAGCGTCGTCATCTCGCGGCGCGCGTCGACCAGCCGGACGAGCGGCGCGGTGTCCGTGCTTACCCAGCCGGCGGCGGCGAGGAGCGGCTCAAGCGCCGCGCGCGCCGCGTCGGGCGCGATGGCAATCGTATAGGTCGGTGTAGTAAAGGCCGGCATCGGCGCCTGTGTTAGCGCTCCGCCGCCGCCGCGCCAATCGTCACGCACGTCCCGATATGAGTCATTTCGGGACCGGTTCTTTTGCACTCCCCTCCCGACCAGGAAGGGGAGTTGAGGCTTGCCGCACCGGGTCGGAGCGCCTAGCTCTATGGACGAAGATGACCGCGGCCCCCGCTCCTTCCGCGCCCGGTGCGCTTGTCGACGGCTTCGGCCGCACGATCCGCTATTTGCGTGTCTCGGTCACCGATCGCTGCGATCTGCGCTGCCGCTATTGCATGGCGGAGAAGATGACCTTCCTGCCGCGCGCGCAGGTGCTGACGCTGGACGAAATCGCGATCATCGCCGAGCGCTTCATCGCGCGCGGGGTACGCAAGATCCGTTTGACCGGCGGCGAGCCTTTGGTGCGCCGCGACGTGACCGATCTGGTGCAAAGGCTCGGCGGGCATGTCGGGAACGGGCTCGACGAACTGACGCTGACCACCAATGCCACGCGGCTCGCCGATCACGCCGATGCGCTGTTCGATGCGGGGGTGCGGCGCATCAACGTCAGCCTCGACAGCCGTGATCCCGAGCGCTTCCGCTATATCACGCGGCACGGCGACGTCGCGCAGGTGCTCGCCGGCATCGCCGCCGCACAGGCCGCCGGGTTGCGCGTCAAGATCAACATGGTTGCGCTCAAGGGGCTCAACGAGGACGAGATTCCCGCGATGCTCGACTGGTGCGTCGCCGAAGGACTCGATCTGACGCTGATCGAGACGATGCCGCTCGGCACGATCGATGAGGATCGCGCCGATCGCTTCGTCCCGCTGTCGGCGGTGTTCGAGCGCCTCGCCGCGCACCGCGAGCTGGCGCGCGATGCCGGCAGCACCGGCGGTCCGGCGCGTTACTGGCGCGTCGGCGACAGCAAGACCCGGCTCGGGCTGATCTCCCCGCTCACCAACAATTTCTGCGACGGCTGCAACCGCGTGCGGCTGACCACCGAAGGGCGGCTGTTCTCGTGCCTCGGTCATGACGATCACGCCGACCTCAAGACCGCGCTGCGCACCGGCGGAATCGCCGGGCTCGATGCCGCGATCGATGCGGCGATCGCCGCCAAGCCGCAGGCGCACGATTTCCGCATCGCGCGCGGCGGCGCTCCCGCGGTATCGCGCCACATGAGCGTGACCGGCGGATGACCAGCTATCTTCGGCGGGCGCTGGTCGCCTCGCCCACCGCCCAGGCGCAGGCCGCGCGCGCCGAATTGCGCGACGCATGGGATTGGTGCCCGATCGACGAGGCCGATCTGGTCATTGCATTGGGCGGCGACGGTTTCCTGCTCCAGACGCTCCACGCGATGCTCGAGGCGCGCCGCCCCCCGCCCCCCGTGTTCGGGATGAACCTCGGCACGATCGGGTTCCTGATGAACGAATGGCGCCGGCACGGACTCGACGACCGGCTCGATCGCGCGCGCGCGTTCAAGGTGACGCCGCTGATGATGACTGCGACGGGGATCGACGGCCGCATCCACGCGCTCCCCGCGATCAACGAGGTGTCGCTGCTGCGCGAAACGCGGCAGACCGCGAAGATCGAGGTGACGGTCAACGATCGCATCGTGCTGGAGGAACTGGCCTGCGACGGCATCCTCGTCGCCACCCCCGCCGGCTCGACCGCCTATAATCTTTCCGCGCACGGCCCGATCCTGCCGCTCGGCTCGGCGATGCTCGCGCTCACCCCGATCAGCGCGTTCCGCCCGCGGCGCTGGCGCGGCGCGATCCTGCCCGATCGCGCGCGCGTCTCGCTGCGCATCCTCGAACCCGGCAAGCGCCCGGTCTCCGCGGTGGCCGATCAGCGCGAGATTCGCGATGTCGCACAGGTGGATATTGCGATGGACCGCGCGCGCGAACTGACCTTGCTGTTCGATCCCGAACATGCGCTCGACGACCGAATTACGATGGAACAGTTCATCGCGTGAAAATCATCGCGAAACGGGGGTTGCATCTCTGAAACGGCCGGCTATAGACGCGCCTCCCGCAAGGCATTCCCCGATAGCTCAGCGGTAGAGCTCTCGACTGTTAATCGAGCGGCCGTTGGTTCGAATCCAACTCGGGGAGCCACCTTGCAGCCTGACGGACATCGCGCAACGCCGCGATTTCCGCTGAAATCAGGCACCTGCCCGCTTTCTCGCCAGCCCAGAAGAACCGAGGAGAGCGCAAGCCTCACGGGCGCGGTTCTGCGTCAGCAAGGCGCGCAGCACTTGCATTTTAAAGACACCCGCAAGAAACGCCGTTCGATTTGAAGAAACGGCCGCAACGCCCTCGCACGTCGATCGTTCGGGGTCCGCAACATGTATTGTGGTTAACGTATCGGGATGTGAATGGGCGTAGCTAGGACAGCAATGTTGTGCGCCGCGGCGATGCTGGGATTGTCCGGATGCGAAGGCGCGTCGGGCGGGCGCCCGGTCACGCTCGCGGACCTCGGGCTGCCGGACCGTTATTCGACCGATTCGACCGCGCAACCGCCCGCTCAGGCCGAGAACCTCGCCCAATGGTGGCGGCATTTCGATGATCCGCTGCTCAACAGTCTGATCGAGCGCGTCGGCGCAGCCGATTCCGCGGCGAACGGCAAGACCGGCTATCAACAAACGGTAAAGCGCATCGCCACCGAGGCGGCGATCGCGCGCAGCTATGTCGCGCTCCGCACGCGGCAGGCGAAGATCGAGAATATCCGCGCCTATCTCGCCGCGCGGCAGGACGATCAGGCGATCGCGCGATTCCGCGAAGAGGCCAAGCTCGTCACCCCGCTCGATGCGCTGCAGATCGCGGCCGATAGCGATCGTGTCGCGGCCGGCATTCCCGTGCTCGAAGCGGCGATCGCGGCGGATGCGGCGCGGATCGCGGTGCTGACCGGGCAGCTCCCCGCCGCGCTCCGCGACCAGCTCGCGCCGATCGCGCCGGTCCCGGTGGGGCCGGCGGAGGTTACCGTTGGCGCCCCGTCCGACCTGATCAATCGCCGCGCCGACGTGCAACTCGCCGCGCAACGCGTCGGGCGTGGCAAAATATGGGGCGGCGGCTCGAACGGCGCGGTCGCCGCGTACAAGGAGGTGGTGCTGCAAACGCTGGAGGAGGTCGAGAATGCGCAGACGGCGTTCGCCGCCGCCAAGGCGCGCGAAGCCGCGCTGGAAAAGGCGGTCGACGAAGCCGAGCAGCTCGCCGTCCTTGCGCGGAAGCAATATCGCGAGGGGCTGACCGATCATGTCGCGCTGCAGAGTGCCGAGCGTGCCTTGCTCGGGGTGCGCGACGAGCGGGTCGGCGCGGCAGCGGATCGCGCCGCCGCGCTGATCGACCTGTTCACGGCGCTGGGCGGAAGCTGGGAGCCGGGGGCGAATGACCGACGCCCCTGACAGCCCCGATCCGCCCGCCGGCACATCGGTCGACGAGTTCCTCGGCACCAAGCCCGGCGGGTCGTGGGGCTGGTGGATAAGGTGGCTTTCGATCGGGCTCGCCGGGGTCGTGCTGATCGTTCTCGTCGGCCGGTTCGTGAGCGGCGGGCTGGCGACCGAATATGCCTCTGAGCCGGTCACGCGCGTCGACATCCCGCTGAAACTGTTCGGCAGCGGGCGGCTGCAACCCGTCGCGGTGCATCTCGTCGATGCCGGGCAGGAAGGCGTGATCCGCGCGATCCCGGTCGCGGACAACCAGCCGGTGAACGCGGGTGATATCCTCGCCCGGCTCGATCCGGCGCCGCTGCGGGAAGCGATCGCCGCAGCGCGGGAACTGCTCGACACGCGGCAGGCGGCGCTGGCCAAGGCGCAGGCGACGAAAGCGGATGTCGACGCGCGGCTGGGGCTTTATCAACGCGTGCGCCGGCGCTCGGGCGGCAGTGTCCCATCCGATCGCGAAATGACCGCCGCGCAGGATGCCGCGCGACGCGCCGCCGATGCGGTCGATACCGCGCAGGTGGAACTCGCCGCCGCGCGCACCGCGCTGAGCGAACGGGAGGCGCAACTCGCCTCGGCGGATATCCGCGCCCCCGTCGCCGGGGTGGTCTCGCGACGCTTCGTCGCGATCGGCCAGCGCGTCGGCGCCAATCCCGGGCAGCATCTGTTCGCGATCGCCGAGCCCTATACCCGGCTGCGCCTCGATATCGCCACCGATCGCGCCCAGGCGCAGCGGCTGCGCGCCGCGCGCGCGGTACGCGCGATCGTCACCGTCGCGCCGGGGAAAGCGGTTTCCGCGCCGATCCTCCGGCTGACCGAAACCGCCGCGCCGCCGGCATTGGCACGCAGCGCATCGGCCCCCATATCCGTCGACAGCACCCCGGTCGGCATCGCGCTCGAGCTGGGGAACCCGGGTGGCGCGTTGCGGGTTGGAACCGCCGTCACGGTGCAGATCGATCTCGGGATGCACCGCGATGCACTGGTCGTGCCGGACAGCGCATTGCGCTTCGGGCGGGCGAGCGATGCCGCGCGCCCACCGGGCGTGGTGCGCGGCGAGGCCGTCTATGTCACCGGCAGCGACGGCACGCCGCAACGCGTCCCCGTCACCCGCGGCGGCAGCGACGGGCGCAACAGCGAGGTGGCGTCGGACATGCTGAAACCCGGCATGCGCGTCATCACCGGGCTGCGCTGAGCCGGTCGGGATACGCCGTAAGCCGTTAGAGGCTGCGGCGTTTTTGCGCGCGCTTGCCGTAAGAGGAATTACATCTGACTAATAGCGGTACGGATTTGAACAGCACGACAGGCATTTCACGGCGGTCCAGCCTCGCGCTTCTGGCCGGCGCAATGGTCGCTGCGCAAAGCGCCGCGGCGGCCGGTCGCCCGCCCAAATTCGGGCCGGCGACGCCCTTTTCGTGGGACGTGCTGGTCGCACGCGCGCAGGCGCTCGCCGGGCGCCGCTATGTCCCGCGCCCGCACGCGCCCGATTTCGCGCCCAATTTCGACGCCGCGACGCAACGCGCTTATGGCGCGGCGGAACGGCTGGCGGGGTTCGTGCGGCTGATGCCGGTGACGCATCTCGCGCGCGAGGCGGTCGCGCTCAACCTCGTCGAAGGCGGGATGGCACGCCCGCTGCTCGCGGCAAATGGGCTGTTCGCCGGTAACAACGCGACCGATCCGGCGGGCTTTCGCGTGCTCAACCCCAATCTGGCCGGCGACTGGCTCGCCTTTCTCGGCGCCTCCTATTTCCGCGCGGTGGGGCCGCAGGACCAATATGGCCTTTCGGCGCGCGGCATTGCGGTCGATACCGGGCTCGACGGCCCGGAGGAATTCCCGTCTTTCACCGAATTCTGGATCGAGGCCGCCTCGCCCGGGCGGCTGCGGGTCCACGCGCTGCTCGACGGGGCGAGCGTGACCGGCGCCTTCGCGTTCGATTGCGCGCTGACGCCGGAGGGCGTCACCCAGGCGGTGCGATCGTCGCTGTTCTTCCGGCGCGACATCCGCCGGCTGGGGATCGCGCCCGCGACGAGCATGTTCTGGTACGATCAGAACGATCGCCGCGTCGCGACCGACTGGCGGCCCGAAATCCACGATTCGGACGGGCTGGCGATCTGGTCCGGCAGCGGCGAGCGCATCTGGCGCCCGCTCGCCAATCCGCCGCACCCGCGCACCGTCAGCTTCCGCGCCGACGGCGTCAAAGGCTTCGGCCTGATCCAGCGCGACCAGCGTTTCGCCGATTATCAGGACGACGGCGCCTTCTACGACCGCCGCCCGAGCCTGTGGATCGAGCCGGTCGGGGATTGGGGGAAAGGCTCGGTACTGCTGTACGAGATGCCGACCGACAGCGAGACCAACGACAATATCGTCGCCTTCTGGCACAGCGACCAGCCGGCCCGCGCCGGCGAGCGCCGCGATTTCGCCTATCGGCTGCGCTGGATGTCGCAGGATCCGTTCGACGGCAATGCCGCGCGCGTGGTGGATAATTGGAGCGGCGCGGCGGGCATTCCCGGCGGCGACACGATCCCCGGCGCGCGCAAATATGTCGTCGATTTCGAGGGCAAGGCGCTGGCCGGGCTCGATCGCCAGAGCGGGGTCGAGGCGGTCGTCAACGTCGCCAAGCCGGCGCTGCTGGCGGTGGCCGCTTATCCGCTTGCGCGCCAGAGCGGCCGCTGGCGCGTCACCCTCGATATCCGCACCGACGCGAGCAATCCGAAAGATCTTCGGCTATTCCTCCGCCACAACAACTCCGCCCTCTCCGAAACCCTGATCGAGCCTTTATCGTCATGATGCGTCCCGCCCCCCTCCCCCCGGAGGCGCCGCTCGCGATGCCCGAGCAACGCTTCCACGGTAATCCCCCCGGCACGATCGAGACGCGCACCGTCCCGCCGGGGCTGCTCGCCAAGCGCCTGCTGCTGATCGTCGCGACCGCGGTGCTTGGCATGTATGCCTCCACCGGGATGCGCGTCGCGCTCAGCGAGGACGGCATCGGCGTGCTCGATGTGCTGTTGCTCGCGCTGTTCCTGCCGCTGGTGAGTTGGATCGCGTTCGGCTTCGTCAGCGGGCTGGTCGGGTTCATCAACCTGATCACCGGGGACCACCCCGGCTTCGCGCCGATTCCGCGGCCGGCCGGCACGTTGCGCCACCGCACCGCGATCCTGATGCCGGTGCATAACGAGAGCATCGAGGCCACCTTCGGCCGGGTCGCCGCGATGACGCAATCGGTCGCCGATGCCGGCGGCGCGACCTTCTTCGATTTCTTCATCCTCAGCGATTCGAGCGAGTTGCACGGCAAGCTGGAGGAGGCCACCTGGGCGAAACTCGCCCCGACCGCGCCGATCCCGGTCTATTATCGTCGGCGCATCCAAAATGTCGGCAAGAAGCCGGGCAACGTCGCCGAATGGGTGCGCCGGTTCGGCGGCGCCTATGAGCAGATGATCGTGCTCGATGCCGACAGCCTGATGAGCGGCAGCGCGATGCTGGGCATGGCTGCGATCATGGAAAGCAAGCCGACCGTCGGGCTGTTGCAGACCGTGCCGATGATCATCAATGCGCGCACTCTGTTCCAGCGCTGGATGCAGTTCGCGACCTGTGCCTATGGCCCGATCTCCTCGGCCGGGCTGGTGTGGTGGTCGGGCTCCGAGGCTAATTTCTGGGGGCATAATGCGATCATCCGCACCCGTGCCTTCGCCGAATGCTGCGGGCTGCCCGATCTTCCCGGTGCGCCGCCGTTCGGTGGGCTGATCCAGAGCCACGATATGGTCGAGGCGGCGCTGCTGCGCCGGCGTGGCTGGTCGGTGCATATGGTGATGATCAACGGCAGCTATGAGGAATTCCCCCCGACGATCATCGACCACGCGATTCGCGATCGCCGCTGGGCGCAGGGCAATCTCCAGCACCTGCGGCTGCTCGATTCGGCTGGATTCCACTGGACGAGCCGCTTGCATCTGCTGATCGGTGCGTCCGCCTATCTCACCTCGCCCGCGTGGCTGCTGCTGATCCTCGCCGAGATCGCGCAACGATTGCTCGGCGTGCATGACGCGATCGTCGAGGGGCCGCCCGCGGCGGTGCTCGTGGTGACCTTGCTCTGCCTGTTCGGGCTCAAGGCGCTGGGGGTCATCTGGGTGCTGGCGGATCGCGAGCGGCGGCGCAGCTTCGGCGGCGCGGCGGCGGTCGCCAAATCGGCGGTTCTCGAAATCCTGCTCGCGATCCTGCTCGCGCCGGTGACGATGGTGACCCAGACCAAGGCGATGATCGGGCTGTTGCTCGGCATTCCGTCGAACTGGTCGGTGCAGAGCCGCGAAACCGCCGGCATCCCGTTGCGCGAGGTATTGCCCAAGGTGCGCGAACATTTGGCGCTTGCCGCAGCGTTCATCGTCGTGGGGGTGTTCGATCCGGTTCTTGGGCTTTGGCTGTCGCCGGTGATCGCGGGGCTGCTCGCGTCCCCCTGGCTGATCTCGCTCACCTCGAGCATTTCGCTGGGCGACCGGCTTGCCCGGTGGGGCATCTTTGCCACGCCGCCGTCGGACGACGAGCGCAAGATGAAACCGTCGGGCTTCGTCGGGCACACGATCGCGCGAGCGTCGGCAAGTTAAGCTCCGGCAACCTGATATTGCGATCTCGACCAACCGTCGTGAACAACGCTACGACAGTGGCATGACAGCCCCGCATCCGCTCGATCGCTGCGCTTGGTCCGCGCTCAATGGCCGCCATTCGCCCTTTGCGATCGTCCGCGGCGGCGCGCGGCGGTACGATCTCGCTTACGGCGTCTTTGCGGCGGTCGCGGACCAATCGGATGCCAGCCTCGCGGGGCTTGTCGACCTGATCGCGGAACAGGGCGATGTCGCGCTGCTCGAAGCCGATCCGCCCGCCCGGATTCCGGGCGTGGCGGTCGTGTCGCAGGATCTCGGCGTCCAGATGGTCGCGCCGCAACTGACGCCGGGGCCGCGCGTCGATTTCGCGATCGTCCCGTTGAGCGAGGCCGACGCGCCCGCGATGCGCGCGCTCACCGCGCTCACTGAACCCGGCCCGTTCTTCGCGCGCACTCACCAGCTCGGCGATTTCGTCGGGGTGAAGATCGACGGCGAATTGATCGCGATGGCCGGCGAGCGGATGAAGCCCGACGGCTTCACCGAGGTGAGCGGCGTTTGCACTCACCCGGATCATCGCGGCCGCGGCTATGCCGGCGCACTGATGCGGCACGTCGCGACACGCATTCTCGGCCGCGGCGAGACGCCGTTCCTCCACGCCTATGCCGCGAACACCGGGGCGATCGCGCTCTATGAGGCGCTCGGGTTCACGCTGCGCCGCGAGGTACTGATGACGAGGCTGACGCGCGCGTAGCGCGCCGGCGCTCCGATTCAGCGCACGAAATTTCGGACGATGCCGGCAGCGTGATCGCCGCCGGCATCGTCTGCCTTCTCACCGCGGCGTATCGCCCTCGCGCACCGTCGCCGGCACCGCGCCGTTCGCGCCGGCACCGGTCGCTGCGGTCGCGCCGGCAAGCATCCCGTTGAGCGACGTGCCGCTCATGCCGAGTTCGCTCATCAGCGCATCGATCAGCGGCCCGCCGACGCGATAGCGCATCGCCGCCGCCACCGCCGCGTCGGCCAGATTGGCCTGGCCGTTGGCTCCCTCACCGTCGCTCGCACCCTCGCCGTGCAGCCCGCGCGCGTCGACGATGCCGATTTTGTCGATATTCTCCAGCGGCTTGCTCGCCGCAGCGATGATCCCCGGCAGCGCCTCGAGCATCGCCTGGCGGATCAGCAACGCGGTCTGCGCGTCGCTGCGCAGGTTGATCGCCTCGTTGAGCAGCGCCTGCCCCGCCGCATCGACCTTGAACGCTGCCTCGCGCCCCTCGGCACGGACCTTCTCGGCCTCGGATTCGGCGGTCGCCTCGGTCTTGAGCGCGATCGCGCGCGCCTCGGCCGCTTCCTTTTCGGCGCCGGCGGCGACGGTGATCCCGACCGCTTCCTCCTGCGCACGCTGGGTCGCGGCGATCACCGCGACGTTCTTGTTGCGGTTGGCGATTTCGGTCGCCTTGGCGGTGGCGACGCTTTCCTCCGCGCGAACCGCAAGCGCGCGCGCCTCATTGGCCGCGGCGATCGCCTTCGATTCCTCCTCGGACTTTTGCGCGGTCTGCACCGCAGTGGTGATGCGCGCGAGCTCGATGTTGCGATCGCGCTCGATCGTCGCGGTCTGGATCGCGCCGTCGCGACTGATGTTCGCGGTCTGGGTGACCTTGTCCGCCTCGGTCTGCGCCACGGTCTGCGCCTGCATCGCGGTGATCCGCGCGATCTCGGCAACGCGAGTCTGCTCGGCCTCGGCGGTGGCGATCGCGGTCGATTGTTCGGCGCGCAGCGCGGCAAGTGTCTGTTCCTGCGTCAGCCGCGCCTGCTCCGCCGCTTGCGCGATCTCGAGCGACTGTTTGTTCGCCTCGAGGTTGCGCTGCTCGATCTCGACCCGGTTGGTCGCGACGATATCGTTGCGGACCTTCTTGCGCTCCTCGATCGTGCGGGTCAGCACGGTAAGGCCCTCGGCGTCGAACGCATTGTTTTCGTTGAAATGCTCGAACGCAGTCTGGTCGAAATGAGTGATGCTGACCGATTCGAGCTGGAAGCCATTCATATCCAGATCGGTCATCAGCGCTTCCTGCACCTTCTGGATGAAATCGGCGCGATTGGCGTGGAGATGCTCCATCGTCATCGTCGCCGCCACCGAGCGCAACGCGGAGACCAGCTTGCCGTCGAGCAGCGACTTTACCGCATCGGGATTGTTGACCGAATCGCCCAGCGTCTGCGCCGCCGCGGCGATCGACTGCATGTCCGGCTTCACCTTGATATGGAACAGCCCGATCACGTCGACGCGCAATTTGTCGAGCGTGATCAGCGCATCCTTGTTGAGCCGCGAGACCTCCAGCTTCACCGTCGTCAGCCGCACCTGCATCAACTCGTGCAGCACGGGGACGACCATGACGCCGCCGTTGAGCACTACCTTCTCGCCACCGAAACCGGTGCGGATCAGCGCCACGTCCTTGGTCGCGCGGCGATAGAGCCGGGTCAGGATGATCCCGATCACGATCAGCGAGAACAGGACGATCGCGGCGTAAATCAGAATGTTGATCAGTGACTCAGGCATGAAACTCCCCCGGTGTTACGCGCTGCTCAAATCAGATTGAGCGGAGCAGCGGGTCCCGATCGGGAACCGCGAAAAACATATTCCCCTCACGCCGGACGAGCAGCACGGTTTCGCCCTGGGCAATGCTGCCCTCGTCCTGATGCGGCTCGACCATGATGAAATGCGCCTGGCCATGCTGGTCGACGACCTTGGCACGCGCCGGGCTGCCGCGGCGCGCCGCGCCCTCGAGGATCGTGCCGCGGCGGCGCAGCAATTCGTCGGTGGTGATCGCGGAGGTCTCAAAACCCGGCATGATCCGCGCCAGCCCGTTCGCCGCCAATGTGTTGAGCATGCTGCCGACGACGGCTGCGCTGCCGACGGCCAGCCCCCAATGCAGCGGCGCACCAGTGAAGGCGCTGGCGACCTGCTGGATCGCGAGGCCGACGAGCGCAAAGCAGCCGAGCAATGACGTCAGCCAGATGAGGATCGGCAATTCGCGGCCCAGCCCGAGCCAGCCGAGCAATCCACCGTCCGCATCGGCATCGATTCCGCCGTGGAGATCGAGATGCCCGAAACCGAGCCCGATCGCCTCGATCAGCCCGATGCCGATCATGACGACGAACGCGATCGCGAACGGGGCATAGTCCGGCGTCAGCAGTTGAGCGAACATTGCATCCCCGATGTAGTCTCGAAACGCTATGCTAATGTTGGCTTCATCACAATAGCCACTGCCAGAGATGTGGAGCAGCCGCGATCCGAAACGATCAGCGCGGCCGGCGACCGAATTTGAGAACAAGGAACGGGGCGCATCCGATCGCGACGCGCGCCACAACCGCTGCAACACCCTCGATCGGACCAGCGAAAACTATGCCCCGAATTTTGTCCGCCCCGCTTCCCGACGCACCGCTTTCATCCCCAGCGGCGCGGGTCCTGTCCTATGATTGGCCGGCGATCACACACCAAGTCGACGACACGGGCAGCGCGATCCTGCCGCAATTGCTATCCCCGGAAGAATGCCGCACGATCGCAGCACTTTATTCCGACGACTGCCGCTTTCGCAGCCGGGTTGTCATGGCCCGGCATGGGTTCGGCAGAGGGGAGTATCGTTATTTCAGCTACCCGCTACCCGCCCCGATCGAAGCGTTGAGGACAGCGATCTACCCACAGTTCGCCGATCTCGCCAATCGCTGGAACGAGCGAATGGGCATCGATCAGACCTACCCCGCCGATCACGCCGATTATATCGCGCGCTGCCATGCCGCTGGCCAGACCCGCCCGACGCCGCTGCTGCTGCAATATGGACCCGGCGACTATAATTGCCTGCATCAGGATCTTTACGGCGGGCTGGTCTTTCCGATCCAGATCGCGATCTTGCTCTCCGTACCCGGCGAGGATTTCACCGGCGGCGAATTCGTCCTCACCGAACAGCGCCCGCGAATGCAGAGCCGGGTCGACGTCGTTTCGCTGCAGCACGGCGACGCCGTCGCCTTCGCAGTCCACCACCGCCCCGTAAGAGGCGCCAGGGGCAGCTATCGCGTCAACATGCGTCACGGTGTGAGCCGCCTGCATAGCGGGAATCGGCACACGCTGGGCATTATCTTCCATGATGCCCAATGAACCAAAATGGATCAAGCCGTAATATATATCATGAACTTGGCCGCAAGTTAATCATCAAGTTGTTGAACAGCAATATTATATTCTCGTGTACTTTAAAAATGTAATAGATTGTTACTCCTCGCTTTTATTTACGATTTTTTTACTGGATGTAAAATCGACGATCCATACGATGAAGCTCCCCAATGCTGCAGTTGAGTACCGCGTCAACATTCGATCTGCCGCCCGGATAATTCAGCGCGGCCATAGCGATTGAACAAAAGGGGAGTTTCGATGAACAAGGGTCGATCGTTTGCATATGCCACCGCCGCAGCGCTGGCGCTTGGTTCCACCACCAGTGCCGATGCGGTTATTATCAACATTATCGACGCTGGAGGAACGATTACGCCCGGCAGCGTTTATGATGTTAACTTCAAGGCCGCCAAGTGGTTCTTTGAATCAATCTTTAAGGATGACATTACCGTCGACTTGAAGGTCAATGTCGTCAACGGCAGCACCAGCGGTGCGCTGGGTTTGGCATTGACCTCTCCGATCAGCACCAAGCAGACCGATTGGCGTGCTGCGATCATCGCCGACGCAAAGACCTCGCTTGATTCGGTCGCTATCGCCAATCTAGCGAATTTCTCCAGCAGTACCGTAGGAATTTCTCCGGCCGTTCAGAAGGCACTCGGCATCTATAAGGGCCCGGACTTCATTACGGCGCTCATCGGCGCTGATTCCTACACTAGCTACAACGTCGGTTATCAATATGATTACGATACCCGCGACGGCATTCAGGGAGTTGCGCTCGATTTTCTTAATGTTGTCCTTCAGGAACTGGGGCACGGGCTAGGATTCTCCAGCGGGGTCAGGGATGGCAACACACTCGATTCGCGCCCGAGCAACGCTGACATGTTCCGCTATAAGGACGGCGAGTGGGACATAACCTGGGGCGGCAAGCCATATTTTTCGATCGACGGCGGCGCGAACCCGCTGTTCGGCAATTCCTATTTCACCCCGGGCGATGATGGCAGACAACCCTCGCACTGGCGCGACGCCGAACGAATCCGTGGCAGCTCCACGATGTGCGGCCAGGAACTGGAACCGCAAATCGGCGGGATGGACCCGACCGCCAATTATTGCCAGATCGGGGTCTGGACCGCGAACGACCTGGCTGTGTTCGATGCGATCGGCTGGGATGTCGCCGTAGACGTCTTGCAAAACCCGGGCTGGAGCATGTCCACGGCGCAAATCATGCGCAATTATCTGGCGTCGGTCCCCGAACCGTCGACCTGGGCGATGATGATCTTCGGCTTCGGCGCGGTCGGCGCGGCAATGCGACGCCGTCCGCGGGTGTCCGTTCGCTTCGTTTGACCGAACGAGCCGAGTGAAGCGCGCGGCCGCCCGCGGCCGCCCTTCACCCGATCGTGCGCTCCCGGCCGAGCGCCAGCGCGAGCGCACCGAGCAACCCGGCATCGCCGCCCAGCGCCGGAGGCGTAACGATCTCGCTCACCTCCCCCGGAAAATAGCCGCCACCGGCATCCCGGGCCGCAATGCGAACCTGATCGAGCAGCCCCGGCGTCTGCATCACCCCGCCGCCGAGAATGATCCGCGCCGGCTGCAGTATCGCCTGAAAGCTTCGGATTGCCTGCGCGAGATACCAAGCGATGATGCGATGCGCCGGGTGATCCGGCGCAAGATCGGAGAGCGACGCTCCCCAGCGCGCGGCGATCGCCGGCCCCGCGGCGAGGCCTTCGAGGCAATCGCCATGGAACGGGCAGGACCCCGTGAACCCGGCATCGTCCGGGTGACGCGGCATGCTGATATGCCCCATCTCGGGGTGGCTGAGCCCGCGGATCACATGCCCGCCCAAGACCGCGCCGCCGCCGATCCCGGTGCCGACCGTCAGATAGAGCGTCGAATTGGTCCCGGCCCCCGCGCCCCACAGCCATTCGGCCAGCGCCGCGCCGTTGACGTCGGTATCGATCGCGACCGGGCAGCCGAAGGCGCGCGCGAACGGCCCGGCGATATCCGCCCCGCTCCAATGCGGCTTGGCGGTGCGCGTGACATGCCCCCAGTCGGGCGAAGCGGGATCGAGATCGAGCGGACCGAAGCTCGCGATGCCGACCGCGGCATAATCATCGCCGTGCGCGCGGAGCCAGTCGATCGCGGCGGGGATCGTCTCTTCGGGGCGCGTCGTGTCGATCCGGGTCCGCGCGCGGATCTGGCGCGACGAATCCCCGACGCCGACGATGAATTTGGTGCCGCCCGCTTCGATCAGCGCGATCTTGCCGTCCATATGCGATCCCGTCCTTGCGCTGGCTCATCGGCGGGAGGCGCCGTGGGACGCGCGCTCGACCGTGATTGGCAGCTTCCTGTGGTCGGGTTCACGATAGGGCGCATCCGGATACCGCGCCACCCGCCAACGCCCCACTTTGGGCGCGCGTCACCGCCTCAGCTTATAGACCGATATGGTTTCGTCCCCCATCGGCAAGCGATCGGCGAGACGATAATCGCGCGTCACCGCGGCGGAGACCAGCGCACGTATCTCGGGCCGCTCGCCGTTGAACGGTGGGCGCATCACCACCACCGCCGGGCGCGCAGCGAGGATGCGACGCACTTCCCCCGCCTGGTCCGCGCCGGTCGCGCCATTCTCGCGCGCCCGGTTGAGGTGCGCCGGGACGATATAGCGCGACAGGCGGCATCGCTCGGTCGCGGCATAGAGCATCGTCGTCCCCGAATAGACGTATAGGCAGCCCGGCCCGCGCCCCACCGCCTGCGCCAGCGCCGCGAATTGCGTCGCATTGCCGCGGCCGTGGATATGCGCCAGCACCGTCGCCAGCCCGCCGATCGCAACCAGCCCCAGAACCGCCGGCGCCACCCGCCCGCGGAAACGCCGCGCACCGAAGAACCCGGCCGCACAGGCGCAGCCGGGGACGAGCACCGGCAGCCCGTAATGATCGAACCAGGTGCCGAACAGCGCCAGCCCGGCCAGCGCGGCCCCGAGCCAGCCAAACAGGAACCGGCGCGCGGCCCCGCTCCCACCCACCGCTTCCTGTCGCCGCGCGGCGAACGCCATCGCCACCAACGGCCCGAGCAGCAGCACAAGCGTCCCGATATTGCCCAGCATCTCCGGCAGCGGATTGGCGTTGCGATGCTCGATCGACAGGAAATTGGCGAACAGGAACGCATCGGACTGGCCGATCGCGGCATAGAAGCCCCACGCCATCGCGGTCGGGACGAGCGCGATCGCCGCCAGCATCGCACCATAGGCCAAAGTGGCGGGAAGCCGGCGATGCGCGTGCCACTCGCGCCACATCAGCCACAGCCCGAAGTAAACGCCCTCGAACACCGCCGAATATTTGATCTGGAGCGCGATCCCCACCAGCGCCATCGCCGCGACGCCCCGCCGGTGGGGAAGGCCCCCGCCATTCTCGCCCGAAACGATCAGCAGCCCCGCCGCGGCCATCGGCAGATTGTAGAAGATCGGCGATTGCCCCCCGACGCCGTTGATCAGATCGGGCCACAAAATATAGCCGATCGCTGCCGCCATCGCCCCCGCCCCCCAACCCGCGCGCGCCGCCAGTCGCGCGACGATTAGCGCGGTGAGGACGAGCGCGGCGGTCGCCATCGCCTGATAGGCGAATATCCCCCACGGCAGCGGGAGGCGGGCGGCGGGGAGGTAGAGCAGAAATAGCCCAATCGGCTTCCTGTCCCAGATATCGATGAAGGGGAGCGCGCCGCGCCACATCTCGTGCGCAGTGACGTAATAGAATTCCTCGTCGGCATGAACGACGGGGTTGCCGAAGGTCAGCCCGCGCGCGGCGATCGCGACGAGGATCAACACGATCAGGCGA
The DNA here is from genome assembly GCA_017849555.1 of Sphingomonas sp. Taxonomy (GTDB): domain Bacteria; phylum Pseudomonadota; class Alphaproteobacteria; order Sphingomonadales; family Sphingomonadaceae; genus Sphingomonas; species Sphingomonas lycopersici. The sequence goes on along the minus strand of JAFIGU010000006.1, from coordinate 27,476 downwards.
TAGCGATTGAGGAACCCCGCATGCATCGCGCGCGCCTATCCGCTCGGGCGGGCCGCTGTCACCAGTGCAATGCGCTTTGCTTCAGAATGGCGCTTTCTCCGAGGAGCATTTCGCGCGCCGCCCGCGGATAAACCGCGATATGGTGACCCCTACGGGCATCCAGTTATCGCGGCAAGGTATTGATTTAACACCGGTATTCTCTTCCGATCCGATTTCCATACCATCACAAGTGCCAGCTGTCCATCGAGATTGCGTGGGATGAAATGGTGTTTGCGGGCGCAATGTGAAGCTTCTTGCGGCACTGCGGCACTGACGTTTCGGCTTTCATCAAGCTTGGCCATCGACATTGTTGCACATCAGGCTTCGGCTCAGACCCAACTCGATGGCCGCGGGACCTGCACTGGACGGCGTCACGCTTCGCCAACGGTCGACATCTAATGCATCGATGAGTGCGCGACTGAGCGGTCTCGTTCGACACCAGCGAGCAGGCGCGCGTGGCTTCGCTGCAATTCTTTCTGCGATATAGGCTCAATGGACTCGATCTTGCGCGCAAGCCGGTACGCATCGCCCCAAGCGACGAGATTGCTGTAATCCCGTCGCTTGGATAAAAGCCACATGTTCTGCTCAGGTTTGGCTGGCTGATGCACCCTGCCGCCCGAAGGTCACCTTGTCCTTCCGGCCTGTCGTCGGATCGGTACGGTGGAGGCTGAACGATTGGCCCGCGAAGGGGCCCGCGATCAGATCGGCCATCATGACCTCTGCAAGACGGTTCTCCACGGTGCTGAACGGCACGATCAATTCGAGCAGCCATAGCCGATCGCCGGATTTCCATTCGGCGGGGTCGAGGCGTTCGCCCTGCTCCACCTTTTGCTCGGCGCCCTCGGACAGCCATCCCCAAAGCGCGACCCCGAGCGGCATCTGCTCCAACCCTTCACGCGTCACCCCCGGAAGGAAATTCTCCGGATCGATCCCGTCGAGGCCAGGCAAGGGCCCGAAACGGAATATCCGAAATTGCTCGTGCAGCAGCGCCGGCATGATCGACCATTCGAGATCGGCAAGCTTGAGGTGTTTATGCACCGGCGATTGCGTCAGCAACCAGGTGATCTGCCCCAGCGCTTCCGCAACCGAGCGCGGGCCAACATTCGTTTCCAAATCGATTCTCCTAGAGCGCCGGTGCAAGCTGGGCGATTTCGTCGGCGACGGGAAGCGGCGGCTGTGTGATCGCGCCGACGCCCTCGCCGGCGTGGAACCCCGCCATCGCGACGAGCAGCCGATTGAGCGCATCGGGCGCCGCGCCCTGCGCAACCCCGGCGCCGCGCTGGCCGGTTTCGCCGCCAATGAGCGACGCGCGATCTGCGGCGTTGAGCGAGATCGGGGCCGCATCGCCGAGGATCGCAATCGCCTTAGCCAGCGGATCGCGATCGTCACCGGCGGCGACGCGCTCGGGTTGGTCGGCGGACCAGGCTTCGCCCAACGGCTGCCAGCCCGCGACCAACCGCGCGGCCTCCGCCGGCCGAGCATCGCCCGCCTCCGCGGGAGCGGCGTCGGCGTAAACCGCCGCGGGCGTCTTCTTCACGGCAATGCCCTGGTCTTCGGGCGTTGCCGCGAAGGTGCGGGGTGACGGGGCCGCTGACGCCCGCGACTGCGGCGGCGCCTCGGTTGCGGTCATCGACGCTTCGACGGTTTCGTCGGCCGATGACTCGTCCGCGGTCGCCGGCCGATCGGGCGATTCCCCATCCGCAAGGCCGGAGAATCTGATCTTCGGAGTGTCGCGTGCCGAATCTTCGTCATCGGCGATCATGGCGTCTTGCGCGTAGAAAACGGGCTCTTCATCAGCCACTGAAGCGACATCTTCATAAGCGAGGAACACATCGCCGACATCCCCGCCGGTGCCGTTCGTCCGGACGAAGCTGGAATAAGCGTAAAACACATTGTCGGTCGCGCCGTCGACCGGCGCGCCGGTCTTGTCGAGCGACAGGCGAATCGCGCTGATCCGGCTCTCGGCCAGCGTGCTCAGTTCGTCGGCCTGGCTGATGCCGTCCTGATTGCGATCCTGCCAGATCTGGAACCGGGCGAATTCGGCGTCGCCGGCATCGAAATAATCGTTGCCGTTGCTGTCGTAGGCACGCAGCCCTTCGAGATCGGACACCGCGCCGGCATAATCCGCTGCGAAACTCAGTTCGTTGTAACGATCAATCGCACCGCTGCCGTCCCGGTCGAGCACCAGGAAGCCATCGTCGGCGGCAACCCAGCCGGTCCGATCCTCGGCGCCGTCGCCGTTCATGTCGAAATAGACATCGGATTCCTGAAGTGAGACTAGTTCGATACCGTCGCCGTCGAGATCGAGCACCACCGGGGGCAATGGCTGATCCCAGGGCCATCCTTCAACATAGACAAACTCACTGAATTTAGTAGAGGTTCCATAACCGTTCCGGTCTGTGATCGTCCAATAAATCGTTCCAGATGATCCGTAGTGAGAATTATAATATCTGTCGTATATGTTTAAATCCATTTTTCCGTTGCCGATATACCTAACAGATACATCCCAACTTCCCAAAGAATCCGATTCCCAGCTCACATTAGAAATTACAAATCCATCATTATCATCTTCATCTATAATTTTATATCTAATATAAGTACTTGCCATACCATAGTGAGAATAATCATATTCAAGACGCTGGCTATCATTCCCATCTTCTACCCGCACCGTCGCATTGACCGCGGTCGATATAAGTCCACCACCATCGATTGCCGCCAGTTCGGGGTAATAATATTCTATTGCTTCTTTGTTGGTCGCCGTCTGCTGCACCAACTGGAACTGGCCGGCGCTGTTAGGGTCAGCCCTTACCGAGAACAGCGGCGCTTCGGACGTGCCGTTACCGCTATTACGCGCTCCCCGTTGACCCTGCACCATGTTGCCGTGCAGATCGATCAAATCATTGTTCGCAGAACCAGCAATTTCGGTCTGGTTCGTTATATCGATCGTGTCCTCGACCTCGTAAGCGCCCGCTCGGAAGCGCCTATATGGCAAACCGATTGAAGACTCGATCCCGAAATCGACCGAGAGCTCCGCTGCAGTGGCGCCCAATTGCTCAAGGAAATAACCGAAACCTCCGAACCAGTCGGATGCGGCGCGCTGGTTCAGCCCCAGCTCGTTGGCCCGAGCGAACACGATCGCCCATTCTGCTGCAAATTTCGTCGTCGGCTCGGACGCGATCAGGGCAAGCACCGACGAAGACGCCGCTAAAAACTGCTCGTAACGCGCGCCGGCGGCGAGATTTCCAAATACAATATTGGAATCAAAATTCTCACGGTCGATACCGGACAGTTTAAGGCCGTTGTAAAATGCCCTTTTCAGAATGACGCTTCCGCCGAGGATCTGGAAATCCGGATCCGTCAGTCCGTTATAGGCGCCGTAGGCAATGAGCTTTTCTGCACCTTTCTGACCAGAATATCGCCTTGTAATCGCGGAATCGTCGCGCGTCGACCAAGGTCGATAAACGAACTCGGATTTGCGCATACCGTAATTTCCGGCCTGCACCTTCTCCGGTGTAGCCAGGCGCCCTCCGATCGTCGCCAACACCGAATTGAATGTCGCCGCAACCGAGCTCGCGACACTGATCGCTGCGTCCCGCGATCCGCCTTTTCGGCTATAGGAATTAGCCACATCGAACGACTGCGTCTCGGGGTCCCAGATGACATCAGCGCCGGATCGCGGCGTTCCGCCAAATACCGAGCCGATAAGCCCGCCGACGATAAATCCGAGAAAGGCGCCTGCGAGTGCACCTACAGGTCCGGCCCAGGCGCCCAGCTTTACGCCTAGCAAAGTTGCTTCGAATCCGGTCCCGACGACGGACGCTACCCCAAGAATCGAACCGGCCGAGCTTCCCAGCGAACTCCCAATCTGACCACCTATCGTGTCAAAGCGGACAAGCTCACTCGCGAGTTTCGTGCCGAGGAACGCCGCTCCGGCATTGGCGAGGCCACCACCTATCCCCTCAAAGGGATTTGTCGCCCCTTTGAGCAGATTTTGTGAAACCGTCGATATAACGTTATTGAGGCCGGTCTGAAGCACTTGTCCAGGGATGCCGTCGATCCCTATTTCGTTGATTAAAGATGCGATCAGATACGATGATGCCGCCCCTATGATATTCCCGGCGAATTCGGTTTCGATATTTGCCAGAACCTCTTTTCTCGTCAACGGTAGCGTCCCGCCCCCGCCATTAGCGATTACTTCGAAGATATTCTCGAGAACGGTCGCAAGCGCGCCGCTAAGAACGATTTTCCCGGCCGCGCTTTGGCCGAGGATATTGCCAAGTGTCGAGCCAAATGACGCGCCAAGCGCACCCGCCGTGTCGATTCGTTTGCCCTTCGCAATCTCGCCCTTCTAGACCACAGCCTGCGCGGCACCGGACAAGCGGCTGCGACGGATGCCGTTGCTGTCTGGCTCTTCGATTCCGGTGAAATCACTGTACTCGGACCACACGCGCTTGATCGCCGCCTCAGACGTCACATCGTAGCGCTCGACTTCTCGTCCCTGGTCGGTGACGACCGAGACGGTGAAACTACCATCCAGATTCTGTTGCAGAACGGCATTGCGATTGGGCGCGAGCTGGACCTGCGTCTGCTCGGGATTGCACAGCGCCTCATTGTGAACCCGGTTCCCGTCTGCGATATATGTCGGATGGGGCTCAACGGCGATGCTATAAACGTCAACGCTCTTATCGATGACAGCCGTCCATTCCACCGTCGCGGTGCCGTCTGCCGTCGCGATCCGATCGCCGACCTCGATCTTGCCAGCGGTGCGGAAGCTGCCATCGGCCATCACGAATTCGTGATCGGCAGTGGCGTTGAACACATTCGATCGAACGAGCCCAGGCGCAGTCAGTTGACGAAAACCGGCAATACGGCCCGTGATTAGCGCGCCCGCCGCAGCATCGGCAACTGGAAAGCAGAGTATCTCATCACCTACGCTCAACGTCTCGATCGGACGGGTCGAACCGTCCGCGAGCGTTACCTCGGTCCCTGCAGGAAAGCAGGTCGGGACATATTTTCTGCTCGCCGCGGGGCGTACGTCCAGCGCGTCGGCAACAGTGCCATCGACAAGATACTTACGCGCTTGAACCGAACCGATCGAATCGAAGCGTCCCTCCATCGGTCCATCTGGTCCGAAGAGAATGCCCATCCGATTATAGAACAGGCTGATATCCGCTTCGGATGGCGTTGCACCGGCACGCAGCATCGAATCCGTAAACGCCTGAAGATATCCATCAATGACCGGCTGATGATTGCGGATATTCCAGGTAGAGCTGATTTCTACAGGGACCGCTTCGTTCAAGATAGATTGGCGAAACTCACCATATAGGGATTTTTGGTATATATATTCCTTGAATGTCAAGTTGCTGAACGGCTTGGAAAACCCTCTATTTTTCAGTATTTTATCAACAATCAAAGGATCTTGAACGAGCGCGTCTCGAACTACGCGAGACAGCTCGGCCTGACTATATGCATACCACCTTAACTCGTCTTCAATCCGCATCTGCGGTGTATCGACAATCGCGCGGTCCGCGCCAAAGGTAATTAGCTCGTTATCAAACCTGATGCTTTGGATATCGCCTTGAGATTCCAACCCCCATCTTTTGGCAACGCCGGCAAGAAATCCTGGAACGTCGGTAGGCACCTCAAACTGAAAATTTTTCTTCGAGAAGTCGCTCCCATATTCTGTCGCGCGCTGAAAAGATAAATCCCCTGCAACCGCAATCAGACTGTCGGTGCGATTAGCAGATTTAATCGCTTTGAACAGATCATAGAAACCGTCACCGCCGGACTTTACGCCGCTCAGAATATTGACAACGTCAAGCGCGGGCGCAAGCGTTTCGTCAAAGGCTCGCGCATCGCTGTTCACCGCAGCGCGGATTGATGTCTCGTAAGGAGCCGCGGTTTCAAGCTGGAACGTTGTGAAATTGACGCGGAGATCAGGGTAATCTTCGAACTGTACCCCCAAGGGATATCCCAGATTTTCTCGGGCGTATCGATCAACCGATCCCAGAATTCCTGCGTCGAGCACTGACGAGTTGAATGAGATTGCATTGGCGCCGGTGAGAGTCGAATAGGCTTTTGCGAGCGTGCCGCCATTATAGGCGCCGACGACGTCAACGCGTGCCTGACGATCCTGAGCAAGAATTTGTTTCCGTATCGAATCGACATAGGTGAGCGTTGCCGCGTAATCGCGCGCCAATGCGCCATTTTCACCTTGCGAAAGCGGCGTCAGCAGACTGCCCGAGCCGATCGAGATCAGATATTGTTGAGGATCGCTCTCGCTTTGAACCGCAATGACACTGGTTCTGAATGCCCCGCCAAGCTCTTGAGCGCTGCTCAGGCTGAACTTCGACCTGACCTGCTCCATCGCATTGGAATAAATTTTTGAAAATACTGCCTTAGATGAGATATTTGGAAGCCCCTTGATATCGAATATTGCTTTCTCAGCTGAAAGATTGACAGAAGCGAGATCTGCCGATAATAGCGCGAGATCACGTACGGCAGACGCCTTGATCGGATTTGTCACGGCCGCTCTTCCATAGCATCATGAAGTACTTGTTCTGATTTGTATCGGACGAGGTACAGTAGATTTTCGCTCCCGTCCCAGACGAGAAGTGGATTCGAGATATCAGAGATCTCGACGGAGTAGCGGCCATCGACTCCCAAGGTGGCGATGCAATTATCCCAGAATTTTTCGGCGCCGGCTTTTTTAGTCAAGCAATCCGGATGATTGCTGGATATCGCAACTATTGGCTGAAAACGCCCTTGGTTTGAAATTCGCCACACTCGATTTCCAGCATAATCAAGGAAGTACGGGTGGATTTTGACTGGCGCAGGCGGCTCCGTGCGCTGGACCGCACGTCCACAATCGATATCGACACCCTCACGTTCCAGGCCGAGCAGGATGTCATTGAACCGGGCGATATCGCATATCGCGATTGCCTTACTTGGTTGACCGGCGAGCCATTGCCAAAGTGGGTGAGCCCGCGTCACCGGCATATCGTGGGTCGTTTCTGGCAGGCCGACCAATTCAATACGCGGCGCAAATACCTTCAGTGCGCGATAGTCATCGGGCCGATCCTGTCGCCCCTCCTTCACTTCCGCCAGATGCCGAACAGCAAATTTGGCGATGATATATTTATCGGCCAGCGGCCTAGGCATTCTTACCTCGGTAGTGCGGATAAACCACACGGTCCGCGGATGATTGCCCCCATCCATCACCATAACGGGCGGAGCTGCCTCTACTTTGTCCGCTGGCTTGTAATAGGTAGGCGGGCACGGCGCGCCCCGGTAGAGCCAATCCCAGGAGAGAGTAAGTTTGAGCGGTCCTGTCCCGCCGATACGAACCGTTTTTTCGTCGAGCGCCCTGTCGGCTAAGCCCAGGGATCTCGGACCGATGGTCCGGCAACGATAATCAATCCAGGCAGTTTCGATCTTTCCGCCGGCCGAGTAGGCCATTTCGATATGATAGCCCAGCGGATCGGCGGCGGAGGCGCTGCAGCCATCAAGGGCAAAGAGCGCTGCAGAGGGCGCAACCACGAACAAGGCAGCGTAAGTCAGACCAGCCCGTCGCCATCTTACAGGAAATTCCCCACCGCGACTCGTCATCGCCACGCTCCTTCCACCCGAGGAGCCTATGACCCAAATAGCGCCGAGCATTTGACCCGGATCAATCGCAAAAAATTCGGTAACCTTCCTGCCCGCGCATTTATAAGCGCTTACGCCCCACCTTCACCGCTCTCGCCCCGCTTCCTTCACCCGCCGCTCGATCGGGCTCAGCAGGAAGTCGATCACCCGCCGCTCGGATGTCCTGATCTCGGCGCTCGCCACCAGCCCGGGCGACACGTCGAGCGGGGCGCCGCCACCGGTCGGGCGGTTGCCGAGGATCGCCACCCGCGCCTGATAGACCGGCCCCAATTTCTCGTCCTGGATCGCGTCGCGGCTGACCCACATCAGCCGCCCCTCCAGCGTGCCGTAGCGCGTGAACGGAAATGCCTCGAGCTTCACCGTCACCGGCTGGCCGGGGCGGACGAAGCCGATGTCGCGATTGAGGACCTGCGCCTCGACGATCAGCCGCGCATTGGCCGGCACCACGACGAGGATCGGATCGGCGGGCTTGAGCACCGCGCCCTCGCTGGTCACCGCGAGTTGTTGGACGACGCCGTCGACCGGCGCGCGGACGATCTGTACCCCCGACCGGTGGGTCGCCTTGACCAGTTCCTCGCGCGCCATGCGCACTTCCGCTTCCGCCTTGGCGAGATCGGCGAGCGTTTCGCGGATCGCCTGCGCGCGCATCTCGGCGAGCTGCTGGCGCACCCCGGCGAGGCTCGCCGCGGCCTTGCGCCGGTTCTGCTGCTCGACGCCGATGCGCCGCTCGTGATCGACGCGCTGCTGGTCGAGCTCGAGCTGGCCGAGCCGCGAGGCATAGCCCTTCTCGGTCAGCAGGCGGCGCTTGTCGGCGCGCTCGGCGAGATAGGGCAGGGTATCGCGCAGCCGCGCGATCTCCGCCGTGGCGCCGGCGCGCGCGGCATCGGCTTCGCTCGCCTGCTCCTGCAGGGTGCGGGCCTTGGCGTCGAGCTCGGCGAGGCGGCTGTCGATCAGCTGGCGCTGCACCGCGACGATATCGGCGGCGACCCCGCCGGGGGGCGTGAACCGCGTCCCCTCGCCGCGCAGCGCGCCGAGGATCGCGCGCGATCGCGCCGCGTCGACCGCCGCGGTCTGCAGGCTGGCGAGCGCCTGTTCGCGCTCGGCGCCCGAGGCGGTCGGGTCGAGCGTGACGAGCGGCTGACCGCGCCGCACCGTCTGCCCGTCATGGACGAGAATCGCGCGCACCACCCCGCCGTCGGCCGACTGGACGAGCTTGTTGCGCCCCGCCGCGATCACCTTGCCCGGCGCCACCGCGACGACGTCGATCCTGGCGACGATCGACCAGATCAAGGCGAGCGCGAGGAACGCGACCAGCGACCACAATATGATGCGGCCGAGCGGATTGGGCGGGGTCTCCACCACCTCGAGCGCGGCGGGGAGGAAATCGGTTTCGCTCCACGTCTTGCGCGATCTGAGCCGCTCGGTCTCGAGCGCCCAGCTGTCGCGCAATATACGCCAGTGCCGTAGCCAGCCGGAATCGGTTCGCTCGGTTCGCGTGGTCATTGCTCAGGCGCCCTCCGGTTCGACAAGACCCATCTGGCGCCGGTACATCTGGGCGTAGCGGCCGCCCCGGGCGAGCAGATCGGCGTGCGTCCCCGCCTCGGTGATTTCGCCCGCCTCGACCGAAACGATGCGATGGCATTGCCGCACCGCGGAGAGGCGGTGCGCGATGATCATTACGGTGCGCCCCTCGGCGATGCTGCGCAGGTTGCGCTGGACGATCTCCTCGCTTTCCGCGTCGAGCGCCGAGGTCGCTTCGTCGAAGATCAGGATACGCGGATCGCCAATCAGCGCGCGCGCGATCGCGATGCGCTGCCGCTGCCCGCCGGAGAGATTGGCGCCGCGCTCGTCGATCCGCGTGTCATAGCCCTCGGGCAATTCGAGGATGAAATCGTGCGCGCCGGCCAGTGTCGCCGCCGCGATGACGCGTTCCATCGGCCAGCTCGGATCGGCGAGCGCGATATTGTCGCGCACGCTGCGGTTGAACAGGATATTCTCCTGCAGCACCACCCCGATCTGCCGCCGCAACCACGCCGGATCGACCAGCGCCAGATCGACCCCGTCGACCAGCACACGGCCCTGTTCGGGGACGTGGAGCCGCTGGACCAATTTGGTCAGCGTCGATTTGCCCGATCCGGAAGGGCCGACGATCCCCAATATCTCGCCCGGGGCGATATCGAGCTCGACACCGCGAAGCACCTCCGGAGCATTGGGACGATAGCGGAACCGCACCTTGTCGAGCCGGATGCGCCCCGCGATCGCCGGCAGGCTCGAACGCGACGGCGCGGTCGGCTCGGCCGGCGCGTTCAATATGTCGCCGAGCCGGTCGACCGCGAGCCGCGCCTGCTGAAAATCCTGCGCCAGTTGCGCGATCCGCAGCACCGGTTGCGATACGCGCCCGGCCAGCATGTTGAACGCGACCAGCATGCCGACCGTCATCTCGCCCGCGATCACCGCCTTCGCGCCGAAATAGAGGATCGCGACCATCGTCAGCTTGGAGACGAGCTGGATCGCCTGGCTGCCCCAATTGCCCAGCATCGCCGCGGCGAACCCCGCGCCGACGTAACCGGCGAGCTGGCGTTCCCAGCGATTCTGCATCTGCGGCTCGATCGCCATCGATTTGAGCGTCTCGATCGCGGTAACGCTTTCGACCAGGAACGACTGGTTCTCGGCGTGACGCTTGAATTTCTCGTCGATCCGCCGTCGCAACCCGGGCAATATTGCGAGCGAGATGCCGATGTAGAGCGGGATGCTGATCAGCACGATCAGGAGTAGCATCGGCGAATAGAGATACATCACGCTGAGGAAGACGAAGGTAAACATGAGATCGAGGACCAGCGTCACCGCATTCGAGGTGAGGAAGGCGCGAATGGTTTCCAGTTCCCGCACCCGTGCCACCGTGTCGCCGACGCGACGGCTCCCGAAATAGCTCATCGGCAGGCTTTGCAGATGGCGAAAGAGGTTCGCGCCGAGTTCGACGTCGACACGGCTGGTGGTGTGCGCGAACAGATATTGCCTGAGCCCCGACAGCAGGGTTTCGAACAGGAACATCGCGATCATGCCGATCGCCAGCACTTCGAGCGTGGTCAGCGACTTGTGGACTAGCACCTTGTCGATCACGACCTGGAAGAAGATCGGCGAGATCAGGCCGAGCAGCTGGATGAACAAGGAGGCGAGCAAAACCTCGCCAAGCAGCCGACGATAGCGGACGAGCGCTGGAATGAACCAGCTGACATCGAACTTCCGCCGCGCACCCGCGATGCTTTCCCGCGTCGTCAGCAGCAGATAGCGGCCGGTCGCAAGATCGGAGAACGCGGCTCTGTCCTGCTCGTGGATTTCCCCCGATATCGGCTCCTGAACCAGCGCACGATCGGCGTCGACCTTCCCGACCAGCAGGAATCCGGTTTTGGTCTCGGCGATCGCAGGCAAGGGGGCGTTGGCCAGAGCCTCCCAATCGAGCCGCGCGATTCTCGCCCGCACCCCGTCGCGCTTGGCCAGCCGTGCCAGATCGTCGATTGTGGCCGGATCACCGTGACCCAACCGATGCCGCAACTGCGCCACGTCCGCCGGACGTTCGAGAAATCCGAATATGACGGCCAGCGCGGCGAGGCCGCTATCCTCCGGCGCACCATCTTCGCGCCGCCCCCCTGTCGAGCCCATCATTCGCCCTGGTAATTCAAGAACATAATCGAAAAGCGTCGTAGCTGGCCGAAGTCGGCCTTCACCGGTCCGTTACGCCACTGCAATGTGGAGGGATTTGATCTTCATCAATCACGGCCCTGGCGCCGAGATTTGTTTCCCAAGCAGTTGACGCTCGAGTGGATCGACTGGTTCGACCCATCGTCGGCCGCTCGAGCTCATCGGCAACATCCCGCCTGCCGAAGTCGAAGAGCAATATTATGCTGTCGCGGATAACATCGATATGGCAGCGTGACTCACAAACCCAACGCCTCCAGCAAAACCGGCGCGGTTCACTGCCCCCTGCCCGGCAATCGACCAAGATGCCCGGCGGAATGTTCGGCAACCGCATGAACAAACCAGAGGCTGATTGGAGCGAATTTCGTGATGCCCGGTAATCGCTAGCGGTAATTTGCTAGGGCGCCCGCCCGCCGCAGGCAGACGGGCGCCTTCATTACGCCGCTATCCGCTGCATCGTAGCTGGATCGTTATAGGCTTCGAGGATCGCAATCCGCATCGCTTGCGCTCTCCCGTCACCGCCTTTCGTTCCCTGCACAAAGCTGCTCCATCCCTTCATGTCGAAAGCGTAGAGCGATCGAAGCAGACGATGCCGTTCCAGTCCTTCCGGCGGCGAGACCATTATCTTGGTCAACCCGAGGAATATCGACGCGCCATTGGAAAGCACCTGCCCTTTGAACGCCTCCGCCATCGCGGACAAAGCTTCAAGAACCAGATCTTCGCCATAGCGTCCCATCACCGAGGTAATGCTACCTGTGAAAGCAACCTCACCCGGCAACCACGCCTGCGATCTGGTCTGGCGCGCTACTCGCAAGCCGGCGGCTTCGATCACGCGGTTGATCTCCAAGGCGTCCTCATCTCCGGCGACCAATGCCGCGTGGAAGTCGTCCAGTCGGTTAATGGCCCGGCGAGCCCGGTTTGCTGCGACAAACATCGCGGCCTCGTCCGCAACCCCATCATAGGTAGCGATGCAGCAGGGAAGATGGGGAATGTCTCGCCTCATTCGGGCAGCCGCCAAGCGGTGCTGGCCGTCTATCACGTAGCGACCGTCAATTCGGCGAGATACCGCCAGCGGCATACAAAGTCGCCAATCCCAATGCGCAGCGATTGACGCGATAAGGCGACGGGAGGAATCGTTCGCGATTGACCGCTGATAGTCTCCGTCAACGGATAGATCTTCGATTGAGACCCACTCGATGCTGGGGGGAGTTCCGCGAGCGGGCGGATAGGTTCGGGGCCGCTTGGTTTCCGTTTTCCCGCGTTGCCGCTTCCGGCTCGGAATCGCAGTCTTCAGGCTCTTGCCTGGTCCAACCATGTTCACGGGCTTCGACGCGGCGATCGCCCGCTCTTTCATCTCAGCTACGCGCTCGTCGACCTCTTCTGCCGGCCACGCGTACACATCCCCGCACTGCTCCACGACCACATAACCGCGATGGACCCGCTGATGCCCCAGCGGTGAAGCGATCAGAAAGGTACCGTTGGCTTCGATGCTGCCGAGAACCATTGGTCGGAGCCAATCGGGCAGTGACCCGCCGTCATTCCTCCAGAGCTGAGTGCCGAGGGTGCTTGCGGCAGCGTTTTGCTGAGACATATTTTCCTCCAATCGAACCAGCCGGAGAATCGGCTGGTGATGGAAGGTCTCATCCCGCGGGCGGGCAATCTTCATGGTGGCGGTGGACCGTTACCGCGAAGACGCGAAGCGCCTAGATCGGCATCAGCGTTGCCCTCTCGAAGGTGCGTGAGAGAATCGGATCGCGAAGCGCCGTCCACCGTTGTTCAACGACGTATATAACCGGAATATTACCGAAGTTCCGCCTCCGCGACGCGTTGTACGCATCTAACCCATTGAAAAACAATGGTGACCCCTACGGGAATCGAACCCGTGTTTCAGCCGTGAAAGGGCCGCGTCCTAACCGCTAGACGAAGGGGCCGTTGGGCGAGAGGGCGGTTAGGCGAGCCGGGCCGCGCGGTCAAGGCGGCAAAGCAACAATCGTTCAATCATTCGCTCAATCGGCCCAGGCCGCATCGTCGAGATGGAGCTCGGCCACGGGGCGCTGGCCCCAATCGTCGAGCTTCGCGCGCCCGGCGAGCCACAGCCGGCGGTGGGTCCCCGCGCCGAGCAGCGCCTGCCCCAGCGCATTATCCGCCGCGCGGAACGCCATCGCCTTGAAACTGCGCCCGTCGTCGCCGGCGACGATCGCGCGGACATGGCCGTTGCCGACGATATCGACACGCACCGGGCGTACCCGCCCCACCGCGACGCGCGGCGACGGCCAGCCGGTGCCATAAGGCCCGCCCGCTTCGAGCGCATTGACCAGCTCCGGGGTCACCCCGCCCGCCGCATGAATCGAATCGACCAGCAATGCACGGTCCGCCGCGGCGATCGCGACCTTCTCAGCGAGCTTGTCCTCAAGGAAATCGCCGAACGCCCCGACGTTTTCGGCGGCGATCGTCAGCCCCGCGGCCATCGCATGTCCGCCGCCGGCGACGAGCAGTCCCGCCTCTTTCGCGGCGAGCACCGCCTGCCCCAGATCGACCCCGGTGATCGAACGCCCCGATCCCTTGCCGACCCCGGCTTCGTCGAGCGCGATGACGATCGCCGGGCGGCCGAGCTTTTCCTTGAGCCGCCCCGCGACGATCCCGATCACCCCGGGATGCCAGCCGGCCCCCGCCACCACGGTCACCGCGCGGTCGCTGCGCAGGATCGCCTCGGCGGCCTCCTGCACCGCGGCCTCGATCGCGCGGCGCTCCTCGTTGAGCCGGTCGAGCTCAGTCGCGATCGTGCGCGCTTCGGCCGCGTCGCGCGTGGTGAGCAAGCGCACGCCGAGGTCGGCGCGCCCTACCCGCCCGCCCGCGTTGATTCGCGGGCCCAGTGCGAAGCCGAGATCGCTCGCGGTCGGTGCGCGGGTCAGCCGCGCCGCATCCATCAGCGCGGCGAGCCCGACATTCTTCCGCCCCGCCATCACCTTCAGCCCCTGCGCGACGAAGGCGCGGTTGAGCCCGCGCAATTGCGCGACATCGGCGACGGTGCCGAGCGCGACGATATCGAGCAGGTCGATCAGCCGCGGCTCGACACGGTTCGCGAACCAGCCGCGCGCGCGCAATTCGCGCAGCAGCGCCGCGCCGAGCAGGAACGCCACCCCCACCGCGGCGAGATGGCCGTGCGCCCGCCCCTCGGTCTCATCGAGCCGGTTGGGATTGACCAGCGAATGCGCCACGGGGAGCGCGCTGGCGCATTGGTGATGATCGACGACGATCACATCGACCGGCGCCTCGCGCGCCGCGGCGAGCGCATCGAATGCCTGCGCGCCGCAATCGACGGTGACGATCAGCGTCGCCCCCTCCTGCGCCAAGCGCACCAGCGCCGGCCCCGACGGGCCATAGCCCTCCATCAGCCGATCGGGGATATACGGCCGCGCCTCGAGCCCGAGATCGCGCAGCAACAGGATCATCAGCGCGGCGGAGGTCGCGCCGTCAACATCGTAATCACCGAAGATCGCGACCTGCTCGCCCTGTGTCACCGCATCGGCGAGACGCGCCGCGGCGCGATCCATATCGTTGAAGATCGAGGGATCGGGCATGAAGCCGCGGATCGTCGGCACACGATGCAGGTCGAGCGCCTCGCGCGGGCAGCCGCGCGCCAGCAGGATTTGGGTAATGAGATCGTCGGGCGCGAAATCGTCGCGCTGGTCGGCAGCCAAGGCGCGCCAGCGCCACGGCTGGCCAAGGATCGAGCGTTCTACGCCAAGCACCGCGTTGGGAGTCATCCCCCCTATTGCCACGTTTTGCGCAGATAGCGACAGCCCGGTCAGCGCTGGAGGCGCCGCCGGGCTGTCGGCTGAATAGTGCGGTAGAACGCGATCCCCCTCCATCGTTCGCCCCGAGCCTGTCGAAGGGCTTCTTGTCCCATCGAGACGGGGACGCCCTTCGACAGGCTCAGGGCGAACGAATTAAAGGTTCGCGTTGGGCTCGATCAACGCGCGCTGGCGAGAATCGCCCGCGACGGCACCGCCGCCAGCAACGCCGCCCGCTGCGTATTGGCCGCGGCGAGCGTTTCGACACGGCAGCGCTGGACATTGGTCTGGCCCTCCGGATCGGCGCTCGACGCAGTCCCGCACACGCCGGTCACGGCATGGACGATACGGTAATCGAGCCGCTTCACGTCGCGCGGGTTCGACAGGTCGAGGTCGGCGTGGCGCACGCTGACCGAAGGAAGGGGGGCATCGCTCTGCGCAAACGCGGGCGCGCCGACGACAGCCGCGGCAAGCGCCGCGAGCGACAGGATCGTTTTCATCGATAGTCTCCGGGGTGAAGGTCAGTCGCGTCGGCGCCAACGCTTGCCTTCATATAGGCGCACCCGACCGCAAATGACGAACAACGATGTTGCCGACTCGTTCTGCAAAAGTGCAGAATAGCGACATGACGCCGGACTGGGACGACGTTCGCCATTTCCTTGCGGTTGCGGAAACGGGCAGCACGCTCGCCGCCGGGCGCGCACTGCGCGTCAGCCAGACCACCGCCGCGCGACGCGTCGCCGCGCTGGAGGAGGCGCTGGGGGTGATCCTGTTCGATCGCCGACAGGCGGGCTATCTGCTCACCCCGGCGGGCGAAGCGTTACTGACCCACGCGCGGAGCGCGCAGGACGCGCTACGCCGGCTGACCGACGAAGCCTCGCTGCTCGGGCGCAGCGCCGAGGGCGTGGTGCGCCTCACGCTGTCGCCGATCTTCGCCTTTACCTTCATGATGCCGATCATCGGCGATCTGCGCATCGCCCAGCCCTCGATCCATATCGAGATCGACACCACCGAGGACGTTCGCGATCTGGCCGGGGGCGAGGCGGATATCGCGCTGCGCGTCAGCAAGGAACGGCGCGGCGCCGGGCTCGTCTGGCGCCTGCTGACCGCCGATCCCTGGACGGTCTATTGCAGCCGCGCTTATGCCGAGCGACACGGCGTGCCGCGCCATATGTCCGAGCTGGTGAACCACCCTTTCATCGGCGGCGGCGAGCCTGGGGTGTGGGCGCATTATCAGGCGTGGCTGGCGGCGAGCGGGCTGGAGGAGAAGGTGATCATGCACCATAATTCCTCCACCGGGCTGCTCGCGGCGGTGCGCGCCGGCACCGGACTCGCCGCGCTGCCGTGCCTCGCGGCGGACACCGACCCCGATCTGATCCGCTGCGTCCCGCCGCTCAAGGAAGTAATAACCCATTTGTGGCTGGTCTATCCCGAGCGGCTGCGCCACGAACCGCGGATCCGCGCGGTGCTCGATTTCCTGATCGCGCGGGTGCCGCGGTTTACGGGGTGAGAAGCCGGCAATGACGAGCGACCTGACGATCTGGACCTATGATTGGGTGCCGCAAGGCCCGCGCGGTTTCGTGCGCGATCTGCGGCTGAGATGGGCATGCGAGGAAGCCGGCCTCGGCTATGAAATGCGGACGGTCGCCTTCGACGGCCGCGAGACGAACCACCTCGCGCAACAGCCGTTCGGCCAGGTGCCGTTCCTGCGTGACGGCGACCTCGAACTGTTCGAAAGCGGCGCGATGCTGCTGCATCTCGCGCGGAAAAGCGAGCGGCTGATGCCAAGCGATCCGGCCGGACAGGCGCAGGTGATGCAATGGACGATCGCCGCGCTCAATTCGATCGAGATGGTCTCGGTCCCGTGGTGGTTCCTCAACGTCTCCGGCGATGCCGACAACCAGCTGACCGGATGGTTGAGCGCACGGCTGGGCCAGCTCGAAAGGATATTCGGCGAGCGCGAATGGCTGGTCGCCGATCGCTTCACCGTCGCCGATCTGCTGATGGCGGACGTATTGCGGGTGCCGCTGGTGCGCGCGTTCGGCGACCGGCCGGCGACCGAAGCCTATATCGCCCGCACGATCGACCGGCCGGCGTTCAGGAAAGCCCAAGCCGATCAGATCGCGTTCTTCGCAGCGGCTGACAAGAAACGCTGATTTACCCCGCCGCCACCCAGGGCGCCTCGCGGAACCATTTGGTGACGATATACTTCACCCCCTCGGTTACCGCCGACCCCTCGTGGAGCGTCGCCGGATTGGGGCTGCCGTCCGCCGCCATATTGTTCCACGCGAGCAGCAATCCGCGCTGCGGCGCGACGCGCAGGCCCGCCTGCGGAAACCAGGTCGCCCCGCCCTCCTCGACATCGTTGAGGTAGATCATCGCGGTCCACGTCCGCTGCCCGCCGCTGGCTTTCATCACCGGCCAATAGCTTTCGTTCTCGTGGAAATAATCGTGATGCGGGCGGAAATGCTGGCCGACGGCGTAACGCTGGCCCTGCATCGTCTCGGCATTTTCTGGCGCGATGCCGAGCAGGCCGGCAATCCCCTCGTCGATCGCGCGCACCGCCGGCGCCCAGCGGTCCATGTCGCAGCTCTCGCTGGTGCGGAAGGCGGTATCGCCGCGATCGGACAGCAAGGTGGAGGGCCGGCGATCGGCATCGATCATCGCAACCAATTGCTTGCATTGCGCGGCATCGAGATAGTTGCGGCAGCGATAGACCACCGCGAGATCGGTCGGCAGCCGCTCCATCCGCGGATCGGCATCGAGCCGCGCCTGCACCTGCTCTCCGATAAAGCGCCGTACCGGCGAAGGATGGCCGGGAGGTCCGATTCTGGTCGTCATGGCGCCGCCAATTCGCGCGCCCGAAGCGCGAAGGCAAGCGGGCGCCGCACGAAACGACGCCCGCCTGCGCTGATTTACCAGAAGATGTCGTAGATCACATCGACCACTTCGCCGCTGTCGACGTCGACCAGCAAGGCGTCGTTGTAATAGCGCACCCAGCGATACGGGCCGTAGACTTCCGGCAGGCGATAGGTCCACGGATCGTCGATCCAATAATCCTCGACGAACAGCGGCGCCGACAGCATCACCCCGACCGAGAAACGGCGATAGCCGTAATCCCAGCCATAGGGCGCATAATAGCGCGGCAGGTGGAACACCGAGCGGTTGCGGTAGCGGTAATTGCTCCAATTGTACCGCGTGTCGCGCCGCCAGTCGCGGTTCCACGCGCGGCGGTCGTCATGGCCATAGCGATCGCGCACGAAATCCCGGCGGTCGTTCCATCCCGAGCGGACATCGCGATTGTCGCGCCCGCGATTCTGCCAGCGCGCGCGATCGTCGTTCGACGGGCGGCCCTGCCACCCGCCGGGTTGACCCGGCTGGCGCTGACCGTCCCAACGACCGGGCTGCCCGGGCTGTCCCGGTTGACCCCGACCGTCCCAACGGCCCGGCTGCCCAGGCTGACCCTGACCGTCCCAACGGCCCGGCTGCCCGGGCTGTCCCGGCTGGCGCTGGCCATCCCAGCGACCCGGCTGCCCGGGTTGCCCCGGCTGGCGCTGGCCATCCCAACGGCCCGGCTGCCCGGGTTGCCCCGGCTGGCGCTGGCCATCCCAGCGACCCGGCTGCCCGGGTTGCCCCGGCTGGCGCTGGCCATCCCAGCGACCCGGCTGCCGCTGGCCGTCCCAACGACCGGGCTGGGCCTGATCGCCGCGCGGCTGCCATTGCGGGCGCTGCGCCTGATCCCAGCGCTGTTGGGGCTGAGCCTGCGGTTGCGGCTGCGGGCGGGGCGCCTGTTGCTGCGGAGCTGCCTGGCGCGGCGCACCGCGATCGCCGCGATCGCCACGTTGCCAGCCCTCCTGTGCCGACGCGGCGAGCGGCAGCAGCGAGGCTGCTGCGGCCAGCGCGGCCAATATCTTCTTCGTCATTCCCGGACACTCCATCGCCGGCGCACGAGCCGGCCCCGATGATATTGCCGGTTATCGCCGAGTCGCAGCGAATGCGGGCTGAACCATGCTGTCAGCCGATTGAAAGATTCAAAAGTCTCAACGTCGTGCTGCGAGCGGGGCGTCTTCGTCCTCCGGCGCCTCGCCGGCGGGGACGCGGGTGCGCACCGCCTGGTAGCCGAGCGAGGCGCGCGCGCGCACCGGCCCGGCGATATCTGCGACGAGATAGAGCGGCCGCCGCTTCGATTCGATATAGAGCCGCCCGAGATATTCGCCGATCATCCCCAGCACGAACATCTGCACCGCGCTCAGCACCGTCACGACGAGCATCGTCGAGGTCCAGCCCTGCACCGGGCTGCCGCGGAAATAGCCCCAGGCGATGTAGAAGAGCAGCAGCAGCGATGCCCCCGCCAGCGCGACCGAGGCATGGCTGGCGAAACGCAGCGGCGCGGTGGAAAAGCCGGTTACGGCGTCGAACGCGAGCCGCAGCATTTTCGACAGCGGATAATTGGTCTCGCCGGCGTGACGCTCGGCGCGGTCATAAGGGAACGGGACCTGCCGGAACCCGACCCACGCCACCATCCCGCGGATGAACCGCGCCTGCTCGGGGAGCGAGAGGAAGGCATCGAGCGCGCGGCGCGTCATCAACCGGAAATCGCCGGTATCGAGCGGGATCGGCGTATCGGTCACGCGATCGAGCACGCGGTAGAAGGCCGAGGCGGTGGCCTTTTTGAACAAGGTCTCGCCCTCGCGCTTGCGGCGCACGGCATAGACGACATCGGCCTCCTCGCGCGCCATCACCTCGCGCATCTCGCCGAGCAATTCGGGCGGGTCCTGCAGATCGGCATCGAGGATCAATATCTGCTCGCCGCAGCACAGATCGAGCCCCGCGGTCAGCGCGAGCTGGTGGCCGTGGTTGCGCGACAGGTTGATCGCCACCACGCGCGGGTCCGCCGCGGCGAGCTGTTGCATGATCCGCCAGCTGTCGTCGCGCGAGCCGTCGTTGATCAGCACGATCTCATGATCGTCGCCCACCACCGCATGCGCCGTGGCGGAGACGCGCTGGTGCAGCAGCGGCAGCGTTTCTGCCTCATTGTAACACGGCACGACGATCGAAAGCTGAAGACGATGCATGATCAGCCGCACTTATCGGCTGGAGGGGGGAAAATCACGCAAATGTTGCGGGTAGAGCCCCGTGCTACGAACCTCCCCCCGTTCGACCTGAGCTTGTCGAACGGGGAGAGGTGGTCGTGGTTGACGCGAAGCGCGTTATGCCGCGGCGCGGGCGCGTTCCTCGACCATCCGTTCGAGGATCGTCAGCGGCATCGCGCCAGCGCCCAAGATGTCGTGGAAATTCTTCTCGTCGAATTTCGCGCCGAGGATCGCCTTCGCTTTCTCCCGCGCACGCACCCAGGCGGCATGGCCGACCTTGTAGCTGCACGCCTGCCCCGCTTGGGTGCAGTAACGCTCGATCTCGCGCTGCGAGCGCGGACGCGCGAAGCCGACGGTCTGCACCATATAATCGGTCGCTTTCTCGCGGCCCCAGCGCTTGGAATGGATCCCGGTGTCGATCACCAGCCGCGCCGCGCGGAACAGATAGCTCTGCAGGAAACCGGCGCGCTCCAGCGGCGAGGCATAGCCGCCCACCTCGTCCGCCAGCCCCTCGGCATAGAGCGCCCAGCCTTCCGAATAAGCACTGAAGAACGAAAGCTTGCGGAGCAGCGGCGTCTTGGCCTGCTGCGCGATGGTCAGCTGCAGATGATGCCCCGGCACGCCCTCGTGATAGGTGAGCGCAGGGAGCGAATATTTCGGCCAGTCGCCGACGCTCTTGAGGTTGATCCAGTAGATCGCCGGGCGCGAGCCGTCGAGCGCGGCGAGGTAATAATAGCCGTTCGAGGCGCCATCCTGGATCTCCACCGGCACGCGGCGAATCTCGAGCGGGGCGTTGGGCCAGTGATTGACCAGCCGGTCGAGCTTGGCAGTCATCGCCGCGACCCCCGCATTGAGGTCGCGGATCAGTTGCTCGCGTCCCGCAGCGGTATCGGGATAGAGCTGGTCGGCACGCACGTTGAGCGCGTTGAGCCGCTCGGCAACGCTGCCCTGGGTCAGCCCCTGCCCCTTGAGGATCGTATCGAGCTCGGCGGTGATCGACGCGACCTGCTCCAGCCCCATGCGATGCACTTCGTCGGGGCTGAAATTGGTCGTCGTCGCCTCGGCGAGCGCGGCGGCGTAGATCTCGTCGCCCTTCGGCACCGCCCACAGCCCGTCGTCGGTGCGACCGTTCGCGCGCAGTTGCTTGACCAACGCGATCTGCCGGTCGAGCGCCGGATAGACCTGCTTCTCGACGATCGCGGACGCCTTGGCCTGCCAGTCGCCGGCGATATTGGCCTTGGCTGCGCGGGTCGCGAGCGACTGGGTAAGGCCGCTCTGCGCCGCTGCCGGCGATCGCAGCTTGGCCATCTGCGCCAGCGCGAGATCGAGCGACCAGCCCGGCGCGACATAGCCGCGCGCCGCCTGTTCCTTCTGCTCGGCGGTTTCATTGTCGAGCGAGGTCGCCATCGCCGCAAGCCGATCGAGATAGGCGGCGCAATCCTCCGCGTTGACGATCGTGTGCGAGGAATTGAGGAAATCGGGCGTCTCGAAATAGACGCCGGCCTGCTGGGTGATCAGATAGGGGCGCTGGACCGAATCGAGCCCGAACCGGTCGTTCGGCAGCGCCTGCGAATTGAGCGAATAGAGCACCACCTCGCGATCGAGCTTCGCCGCGGGCGACAGGCTGTCGGGGGAGATGGCGGTGATATCGGCGATCGCGCGCTTCAGCATGCGCTGCCCCTTGGCGCGCCCGGCAGCGGAATTATCCTCCAGCCGATGCTTGAGCGGGGCATTCGCCCCCTTGTCCATCCCGAGCACCGTCGCGAGCGTCGGCATCTCCGGAAGGATATCGGTCATGATCCGGTCGAAAGTGGCATTGAGCTTCGCATCGCCCGCTGCGGCGGCTTGTGCGCGCAGCGCGGCAGGCATCAGCGCGAGCGCCGACGCGGCGCCCGACGATGCCAGGAAAGAACGACGATCCATTTTTGGAAACCCCTTTTAATTTGGGAATGGTGCCAGCGTAACGCCGTGCGCAGGTGTGGCAACCCCATAATACACCCACTCAACCGTCATGCCGGACTTGATCCGGCATGACGACAAAAGACCCGACCTTATCTCGCCGCAGCCGACCCGCCCGTCGCCAGCGCACGATCGTACCAGGCGGAAAGGTCGCGCTTCATCGCGTGGAGCGCGTCGGGGTTGAGATAAGTCATGTGCCCCGCGGGATAATAAGTGAAGCTCAGGTTCTTCGCCTGCGCTGGCTCCAGCATCATATGGCCGAGATCATATTCGGTGCCGAAGAACGGCGTCGCCATATCGTACCAGCCGTTCATCGACAGCACCTGGAGATAGGGATTGTCGCGCATCGCCGCCGCGAGATCGACCGCGGTATTGGGGTTGTTCTGCTGCGTGCCGAACCCCGAGCCGGGCGCCTTGTGCTTCCAGTTCCAGTCGAACCCCGCCCCGTCGCGCGCCGACAGGCGATACGGCATGTCGGTCTTATACCCCAAGGTGTTCGAGACATAATCGTGGAAGGTGCCGATGAACGCACCCGAAATCGCCTCCGACGAGGCATCGGTTTCAGGGCGATCACCCGCCGCGTCGCTATCGACCCCGGTGTAGCGGGCGTCGAACCGGCCGATCGTTCGCCGCTGATCGCGCAGCAATTCCTTCTGGAAACGCGGCAGATCGATCCGCAAGTTGGCGCGCTTGATGAACTCGGGCGAGAGACCGATCAGCTGGCTCAACTGCGTCGCGATCTGGTCGCGCTCGGCGTCGCCTATCGACTGGCCCTTGGCCAGCGCCGAGGCATAAGGGCCAACCGCGAAGGCGCGCGCCTGTTCGACGATCGTCGCGACGTCCGCCGGGCGATTGGGGATGCGGTTATGATACCAGGCGGTCGCGGCGAAGCTCGGCAGATAGTTGAGATAGACCTGATCGAGCCCCGGCTGGCGATAGCCGTAGTTCATGATCGAGGAAAGCAGCACGACGCCGTTCAACGCCATCCCGCGATCCTGTAGCTGATAGGCCAGCGCGCCCGAGCGCGTCGTGCCATAGCTTTCGCCGAAGATGAACTTGGGGCTGTTCCACCGCCCGTTCTTGGTCACGTAACGGATGATCGCGCGCGCGAAGGCGTCGACATCGCCGTCGACGCTGTAGAACTGGCTGGGCTTCGTATCGCCCAGCGCACGCGAATAGCCCGCGCCCATCGCATCGAGGAACACGAGGTCCGTCTTGTCGAGCAGCGTATCGGGATTCGGCCCGAAATCATAAGGCGCGGGGCGGATCGATTCGGGATTGCCGGTGCGCAGCCGGACCGGGGCGAACGATCCCATATGCAGCCAGAAGGTCGGGCTGCCCGGGCCGCCGTTGTAGAAGAAGGTGATCGGGCGCTTTGTCCCGGGCCGCGTGCCATCCAGCGTATAGGCGGTGTAGAACATCGACCCGGTCGGCTTGCCCTCGGTATCGCGGATCGTCAGCGTGCCGGCGGTGGCGGTGTAGCCAAGCGTGCGCCCGGCGACGGCGACGCTGCCCTTCGACTTCTCCTCGCGCTCCTGCACCGGGGCATTGGCATAGGCCGCCTCGGCCTCCTGCTTCATCAGTTCGGCATTGCTTTGCGGGGCGCCCTTCCCGCCCTTCTCCGCCGGCTTGGCTTCCTGCGCGGCGACAACCGCCGAGGTGGACAAGAGCAAAATAGCGATGGCGCGGGCGAACATGCGGAAGACTCTCCCTTTTTTACGATACGTAATATTGTTCCAATTGCGCGTTCATGCGCGCGGCGCAACACCCCATCGTCATTCCCGCGCAGGCGGGAATCCATTGCCGGCGTCGTCGCAACTCTATCGGCTAGGCCTGCGTGAATGGATTCCCGCCTGCGCGGGAATGACGGTGACTGAGGTCAAGTTGCTCCACCCCGGCGCAGGATGGGGCCCAGCATCGAGCCGTTCGTAACTGGGGTCCGGCCTGCGCCGGGGTGGTAAAAGGGGTTCAACTCACACCCGCTCCGCCCCCGCCACCGCATCGGCGGCGCGCAGCGCGGCGAGCAGCCGCATCAGCTGGTGCGCATCATGCACCTCGACGTCGATCGTGTTGGTGTGGATGCCGGTATCGCGGCTGTCGAGGCGGAGGTTGATGATGTTCGCCTTATGCTGGCCGATGATCGTCGCGATCACCCCCAGCGCGCCGGGCTCGTTCTTTACCTCGACCGAGATGCGCGCGACCGCGCCCATCGTCTTGTCGCCCCATTGCACGTCGATCCAGTCGGTTTCTTCGTCGGACCGTTCGGCGAGATCGGCGAGCGTGCGGCAATCAATCGAGTGCACCTCGATCGACGCATCGGGCCGGCGCAGCCCGACGATGCGGTCGCCCGGCACCGGATGACAACAGGTCGCCAACTCATAGGCGACGCCCGGCGCGAGCCCCTCGATCGAGATCGCGCTGGATTGCGGCATATTATGCGCGACATCGGCGCCAGCCGACCCCGGCATCAACGCCTCCATCACCTGCGCATCGGTCAGCGTGCGGCGCGCGATCGCGGTCATCAGCTGCACCTCGTCGGCGAGCTTGAGGCGCTTGATCCCCTGTTCCAGCGCATCCGCCGCGAGCGGCGCGGGCAGACGCGTGACGATATCGTCGTAGAGCTTGCGCCCCAGCGCGACGGTCTGCTCGCGCTCGACCAGCCGCAAATGGCGGCGGATCGCGGCGAGCGCCTTGCCGGTGATCGCGAAGCTCAGCCAGCTCGGCTGCGGGGTCTGCGCCTTGGAGCGCAGCACCTGCACCTGATCGCCGTTGTGGATTTCGGTCCGCAGCGGCACGACGCGGCCGTTGATCTTCGCCCCCACCGCCTGATCGCCGAGATCGGTGTGGACCGCATAAGCGAAATCGATCGGGGTCGCGCCCTTGGGGAGCTGGATCAGCTCGCCCTTCGGGGTGAAGGCGAAGATGCGATCCTGATACATCGCCATCCGCGTATGCTCGAGCAGTTCCTCGGGCGTCGCGGCATTGTCGAGGATTTCGACCAGATCGGCGATCCAGTCCTGCTGCGTCTCGGGCCGGACCTTCATGTCCTGCTTGTACGCCCAATGCGCGGCGAGCCCATATTCGGCCTCGGCGTGCATTTCCTCGGTACGGATCTGGATTTCGACGCGCTGGTTTTCCGCGTGCATGATCGTGGTGTGCAGCGAGCGATAGCCGTTGCGCTTGGGCGTCGAGATATAATCCTTGAACCGC
Organism: Sphingomonas sp.; assembly: GCA_017849555.1. Lineage (GTDB taxonomy): Bacteria > Pseudomonadota > Alphaproteobacteria > Sphingomonadales > Sphingomonadaceae > Sphingomonas > Sphingomonas lycopersici. The sequence continues at coordinate 2,038 of JAFIGU010000006.1, read as the reverse complement.
CCCGGCACCGCGGGCCAGCGGCGGTGGATGTGCCCGAGCGCGGCGTAGCAATCCTCCACCGCCGGCACGATCGCGCGGAACGCCATGATGTCGGAAAGCTGCTCGAAGCTGATATGGCGCTCCTGCATCTTGCGCCAGATCGAATAGGGATGCTTCTCGCGCCCCGAAATATCCGCCTGGACGCCATGACGCGAGAGCAGCAATTTCAGCCCCGAGCCGATCTTGGCAATCTTGTCCCCGCCGCCCGACTTAAGCTGTTCGAGCCGCCGCGTGATCGATTCATACGCCTCGGGCTCGAGCTGCTGGAAGGCGAGCGTCTGCATCTCCTTCATGAACTCGTACATGCCGATCCGCTCGGCGAGCGGGGCGTAGATATCCATCGTCTCGCGGGCGATGCGGCGGCGCTTGTCGGGGTTCGCGATGTAATGCAGCGTCCGCATATTGTGCAGCCGGTCGGCCAGCTTGACCAGCAGCACGCGGATATCGCCCGACATGGCAAGCAGGAATTTGCGCAGGTTTTCCGCGGCGCGCTCGTTCTCGGTCTGCGCTTCGATCTTCGACAGCTTGGTCACGCCGTCGACCAGCCGCGCGACATTGTCGCCGAACAATTGCCCGATCTGTTCGGGGGTAGCGACGGTATCTTCCACCGTATCGTGGAGGATCGCGGTGGCGATCGTCTCGTCGTCGAGGTGCAACTCGGTCAGGATGCCGGCGACCTCGATCGGATGGCTGAAATAGGGATCGCCCGAGGCGCGCTTCTGGGTGCCGTGGGCATTGACCGAAAAGACATAGGCGCGGTTGAGCAGCGCCTCGTCGGCATCCGGGTCATAAGCGAGGACCCGATCGATCAACTCATATTGTCTCAGCACAAAGGCACGATGGCGCTTTCGCCTATTGCTTTGCAACAGAAATGGTCCGCCGGCCGCATACGGCGACCGGCGGACCCGATTTCATGCCTTGGGATAAGGCAGATCAGTTCGCGGGGGTCGGCGCCGGATCGGCCTTCGCAACCGCGACATGGCCGCCCTTCGCCTTGGTGTTGCACTCGCCGAGCGCGGCGGCGTCGAACGCCTTGCCGCCGGCGCTGAACGACGAGATCTCGCCGACGCCGCGTGCGATCAGCTGGCACGCGACCATATCGCGCACCGGCGCCTTGGCGGTGACATAGGCGCCGTCGCGCAGCGACCACGGCGTGTCACGCGTCATCACCGCGTCCTTGGTCGCCGGGGCGGCCGGGACGGCGACGAAATAGCCCGCCGGGGTCTGCGCGGACGCACCCGCCGAAGCGAGCAAAGCGGTGGAGGTGAGAACGGCTGCGATGAGGGAGCGAATCATTGTTGCCTCGCACAATAAGTTGCTAAATAATACCTACATATTGCATATGCGAGTTGCAAGAGAAAACCAATATTTTTGTTCGAAGCCGGCGCGGGGTCGGTTAGGATAGGCTTGAAAACAAAGGAGCTTTCGGTTGGGGAAATTACGCGAACCGCTCAACGAATGCAGTCTTCCGGCAGCGCTGGAGGCGATGGGCGAGCGGTGGGCGTTCCTGATTTTACGCGCCGCCTTCAATGGCTTGCACCATTTCGAGGAATTCCAGTCGGAACTCGGGATCGCGCGTAACATCCTCGCCAACCGGCTCGCGCGCTTCGTCGAGCACGGGATCATGGAGCGCCAGTCGCTGCCCGAGGATCGTCGCAAGATTCAATATTGCCTGACCGAGAAGGGCCACGCGCTGCTCCCGACGATGGTTGCACTGCGGCAATGGGGCGAGCGCTGGGAGACCGGGGTGCCGGCTTTTCCGATCCTCGTCGACTCGCGCGATCACCGCCCGATCCAGCCGATCGCGGTGCTCAGCCACGACGGCCGCGTGCTGACCAAGGGCGATCTGCACTGGGCGCTGCCCGGCGACGTGGCCGACGCAACCGACATCGCCAACGCGGCGGAATAACGCGCAACCGTCACCCCGGCCTTGAGCCGGGGTCCATTGTGCCGCAAGCGCGGTGGTTAGACCCTCTTGCCCCGCGCTTGCCTCCCGATG
>JAFIGU010000051.1 GCA_017849555.1 Sphingomonas sp. | reverse complement strand
GGGGAGGGGAGAAAAAAGCTCAATAACCGTTGAGCCGCCCGAAGCGGTCGCGATGCCACGAGGCAGTGCCCCACGTCGTCTCCAGCACCGCGGCGCGCTTCAGATACAGCCCGGCGTCGAATTCGTCGGTCATCCCGACCCCGCCGTGGAGCTGGACCATCTCGCGGCTCACCAGCCGCAGCGTATCGTTGGCCACCGCCTTGCCGAGGCTCACCGCCTGATCGACGTCGGATCGTCCCGCGTCGATCGCCTCGAGCGCGCCCTCGACCGCCGAACGCATCAGCTCCAGCTCGGTGAGCATCTTCGCCATCCGGTGCTGAAGCGCCTGGAAGCTCGATAGCACCTGCCCGAACTGGACGCGCTGCTTGAGATAATCGAGCGTCTGGCGGAATGCGCTTTCGGCCATCCCGAGCATCTCCGCGGCGGTAACCGCGGCAGCGCGGTCGACGATCGCCTGGGTCAGCGCGGTATCGCCGAGCCGCTCGGCCGGCGCATGCTTGAAGGTCACCGCGGCGTGGCTGCGGCTGTCCGCCATATGCCGGGTCGAGACCGTCACGCCCTCGCCCTTCGCGACCAGATAGAGCCCGTCGGCCGCTGCGACGACGAACGCATCGGCGCCGTCGCCTTCCGCGACGAACGGCTTGGTGCCGCTGAGCTTGCCGCCGTCGACGTTCGCGGTGAATTTCATGTCGTGCGACGAGCCGTCGTCGATCGCCAGCGTGGCGATCGCCTCGCCCGAGGCGAGCCGGGGCAGCCAGTCTTTCTTGGCCTTGTCCGACGATCCCATGACGATCGCGCTCGCCGCCACCGCGGTCGCGCCGAGCGGGGTCGCCGCGAGGTTGCGGCCGAGCTGCTCGACCACCAGCCCGAGCGAGAGATAGCCGAACGCCGATCCGCCGAACTCCTCGGGGATGACGATCCCGGCCCAGCCCATCGCGCCGATCGCGCTCCACGCTTCGGGGTCGAAGCCGGTCGCCGAGCCCGCGTCGCGCAGCTTGCGGAAGGCGGTAACCGGGCTTTCGTTATCGGCCCATTCGCGCGCCATGTCGCGCAGCATCACCTGTTCTTCGTTGAGCGCTGCCATGTTCAAATCCTTCCTTTAGAAACCGGGGAGGAGGACGTCTCACGCGTCCCTCCTCCACCCGGCCCTCTCCAGGCGCACTGCCTCATTGCGGGCAGCCGCCAACCTCAGTCACTGATGATCGAGCATCCCGAGGATGCGCTTGGCGATCACATTGTTCTGGATCTCGCTCGACCCGCCGTAGATCGACACCGCCTTGCCCCACAGCCAGGTGCGGGTCTGCTCGAGCTCGGCGGGGGTGAAGCCCTCGCCCTCCCAGCCCAGCCCCTGCATCCCCATGATCTCGACGTTGAGCTCGGCGCGATCCTGCGTGATCCGCGCGCCGACGTTCTTCATGATGCTCGTCGCCGCCGACGGGCCGGCATTGCCCTTCGTCTCGAGCGCGGCGCGGCGCAGCGTCAGCGCGAAGGCGCGCTGATCCATCTCATGCTTGATGATCCGCGTGCGCAGATCGGCGTCGGCGATCCGCCCCTCGGCGTCGGTGCCGCGATATTTCTTGGCGATCTCGGGGACGGTCCGCCCCGCATTCATCCGCGCCGCCGAGCCGCTGCCGCCCGACAGCGAATTGCGCTCGTGCTGGAGCAGTCGGGTGCCGATTTCCCACCCCTGCCCTTCGCGCCCGACGAGATTTTCCTTGGGCACCTTCACGTTGGTGAAGAAGGTCTCGCAGAACGGCGACGCGCCCGAGATCAGCCGGATCGGCCGCGTCTCGACCCCCTCGCTGGTCATGTCGATCAGCAGGAAGCTGATCCCGGCATGCTTCTGCGACTTGTCGGTGCGGACGAGCGCGAAGCATTTGTCGGCCCATTGCCCGCCCGAGGTCCAGGTCTTCTGGCCGTTGACGAGATAATGATCGCCCTTGTCCTCGGCGAAGGTCTGCAGGCTGGCGAGATCCGATCCCGCGCCCGGCTCCGAATAGCCCTGGCACCAGCGCACCTCGCCGCGCGCGATACGCGGGATATGCTCGCTCTTCTGCGCCTCATTGCCATATTCGAGCAAAGTCGGGCCGAACATCATCACGCCCATCCCGCCGATCGGGTTCCACGCGCCGATCTTCGCCATTTCCTCCTGCAGCACGCGCGCCTCGGCGCGCGAGAGCCCGCCGCCGCCATAGTCGCGCGGCCAGGTCGGGACGCCCCAGCCCTTTTCGCCCATCGCCTCGCGCCATTTGCGCTGCGCGTCGGTTTCGGCGCTCGGGCCGTCGACCGCCGACATGGCATTGTCCTGCCCGCGCAGCGCGGGATCGAAATTCGCCGCCAGCCATGCGCGCGCTTCCTCGCGAAAGGCTTCGACGCTGTCGGCGGGTCGGTCGAGGTCGGCGGCGGTCGCCATCGGCATCACTCCATTTTCCGAATCTGAATATCGGGTATGGACAATCGCATCGCACGTCCGGCGCGAAGATGCAAAGGGGGAGAATGGGCAGCAGTCGCCGCAACCCGTCTGCAATCCGCCGTTTCCGTCACGCCGGACTTGATCCGGCATCCAGAGTCACGACCGTCGACGCTTGTTGCCCTGGATGCCGGGCCGAGCCCGGCATGACGGTGGATAGAGCGGATGATTCGTTCTAGAACGCGCCCCTCGACGGGGAAAAGCCCCGCATCTGCAAGGGGTTCCGCTCGATGCGTTTCCATCACCGCGCGGTGCCGATCGCGCTGGCCGCCGTGCTGATCGACACGATCGGCTTCGGCATCATTCTCCCGGTGCTGCCCTCGCTGATCGTCCATCTCGCGCATGTCGGGCTGCCCGATGCGACGCGGATCGGCGGCTATATGCTGATCGCCTTCGCCACCGCGCAATTCTTCGCCGGGCCGGTGCTGGGCAATCTCGGCGACCGTTTCGGACGGCGCGCGGTGCTGCTCGCGGCGATGACCGCCTTTGCCGCCGATTATGCGCTGATGGCGGTCGCCCCGACGATCGGCTGGCTGTTCCTCGGCCGCATCATCGCCGGCATCACCGGCGCGACTTATGGCCCGGTCAATGCGGTGCTGGCGGACGTCACCCCGCCCGACAAGCGCGGCGCGACCTTCGGGCTGGTCGGCGCGGCATTCGGCGCGGGGTTCATCATCGGGCCGGCAATCGGCGGATTGCTCTCGACGCTCGGCCCGCGCGCGCCGTTCATCGCCGCCGCCTGCCTCGCGCTCGCCAATGCCGCGACGATCGCGCTGGTCATGCCCGAGACGCTGCCGCCCGAGCGCCGCCGCCGGTTCGACTGGAAACAGGCCAATGTGTTCGGCGCCTTCGCGCCCTTGTTCCACGCCGGCGGCGCGACCCCGCTGCTGATCGCGACGCTCATCTGGCAGATCGCGCATATGGTCTATCCCGCGACCTGGGCCTTTTATGCCGAGATCGCCCTGGGCTGGAACGGGCGTCAGGTCGGCTGGTCGCTGGCGGCGGTCGGCGGGGCGATGATGATCGTGCAGATCTTCCTCACCGGACGCGCGATCAAGCGCTTCGGCGAGGAGCGCACCGCGCTGATCGGGCTGGCGATCGGCGCCGCGGAATTCGCGCTGATCGCCTTCGCGACCAACGGCTGGCAGGTCTATCCGCTGATCCTGATCGGCGCGCTCGCGGGACTCGTCTTCCCGTCGATCAACGCGATCCTCGCCAATCGCGTCGACGCCAGCCACCAGGGCGCGCTGCAGGGCGGGATGGCGAGCCTCTCCAGCATCGCCGCGATCGTCGGCCCGCTGGTGATGACGCAATCGCTGGCGTTCGGCGCCGATCGCGGGCTGCCCGGCGCGGCGTTCCTGCTCGCCGCGGCGCTGGCGGCGGTCGCGCTCGCGACGATCTGGTTCGGGGTGGTCAGGCGGAAGGGGGTGCTGGCGTGAGCCCTCCCATTCTTCCGTCTCCCCTTGTATGTTGAAGGTTGCCCGATCTGATTGGAGGATGGGGTGATCGCCGGGGGTGGC
>JAFIGU010000050.1 GCA_017849555.1 Sphingomonas sp. | reverse complement strand
CGGCGCAGCGCATGTTCGCCGCGGAAGCGCGGCGACACCGGATTGCGCTCGAACGGATAGTTGATCGTCGCCTTGGGCTTGAAGAAATACTTCAAGGTCAAAGCGTGCGCCTTCACGAACTCCCAGAGCGTGAAGGCCTTGACGGTCGATGCGATACCCATCGTCAGAACCCTACCCGCGTCCACATCAGGACGCCGGAAACGAGGAACACCCAGAACAGCGAGACCGGCAGGAACACCTTCCAGCCCAGCCGCATCAGCTGGTCATAGCGATAGCGCGGGACAGTCGCCTTCACCCAGCTGAACACGAAGAAGAAGAACAGGATCTTGGCGAACAGCCAGATGATCCCCGGCACGGCATAGAGCGGCGCCCAGTCGAGCGGCGGCAGATAGCCGCCCCAGAACAAGGTGGCGTTGAGCGTGCACATCAGGATCACATTGGCATATTCGCCGAGCCAGTAGAGCGCGAAGCTCATCGACGAATATTCGGTCTGATAGCCCGCGACGAGCTCGCTCTCCGCTTCGGTGAGGTCGAACGGCGCACGCTGCGTTTCGGCCAGCGACGAGATCAGGAACATCACCGCCATCGGGAACAGCAAGGGATTGAGGAAGAAGCCGTTGATCGGCGTCCCCAACACCCCGCGCTGCGCCTCGACGATCCCGCTGAGGTTGAACGTCCCAGCCCACAGCACGATCGAGATCAGGATGAAGCCGATCGCGACTTCGTAGCTGACCATCTGCGCCGCGGCGCGGATCGCCGAGAAGAAGGGATATTTCGAGTTGGACGACCAGCCCGCGAGGATGATCCCGTAGACGCCGAGCGAAGAGGCGGCGAGCACGTAGAGCAGCCCGACGTTGATGTCGGCCAGCACCACCCCGACCTGGAACGGCACCACCGCCCACACGATCAGCGCCACCGTGAAGGTGATGATCGGCGCGAGGATGAAGAGGCCGCGATTGGCCGCCGCCGGGACGATGGTTTCCTGGAGGAACACCTTGAGCCCGTCCGCGAACGACTGGAGCAGCCCGAACGGGCCAACCACGTTCGGCCCGCGGCGCAGCGCCATCGCCGCCCAGATCTTGCGATCGGCATAGATGATCATCGCCACCGCCAGCATCAGCGGCAATGCGATAACGAGGATGCCGACCAGCGTGGCGACGAACCACGCCCATTCATAGGGCAGGCCGACGAAGTTTTGGAAAAAGGCGGTCACGAACGATCCCCTTCGCCGCGGTTCGAGGCGATCATCTGATCAAGGCGCCACAGCAGCCCTGCACCGAAAAGAAACGCCACGACAGACGTGAGCGGCTGGATAAAGACAATCACGAACGCGCTGAATTTCGCCGAAAACGGTACGGTTTCCATGCCCAGCCGCGCGATTTCTTGCTGAGCGGCGACCGAAACCGCGACGGACGAAATATAAAAGATGACTGCGAATGCCGCCATGAGGCGTGGCATGACATGCATCAGCAAGTTGAAACTGGTCACTCCGCCGCCTCCGCGAAGGTCTCACCGTGGATCAGCTCGGCCGAGCAGCGCTGCATCGTCGGAGACGCGCGGCAGATCGCATTGGTGAGGTAGAAATCCTTGATCGGATAGCCCGCGAGCACGCCCTCCGCCTTGGCGGCGAGCGCCGGCGGGTTCCACGCGAATTTCGCCAGCCCGAGCGTCGCGAGATCGGGGCAATCGACCGCCATCGCCGCGCGCAATTCCTCGAGCGTGTCGAACGGCAGCGTCTTGCCGAGCTTCTCGGACAGAGCGCGCAGGATCGTCCAATCCTCGCGCGCGTCGCCCGGCGGGAACACCGCGCGCTCGCCGCGCTGGACGCGCCCTTCGAGATTGACCCAGGTGCCCGATTTCTCGGCATAGCTCGCGCCCGGCAGCACGACATCGGCATGATGCGCGCCGGCATCGCCGTGGTGGCCGATATAGACCTTGAACCCGCCGAACCTGGTGAAATCGCACTCGTCGGCGCCGAGGAAGAAGACCAGCTTCGCCGCGTGAAGGTCGGCGATCCCGCCCTTTTGCGCATAGCCGAGCATCAGCCCGCCCATCCGGCTCGCCGAGAAGTGGAGGACGTTATAGCCGTTCCACCCGTCCTTGATCAGCCCGAGCGTGTCGACCAGCGCCAGCGTCGCGCCCTGCGCGCCCTTCATCGCCGCGCCGCCGACGATCATCATCGGGCGCTGCGCCTTGGCGAAGGCATCGGTCACCGCCGCCGGCAGATTGCCGAGCACCGCCAGATCCGCGCCGAGCCATTCGACTTTATAGGTCAGATCGGTTTCGGGGCCGACCGCGAAGACCTTGGCACCCTTCTTGATCGCCTTGCGGATGCGGGTGTTCACCAGCGCGGCTTCCCAGCGCAGGTTGGTGCCGACCAGCAGGATCACGTCGGCGGTCTCGACCCCGGCGATCGTGCTGTTGAAATTGACCGCGGCGAGGCTGGACGTGTCATAGTCCATCCCGGTCTGCCGCCCTTCGAGCAGCGACGAGCCGAACGCCTTGGCGAGCGCCTTGCCCGCGAACAGCGTTTCGCAATCGGCGAGATCGCCCGAGACCACCGCCACGCTGTCGCCGACGGTCTTCGCGACGTCCGCGATTGCCGCGAACGCTTCGTCCCAGGTCGCCTCGACGAGCTTGCCGTCACGCCGCACGAACGGGCGATCGAGCCGGCGACGGACGAGCCCGTCGACCGCGTGACGCGTCTTGTCGGTCGCCCACTCCTCGTTGACGTCCTCGTTGATGCGCGGAACGCAGCGCAGCACCTGGCGGCCGCGGCTGTCGAGGCGGATGTTGGTGCCGACGGCGTCCATCACATCGATGGTCAGCGTCTTCTTGAGCTCCCACGGCCGCGCCTCGAAGGCATAGGGCTTGGAGGTCAGCGCGCCGACCGGGCACAGATCGACCACATTGCCCGAAAGCTCGCTGGTCACCGCTTCCTCCAGATAGGAGGTGATCTGCATATTCTCGCCGCGATAGATCGCGCCGATTTCCTCGACCCCGGCGACTTCCTCGGCAAAGCGGATGCAGCGCGTGCACTGGATGCAGCGCGTCATCACCGTCTTGACGATCGGCCCCATGTACTTCTCGGTCACCGCGCGCTTGTTTTCCTCGAAGCGCGAAGTGCCGCGGCCGTAGGCGACCGACTGGTCCTGCAGGTCGCACTCGCCGCCCTGATCGCAGATCGGGCAATCGAGCGGGTGGTTGATCAGCAGGAATTCCATCACGCCCTCGCGGGCGTTCTTCACCATCGGGGTGTTGGTGAAGATTTCCTGATTGTCCGCCGCCGGCAGCGCGCACGACGCCTGCGGCTTGGGCGGCCCCGGCTTCACCTCGACGAGGCACATGCGGCAATTGCCGGCGATCGAGAGCCGCTCATGATAGCAGAAGCGCGGGATCTCCTTGCCGGCAAGCTCACACGCCTGCAGCACGGTGGCGCCCGCGGGCACCTCGATCTCTACGCCGTCGACCTTGACCTTAGGCATTAGCTGCCTCGCACTGAGAATATGACAACGACCGCAAGGCCGACGAGAAGGAAGCAGAGCCCCAAGACAATACCAACCCGCTCCCAGCGGCGCTGGCGTTCCTCACCGGAAGGCCATAGCCAACCGAGCAGCTCAGCGAGAAGCTCCACGAAATCACTCCGCCGCCTCCTGCAAGGGGACGGACGAGCCGCCCTTACGCTCGTTGATGCGGCGCTCCAGTTCGGGGCGGAAGTGGCGGATCAGGCCCTGGATCGGCCACGCCGCGGCATCGCCGAGCGCGCAGATCGTGTGACCTTCCACCTGCTTCGTCACCTGCTGGAGCATGTCGATTTCGCCGATATCGGCATCGCCGGTGCGCAGGCGTTCCATCACCCGCCACATCCAGCCGGTGCCCTCACGACACGGGGTGCACTGGCCACAGCTCTCATGCTTGTAGAAATAGGAGAGCCGGCTGATCGCGCGGACCACGTCGGTCGACTTGTCCATTACGATCACCGCCGCGGTGCCGAGCCCCGAGCCGACCGCCTTGAGCCCGTCGAAATCCATCGGGCAATCGATGATCTGCGACGCCGGCACCAGCGGCACCGAGGAGCCGCCCGGGATCACCGCGAGCAGATTGTCCCACCCGCCGCGGATCCCGCCGCAATGCTTCTCGATCAGCTCGCGGAAGCTGATCGACATCGCTTCCTCGACCACGCACGGCTTTTCGACATGGCCGCTGATCTGGAACAGCTTGGTGCCCTTGTTGTTCTCGTTGCCGAAGCTCGAGAACCACTCGGCGCCGCGCCGCAGGATCGTCGGGGCGACCGCGATCGATTCGACGTTGTTGACCGTCGTCGGGCAGCCGTAGAGCCCCGCGCCGGCCGGGAACGGCGGTTTGAGGCGCGGCTGGCCCTTCTTGCCCTCGAGGCTTTCGAGCATCGCGGTCTCTTCGCCGCAGATGTAGGCGCCCGCGCCGCGATGGACGAAGACGTCGAAGTCATAGCCCGAGCCGGCGGCGTTCTTGCCGATCAGCCCGGCGTCATACGCCTCGGCGACCGCGGCAAACAAAGTCTCCGCCTCGCGGATATATTCGCCGCGGATGTAGATATAGGCCGCCCGTGCGCGCATCGCGAAGCCCGCGACCAGCGCACCCTCGATCAGCTTGTGCGGATCGTGGCGGATGATCTCGCGGTCCTTGCACGAGCCCGGTTCGGATTCGTCGGCGTTGATGACGAGGAAGCTCGGCCGGTCGGCGCGCGGTTCCTTGGGCATGAAGCTCCACTTCATGCCGGTCGGGAAGCCCGCCCCGCCGCGCCCGCGCAGCCCCGAGGCCTTGATCACGTCGATGATCTTGTCCTGCCCGAGGGCGAGCAGCGCCTTGGTATCGTCCCAATCGCCCCGCTTGCGCGCGGCATCGAGCCGCCACGACTGATAGCCGTAGAGATTGGTGAAGATCCGGTCCTTGTCGGTCAATGAGGTGATCGCGCTCATGCCGCATTCCCCCATTCCGGCCGGTAATCGTGGTTCTCTTTGACCATCGCGGTCAGCGTGGTCGGGCCGCCGACGGGCTCGACGGTGTGGCGGCCGGGCTCCTGCGTCCCCGTCTTGGGGTGCTCGCCGCGCTCCAGCGCCTCGAGGATCGCGATCGTGCGATCGTAATCGAGATCCTCGTAATTATCGTCGTTGATCTGGACCATCGGGGCGGACGAGCAATTGCCCATGCATTCCACCTCGGTCAGCGTGAACAGGCCGTCGGGGGTCGTTTTGCCCTTGATCAGCCCCTTGTTCTTGCACGCAGCCATCACGTCGTCCGAGCCGCGCAGCATGCATGGCGTCGTGCCGCACACCTGGACGTGATAGCGACCGACCGGCGCGAGGTTGAACATCGTGTAGAAGGTCGCGACCTCGTAGACGCGCATATAGGGCACGCCGATCTCGCGCGCGACGAATTCGATCACCGGGATCGGCAGCCACCCTTGCGTCTGCGTCTCCGCGCCGACCTGCCGCTGGGCGAGATCGAGCAGCGGAATCGAGGCGGATTGCTCGCGCCCGGCCGGATAGCGCGCGAGCACCTCGTCGCGCTTCTTCTTGTTTTCATCGGTCCAGGCGAACGCGCCCCAGCGCGCGCGGACCTCTGCCTCGTCGGGGATTTCTGGAGCGTCAGCCATCAGCGATCACATTCACCAAAGACGACATCGATCGCGCCCAGGATGGCGGTCGTGTCGGCGAGCATGTGGCCCTTGCACATCATGTCCATCGCCTGAAGATGGCTGAAGGCAGTCGGGCGGATCTTGCAGCGATAGGGTTTGTTGCTGCCGTCGGCGACGAGATACACGCCGAATTCGCCCTTGGGGCTTTCGGTCGCGACATATACTTCGCCGGCGGGCACGTGATACCCTTCGGTGTAGAGCTTGAAGTGGTGGATGAGCGCTTCCATCGAACTCTTCATCTCACCGCGCTTGGGCGGCACCACCTTGCGGTCGAGCGAGGCGATCGGCCCGTCCGGCATTTCGTTGAGGCACTGGCGCATGATGCGCGCCGATTGGCGTACTTCCTCGACGCGGACCATGAACCGGTCGTAGCAATCGCCGCGCGTGCCGACCGGCACCTCAAAGTCCATCTTGGCATAGGCGTCGTAAGGCTGCGACTTGCGCAGATCCCAGGGAATGCCCGAACCGCGGATCATCGGGCCGGAGAAGCCCCATTTGATCGCATCGTCGCGCGAAACGACCGCAATATCGACGTTGCGCTGCTTGAAGATGCGGTTGTCGGCGACGAGGCTGATCGCATCCTCGAACAGACGCGGCAGCCGCGTGTCGAGCCAGTCGCCGATATCGGTGAGCAGCTTGAGCGGCACGTCCTGATGCACCCCACCGACACGGAAGTAATTGGAATGCATCCGCGCACCCGAGGCGCGCTCGAAGAAGTTCAGGCAATCCTCGCGGATTTCGAACAGCCACAGGTTCGGCGTCATCGCGCCGACGTCCATCACATGCGACCCGAGGTTGAGCATGTGATTGGAAATGCGGGTCAATTCGGCGAAGAAGGTGCGCAGGTACTGCGCGCGCGCCGGCACCTCCAAATCGAGCAATTTCTCGACCGCGAGGACGAAGCTGTGCTCCATCCCGAGCGGCGAGCAATAATCGAGCCGGTCGAAATAGGGCAAAGCCTGCGCATAGGTCTTATATTCGATCAGTTTTTCGGTGCCGCGGTGGAGCAGCCCGACGTGCGGATCGACGCGCTCGATGATCTCGCCGTCGAGCTCCATCACCAGACGCAGCACGCCGTGCGCCGCCGGATGCTGCGGGCCGAAGTTGATCGTGTAATTCTGGATCGCGACGTCCCCCGCGTCTGGGTGCGCGGCATCGGTGCGATGCAGCAGCTTGTCGAGCGCGGGATCGTCGATCAGGGTATCGGTCACTTGCCTTCTCCCTTGCCCTTCAAGACATCGGGATCCGCCGGCTTCGGCTTCGCATCGGGCTCGGCCTTGCCGACGCCGGTCTGCGCGGTCGAATCGGTCGTCTTCGGCGTCGTCGCGGTAGCCTTGGCGGTCTGCGCGGCATCGGCCTTCTGGATCTGGTCGGCGCTGAGCGGCGTCGGCGCGCCCTTCGCCTCGGGCAGCGCCCCCTTCTCGTCGCCGGGGAGGACGTATTCGGCGCCTTCCCACGGGCTCATGAAGTCGAAGGTGCGGAAATCCTGCGCCAGTTGCACCGGCTCATAGACGACGCGCTTCGCCTCTTCCGAATAACGCAGCTCGACGAACCCTGAGAGCGGGAAGTCCTTGCGCTGCGGGTGGCCGCGGAAGCCGTAATCGGTGAGGATGCGACGCAGATCGCGGTTGCCCGCGAACAGCACGCCATACATGTCGTACACTTCGCGCTCGAGCCAGCCGGCGACCGGCCAGATCCCGGTGACCGAGGGAACCGGGGTCTCCTCGCTCGCTGCGACATGGACGTGGATACGATGGTTGCGGGTCAGCGACAGCAGGCAATAGACCACCTCGAACCGCTCGGAGCGGTCGGGGAAATCCACCCCGGCGATTTCCATCAGCTGCTGATATTCGAGCCCCGGCGTGTCGCGCAGCGCGATCATCGCGTCGATCAGCCCGTCGCGCGTGACGAACAGCGCCACCTCGCCCACCGCGTCGCGCGTGTCGACCAACGCGGTGCCGAGCGCATCGCGCGCCGCGGCGATCGTCGCGCCGTTGAGATCGGCGGCATAAGCCGGTGCCGGCGCCCTCATCGCTCGATGCTCCCGCTGCGGCGGATCTTCCGCTGGAGCTGCATGATGCCGTAGAGCAAAGCCTCGGCGGTCGGCGGGCAGCCGGGGACATAGATGTCCACGGGCACGATCCGGTCGCAGCCGCGCACGACGCTGTAGCTATAATGATAATAGCCGCCGCCATTGGCGCACGAGCCCATCGAGATGACGTATTTCGGCTCCGACATCTGGTCGTAGACCTTGCGCAGCGCGGGGGCCATCTTGTTGCAGAGCGTGCCGGCGACGATCATCACGTCCGACTGGCGCGGGCTCGCGCGCGGCGCGGCGCCGAACCGTTCGAGATCGTAACGCGGCATGTTGACGTGGATCATCTCGACCGCGCAGCAGGCGAGACCGAAAGTCATCCACCACAGGCTGCCGGTGCGCGCCCATTGGAACAATTCCTCGGGCGAGGTGACGAGGAAGCCCTTGTCGGTCAGCTCGCCATTGAGACCGTCGAAAAAGCCCTGATCGGGCGGCACGATCGCCTGCCCGCTGGGATCATGCCGCAGTTCGACCGGGCCGCTGTGGAGGTTGGAAGACATGCTCATTCCCAATCCAACGCGCCTTTTTTCCAGGCATAGACGAGGCCGAGCGCAAGCTCGCCGATGAAGATCATCATGCTGATCCACGCGGTCCAGCCGAGCGTGAACACGCTGACCGCCCACGGATAGAGGAACGCGGCCTCCAGATCGAAGATGATGAACAGGATCGCGACGAGGTAGAAACGCACGTCGAATTGCGCGCGCGAATCCTCGAAGGCAGGGAAGCCGCACTCATATTCCGCCAGTTTTTCCGGCGTCGGATTGTGCGCGCCGGTGAGGCGCGCGACGATCATCGGGAGGAAGACGAACGCGCTGGACAGCACGAGCGCGACCCCGAGGAACATGAGGATCGGCAGATATTGCGACAGGTCGACCACTAGGCTCTCGCAGATGCGAAAATTGATGGGGGCGCTTTAGGCGGATGGGTCCGCACGGGCAAGCGCCGGAGGCATGAGAATGATTCGCAACTGAACGGTTTTGCAGGGATTTCCGGCGCCTGCTTGGCGTTAGCTACGAAAGAAAGGGGATAACGTTCCGTCGGTTGGTGACGGATCGGACCGATTCCCCGCCGTCACCGCCAATCCGTCATTCCCGCGAAGGCGGGAATCCATTCACTCGGACCTTCGCGATAGAGTCGCACCGACAGCGTTAATGGGTCCCCGCCTTCGCGGGAATGACGGGAGGTGGCTTAACGCAGCGCCCCGGCCACCAGCTTGTGCAGCTTGGAGTGCAGCGCATCGTTGGCGGCGAGATATTCGCTACGCTCGATCGCGCGATCGCCGCCGCGGAAATCGGTAACGAAGCCGCCGGCTTCCTTCACCAGCAGCATCCCGGCCGCGACGTCCCACACGTTGAGATCGCTTTCCCAGAAGGCATCGAACCGTCCTGCGGCGACCCACGCGAGATCGAGCGCGGCCGAGCCGAGCCGGCGAATCCCCGCGACCTGCGGTGCGATCGCGCCGAAGATCCGTGTCCATTGCACGAAATCGCCGTGACCGAGGAACGGGATGCCCGTCGCGACCAAAGCCTCGGACGGATCGCGCCGCGCCGAGACGCGCAGCCGCTCGGACTGGACCCAGGCGCCCCGCCCCTTCTCGGCCCAGAAGCTCTCGTCGGTCAGCGGCTGATAGACCAGGGCGGTGGTCACCTCGCGCTTGCCGTTGGCGAGCGGCTCCTCGACCGCGATCGAGATCGCGAAATGCGGGATGCCGTGGAGGAAGTTGGAGGTGCCGTCGAGCGGATCGACGATGAAGCGCGGCTTGCCGGGATCGCCGGCGACCTCGCCGCGCTCTTCCATCACGAAGCCCCAGTCGGGGCGCGCCTTGGACAGTTCCTCGTAGAGGGTCTGCTCGGCGCGCTTGTCGGCCATCGAGACGAAATCGGCCGGCCCCTTACGGCTCACCTGCAGCTGCTGGACCTCGTTGAAGTCGCGACGCAGCCGCGGCGCGGCCTTGCGCGCAGCGCGCTCGATGACGGTGAACAGGCCGGAATGGGAAGGCATTTCGATTACTCCACCCCAGCGAGGGGTCGGTTTCTATAACGTGTCGCTTCGCCGATAGCGAAAACTGTGTCCCCGCGAAGTGCCCCCATCAAAATAGTACTTTGACGGGAACCGAAGGCGGGGACCCAGACTGGGCTCCCGCCTTCGCGGGAGCACAAGGGGAGATATCAGTCCGCGCGCTTGACGTAGGTCTGCTCGTAGACGTCGACCACGATCCGCGTGCCGCTGGCGATATGCGGCGGCACCATGATGCGCACGCCATTGTCGAGGATCGCCGGCTTGTAGCTGGAGGAGGCGGTCTGCCCCTTCACCACCGCATCGGCCTCGACGATCGTCGCTTCGACCTGGTTGGGAAGCTGGACCGAGATCGGCTTTTCCTCGTGCAATTCCATCACCACGTCCATCCGGTCCTGCAGGAAGGCGGCGGCGTCGCCGCGCAGGTCGCGCGGCAGCGTCACCTGGTCGTAGGTGTCCTTGTCCATGAAGACGAGGCCGTCGCCGTCGGCGAACAGGAACTGGAAGTCCTTGGTATCGAGCCGCACGCGCTCGACCGTCTCGGCCGAACGGAAGCGGACGTTGGTCTTGCGGCCGTCGATGAGGTTCTTCATCTCGACCTGCATATAGGCGCCGCCCTTGCCGGGCTGGGTGTGCTGGATCTTGACCGCACGCCAGATGCCGCCTTCATATTCGATGATATTGCCGGGACGGATGTCCACGCCGCTGATCTTCATGGTTCTTGACCTGCTGGAAAGAGCGATCAGAGCCGCCGTCGGCTCCGGTGGCGCGCGTCTAGCGGCGCGGGCGCGATCCGGCAAGATGCTGGCGATCGAGCCCCCTTCCCCGTTCGGGCTGAGCCTGTCGAAGCCCTGCACTTTCTTCTGCGGAAGAAGGGCAGCCCTTCGACAAGCTCAGGGCGAACGGAGGTTGGGCCCGCTTCAGCGCCCGCCAAGCACCTCGGCAAAGGCGCGCACCGCCCCCGCCTCGTCCCCGCCCCACACCGCGTTGCTGACCGCGAGGAAATCCGCCCCTGCCTTGACCAGCGGCGCGGCATTGGCCGGGGTGATCCCGCCGATCGCGACCGAGGGCAGTTCGAACAGCGTCGACCACCACGACAGGATCACCGGCTCGGGGCGGTGCCGCACCTCCTTGGTCGAGGTGGGATAGAAAGCGCCGAACGCGACATAATCCGCCCCCGCCTCGCCCGCTTCCATCGCCAGATGCCGGCTGTCGTGGCAGGTCACGCCGATCTGCGCATTGGGGCCGAGCGCGGCGCGCGCCTCGCGCGGGTCGCCGTCCTCCTGCCCGAGATGGACGCCGTCGGCGCCGAGCCGCTTCGCCAGGCTGATCGAATCGTTGACGATGAACGCACAGTCGCGCGCCGCGCAAATCCGCTGGAGCGGCTGGGCGAGCCGCGCCGCCTCATGCTGGTCGACGCCCTTCACGCGGAACTGGACCGCCGCCACCGGTCCGGCGTCGAGCGCGCGCGCCAGCCGGTCGCCGAACCCGCCCGACACGCCCAGCGGCGAGCACCGATAGAGCTGGCACGGCGGGCGCTTGTCGTCGCGCACGAAGGCGGCGGCGAAATCGGGGTCGAGCGGGCCGAGCGGACCGTCGTCATCCATCACGCCGCCCTAGGGCGGAGCGCGCGCAAGCAGAAGCCGGGGTTTCGCCCACGCACTCCCCGTCACCCCGGCCGCGACCCGGCGTGCCGGAACCAGCCCGCGCGTCCCTCTCCCCGCGCCGACGCGCGCGCG
>JAFIGU010000049.1 GCA_017849555.1 Sphingomonas sp. | reverse complement strand
GCTCACGGCGGTAGGGCGACAGGCGCTCAGGGACTGGGCGTGCGATCCGGTGCTGGCGACGAGCATCGGCGTCGATCCCTTCCGGTTGCGGGCCGGCATCTGGGCGATCCTGACGCCCGAGGATCGTAAAGGGCTCTTCCTTGAGCTGGAGGCGGCGATCGAGGCGAATGTCGGCGCGCTCAAGGATTATCTCGGCAAGACCGATCCGGTGGAACGCGTGCGGATTGAGATGGCGATGGCGGTTCAAAAGGCTCGCCTCGAAAAGCTTCGGACTTTTGGCGACTGAGCGGTGAAAGCGCCTTCGTCCGCGGCATGCGGCATGCGGCATGCGGCATGCGGCATGCGGCATGCTGATTGAACGGCTTTCTATAAGCCGAAAACAGCCGCTGCGGCTAACTGAGGCGGCGTTGCCGCTATGCGCCCAAAATTCAGTCGTTCGGTGGCCGCTCGCCGAACCCAAACGCTGCCCCTTCGCTCATCTTCGTTCGAGGCCTTTGGTGAGCACAAGCAAGTTGTGCCCCCCCTGGGGGGCTCGACGGTAGCGAAGCTGACCGGCCGCTCAGCTTTTCGGGTATTGCGGCGATTACATCTCAAACGCGGCGCGGAATATACCTTCGTATATCAAGGCCATCCTAAAATATGGTGTCAATAACGCACGTATAGATGCCGGATTTAGCCCGGAGATCTAGGAGAAAGACAGCAGCTGCGAGCCTCACCGGCGTGTGGTTGTTTAAGGAGCCAATGACCATGCCATCCGACGACAGTCGAAAATACGCGCCGCTGTCGCCGTTCGGTCGAGGTTGACCTTTTAGCCCTCGCCGACAGCGCAGCGGCGCTGCAGCGAGGTGCAACATGACCAATTTGAAGAACGCGCGCGTCTGCGCGCTTCCCGCCCGTCTCGCCCAGGTGGCGGTGCGCGATACTTTGACGCCGCGCCGGGCCCCGGTGCTCTGCTGGTATGTCGACAGGGAAACCGGCCGGCTTGCCTGCCGCTGGATCGCGGCGGCAGAGACGGACGATCAGGACGTGCCGATCCACCCACGTTTCGCGGCCCGTTTCACCACCGTCCGGCGCCGCGCCGCGTGCTGATGATGCCGCCGCGTTCGAGCAAATTCGGAAAGATCGACATGAACCTGATGACCAAGGTCGTGCCGGGCGCCGCCGCGCGCCCGCGCAATCGCAAGCTCTCGACGCGCGCGATCCGCGAGGCGCGCAATAGCATCGAGACGACGCTGGCGAATTTCCGCGCGAGCGGCGGCGGGCTTGTGGAGGCGGAGGCGGCCGCGCGGCTGGCGAAGGACGGGCTCAACGAGGTCGCGCACGATCATCGCCCGCCCGCGCCGGTCCAACTGCTCCACGCCTTCGCCAACCCGTTCATCGCGGTGCTGATGACGCTCGCGGCGATCTCGTCTGTGACCGATATCATCCTCCCGCTGCGCCACGGTGAGACAGGGGACTATACCAGCGTCGTCATCATCGTGACGATGGTCGTGCTGAGCGCGCTGCTGCGCTTCTGGCAGGAATATCGCTCGGGCAAGGCCGCCGATGCATTGAAGGCAATGGTGCGCACCACCGCGACGGTGCGCCGCCGCGCCGACGAGGGCGATGCGGCCATCGCACGCGAAATACCGATGGCCGAGATTGTCGTCGGCGATATCGTCCAGCTTTCGGCCGGGGACATGATCCCGGCCGATGTGCGCCTGCTCGAATCGCGCGACCTGTTCGTCAGCCAGGCGGCGCTGACCGGCGAGGCGTTGCCGGTCGAGAAATACGATACCTTGGGCGCGGTGGCGGGCAAATCGGCCGATGCCGCGGCCAATGACGATGCCGATGCGCTCGATCTGCCGACGATCTGCTTCATGGGCACCAATGTCGTCAGCGGCACCGCGACCGCGGTTGTCGTCGCGACCGGCGCGCGAACCTATTTCGGGTCGCTCGCCAAGGCGATCGTCGGTTCGCGCGCCGAAACCGCGTTCGATCGCGGGGTCAATTCGGTCAGCTGGCTGCTGATCCGCTTCATGCTGGTGATGGTGCCGATCGTGCTGCTCATCAACGGCTTCACCAAGGGCGACTGGACCAACGCCTTCCTGTTCGCGCTCGCGGTCGCGGTGGGGGTCACCCCCGAGATGCTGCCGATGATCGTCTCGTCGAACCTCGCCAAGGGCGCGGTGGCGATGGCGCGGCGCAAGGTCGTGGTGAAGCGGCTCAACGCGATCCAGAATTTCGGCGCGATGGATGTCTTGTGCACCGACAAGACCGGCACGCTGACGCAGGATCGCATCATCCTCGAACAGCATCTCAATATCCACGGCGAACGCGACGATGCGGTGCTGCGCTATGCCTGGATCAACAGCCACCACCAGAGCGGCGTGCGCAACCTGATGGATCAGGCAGTGATCCGCTTCGCCAGCGAATTGCCCGAGGTGATCCGCACGGTGGCCAATTATCGCAAGGTCGACGAACTGCCGTTCGATTTCGTCCGCCGCCGGCTCTCGGTGGTGGTCGAGGATGCCGACCAGCGCCATCTGATCGTGTGCAAGGGCGCGGTGGAGGAAATGCTCGGTATTTCGCACGCCATTCGCGACGGCGATCTGGTGCGCCCGCT
This sequence comes from Sphingomonas sp., assembly GCA_017849555.1. Taxonomy (GTDB): domain Bacteria; phylum Pseudomonadota; class Alphaproteobacteria; order Sphingomonadales; family Sphingomonadaceae; genus Sphingomonas; species Sphingomonas lycopersici. Next base: position 6,342 of record JAFIGU010000049.1, on the reverse strand, counting down.
GGGCGACGAGGAGCGCGGGACGTTGATCGCCCGTGCGCGCGCGATGAATGCCGAGGGCTTCCGCGTGCTGGTGCTCGCGACGCGCGAGGCGGCGGACGACGAGCGCAAGCCGCTGTACGGTATCGCCGATGAGCGCGACCTGATCGTCGAGGGCTTCCTGACCTTCCTCGATCCGCCGAAGGAGAGCGCAGCCCCTGCGCTCGCTGCGCTTGCCGAGCATGGCGTATCGGTGAAGGTGCTGACCGGCGACAATGAGGTGGTCACCGCGCGCATCTGCCGCGAGGTCGGGCTCGAGCCGGGACAGCCGCTGCTCGGGCGCGAGATCGAGGCACTCGACGACGCGCGGTTGCGTGCCTTGGTCGACGAACGGACGATCTTCGCCAAGCTCACGCCACTGCAGAAATCGCGCGTGCTGCAAGCGCTGCAGGCCAATGGCCATACCGTCGGCTTCCTCGGCGACGGGATCAACGACGCGCCGGCATTGCGCGATGCCGATGTCGGCATTTCGGTCGACAGCGGCACCGATATCGCCAAGGAATCGGCCGACATCATTCTGCTCGAAAAGAGCCTGATGGTGCTCGAGGAGGGCGTGCTCAAGGGCCGCGAGACCTTCGGCAACATCATCAAATATCTCAACATGACTGCGAGCTCGAACTTCGGGAACGTCTTTTCGGTGCTGATCGCCAGCGCCTTCATCCCGTTCCTGCCGATGCTGGCCATCCAGCTGCTCATCCAGAATCTGATGTACGATGTGTCGCAGCTCGCGCTGCCTTGGGACCGCATGGACCGCGAATTTCTGAAGCGCCCGCGCAAATGGGATGCGCGCAACATCGGGCGCTTCATGGTGTGGATCGGGCCGACCTCGTCGATCTTCGACGTCGCGACCTTCGCGCTTCTGTGGTTCGTGTTCGGCGCCAATACCCCGGCGCACCAGTCGCTGTTCCAGTCGGGCTGGTTCGTCGAGGGGCTGCTGTCGCAGACGTTGGTCGTCCACATGCTGCGCACCCAACGAATCCCGTTCTTCCAGAGCGTCGCGGCGTTGCCGGTGCTGGTGATGACCGCGCTGATCTGTACGCTCGGCGTGTTCATTCCCTTCTCGGCGTTCGGCGCGATGGTCGGGCTGCAGCCGCTGCCGTGGCATTATTTCCCGTGGCTGGTGGCGATCCTGCTCGGCTATTGCATCGTCGCCCAGTCGATGAAGACGCTCTACATCCGGCGGTTCGGGCAATGGTTCTGAGCCGGCGATATCGCGCCGCGCTGGCACTCCGCGAAACCGCGCCGCAAGGCGGGCGGCGGAGCGGCGGTGGCTCGGGCGCGCGCCGCGGCGCCTCCCTGCCGCCGGGGCCGTCGTGGCGCGAGCGACTGGGACAGATGCTCGCCTGGCTGCTCAGCGTCATCGCCACCCGCCTGCTCGCCACCGCGGCGATGCTGGCGCACCACCGCGCGATCTCGCGACGGACGTGGCTGCGCGCCTCGCAATTCTGTCACCGGCTGCAGCGCGCCGCGCTCGTCATCCTGCGTCGGGTACGATGAGCGATGCGCGGCGGCTTTCCGGGGCGGCGGCGACGTGGCCATCGCAGGATCATCGACGGCAGGCGATCCACGCGGCATAGCGGGGCACGCCGGGGCGTCCGGCGGAGGCAGAGCCGAAGGCAACGCGATGAGCTCAGGTACAGCGTGATGACGCAGCGGCGCCCGGGCGGCGTGGAACGCGGGCGGACGATCCGGGTCGCACTGCTCATGGCCGCGATCGCAGCGATCTTCATCGTCGATACGGTGACCGATTATGCGATTGCCGCCGCGGTCTTCTATGTCGCGGTGATCCTGCTCGCGACGCGCGTGCTGCGTCCGCGCTCGGTTGTCATCCTCACGGCAGCGTGCGGCGTGCTGACGGTGCTCAGTTTCCTGCTCACCCACTCGGGGGTCTATGAGGTCGGCATCGTCAACACCGCGATCAGCATCGTCGCGATCGCGGTGACGACCTATCTCTCGCTCAAGCTCGTCGCAGCCGAGGCGGCGATCCACGACGCCCGCGAGCGGCTGATGCGGATCGCGCGGGTGACGAGCCTCGGCGAACTTACCGCCTCGATTGCGCATGAGGTCAACCAGCCGCTCGCCGCGGTGGTGACCAGCGCGGGGGCGTGCCGGCGCTGGCTCGCCGCCGATCCGCCCAATATCGAAAAGGCCGAGCGCGCCGCCGAGCGCATCGTCGCCGAGGCGAGCCGCGCCAGCGAGGTGATCGCGCGCGTCCGCGGGCTCGCCAGCGGCAAGCCGCCGATGCGCGATCGGTTCGATCTCAACGCGCTGGTGCTCGAGATCGTCGAGCTGGCGCGCGGACAGATCGATCGCCACGATATCCTGCTGCGGCTCTATCTGCCCGAAGACCTGCCGCCGGTATTCGGCGATCGGGTGCAGATCGGGCAGGTGGTCGGCAATCTGCTGCTCAACGCGATCGACGCGGTGATGGCGGAGCCCGCGCGCGGGCATGAGATCGAGGTGATCGCCTCGCTCACCAAAGGCGGACAGAGCGTGACGCTGGCGGTGGCGGATTCGGGCGTGGGTTTTCGCGCGGGTGAGGCCGAGCGGCTGTTCGACGCTTTCTGGACGACCAAGCAGGACGGGATCGGGCTGGGGCTGACGATCAGCCGCGCGATCGTCGAAGCCAATGGCGGGCGGATCTGGGCCGAGGAGAATGAGCTGGACGGCGCGACCCTGTTGTTCACGCTCCCGATTGCGCGCGGCGCGAATGAAGCGGAAACAACGGCATGACCGATCCCGTGGCCCCGATCGTCTATATCGTCGACGACGACCGCTCGGTGCGCGAGGCGCTGGAGGACCTGCTGTCCTCCGTTGCGCTGCGCTCACGCTCGTTCGTTTCGGCGCAGGAATTTGCAGCGGCCCTGCGCGCCGATGCGCCCTCGTGCCTCGTGCTCGACGTCAGGATGCCGGGCGAGAGCGGGATGGAATTCCTGGCGCATATGGCTGAACGCGGGCTTGGGCTGCCGACGGTGATGATCACCGGGCATGGCGATATCGCGATGGGGGTTCGCGCGATGAAGGATGGCGCGATCGAATTCCTCACCAAGCCGTTCCGCGACCAGGATCTGCTCGACGCGATCAACCGCGGCATCGAGATCGATCGCGCGCGCCGCGCGGCGGCGGGGGAGACGGAGCGGCTGCGCGAATTGTGGGACGGGCTTTCCCCGGGCGAGCGCGACGTGACGCGGCTGGTGGTGCGCGGATTGCTCAACAAGCAAGTCGCCGCCGAGTTGGGCCTCAGCGAAATCACCGTCAAGGTGCGGCGCGGGCAGGTGATGCGCAAGATGGAGGCGCGGACGCTGCCCGATCTCGTCCGCGCTTATGATCGGATCCACGCCTAGCGCTGATCGCCGCCATCGCGATGCAGATCGTGGTGGATGCGGGCATATTCGGTATCGACCCACTTCAGCAGCGCCGTCGCGAAATCACTGTTGCGGCGACGCGGCAACAGCAGCATCTCGAGCCGCTTGAGCCACCAAAGGCGCAGCCGAAGCCGGGGCGTCATCGGCGCGTGGGTATGATCGAGCGACATGGGGCGTTCTCCTGACGGGTCAGATCTTCGCGTTGATGCTGAACAGGAACTGGCGCGGCGCCGAGCGCATGAACGTCTGGTAGTCGCCTGCGACCGAATAGCCGCCGATTCCCACCGACCCGATATTGTTGCGGTTCAGCGCGTTGTTGACGTCGAGGCGGAAGACCAGCTCGGGCACGCGCCCGGTCTTCGGCAGCCGATAGGAAGCGTGCGCATTCACCTGCCAATAATCGGGCACGTAGATGTCGTTGGTGTAGGTGAAGGGATCGTCGAGATAGAGCGTGCTCGTCGCGCCCGCGTCGAACCGGCCGTGCTTCACCGCGATCTGGGTGACCAGCGAGACTCCCGGATAGCCCGGCTGGAAATGCCCCTTCAACGGCGTGGCTTCCCCGGCAAGGATAAGATCGCTCTGGTAGCGCAGCTTGCTGACCGACACCGATTGCGAAATATCCAGCCAGGCGAAGGGCTTGAGATCGATGATCGCGTCCGCACCGATCAATTCGGAGCGCGGGACGATCCCGACAGTGCGTACCGGATTGAATTGCGGGCCGCTCGTCCCGTTGAGCAGGCGGTTGAGGATGATGCCGTAGTAAGCGTCGATATTGATGCTGACCGGCCCGAACCGGCGATAGCCGCCGACGGTGAAATTCCAGTCCTTCTCCGGCTTCAGCGTGGGAAGTGCGGCATCGAACAAAGCCTGGCTGTCGGCCGCCCAGGCCGACGACACCGGGCCGATATTGCCGCGCGACGAGACGCGATAGCCCACCGCTGTTTTGGCGATATCGAGATAGAGCGAGCTGCGTGCATCGGGCCGCCAATCGATCGCCAGCCGCGGGAGGAACGGATCGCTGGTCGCCAGCCGCCCGTTGGGCGCCTGATCGGGGCCGATACCGCCGCCGTTGGTCGAGAAATCGACCGCCTTGAACCCGGCGTCGATCGTCAGCGTATCGGTCGGCTTGAAGACGTCGCGGAGATAGAGCTGGAACGATTTGGTCGTCCAGCGCGAGTCATTGGCGATCTGGAACGCCGGCCCGTAGACGTCATACGGCCCGATCGCGCTGAGCGGTGCGCCTTGCCCGGGCAGCGGCTCGTTATATGACGCGAAGCGCGAGGTCGACGAGACGCGCTCGACCCAGACACCGGCGGAAATCGTGTGGCGATCGCCCTTCCAGGTCAGGTCGATCGTTCCCCCGAAACGCTGCGGGCGCGTCCGCCACACCTGCGCGGAGAAGGGCGCGCCGGTCTGCGATGGGGTCGAGACATTGGCGATCTCGATGTTCGATTTGCTGATCGCGGCATAACCCATCACGCTGCCCGAGAGCCGGTCGCTCAGGTCGAAATGATGCGTGATATTGCCGACGAAATCGTCGGTCGCCTGCCCGGTGTCATAGGGGACGAGCGAGGCCAGCGCGCCACAGGTGTAAGCGCCGCAAGACCGGCTGGCATTTTCCGGCGACGCAATGAACACCGCGCGCGCATAATCGGGATAGAAGATGTCGGTGCCGTTCCAGCCGAGCTTCGCCAGCATGTCGAACGAGGTGTTGTTATACCCCCAGATCTCGGCGCGCGCGAAAGAGAAGAAGGCGGTGACGTCGCCCCACGGCAGGTCCTGCACCAGCTTCGCGTTGGCGCGCAGCATATATTGCGAGCCCGCGCCGGTATATTTGTCCTTGGCGATCCGCTCGACGCCGAACAGCAAGCGCGGCCCCGCCTCACCGATCTGCCCGGTGTTGAGTGTAGCGCTGGTCACGAAAGTGTTGTTGCTGCCGAACCCCTGCGTCAGGTCGAGCCCGAATCGCGGTTTGGGATCGGCGATCGAATAGCGCATCTCGCCTCCGTTCACGGTGTTCGAGAAGCTGCTCACGCTCGCCGAGCCCGGGGAGATTCTGATTGCGGCAATATCGCCGGCCACCCCGATGTTGAGCGGCGCGGTGCCGGTGACGCTGCCGTAGCTGCCGTCGCCCAGCGGAATTCCCTCGAAGGTAATCGCCAGCTCGTTCTGGCGGAAACCGCGTACCAGCAGGAAGCCGTCCGACAGGTCGAGGCCATAGGCATCGGTCGAGGTGAAGGTGACCCCAGGGAGGTTCTTCACCAGCGCCAGCGCGCTGGTACCCGACAGCACATCGGACCAATCATCGTTGGTCAGCGCATAGCTGCCGGCGTCGACCGGGCGCGTCGTGCCGCCCGCCGGCGCGCGGCGGGTGGCGGTGACGATGATGTCCTCGGCGGAAGGTGTGGAGGTCTCGGCTGCCGGCTCGGCATCGGACGACTGCGCATGGGCGGGCGAGGCCACAGCGCCAAACGCGGCGATGGCGAGCGCGGAAATGCCGCAACCGGCAAGGAATTTGGGGAATGGGAACACGGGGACGCTTTCCGAAGGCAGCACGCGTCCGCCGCCCGCCGCGAGAGGCGGCGGACGATGCGACACGATCGAGATGGCACGGGCAGGGTGCGGGCCTGTCGGCTGCTCCCCGTTTCGCATCCCGGACTATTCCCGGTGGCCGGTATGGTTCAACGCTACGTTGGTATATTCGCGACCAGAAGGCGAGCGCGTGTGCAAAACGATCGCGAACGATCGGCGGCTACGCGCCCTAATTACGGCCGTTCAACGTGCGGATTTCGGATCCCGGAACATGGGATAATCGCGGCGCGATTCGCCCTCCGTTGAAGTTCCGGCGTACAAGCTGGCGAGGTGGTTGCTCCCCGATAAGATGGAGAAACGGGCTCACGATTGACACCGGGCCCAAGCATCGAATGGAGAGCAACCATGG
>JAFIGU010000048.1 GCA_017849555.1 Sphingomonas sp. | reverse complement strand
TTTGTGGCTCTGGATGCCGGGTCAAGCCCGGCATGACGGGAAAGGATTCCGGGACTCCTCCGTCTGAATCAATCCACTAGCGGCGGTAACCGAAGCGGCTGCTCTCGAACGATACCACGGCACCGGCATTGTCGCCGAGCGGGATCGCCGCGGTGCCATAGATGCCGCGCGTGCCGTAGGAGCCGATCATCATCCCCACTTCGCCGTGGATTCCGCGATCCATGCGCTGCGACTGGGTCAGTTCGCCCCGCGCGGCGGCGGCGCTGTCCACCGTGTTGCGATCGAGGATCGCGTTGCGCTGTTCGTCGGTGAGGCGAACGGTGTCGGCGTCGCCGGCGGCGGGCGCCGGCGCCGTTTGTGCGAGCGACGGCACCGCTCCTACAAGGGCGAACGCAGTCGCGAACACACGGAAGCCGAGCGGCGTGGGGCGAGTCATGGCGCCCTTCTTATACCGTCCAACCCGACTGGCAAATGAACGACACGCGGTGTCGATCACGGCTTCACGAGATGGAAGGTCTCATAAGGCATCGAGGCGAAGGACAGGCGCGGGTCCTGGCTGTCGCCGAAGAACTTGATCCGATCGTACGGACCGCCGGCACGCGCGCCGGTGATTTCCTCATATTCCGCCGGCCCGATCTGCTCATAGGCGGTCTTGCGCCCCGCCGCGGTGACGGTGACGATATGCGCGCCGCTCGCCTCGACCTTGATGTCGTTCTCGGGCTCCGGCGGCGCCGAATAATCGCGGCGGTTGGCGCGATAGCTGCCGAGCACCGGTGCCGATTTGCCCGTGTAGCGCGGCGCGGGCGCCTGGGGAAACAGCCGCCCGATCAACGCGTTGCGCAGCTCGGTCCGCGCGATCCCGCTTTCTGGGCCGCCGGTGAACGAGATGAAGAGACCGATGTTGCGTTCGGGCGCGATGACGAGATCCGAATGGAAGTCGACCGTGTTCCCGGCATGCCCCACCATTCGCGGCCCGGCCTGACGCTCGACGAGGAAGCCGTGCGCCATCCCCGGCAGGCCGGGGACATTGGCGTAAAGATCGCTTTCGAGCAGCGCGACCGATTGCGCGCTGAGGATGCGCTTGCCGTCCAGCGCGCCGCCCCCGAGCAGCGCCAGCATGAACCGCGCCATATCCGGCGCGGTCGCGCTCGCCGAGCCCGCCGGCATGATCGAGCTGAGATATTCATAAGGCTTGGGGACGAGCTGCCCGTCGACCCATTTGTGCCCGTCCGCCATCCGCGCGGCGAGCGCCGGGGGCAGAGGCTCGCGGAAGGTGGTCGAGGTCATGCCCAGCGGGGCAAAGATGTGACGCTCGACATAATCGGGATAGGCCTCGCCCGATACGCGCTCGACGATATAGCCGGCGAGCGCGGCGCCATAGTTCGAATAAGCGATCTCGGTCCCCGGCGCCCACAGCCGCTGCGGAATATGCGCCTTGATCCACTGCTGATAGGGGGTGATCTTGTCGGGGCTGTCGAACAGGAAGCCGCCGAGATCGCTCATCCCCGGGCTGTGCGACATCAGATCGCGCACGCGGATCGGTGCGCCGTTGAAATCGGGGATGCGATAATCGAGGTAGCGGTTGACGTCGGCATCGAGGTCGACCTTCCCCGCCTCGATCTGCTGCATCAGCGCGACCCAGGTGAACAGCTTGGAGACCGATCCGGGGCGAAACAGGGTGCGCGCGCCGTCGACCGGCACCTGCTTGGCGACATTGGCGAAACCATAGCCGCGGGTGAACAGCACGCGGCCGTCCGCCACCACCGTCACCACCGCGCCCGCTACCTGTCGGCTGGCGATCTGCCCGGCGACGACCCCGTCGACGAAATCGGGGAGCCCGGCGAGCCGATCGGCCTGAACCGCCGGCGCCGGCCGGGGCGGTTCGGCGAAAGCGAGCGACGATGAACAGGCAAGCGCGGCGCAGGTAAGAGCGCGAATCCAGGGCATCAGAATTCTCCGAACGAAATGAAGAGGGCGCGGCTCACGGTACGCCGAGGCAGCTCGCAACCAGTTGGTCGAAGGCGGCACCGCGCCGGATCGGGTCCGCAACCGGAAGCCCGAGCCGCTCCGCATCGCGCGCCATCAACGCCGCGGCGGCATCGGCGTCGAGCGCGGCGGTATTATAGGCGAAGCCGGCGCAGCGGATCGCGGGGTTGGTCCGCCGCCCGAGCGCGATCGTCAGGTCGACGATCTCCTCGACGGTCGGCACGCCATAATCGGGAACGCCGAGCAGGTGCGCGCGCCCCGGTTCGTGGCAGACGACGAACACGTCGGGCTGGCTGCCGTGGAGCAGCCCCAGCGATACCGCGGCATAGGCCGGATGCAGCAACGATCCCTGGCCCTCGATCACGTCCCAATGATCGGGCGCGGCGTCGGGCGACAGCGATTCCGCCGCGCCGGCCTCGAAATCGGAGACGATCGAATCCATCGGTATCCCGCCGCCCGCGATCATGATCCCGGTCTGCCCGCTGGCGCGAAAATCGACCGCGACGCCGCGCGCGGCAAAGGCGTCGGCGAGCGCTAGGGCAGTATATTTCTTGCCGAGCGCGCAATCGGTGCCGACCGTCAGCAGCCGCTTGCCGCTGCGCTTGCGCCCGGTGGCGATCGGTAGCCCGGCGGGCGGGGTGCGCACGTCGAACAGCCGGCGGCCATGATCTTGTGCGGCTTGCGCGAGGCCGGGCACATCGGTGAGCCGGCTGTGCATCCCGGCGATCAGATCGAGCCCGGCGGCGAGCGCCTCGATCAGCGCGGGCCGCCAATGCGGCGGGATCACGCCGCCGCGGTTGGCGACGGCGATCACCATCGCCTTCGCGCCCCTCGCCGCAGCGTCAGCGGGGGAGAGCTGCGGCAGCCCGGTGCGCACCGCGGCGGGATCGCAGGCATATTCGCCGATGCATTTGTCGGCGGCCCAGTCTCGCAATCCGAATGCGGTCTTGGCGAAGCCGGGTTCGACGACGTCGCCGACGAACAGAAGATAGGGAGAAGGAAGTTCAGTCGCGTTGTTATTATTATCCAGGCTCATCCGGTCATCCTCTCGACGTGGCATAGATGGTGGCGATCATCCTGCATGACCGCCACCACGCTTCGTCAATATTTCGTCGAGATCGACAGGAGGCTGTAGCTGTAGCTGACGTAAAGGATGATCAGCGTCGCGAGGAGGATGAGCACCGCCCAGAGCTTGCTCGTCCACTTGCGCCCGTCGCGCTGCGCCAGCCAGAGGTTCCAGCCGGCAACGCCCACCGCGCCGATCAGCACCACGATGCTGAGGATCTGGAGCAGCACCAGATACGGATCGAGCACGCCCGACAGGTTGCGCAGATTGGCGAACATCGCGGTGATCATCGCCGCCCAGCCGATCACCACGCCGACGACCAGCCCGGCGGCGATCCGCGTCGCGCGATAGATGGTGAGCGGGCGACCCGAGAGGTTGAGCGAGGCCTTGTAGCGGCGCCGGATCGCCCAGCCGATCGGCCATGCGAGGAAGGTCAGCGCAAGAATCGCGAGGCTGAGATAGGTCGCCGGCGTCAGCCACGACGGCGAGATGCTCGCGGGAACGCGATCGAACACCATGAACGGCGAGATGCCGCCGATGCTCCAGCGGACGACCTTGCCGTCGACCACCTTCGCGGCGAGCTGTTCATGACCGAAGCGGTCGCGCCACACGAACGGCGCGACCTCGACCCATTCGCGCGGGCGGCCGCCGGGCGTCTTGAGCGACGGCACCACCAGATTGCCCTTTTCGTCGACTGTCACCTCGGTCGGCCCGAGCAGCCCGGCGAGCGCGAGGAAATTGGTTTCTGAGCGGCGGCTGTTGCGCCACGTCCCGGCCATCATCTGCGCATGCTGTTTCGCGGTCTGCGCATCGACCCGCGCGGTCACCGGCTTGCCGGGGAAATAGCGATCGGCGAAATCCTCGAACAGGCTGGTGCGCAGCGCGCCGACCGCGCCCATCTTCCCCGGGCTGTTGAACGACACGTACAGCCCGACATGATCGTTGATGAACAGATGCAGCGAGGTGTGGAACGCCACGGTATCGCCGAGATGCGCGATCACCTCATGCCCGTTCACATTGGTCTCGAAAAAGCCGAGCTCCATCCGGTTGAGCGGCGGGATCAGCGATTGCGGGTTCACCTTGTCGAGCGGGCTATTGTGCATCATCGCCGCGATCTGCGGGCTGAGGATGCGCTTGCCGCCCAGTTCGCCGCCCTGCAGATGGGCGAGCATGAACTTCGCCATATCGACGCCCGAGGCGGAGAGCGACCCGGCCGGCGCGGGGCCGACCAGTTCGAACGCTGCGGCGGTGCCTGGCTTGGGATAGCCCGTCGCCATCTGCCCGACGAGCTGCTTGGGGAGCGGCTGGCGGAAGGTCGCGTTGGTCATGCCGAGCGGGGCGAAGATGTGGCTGTCGACATAATCGTCGAACGACTGGCCCGAGGCGCGCTCGACGATATAGGCCGCCAGCGCGGTCGCCCAGTTCGAATAGGCCGGAGTGGTGCCCGCATCATAGATGCGCACGGGCTGCGACGCCTTGAGGAAATCGCCGAGCGGGCGCAGGTGATCGGGATCGTAGAAGATCACGTCCTTGCCGGTTTCCTCGAACCCGGCGGTGTGCGTCATGATCTGGCGCAGCGTGACCGGCTGGCCGTTGCGCGGCGGAATCTTGAAATCGATGTAGCGATTGACGTCGGCATCGAGATCGAGCTTGCCCGCCTCGACCTGCTGCATCACCGCCGTCCAGGTGACGAGCTTGGAGACCGAGCCGGGGCGGAACAAGGTGCGATAGGGATCGACCGGGGTGCGCTTGGCGACATCGGCATAGCCGAAGCCGCGCGCGGTGAGCAGCTGCCCGTCCTTGACCACCGTCACCACCGCGCCGGGGATGTCGCCGCTGCGCAGCGCATAGGGCATATAGCCGTCGAGCCAGACGTCGACGTCGCTCTTGGTCAGCGCCGCGCCGGCCGGAAGCGCGGGGGTAATGGCTGCCGCGGGGGCGGGGGTGTTCGGGGCTGGTTTGTTATTCCCTTGGGCGAGCGCGGCGCTGGCGACCAGCGCCACCGCCCCTAATGCCCAGGTCCGCATCGACCGCATTCTCTCTCTCCCTGTTCTGCCCGTGGCGCGCGATTTGGCCCCATCGGGAGAAATGTGCCGATAGTTTGGCAATAGCAGGATGTATGATCCTAATCGGAGAAATATGTCAATCCGGGACCTTCTTCGGAAACGGAGGAGATTGCGTCGCCAAGCGCAACGATGCTACGCGCATCTCCAATTAGAGACTGGGATGATGAGCGAATGGCGAAGCGACGCTCGACGTTAGGCGCGGTGATCAGGCAGTTGCGCGACAGCAACGGATGGACGCTGCGCGAGATGAGCGAGCGCACCGGCATCCCGGTCTCCACCTTGTCCAAGGTCGAGCACAACCGGCTGACGTTGACCTACGACAAGCTGCAGGAGCTGAGCGTCAGGCTCAACATCCGCATGTCCGATCTGTTCGCCGAAAGCGACGCCGCGCCGGAAGCGGCGCCGGTGACCGCGCGGCGCAGCATCGGCACGCGCGAGAATGCCTTCCGCGTGCAGACCGCCAATTACGATTATTATTATCTCTGCACCGAATTGCGCCGCAAAAGGATGATTCCGAATATCACGACGATCCGCGCGCGGACGCTCGAGGAATTCGGCGAGCTCGTCCACCACGGCGGCGAGGAATTCATCTTCGTGCTCAAGGGCAGCATCGTCGTCCACACCGAATTCTACGATCCGGTGACGCTCGAACAGGGGCAGTCGATCTATATCGATTCGAACATGGGCCACGCCTATCTCGCCGCGCCCGATTGCGACGAGGCGGTGACGCTGGCGGTGATGTCCAGCGCGGACGACGACCTGATGGATTCGCTCCTCAACATCCACGGCGAACGCTGAGGCTATTCTTCCTCTGACTCCCCTCCCTCGTGAAGGGAGGGGCTGGGGGTGGGTGGGTATGAGGCGGGTGCTGCGGTATCCCCCACACCAACCCACCCCCGACCCCTCCCTTGGTCAAGGGAGGGGAGAAGGAAGAAGCGATCGGCCGCGCCTCACTTCCACGTCGCGCCCAGCAGCCGCCGGAAATTCCCTCCGAGCACCGCGCGCACATCGGCGTCGCTATAGCCGCGGCGCACCAGTTCCTCGGTGAGATTGTAGATCTTGAGTGGGCCGCTGAACGCCTCGATATCGATCTTGTCGCGGAACGCGTAGCTGCCCTTATACCCCGCCTTGAGCGCGGCATATTGATCGGGCGCCATCTTGTCATAGCCGTAGAGATCGGCGTCGGTGCCGATCCCGACATGATCGATCCCGATCAGCTTGCGGACGTGATCGATATGGTCGGCGACATTGGCGATCGTCGTCGGTTCCTGCCCGCTGACGAAATTGCGCACCCCGGTGATCCCCATCACCCCGCCCTTGGCGCCGAGCGCCTTGATCGCCTCGTCGGTCTTGGTGCGGGGGTGGTTGTTGATCGCGCGGCAATTGCTGTGGGTGATCGCGATCGGCACCGGCGATACCGCGATCGCGTCGAGCGTCGTGCGATCGCCGCAATGCGAGGTATCGACCAGCATCCCGGCGGCGTTCATCGCCTTGACGACCTCCACGCCATAATCGCTGAGCCCGCCGTCGACCCGGTCGGTGCAGCCCGATCCGATCAGATTTTGCGTATTATAGGTGAGCTGCGACACGCGCTGGCCGAGATTATAGAAGCGCGCGACATCCTTGGCGGTGCGGAAGTGATCCGAATCCTGCAGCCCCATCATCACCGCGGCCTTGCCCTGGCGCTTGGCGCGATCGATGTCGGCGGCGTCGCGGACGAGCGTGAACACCTCGTCATTATGTCCGACGAACGCGCTCCACCCGGCGAGGAATTCGAGCACCAGCGCAAAGGCATCGGGGCCGCCGACGCCGACCGAATTGTGGAAGGCGGTGATCCCGCTCGCGCGGAAGTCGGCGATCTGCGCCTCGGACAATTTGGCCGCGACGGTCTCGGGGCGGAAATCGAGCGACAGCGGGCCGAGCATGTCGATAACGAGCGAGCTCTTGACCAGATCGACGACGCGCTTGGCATAAGTGCGCGTCGACGCGGCGTGGACGCGATACATGCCGGTGTTGAGCATCGGGAAGGCGACGAGCGTCGATGCCGTCGCCATGCCGCCGATCATCGCCCGGCGCGTCACGCGGGTCTTGTCCATCTTATTCACTCCCTTGTTTGGCGGATTGCGGCTTCAGATGCGCGTCGAGGAAGCGCACCATCGCGCGATCGGCGCGCAGCCAGGTGTCGTGGCGCAGGAAGCCGTGGATCTCGTTGGGGAAGATCAGCTCCTCGAACGGCGCGTTCTGCGCCGCCAGCCGCCGCGCGAGATCGACCGTCTGGTTGAACGGCACGTTGCGATCGTCGTCGCCGTGGATCAGCAGCACCGGCGAGCGCCAGCCGGGCAGCGCCGCCTCGGGCGAGCTGTCGAACGCGGTGCGCAGCGCCTCGGCGTGGTCGCCCTGTTCGTAGCGTTTCGGCGCGGCGAACCCGAACATCGACCAGTCGTGGACGCCGTGGAAATCGACCCCGGCCTTGAAGATGTCGCTGTTGCGCGCCAGTGCATGTGCGGTGAGCAGCCCGCCATAGGAGCCGCCCCAGATCCCGATCCGTGCCGCGTCCACCGCGGGGAGCGACTGGAGATAGCGTGCGCCCGCGACGACATCCTGATATTCCGCATTGCCCGCCGCGCCGGCCTTCGCCGGATGCTGGAAATCGCGGCCATAGCCGATCCCGAGCCGATAGTTCACCGACAGCACGACATAGCCGCGCGATGCGAGATATTGGTTCATCGCATAGCTGTGGGTGTAATAATCCATATAGGACCAGCCGAGCAGCATCTGGCGCGGCGGCCCGCCGTGGACGAAGATCAGCGCGGGATGCTTGCCCCCGCCGCCCTGCGGGGTGAACAACTGGCCGTGGATCGTGAGGCCGTCGGGCGCGGCGAAGGTGACCGGGGTGGGGACGACCAGCCGGTCCGACGGATAGGATGCGGCGGTCGCGGGCAGCACGCGCCCGCCGCGGCCGTCCGCCTCCGCCAGCGTCACGCGTGGCGGCTCGCTCGTCGTTGCGGCGATATAGGCGAGCTTGCCGCCGGCGAGCGGGGTCGGCGTCCATTCGAGCCCCTTGCCGCCGCTCAGCGCGACCGGCGCCGCCCGATCGACCGGGACGCGATAGAGGTGGCGGCGATCGATATCCCCCGCCGCGCCGCCGGTATTGGCGCTGTAGAGCAGGCTCGCGCGATCGGGCGCCATCGTGACATGTTCGACGATGAACTCGCCCGGGGTCAGCAGCACCGGCTCGCCGCCGGTCGCGGCGAGCGAGTAGAGATGCGCCCAGCCGTCCATTTCGGCGCGGAAGGTCAGCCGGTCGCCCGCGCCCCATTTGAGGTACAGCCCGCCCGGCACCTGCGGATAGGAGCCGCGCAACGTATTCGGGCTCTGCCACACGCGCTTCGCGGTGCTGCCGTCGGCGGCGGCGACCCATAAGGAGAAGGGGTTGGGCTTGGCGACGAGCGGCGATTCGAGGATGCTCACATCCCCCGCGCGCCGCGCGAAGGCGATGCTTTTCCCGTCGGGCGACCAGGTGGGGGAATCGTCGATCGCGGTCGCCGGCGCGAGCCACACGATCGGCCGGTCGGGGCCGTCATAGACGCCGATGAAGCTGTGATCGCCGCGATCCGACACGAAGGCGAGGCGCTTGCCGTCGGGCGACCAGGCGATCTCCTCGATCTTCCCGCGATCGTAGAACAGCTTCTGCGGCTTGTCCGTGCCGTCCGCGCCGACCGTCCACACCTGATTGTCACGCAGAAAGGCGATCCGCCCCGACGCCGACACCTTCGGCCCTTCGCCGTCGGCGACCTTGACCGGCGCGCCGCCGTCGACCGACGCCCAGATCTCGATCGACGGCTGGGTGACGACCGAAGCCGGGTTGGCGGCGGGAAGCCCGTCCGCAAAAGGATTATGCTCGACCGCGCCGTGCGTCCACGCCAGCACGCGTCCGTCGGGCGAGAAAGCGAGATCGGACAATTCCTGCCCGTCGTCGTCGGTGCCGTTGGTCAGCCGCCGCGGGCGGTAATCGGGCGCGGTCGCATACCAGATGTTGCGGCGCCCCTGATGCAATTCGGTCCAGGCGATGCGATCCGCGGCGGTCGGCGCGGCCAGTTCCCCGACGAACGTATAGGAGAGAAACGCTTCGAGCGGGGCCGGCGACTGCGCGAGCACCGGAACCGTGATCGACAGTCCCGCGACGGCCGCGAGCATCAACGAGCGCTTCAACTTCATGCGACTTATCCCCTCTTCATTCCGCCGGGGCGGACCCGGAATCGAAAAGCTGGCTCGACTCAATGGGTCGATTGTCCGATGGGAACGCTATTGTCCTGATTGAGACTCGTCAATCGCAGATCAGGACAAGGGGGAGGGCGGCCACATCTCCGTCACCCCGGCTCAAGGCCGGGTGACGGTGGGGTAAAGGGGACGGACCTTGGGAATGTCGTCCGTCCCTCGACTTGCAAAATTTTCCAAACAGGCTTGAAAAGTCCTGATAGGGCAAATAGTGCCCGATCATCTGAAGGAGAGGGTGCTCGCGCCCGGGGGCAAGGCCGGCGATATGCGGCCGCGCTCCCCCGAACGTCGCTCCTCCGCAACACCGCAACGGGAGTGTTCCGCATGGCCAAATTGTCGCTGGATGTTCAGGTCGAGCGCCTGCCCTACAAGGCCGCCTTCCGCATCTCGGGCTATGTGTTCGACGGCGTGAATTGCGTCATCGCGACGTTGAGCGACGGCACGCATCGCGGCCGCGGCGAGGCCAATGGCATCTATTATATGGGCGACGACGTGCCGCATATGCTCGCCGCGCTGGAGCATGCGCGCGCCGATATCGAGGCCGGGGCGGATCGCGCCGCGCTGCGCGAGATCATGCCGGCGGGCGGCGCGCGCAATGCGGTCGATGCCGCCTTGTGGGAATTGGAGGCGCAGCGCAGCGGGCTTCCGGTGTGGAAGCTTGCCGGGCTGCCCGAGGCGAAACCGGTGGTCACCACCTTCACGCTCGGCGCCGACGATCCCGCGCTGATGGCGGCGAGCGCGGTCGCGTTCGGCCCGGTCAAGGCGATCAAGATCAAGCTGACCGGCGATCTCGATCTCGATATCGCGCGCGTCCGGGCGGTTCGCGCCGCGCGGCCCGACGTGTGGCTGGGGGTGGACGGCAATCAGGGGTTCAAGATCGCCGATCTCGATGCGCTCGCGGCGGCGATGGTCACCGAAAAGGTGTCGCTGATCGAACAGCCGCTCGCGCGCGGGCGTGAGGCGGATCTCGACGGCTATCGCTCGCCGGTCCCGATCGCGGCCGACGAAAGCGCGCTGACCCTGGCCGACGTGCCGGGACTGGAGGGGCGGTTCCAGGTCGTCAACATCAAGCTCGACAAGTGCGGCGGGCTGACCGAGGGGCTGATGATCGCCCGCGCCGCGCGCGACATCGGGCTCGACGTGATGGTCGGCAATATGGGCGGGTCCTCGCTCAGCATGGCGCCGAGCCTCGTGCTCGGCCAGCTTTGCGATATCTGCGATCTCGACGGGCCGATCTTCCTCAAGGAGGATCGCAATCCGGGGATCGTCTATCAGGACGGCACCGCCTGGTGCGACGAGCGGGTGTGGGGCGCGGAGTCACGGGTCGCCGCATGACCGAGATGCGGCAGGCGGGTGAGGGGGAGGCGACGTGGTTCGGTCAGCCGCGCGGGCTGACGATCCTGTTCCTCACCAACATGTGGGAGCAATTCTCCTATTTCGGCATGCGCGCGCTGCTGGTCTATTACATGACCCGGCAGTTGCTGTTCACCCAGCCGCATTCCTCCTTCGTTTACGGCGCCTATACCGCCTGCGCCTATTTCACCCCGATCGTCGGCGGGGTGATCGCGGATCGCTATCTGGGCAAACGGCGTGCAGTGATCGTCGGCGCGAGCATCATGGCGCTCGGCCATTTCCTGATGGCGTTCGAGGCGATGTTCTACATCGCGCTCGCGACGATCGCGCTGGGCAACGGCTTCTTCCTGCCCAGCCTGCCGAGCCAGATCAACGGCCTCTACCGCGGGGACGATCCGCGGCGCGGCTGGGCCTATAATGTCTATTATGTCGGCATCAACATCGGCGGGTTTCTCGCGCCATTGATCTGCGGCACGCTCGGCGAGCTTTACGGCTGGCATTACGGCTTCGGCGCGGCCGGCGTCGGGATGCTCGCCGGGTTGCTGATCTATCTCGGCGGGCAGCAATATCTGCCTGCGGATGTTCGCGCGAAAGACGCGGCGCCCGCCCCGGTCGATGAAAGCGGACCCTCGGGCCGTCGATTGGTCCTGGTGCTCGGCGCGGTCGGGCTCGCGGTCACGGTGTTTCGCGGCGCTTACGAACAGGTCGGCAATACCGTTGCCTTGTGGGCGGAAAGCGGCGTCGATCGCCGGCTGGGCGGTCTGTCGATCCCGATGACCTGGTTTCAATCGCTCAATCCGTTGCTGGTCATGCTGCTGACCCCGATCCTGCTCGCGGTGTGGCGGCGTCGCGCGGCGGCTGGATATGATGCCCCGCCGGCGCGGCGGATGGCGCTTGGCGCGCTGATCGTCGGCGGCGCCTATTTCCTGCTCGCGGCGGTGACGTGGTTCGCGGGGGACATGAAGGCGAGCTGGCTGTGGCTCGCGCTGTTCTTCCTGATCTTCACGATCGGCGAATTGTTCGTGCTGCCGATCGGTCTCGGTCTCTTCGCCCGCCTAGCCCCCGCCAAGCTGGGGGCGACCACCGTCGCCGCCTGGTATCTTGCGATCTTCAGCGGCAGCCTGTTCGCCGGATTGGTCGGCGGACTGTGGAGCCTGCTCGATCGCAGCAGCTATTTCGCGCTGCTCGCCGTGATCGCGACGGTGGCGGCGGGGCTGCTCCGGCTGCTCGATCAGCCGATCCGGCGGATCGATTTGTCTCAATCAGAAAATTAAGTTGAAATTTTTCTAATTAGGATCATGATGCCTGTATAGAGCATCACTCGGACAAGGAATATGACGATTCTACACCAGGCCATCACCGCTGGCGCGCTGTCGCTGCCGCAGCCCTATCTGCTGTTCCTGGGGGATGCGGCCGAGCGCGGGTACGCCAAGACCGCGCTTGGCCTGGCCGATTGGGCGGGGGATCGCTGCGTCGGCGAATTCGTCCTGCCGGAATGCGCCGTCACCACCGGCCTCGCCCGGATGACGCCTGCCGAGGCTCATGCGCGCGGTGCGCGATCGTTGCTGATCGGGGTCGCCAATATCGGCGGGGTCATCCCCGAGCGCTGGCTCGGCGCGCTGGTCGAGGCGCTCGAAGCGGGGCTCGATCTGGTCAGCGGGCTCCACGAGCGGCTGAGCGATATCCCGGTGCTGGCGAAGGAAGCCGCGCGGCTCGGCCGCCAGCTGATCGACGTGCGCAGCCCGCCGCCGGGCATCCCGACCGGCTCGGGGCGCAAGCGCAGCGGCAAGCGGCTGCTGACGGTCGGCACCGATTGCGCGCTCGGCAAGAAATATACCGCGCTCGCGCTCGCCGAGGGGATCAAGGCGCGCGGTGTCGCCGCCGATTTCCGCGCGAGCGGCCAGACCGGGATTATGATCGCCGGCGCGGGCATGCCGATGGACGCGGTGGTGTCCGATTTCCTCGCCGGTGCGGCCGAATTGCTCAGCCCCGATGCGGCGGACGATCATTGGGACGTGATCGAGGGGCAGGGCTCGCTGTTCCACCCGGCCTATGCCGCGGTGTCGCTCGGCCTGCTCCACGGCAGCCAACCCGATGTGTTCGTCGTCTGCCATTTGCCGGGGCGCGAGACGATCATGGGGATGCCGCAATTCCCTATTCCTTCGATCCGTGCGGTGATCGATCAGACGATCGCGCTTGGCAGCCTGACCAATCCGGCGATCCGCTGCGCCGGCATCAGCCTCAACACCGCTGCGCTGGATGCCGCAGCGGCCGAGGCCGAGATTGCCGCGCTCGCAGAGGCTTACGGCCTGCCGGTGGCCGATCCGGTGCGCGGCGGACCGGCGCTGGAGCGGCTGATCGATTCCTGCCTGGCATAACAACGGGACAGCTCGCATGAAGCGCATCCTCACCGCCGTTATCCTCGCCTCGGTCGCGTTTCCGGTCGCGGCGCTCGCGGCGCCGCCTGAGGGGTTCGAGGCGCGGGTCGAGGCGCTGCGCCGTGCGACCGGGGTGCCCGGCATGGGGGTGGCGATCGTCGAAAACGGCGCGCCGGTGCTGGTGAAGGGCTTCGGTGAGAAGCGGATCGGGTCGGGTGAGGCGGTCACCGCGCACACGATCTTCCCGACCGGGTCGACCGGGAAGGCATTCACCGCGGCGGCGCTCGCCTTGCTGGTCGATCAGGGCAAGATCGGCTGGGACGATCGCGTGATCGATCATCTCCCCGATTTCCGCATGTGGGACGCCTGGGTCACGCGCGAGATCACGATCCGCGATCTGCTGGTGCATCGTTCCGGGCTCGGGCTCGGCGCGGGCGATCTGCTGTTCGTGCCGCGCAGCCAATTGTCACGCGCGGAGACGGTGCGGCGGCTGCGCTACCTCAAGCCGGTGACGAGTTTCCGCAGCGCTTATGCCTATGACAATGTGCTCTATATGGTCGCGGGTCAGCTGATCGAGGCGGTGAGCGGCCAGCGCTGGGAGGATTTCGTTCGCGAGCATGTGCTCCGCGCCGCGGGGATGCGCGATTCAGTCACCGACGACAATGATCGCTTCGCCAGCGCCGACCGCGCCCAACCGCATGCGCGGATGAACGGTGGGCTGCGCGGGGCGGGCGATCAGGAAGCGCTCGACGAGCGTGACGGGCTCGGGCGCAATGCCGCTCCGGCGGGTGGGTTGGCGGTGAGCCCGGCGGATATGGCGACCTGGCTCCAGATCCAGCTTGCGCACGGCAAATTGCCGCAGGGCGGGCAACTCTTCAGCCCGGCGCAAGGCGCCGAGATGTGGAAGCCGGTGACGCCGATGCCGATCGGCGAGGAGCCCGAGGCGCTGAAGCTCACCCAGCCCAATTTCCTTAATTATGCTTTGGGCTGGACGGTGAGCGACTATCGCGGGGCGCGGATCATCCAGCACAGCGGCGCGGTGTTCGGGTTCCAGACGATCGTCGTGCTGGTCCCCGAAAAGAATGTCGGCTTCGCGATCGAGATCAACAGCGAGGACGGCGAGATCCTGCGCGGGTTGGCGTATGAATTGCTCGATCATTACCTCGGGCAGCCGGCGAACGACTGGCCGGCGAAATTCGCCGCGGTAAAGCGCCAGCGCGTTGCGGCGGGGCTCGCGGCGTTCAAGGAAAAGGCCGGCAAGCCCGCGAAAAGCGGGCCGTCGCTGCCGCTCACCGGCTATGTCGGCACCTATAACGATCCATGGTACGGCGATATCGCGGTGACGGGGGACCAGCGCGGGCTGCGGATCGATTTCAAATCGACCCCGCGCATGTCGGGGCGGCTCGAGCATTTCCAATATGACAGCTTCGTCACCCGCTTCGACGACAAGACGATCGAGCCGGCCTATGTGACCTTCAACCTCGATGCCGAGGGGAAGATCGCGCGCGTCACGATGAAGGCGGCCTCGCCGATCGCGGATTTCAGCTACGATTATCACGACTTGCTGTTCACGCCGGTAAAGGGGCGCTGAATCGCGCGCCACAATCCAAAGGGAGAGAGGGACGCCATGAGGAAACATTTCGCGCTCGCCGCCGCGCTGCTGATCGGCACCGCGCTGGCCCCTGTGGCGACGCCGGCACCGGCGCAGGCGCCGGCCACCGATTACGACATCGTGATCCGCGGCGGGCGCGTGCTCGACGGCGCGGGCAATCCCTGGGTCTATGCCGATATCGCGATCAAGGACGGCCGCATCGCCAAGATCGGCGTGGTACGCGGCAAGGGACGCGACGAGATCGATGCGCACGGCCGCTATGTGTCGCCCGGCTTTATCGACATGATGGATCAATCGGGCGAGGTGCTGCCGAAATCGGGTGCGGCCGAGAATAAGCTGCGGATGGGGGTTACCACCGTCATCGCCGGCGAGGGCGGCACTCCGGTCGATGCGGCCGAGATCGGCAAATATCTCGACGGGCTTGAGAAGACCGGGATCGCGGTCAATTTCGGGACCTATTACAACGCCGCCCAGCCGCGGATGAAGGTGTTGGGTGACGGTGCGGGCACCCCGACCCCGCAGCAGCTCGAAACGATGAAGGCCGAAACGCTCGTCGCGATGAAGAATGGCGCGTTCGGCGTGTCGACCGCGCTGATCTATCCCCCCAACAGTTTCCAGTCGACCGACGAGGTGGTGGCTTTGGCTTCGGTCGCAGGGAAATGCGGCGGCTTCTACGCCAGCCACATGCGCGACGAGAGCGCGAAACTGATCGAGGCGATCGACGAGGCGATCGCGATCGGCGAGCGCAGCGGCGCCAAGGCCGAGATCTTCCACCTCAAGGCCGCCTATCGCCCGCTGGCGGGCAAATTGATGCCGCAGGCGCTGGCGCGGATCGCCGCGGCGCGCGCGCGCGGGGTCGATATTGCGGCGGACCTTTATCCCTATACCGCCGGCGGCACCGGGCTCGACATCACCGTGCCCAACTGGGTGTTCGCGCAGGGGGCGAAGACCGGGTACGAGCGGCTGCGCGATCCGAAGATCCGCGAACGGCTCAAGCGCGAGGTTGCGGCGGGGTCGCAGCCGGGCTGGTCGAATCTGGTCGAGGCGGCAGGGGGCTGGGATCATGTCGTCCTCGCCAATGCCTATGATCCCAAGATGGACGCCTATCGCGGGCAAAGCCTCGCGGCGATCGGCAAGGCGCTGGGGCGCGATCCCGCCGACGTGGCGTGGGATATCCTGCTCAACGCGCTCCCCAACCGCGCCTATGGCCTCTATTTCATGATGGACGAGCCCGATATCGAGCTCGCGCTGAAAGCGCCGTGGACCAGCATCGGCACCGATGCGGGATCGGCGGCGAAGTTCGGCGAGATGGATGCGCTCGGGCTGCCGCACCCGCGCTCCTACGGCACCTTCCCGCGCATCCTGGGCGACTATGTCCGCAAGCGGCATGTGCTGACGCTGGAGGATGCAGTGCGCAAGATGACCTCATGGCCGGCGCAGCGCATGGGGCTGGCGGATCGCGGCGTGCTGCGCGAAGGGTTGCGCGCCGACATCACGATCTTCGATGCCGATACGGTGGAAGAAGGCAGCAGCTGGGAAAAGCCGCTCGGCGCGCCGAAGGGGATCGACGATGTGATCGTCAACGGCGTCGCGGTGCTCCGCGCCGGC
The DNA here is from genome assembly GCA_017849555.1 of Sphingomonas sp. Lineage (GTDB taxonomy): Bacteria > Pseudomonadota > Alphaproteobacteria > Sphingomonadales > Sphingomonadaceae > Sphingomonas > Sphingomonas lycopersici. Next base: position 39,036 of record JAFIGU010000048.1, on the reverse strand, counting down.
AAGACCACCCCCGCGCGGCCCGGCGTGGCGCTGCGCCATAGCTGTAGCTAGGTGTCGGGCGCCACTTCGTAAATGCCGTCATCCCGGCGCAAGCCGGGATCTCGGGCCGCAGGCGCCCGCCGAGTGCTGCCCCCCACTTCCCGAACATAGTCCTTCATCGTCTCTTCCATATCCGATTGACACAATCGTAGGCGCCTACATAATTGTCGGCAACGACGATTTGAAAGGTTGAGTCATGATCCTGTCGAGACGCTATGTCTTGGGCGGAGGGCTGGCGCTTGCCTGCCTGCCGCGACATGCTTTGGCCGCGCAACCGCTCACGCCTGCGGACTGGCTATCTGGATGGCTCGCTGCGTTCAACGATCCTGGCGGCGCCGCTTATCCGGATTTCGTCAGGCGCAACATACCGAACCTCGCCCCCTATCTGGAGGAGGATCTGGGGGTGCGCGAAGCGTCCGGCGGTCTTGTCCTTCTACGCAGCGAGCAGACCGCGCCCCGGGAAATCACCGCCTGGGTTCGCGACCGCAACTGGGATCGCTTCTCCAAGGTCGTGCTGTCGATCGGCGATAACACGATAGATGACCTGTCCTTTACAGGCGCGCCCGCGCCGCCAGGCTTCGCCGTTCGGCGGATGGGTGAAGCCGAGGCGCTGCGCGCGTTGCGCCGGAAATTGCGCGCCGAGGCAGCCGCCGGCCGTTTCTCGGGATCGGTGCTGGTCGCCAAGGGAGATCAGCTTCTCCTGCGCGAGGCCTATGGCGCGCAGGATGCGGGAAATATGCGGGCGGTGATCCCGGCCACCCGCTTCTGTATCGGCTCGGCTGGCAAGATGTTCACGGCGGTTGGCGTGCTCCAGCTCGTGCAGGCCGGCCGGCTGAGCTTGGCTGATACGATCGCGATGCGCCTGCCCGACTATCCGGACACGCCGCTCGCCCGATCGGTGACCGTCCGTCACCTCCTCACGCATACCGGCGGGACCGGCGATTTCTTCGGCCCCGATTACGACATGCATGAATCGGCGCTTCGCACGCCGTCCGACTTCGTCCGGCTGTTCGGCCGGCGCGATCCCCTGTTTCCACCTGGTTCTCGCTGGGGCTACAGCAATTTCGGCTTCATCCTGCTCGGCGCGATCCTCGAGCAAGTGTCTGGTCAGAGCTGGGATGCCTATTTGCAGCGGAACGTCTTTAGCCCCGCCGGTATGACGGCGACCTCGGCCGTCGCGTCCCCGGAAGAGACGGCCGAGCCGCTCAACGGCGCGGCGCAAACGGGGCTGAAACCGTTACCCTATTATGTCGGCCTGCCTGCCGGAGGCGGCTATTCGACGGTGGACGATCTGCATCGCTTTGCGCTGGCGCTTCAGCAGGATACGCTGCTCGATCCGACGCATCGCCGCATACTCACGACCCCGGTGATCCCTGCCGGCAGTGCACGATGGTCGCTCGGTCTGCGCATCGCCATGCGCAACGGCGAACCCTGCTTCGGCCACGGCGGCAGCGCCCCGGGTGTGAACGCCGACTTCGCCGTCTATCCACGCGCCGGGTACGCAATCATCACGCTGTGCAACCGCGGGCACCCCCACGCCTTGAACGTGGCCGAGTTCGTCGGCACCCGATTGCCAATCGCGTAACCCCGGTTTCGTTAAGAACGTCGGCTTCGGCTTCGCCGCACGATCTTGTGAATGGCCATAAGGGGCGCGAGGCGAGATTTTGGCTCGGTGCGCCCCGAACGGCGGCTTCTATCGCCAGCGGCCGTTCACAGTTTAATGTGCGAGTAGCCGGGTCTGGTCGGGAGCGGCCATTTCCGCCGAATGCGATCACCGGCAGCTATAGCGTTCGATCTACACCAAAACCGCCGTGCGGATTTCTGCCCATAAGCCGCTCTCAAGACCCTGCTCTCAATAATTCACCGACATCGCCAGCAGCCCGAACATCCACGCCGTATAGCCGAGCATCAGCAGCGCAAGCAGCAGCGCCACGCTCCACATCCGTCCGAACCAGCCGCGCTTGCGCCGGAACGCCAGCAACAGGTTCCACCCCGCCACAGCGACCCCGCCGACCAGCACGATGAGGCCGCCGATCTGCAGCAGCCACAGCCACGGATCGTACTTCCCGATCATCTCCATCGCATTGAGGCAGGCCAGCCAGCCGATTACCAGCGCCAGTGCCAGCCCCGCGGCAACGCGCGCGCCACGATAGGCGAGCAGCGCGCGACGCCCGAGTGTCAGCGGCGCGCGATAATGCCGCCGGATCAGCGCCGCGACCGGCCATTGCACGAAAGTAAGCAGCAGCACGCCAAGGCTCGCGATCAGCGCGGGGATGATCCACGCCGCCGAGCGCGACGGCGCGACGCGATCGAACACCGTGAACGGCGAGGCGGAATCGACGCTCCAGCGCACCACCTTGCCGTCGACCAGCTTGGCGGCGAGCCGCTCGTGCCCGCCGACATTGCGCCAGACGAAGGGCGCGATCTCCACCCATTTCATCGGCTTGCCATTGGTGCCGCGCGATACCGGGACGACGAGCCCGCCCTTGTCGTCAACGCTCACCTTCACTTGCCCGAGAAGATTGGGCAGCGCGAACATCGTCGTTTCCGCGCGGCGGCTCTTGATCCAGGTGCCGGTGAGCATCCTGGCATGTTGGGCGGCGGTCTGCGCATCGACGCGGCCGTCGGCGGGGCCGATCGGTGGGAAATAGCGATCGGCGAATTGCTCGAACAATTCATGCCGCACCGCGCCGACCGCCGTATCCTCGCCCCAGGAATTGAGCGAGACGTAGAGCCCGACCTTCTCGTTCATGAACAGATGCAGCGCGGTGTGATAAAGCGTTGTATCGCCGAGATGCCCGATCACCTCGCGCCCGTTGATATTGGTTTCGAAGAAACCGAGTTCCATCCGGTTGAGTGGCGGCAACAGAGTCAGCGGGCTATCGTGCATCATCCGTGCGGTGGCCGGCCGCATCAGCCCGGCGCCGTCGTCGAGATGCGCGATCATGAAGCGCGCCATATCCGCCCCGGAGGAGGTCAGCGCCCCCGCGGGCACCGTCGGCAGATATTCGAACTTCCCCGATTTCCCCGAAGCGAGTTTGTATCCCGACGCCAGCAGCGGCGCGAGCGCCTTGGGCAGGGGCTGACGGAAGGTCGAATGGCTCATCCCGAGCGGGCGGAAGATATGGCGCTCGACATAATCGTCATACGGCGTTTTGCTGACGCGCTCGACGATATAACCGGCGAGCGTGGTGCCGTAATTGGAATAGGCCGGGGTCGTGCCCGGGGCGTAGATCCTGCGCGGCAGCTGCGTCTTGACGAACTGGCCGAGCGGCATGAACGCGGTCGGATCGGTGAACATCACATATTTGGCATGTTCCTCGAACCCCGCGGTATGCGTCATCAGCTGGCGCATCGTGATCGGTTTGCCGTCTTTCGGCGGGATCGTGAAATCGAGATAGGTGTTCACGTCGGCATCGAGATCGATCCGACCGGCCTCGACCTGCTGCATCACCGCCGTCCAGGTAAGCAGCTTCGAGACCGAGCCGTTGCGGAACAGGGTGCGCGCCGGATCGACCGGCGTGCGCTTCGCGACATCGGCATAGCCGAACCCGCGCTGGGTGAGGATCTTCCCGTCCCTGACCACCACGACCACCGCGCCCGCGATATCGCCGCGCTTGAGCGCATAGGGCATATAGCCATCGAGCCAGGCGTCGGCATCCTGTCGGGTCAACGGCCGGGCGGCGGGGGCGCTGGCGGCGGTCGGTTCTGCGAGCGCATCGCCCGCGCCGAGCAACAGCAGCGCCGCGATGAAACTCCCTGATCGTGTCTTTATCGTCGTGCCGGCCTTTCTTGTGCTCCCGCGAAGGCGGGAGCCCAGACCGGGTCCCCGCCTTCGCGGGGACACAAGGAGGGGCGACGGGCTCACTTGGCGTGGCCCGCGGCCTGATCGGCGCGCACCGCCGCGATCATGTCGCGCACAGCGACGACCACCGTGTCGGGATAGTCGACCTGAATATAATGGCCGGAATCGGGGGCGATCCGCTGCTCGCCGCGGGTCGACCATTGCGTCATCTCGCTATGCAAGCCCCGCCACAATTGCTTGAGGCGTACGCCGTCCTGTGGCTGGAGCCCCAACATCTTGAGCTGCGTCGGCGTATAGGGCGCCATTGCGGTCAGCACGATCAACGGGCGGTTGCCGAAATTGTGGCTGGCGCGCGCCTCGTCGAGCGTCCGGTCGAAGCCGTCGAGTTCGTTCAGCGATCCGTCGATCGAATGGCTGCTATAGGCGGCAGTCTCGGCATTGGCGCGCGCGGGCAGTTTCGGCGATCCGCTGCCGAGCGCGACGACCAGCCGAGGTACGCCCATCCACGACAGCTTCGCCGCCGCGCGCACTATGCCGATCTGGCTACGCGGATTGAGATCGGCCTTCACCGTCGCATTCATCCGCGAGACCTGATCGGGATGGCTGGGGTCTACCAGCACGAGCCCGGCGACCTGATCGCCATATTTGGCGGTGTAGATCGTCGCATAGGGCCCGCCGACCGAGTGCCCGATCAGCACGATCGGGCCGGCGATGCCGGCGCGGTTCAGCAGGACGTGCAGATCGTCCGCTACCGCCGCGCCGTCCTGCGGGGTGGATTTGGCATCGCTCCACATGATCCCGGCGCGATCGTAAGCACAGGCGCGCGTGAAGCGGGCGATCCTGTCGTGCACCAGCCGCCAGTCGGTCGAGCCCCCCGAACCAAGCCCCGATTCGAACACGACGGTGGGAGAGCCCACGCCGCGGCAATCGAGGTGCATGTTGCGCCCACCGACATCGACCAGCTTGCCCGGCGGCGGATAGGAGCTTTTGGCATTGATGCGGCTAATCGCTTCATAAGTAGTGCCGGCTACGACGGTCAGCGCGAGCAGGCCGGCGGCGCCTTTCGCGATCCGCTTGGTCCAGCGCCAGTTCTTTTTGGGAGTGTCGTTAGTCGGCATGAAGCGCGCGCTCCTCTCCTGATCGGGCGGGCTTATGCCGGTCAGTCCTAAAGTTTTCAATATGTGAAAATTCTCTGACTAGGATTCATCGCGCCCGGATTGTTGGCCTATTCAAGATTTGGTGGAACATAACGTATATATTACAGCTAATTATGTGGAAATTCCGGCGACTTCGGTTCGGAGCGGACGGGCCGTTTCAGCGCGATTTTCATTTCCTGAGCCGAGCATATAATCCGTATTGGGATTGCATTTTCTGATAAGGCGTGCTCAATCGCGATCGGACTGCTCCTGCCGAGATGGCGAGCGGGAGCGGGGAGGGGCGTCACCGGGAAAACCGCCGCTGCGGCGCCAATTTAGAAACGACGAGGGGAGATTCATGACAGCCAAGCGCACATTCTGGTCGGCAGGCACCGCTCTGGCGGTGGTGTTGGGGTCGACCCCCGCGCTCGCGCAAACCGCGCCGGGCGCGCGCGATGTCGCCGCCGATCGCACCGCATCGGATTCGAACCAGGATGTGGTCGTCACCGGATCGCGCATTCAGCGGCTCGGCTTCGATGCGCCGACCCCGACGACGGTTATCAGCGAGACCGAATTGCGCATCGGCAATCGCCCGAGCATCGCCGGGGTGCTGAACGACATGCCGCAATTCCGCGCGACGCTCACCCCGGCCACCACCACCGGCAATACGACCAGCGGCACCTCGACCGCCGATTTGCGCGGGCTGGGGGCGTTACGGACACTGACGCTGCTCGACGGGCACCGGTTCAACGGCAGCGCCGATCTCAACACGGTGCCGCAAAGCCTGATCAAGCGCGTCGACGTCGTCACCGGCGGTGCCTCGGCAGCGTGGGGCTCGGGCGCGGTCGCGGGGGTGGTCAACATCATCCTCGACGATGAGATGAAGGGGATCCGGCTCGGCGCGCAGACCGGGATTTCGACCCGCGGCGACGGCGAGCGCTATAGCTTCGACGGCGCCTGGGGTACCGACTTCGCCGGCGGGCGCGGCCATTTCATGGTCGGCGGCGATTATACCGACGACAAGGGCATCTTCGGCCGCAAGAGCAGGCCCAATCTGGAAGCGGGGGTATTCCAGCGCGCCGACGGGCAGCTCATTCGCGCGCAGGACGTCAATTATACGATCCTCAACCGCGGTGGCTCGATCCTCAGCCTCACCGGCGCGCCGCGCAATCTGGTGTTCAATCCAGACGGCACCGTCGGGCCGCTGCCGCTCGGCAGCCAGACCGCCGGGCAGTTCACCGTCGGCGGCAATGGACAGAATATCTACGATTATGTCGCGGTCTCGTCGCCCTACAAGCGCACCAACGTCTTCGCGCGCGCGACCTATGATCTGACCGACTCGCTCAAATTATGGGCGAACGGCAGCTTCAACCGGATGACCGGCGATTACGGTTTCTTCCCCGAAACCCCGCTCGCGGTGATCATGCCGGACAATGCCTTCCTCACCCCCACTGCGCGCGCGCAATTGGCCGCGAACGGGGTGACGGGGCCGTTCGTTCTCGGCCGCATCCTTGACGATGTCGGCCCGAAGAAGATCCTGAACTTCAAGTATAGCCGCCGCAATCTGGAGGGCGCGATCGGGCTGAAGGGCAAGATCGGCGACCATTGGGGCTATGACGTTTATTACGATCACGGCGAGTCGCGGATCGATCAGTCGCTCTACAATCAGCGCATCACCAGCCGCTTCAACAACGGCGTCGATTCGGTGCTGGTCAACGGCAAGGCGGTGTGCCGCATCAACGCCGACGCCAACCCGGCCAACGACGATCCCGCCTGCGTGCCGATCAACCTGCTCGGCAACGGCAATATCTCGCCCCAGGCGCTCGCTTACGCCTTTGGCGGCAATCACTTCATCTATACCAACAAGCTCGACGCGGCGGGCGCCAGCGTTCACGGCCAGCCTTTCTCCACCCCGGCCGGCCCGGTCGACATCGCTTTCGGCACCGATTGGCGCTGGGAAAAGATGATCACCAATTTCGTCGACCCGCTGTCGCAGGCCAATGCCTTTGCGACGCTCAATTCGTCCGCGACCAACGGCGCGTTCAGCGTCAAGGAAGCGTTCGGCGAGGTCAACGTGCCGGTGATCAACGTGCCGGACACGATCAAGCTCGAGGTCAACGGCGCGGCGCGTTATTCGGATTACAGCACCAGCGGCGGGATCTGGACGTGGAAGACCGGCGGCACCGCCCGGATCGCCAGCGATCTGTTGCTTCGCGCGGTCTATTCGCGTGACATCCGCTCGCCGAGCATCACCGAATATTTCCTTTCGCGCGCAACCAATATCGGCAACCTGCAGGATCCCTATCAGGGCGCCCCGCAGGCGAATGTCGTCATCTATTCCGGCGGCAATCCCAAGCTGACGCCGGAAACCTCGCATACGCTGACCCTGGGCGGTTCCTATTCGCCGCGCTTCTTCAAGGGGTTCAGCGTGTCGCTCGATTATTATTCGATCGACATCCGCAACGTGATCACCACGGTGACGGCGCAGGACGCGTTGACGCAATGCTATAATGCGTCGCCCAACGACCCGACCTGCGGCGGGATCATCACGCGCAACCCCAATGGGACGATCGGCTCGATGCTGGTCCTATACCGCAACCTCGCGGCCTATAAGACGCGCGGCCTCGATATCGAGGCATCCTATCGTCGCCCGCTCGGCGACGGCATGGTGACGATGCGCGCGGTGGCCAACCATATCTTCGATCTCAATATCAACGGCACCGACGTCGCCGGCATTGTCGGGGGCGATACCGCTTTCTCGACGCCGAAATGGCGCCTGACCGGATCGGTGACCTATGCCGACGACAATTTCGGGGTCGATCTGCGCGCGCGTTACGTGGGCGGCGGCATCTACAGCACGGTGAAGGGCGGCAACGGGCAGTATATCCTCAACAACGATGTGAGCAGCCGGACTTATGTCGATCTTGGGCTGCAGTTCAAAGTGCAGCAGCAGTTCACCTGGTTCGTCAACATCAACAACATGTTCGACGTCGATCCGCCGCTGACCCCGTACAACAACCCGAATTACGATGTCATCGGTCGCTACTTCTCGACCGGTGTGAAGCTTAAATTCTGAGCGCTCCCTCTTACGCCAGAATTGACTGGGGCGGTGACCATCACGGTCGCCGCCCCTTTTTCTTTGCGGGAAGGCGCATGCGACGGTGCGCCTTATCCACACCGTCATCCCGGCCTTGAGCCGGGATCGATCGTGCCTCAAGCTTTACGGCAGGAGCCGCTTGTTCCGCGCCTGCCTCCCGATCGACCCCGGCAAGGCTGGGGTGACGGTGGAATGCACGGAGTGAGGAATCCCCACACGAAACCGGCCCGGCATCCGGAATTCGGATGCCGGGCCAGCGTAACCGCAGCGCTGGTCGGCCCGCGAGCGGGCCGCGCTATCTCAGGCGATGCTTTCGTCCGCAATCGGCGCGGCGCGCTTCGGCCGCAGCAACCGCGCGACCCCGATCGTCAGCAGCGGCGCGATGTAGATCAGCAGGATCGCATAGGCCATCATGCGATAACCGTCCGCGATCAGCGCGACGAGCCCGACATTGGCGGCGATGAACACCGATCCCAGCGTGATCGCACCGGGCACGACGATGCGCAGCGCCGGCGGCGTCTGGCGCCCGCGACGCTCGTTATGCACGTCGAGCCGCGCCATGAACGCCTGGACGAACCCCACGCTGCATTCGAGCAGGGCGAAGAACACCATCCCCTGGAACGCGAAGTGGAACACCGGGATATGGAGCGCCTTCAACGCGAAGTCCGACGGCAGCGGCTCGTGGAGGATATTGGGATAGAAGGGGATCAGGCAGGTGAAGAAGGCGAGCGCGGGGATCATCGCCAGCGGGCCGGAGAGCAGCCCCGCGATCACCGCGTCGCGATCGGATTTCAGATGCCGCAGCACCGGCAGGATCAGTACCGCGCCGATGACATTGTAGGAAGCATAAGTGATCCCCCCGGTCGCCCAGCCGGTGGTCGGGATCGCGCGGCTCAGCCCCGCGCGGATTTCCGGCATGAACGAGGCGAGGCACAGCACGAGGAAGATCGCATAGACCCCGTAAAGCAGCACCGAGACATATTTGAACAAGGTCTCGGCCGCGCCCTGGCCCAATGCGACGACGGTCAGGGTCAGCGCGATCAGCGCCAGCGTGCCGACCAGTTCGGGCAGCCCGAACAGCGAGGCGCCGAGCGCGCCCGCCGCCGATCCGAAGATCGACAGCACCAGCACGAGGAACGCGAAATAGATGACCTCGAACAGGAAATCGAACCGGCCGAGCAGGTTGCGGAAGAAATTGTGATAGTCGGTCGCGCCGATGCGGAACGCGAACAGGAAGGTCAGCGCGCAGACCCCGCTCCACAGCGCGGTCGCGAGCAGCATCCCCTGAAGGCCGCCAACCGGACCCGCCGGCATGAAGAATTCGACCAACTCGCGACCGGTGGCATAGCCCCCGCCGATCACCACCGCCTTGAAGGCGAGGCCGGGCAGCAAATAGCGATTAAGCGCACTCCAGAACTGCATCCCGCGGCCCTCCCTGCTCGTCATTTTCTTATTGAGACAAATATGTCCTAATTTGAAATTGAGCTGTCGGCAAGAGGGGGAGCGCTGGCGTAGACCGGCATTGGGGTGATCGACGCGCTGCGTTCCATTGCCCCCGTCACCCGGCCTTGAGCCGGGTCCATTGCGCCGTCAGCGTAGGGGTAGTGGTCAAAACATAACGGATGAGTCCGGAAGAAATCCCCACCGTCATGCCGGACTTGACGGTTGAAAAAAGACCGGAACCATCCGTCTGAATCTATCCACTAGACCCTCTTGCCCTGCCTTGCCTCCCGATGGACCCCGGCTCAAGGCCGGGGTGACGGGAGGAAAGCCGACGGCATCCTAAGGACCCAACTAAATATCGATCCGCCCTAGATCGCTTCGATCGGCTTGAGCAGCGGCCTCAACGCCTCGTTGCCGGCCGAGCAGACGCACAGGATTCGGCACGGCGCGTCGCCCGTCGCGACATAAGCGTGCCCCATCATGCCGTCGAAATAGATCGAATCCCCCTTCTCCATCGCGACGGGCGCGTAAAGGTCGCAATGGAAATCGCATTGCCCCTCGAGCACCATCGCATATTCCTCGCCGGGGTGACGCATCAGCTCGCCGAAAGCCTCGATCGACCGCACCTGCACGTCGAGGATCATCGGGTTGAGCGATTTCCGCAGCAGATCGGCGGCGGGATAGATATAGTCATAGGTCGCGGTGCGGATCGACGGGCCGTGATTGGCGCGGGTCACGCTGCGACGCCCGCTGGTCGGCTCGGTCCCCCGCGCGGGAGAAAGCGCGCGTGCGGGCGCGCCGGCGGCGAACAGCCGTGTGATATCGAGATCGAGGCTTTGGCTCAGCCGAAGCAGCTTGCTGTAATTCAACGGCATCTTGCCGGTCTCTACCTTGGACAGGGTCGAGACAGGCAGCCCGGTCAGCCGGCTGACGTCGGCCAGGGTCATTTTCCGCTCGATCCGCAATTGCCGCAGCACCGCGCCCGGATCGACGTCCTCGTCTGGCCACTCGCGCTGTGGTTTGTGGGAATCGGCCGCAGACATTCAAATCCTCCCGGCAATCGGCCCGATCGGCCTGAATGGAAAATAGCGCCGATTTTTTCAATTTTCATCCCATATTGACAAAAATTCAGATTATGAAAATTTCGCGCGCTTGCTGGGGAGATGATGATGCGAACCGTCCGATCGCGCGCCAATTGGCTGGCAAGCGCCTTGCTGCTGAGCGTTGCGCCGATCGGCCTCGCCGCGTCGCCGGCGGCGCTGGCTGCGCCTGCCGCATCGGGCGACGTCATAACGCCGCCGCAGGTCGCTGCGGTCGCCGCGCGGGTCGCGGCGGCGGCGCAGGCCGAGGTCGCCGACAAGCAGATACCCTCGATCGCGATCGCGCTGGTCGATCGTTCGGGGGTCGTCTGGCAGCAGGCGTGGGGCGATGCGGGTGCGGCGGACAGCTTGTATCGCGCGGGATCGGTGACCAAGTTGCTCACCGATGTCGCGGTGATGAAGCTGGTCGAGCAGGGCCGGCTCGATCTCGACGCGCCGGTGACGCGCTATCTGCCCGATTTCCATCCGCACAATCCGTTCGGCGCACCGATCACGCTGCGCCAGTTGATGACGCATCGCAGCGGGCTGGTGCGCGAGCCGCCGCGCGGGCATTATTTCGATGCGGCGACGAAGGGCGAGGCCGATACGGTCGCCAGCCTCAACCAGACCACGCTCGTCGCGCGCCCGGGCACGATCACCAAATATTCCAACGCCGGGATCGCGGTGGTCGGCGAGGTGATCGCGCGCGTGATGCGCATGCCCTATGAGCGCGCGATCGGCGAGCTGGTATTGTCGCCGCTGGGGATGAACGCCAGCGGCTTGTCGCGCGCCGCGCTCAAGCATCCGGTCGCGCGCGCGCAAATGGCGTCATTCGACGGCGCGCGTTTCCCCGCGCCGTCGTTCGATCTCGGCACCCCGGCGGCGGGGAGCCTTTATACCAATGGAACCGATCTCGGGCGGTTCGTGCGGATGCTGCTCGACCGCGGCGCGCTGCCCGGCGGCAAGACGCTTCTCCGCGCCGATACGCTGGAGGGGATGTGGCGCGCGCAATATCCCGACGGCAAATACGGGCTCGGTTTCGCGCTCGGCTCGAGCGCGGGCGTGCGCACCGTCGGGCACGGGGGCGCGGTCTATGGTTTCGCCACCGACGTCCGGCTCGCCCCCGAGGCCGGGGTCGGGGTGATCGTGTTCAGCACGGTCGATGCCGGAGCGAGCGCGCGACGGCTGGGCGATTTCGCGCTTGCCAGCCTGCTCGCGGCGCAGCGCGGCGGCGATGCCCCCGTTTGGCTGCGCTCGACCGCGATCGGCGGTGAGCGCGCGGCGCGGCTGTCGGGGCGGTTCGTCGACGGCGACGATAGCGTCAATTTGCGGGTCTATCAGGGCGGGCTGGTGCTCGATGCGGCCGAGGCCGCGGGGGAGGTGCGCGAGGCTGGCGGGCGCGTGCTGCTCGACGATGCACAGACCTTCGACGACCGGCTGGCGCTCGATCCCGCCGGGCAATGGGTGGAATTCGCCGGTCGCCGTTACACCCGCGCCGAGTTGCGCAGGCCGCCCCCGCCGGATGCCGAGCTGTCGGCGCTGATCGGCGAATATGGCTTCGATCACAATATCCTGCGCATCTACCAGCGCGACGGCAAACCCTATGTGCGGATCGAATGGACCGACTGGCGCCCGCTCGGCCGCGTCGCGGCCGATGTCTATGCCTTCCCCGCCGATCGCGGCCTCTATCCGCACGAGCAACTACGCTTCGAGCGCGATCGCGACGGCAAGGTCATTGCCGCGATGCTCGGCGATATCCGCTTCCCGCGTCGCGATTTCGGCGCCGAGGCCGAGGCGGCGGTGCGCGCGACGATGCGCAGCGGGATCGCCGACCTCCGCCGCGCCGCGCTGAGCGCGACCCCGCCGGCCGAGCCCCCGACCGCGCGCGCCGCCGATCTGGTCGCGATTCGCCGGATCACCCCGGGCATCCGGCTCGATATCCGCTATGCCACGCCGAACAATTTCACCGGCCACCCGATCTACGAAAGCGCCGGGGCGTTCATGCAGCGCCCCGCGGCGGAGGCGCTCGGCCGGGTGCAGCGCGAATTGGGCGATCAGGGCTTCGGGCTGCTGATCCACGACGCCTATCGCCCGTGGTATGTCACCAAGATCTTCTGGGACGCGACCCCGCCGCAGAACCGGATGTTCGTCGCCGATCCCAGCCAGGGGTCGCGGCACAATCGCGGCGCGGCGGTCGATCTGACGATGATCGATCTCAAGACCGGCACGCCGATCGTGACGACCGGGCGCTACGACGAATTCTCCAGCCGGTCCTATACCGATTATGTCGGGGGGAGCGACGAGCAGCGCTGGCTGCGCGAGGTGCTGCGCCGGGCAATGGAGCGCAACGGCTTCACCGTCTATCCCGAGGAATGGTGGCATTTCGATCTCGACGGCTGGCAGGCCTATCCGATCGGCAACCAGACGTTCGAGCAATTGACGGTGCGTTGAGCGCGGGCGTCACCCGCGCGCAAATCGCCGCCTACCGCCGCAGATTATCGGTCCGCCGGATGAAATCCGCGACGTCGGTGTGGAATGCCCTGAGCACCGAGGGATTGACGTAGACCATGTGCCCCGACTGATAATAGCGATAGTCGATGTTCCCGCGCAGACTGGCGGGAATCGGCAGGTGGCGCATCTCATAGCGTCCCGAGAAATAGGGCGTCGAGATGTCGAAATAGCCGCCGCTGACCAGCACCTTGAGATTGGGGTTCTGCTTCATCGCTACCGCCAGATCGGGCAACACATTGGGCAGCGCGATCAGCGCGCGTTCGGCACCCGGCGGCTGATGCTTGTAATCCCAGCTCTCATAGACGCTGATGCCGGATTTGTGCGCGATCCCCTCGCCATAGCCCAATGTGCCGCGCGCATAATCGTTGAACGCCGCGACATAAGCGGCTTCGATCCCCGCGCTCTGTGGATCGTAGCTCGATAGCTTGCTGAGCGGATCGAGCGTCGCGCCGGTGAAGCGCGTGTCGAGCGTGCCGGTGGTCAGGCCGTCGCTCGCCAGCAATTCCTTCTGGAACGCGCCATATTCGATCCGGAGGTCGCTTTTGAGCAGATAGTCCGTCGACAACCCGGTATAGCCGGAAAGCTTCGCCGCAATCGCCTGCCGTCTGTCGGCGGGAAGCAGATCGCCCTGCATCAGCGCCGCGGCATAATCGCCGGTCGCGAACCGTTCCACCTCGTCGAGAAACGCGGTGAGATCGGCCGGCCGGTTGGCGATCTTCTGGTGGTACCAGGCGGTCGCGGCATAGGTCGGCAGCGTGACGACATAGGGCTGGTCGACGCCCGGATTGACCCGCGGATCGTCCGGCAGCAAATCCCAGTTGAGGATATCGGACAAGAGGACGACGCCGTTGAGGTCGATCCCTTCCTTTTGCAGCGCGAGCGTCATCCCCGCCGCGCGCATCGTGCCATAGCTTTCGCCGAGCAGATATTTCGGCGAATTCCAGCGGTGATAGCGCGAAAGGAACTGGACGACGAACTTGCTGAAGGCATGGATGTCCTGATCGACGCCGTAGAAAGCCGCCGCCTTGTCATTGCCCGCGACGCGGCTGAACCCGGTGCCCGGCGCATCGATGAACACCAGATCCGATACGTCGAGCAGGCTCTCGTCATTGTTGATCGTGCGATAAGGCGCGGCGGGGGTGTGCTGCTTGTCGGTGGTCTCGACCCGTACCGGGCCGAAGGCGCCCATGTGCAGCCAGATGCTCGACGATCCCGGACCGCCGTTGAACAGGAAGGTGATCGGGCGGTTGGCGGCGGGGGCGCCGGTCTTGAAATAAGCGGTGTAGAACATCGACGCCTCGGCCGGCTTCTTGTCGTCCTTGTCGTCGCTTTTGGCCGCGTCCCGCTCGAGCGCATCGGTGTCGCTCCAGCCCTTGGGGTGGACCACCAGCGTCCCCGCCACCGCGCGATAGGCGATGCGCGTGCCGCCGACCGTCACGCTGCCGCTCGACGAAACCTCGGTCGGCTCGAACAGCGAGTGGGCGGGCGCGCTCTTGGCGTCCTCCTTCTTGTCGGCGGCCGGGGCGGCATGAACGGGGGCGGTCGACGCGAGCAGCGCCGCGATCGGGAGCAGGGCATATTTCATAAGCGCAATGCCTGCCCGCCCGCGCGCATCGTGTAAACGGGTGCGGCGAACAAAAGGCGTGCTACGATCGATCTTGTTGATTATGCTCGGCAAACCGGGGGACTCATGGGAGCAGAATTTATGCGTTCGATTGCACCGGCCGCCACGGTCGCCGCGCTCGTCTTGCTCGGCGCGTGCGGGAAGCATGACGGCAACGCCGTTTCGATGACCAACGCCTCGGTCGACACCGTCGCCAATGTCGCCAAGGCACAGCAGATCAAGCTGCAGCCCGGCCAGTGGGACATGACCGTCGAGATGGTCAGCCAGGAGATCAAGGGCGCGCCCGCCGGCATGCCCGCGCAGCCCAAGATGCCGCCGGTCTCCACCAAGATCTGTCTCACCAAGGAGCAGGTCGAAAAGCCCGAGAATATGTTCGCCAACGGTCAGGCCGACTTCAAGAAGAACTGCGTCTTCGACAAGTTCGACATGAGCGACGGCAAGATCAGCACCCAGATGCATTGCACGATGCCCAACGGGATGAAGGTCGAGGGCACCAACAGCGGCACTTTCTCGGCGACCGAGATGGCGTCCGAATCCACCGCGACCGTCTCGGGCATGCCGGGCGGGATGAGCAGCACGACGCGCACCAAGATGAGCGCCAAGCGCACCGGGGAATGCAGCGCCACGCCGACCGCGGGCTGATCGACCCTATTCCCGTTCGCGCTGAGCTTGTCGAAGGTTCAGCGCGAACGGGCGGTTGGACTCGATGCCCTCCAAATGGACGAAGCGGAGTCGCGCGAATCCGCGTATAACCCGCCCATGACGCAGGAATCCCAGCTCAGCCGCATCCGCCACGCGTTCCTCTCCAGCCCGGAGGAATTGATCGACGAGGCGAAGAACGGGCGGATGTTCATCCTTGTCGATGATGAGGATCGCGAGAATGAGGGCGATCTCATCATCCCGGCGCAGATGGCGACCCCCGATGCGATCAATTTCATGGCGCGTCACGGCCGCGGGCTGATCTGTCTGGCGATGGCCAAGTCGCGGGTCGACCAGCTCGGGCTCGATCTGATGAGCCGCAACAACGGCACGCGGCACGAAACCGCCTTCACCGTCTCGATCGAGGCGCGCGAGGGCGTCACCACCGGAATCTCCGCCGCCGATCGCGCGCGCACGATCGCGGTGGCGATCGATGCCGCCAAGGGCGCCGAGGAGATCGTTACCCCCGGCCATGTCTTTCCGCTCGTCGCGCGCGAAGGCGGGGTGCTGGTTCGTGCCGGGCATACCGAGGCAGCGGTCGATATCGCGCGGCTTGCCGGGCTCAATCCGTCGGGCGTGATCTGCGAGATCATGAAGGACGACGGGACGATGGCGCGGATGGACGACCTCGTCGCCTTCGCCCAACTCCACAATCTCAAGATCGGCACGATCCGCGATCTGATCGCCTATCGCCGCCGCCACGACCACCTCGTCGAATGCGTCGCCGAGACGAAGGTGACGAGCAATTTCGGCGGCGACTGGACCGCCAAGACCTATTTCAACAAGGTCGAGCACAGCGAGAATCTGGTGTTGGTGAAGGGTCGTATCGTCCCCGGCGAGCCGACTCTGGTGCGGATGCATGCCTTCTCGGTGTTCAGCGACATGCTCGCCGAAATGGGCGACCGCGCGACCCTGCTCCACCGCGCGATGGCCGCGATCGGCGAAGCGGGCGCGGGGGTGATCGTGATCCTCAATCCGGTGCGCAGCAATTACCTGCGCGATCAGATGCGCTCGCATGCGGGCGCACAGCCGGTGGTGGAGGAATTGCGCGATTACGGCATTGGCGCGCAGATTCTCGCCGATCTTGGCATCCACGACATGGTCCTGCTGACCAGTTCGCACCGCAATATCGTCGGGCTGGAAGGCTATGGGCTGAATGTGGTGGCGGAGAAGCCGATCCCGGGGGTCGAGGCGGGGGAATAGTCAAAACCTCCGTTAGCCCTGAGCTTGTCGAAGGGCTGTACTTCCTGCCGCGGAAGAAAAGTGCAGGGCTTCGACAAGCTCAGGGCGAACGGGGGTAGGTGCTTCCGTTCTAGCGAGGCAAGCGCCTCACCCCACCGCACTCGCCGGTATCCTGGTCAACGCCGCATCGACCCCGCCGGTCAGCACGCAGGCGGTGCCGCCGGGCGAATACATCATCGTCACGCACAGATTGCATGCGGTGCAGCCCGATCTGCGCTCGCTGCCGTCGCGGAAGCGGTTGATGATATCAGCGTCGTGGATCAGGATCCGCCCCAGCGCGACCACATCGAACCCGTCGGCCATCGCCTGTTCCACCCCGTCGAGCGACTGCACCCCGCCGAGATAGGCGAGCGGCATCTTCACCGACCGGCGGATACGCAGCGCGAGATCGCGCAGATAATTTTCGTGGAACACCACGTCCTTGGGCTCGGACAAGGCCTGCAGCCACATGCCGAGCGCGATGATCGGATTGGCCGGGCGCGCACGGTTCGATTTGGGGAAGGGCGAGCCGAACATCGCGGTGATCGATTCGACGTTCATCCCGTTCGACAGCACCGCCATATGCGCGCCTTCGGCCTCGATCGCGCGCGCCACCGCGACGCCGTCCTCGATCGTGTTGCCGCCTGCCTTGCCGTCGGTCATGCTGAATTTGACCAGCACCGCCAGATCCTTACCCACCGCATCGAGCACCCGGCCGAGCACCTCCGACGGGAAGCGCACGCGGCGTTCGATCGCCCCGCCATAATCGTCGCGGCGGCTGTTGTAGAATTTCGAGATGAACTGGCTGAGCAGATAGCCGTGCCCCATGTGGAGCTCGACCGCGTCGAACCCGGCGCGGCGCGCGCGCTCGGCGGCGGCGACGAATTCGGCGATCATCGCGTCCATATCGGCGCGATCCATCCGTTTCTTGAGCCAGCGGTTGGACATCACGCCGACCTTGTTGAACCCCCCGCTGGCGCTCAGCGGGCGCGACGCCTTGAGCACGTCCTTGGGCAAGAAGGTGAAGCAGCCGGCGTGGGTGATCTGTGCCGATGCGGCGGCGCCGTGGCGATGCACCCCGTCGGTCAGCGCCTTGAGATCGGGCAGCGACGCCTCGTCGAGCGTCACCTGATCGACGAAGGTGCGCCCGTCGAGGCTGGGCGAGCAATAGGCCACCGTCGTCAGCCCGACGCCACCCGCGGCGATCTGTTCGTGGAAGCGCGCGAGCGCCTTGGTCACCACGCCGCCCTTGGCCTTGCCCTCGTTGGTGGCGGATTTGATGAAGCGATTGCGCAAGGTGAGCGGGCCGATCGTCACCGGGCTGAACGGGGAGGGGGCGTCGTTCGCCTGCACTGCATCATCTCCATTATGATTTGACGCAATTTGGCGCTGAATCCGGGGTTTCGTCAATGACTAGCGTAGAATTTCAGGATAATTTCTACGAAAAGTGCATGTCGTCGGTAACTCCCTCCCTCACCCCGGCGTTGAGCCGGGGTGGCGATGGGAGATACGATCGTCGTCAATCGGGCTATTGCAAATACGCAAAATGTATCTCACAAAATTACGCAAATAAGCAATACGCAGCCGAATCGGCGATCGAATCGGCGCGACAAAGGTGGAGAGGGAGATGGCGGCGGCCGATCCGATCTTTGCGGCGCTCACCGCGCCCGGCACGCCGTTCGAGATCGGCGAGCGCGGCGGGATGCAGCAGTTCGTCCGTGCGCCGGCCGACCTCAACAGCCTGATCGAAAGCGCGCGGCGACACGGGGCGGGGACCTTCATCGTCGAGGGCGATCGCCGGCTCAGCTATGACGAAACCTTCGCGCGGCGCGACGCGCTGGCGGCGATGCTGACGATCGCGCCGGGCGAGCGCGTCGCGATCTGCATGCGCAACCGCGCCGAATGGATGATCGCCTTCCTCGCGACGATCCGCGCCGGCGGCGTGGCGGTGCTGGTCAACAGTCGCGGCGCCCCGGCGGAATTGCGTGCCGCGGTCGAGGAATGCACCCCGGCGCTGGTGCTGGCGGACAGTGAGCGCGCCGCGTTGCTCGTCGCGGCGGCTTATCCCGGCCGGGTGATCGATGCGCGCGACTTTCCCAGCGAAGGGCGCTTCGATCGCGAGATCGCGCCCGCCGCGCCCGACGATCCCGCCGCGATCCTGTTCACCTCGGGCACCACCGGGCGGGTCAAGGGCGCGGTGCTCAGCCATCGCAACCTGATCACCGGGCTGATGAGCGTCCAGCTCGCCGGGCTGATGGTGTTGCAGAATGCGGCGCAGCAATATGGCGTGCCGGTCGAGACGATCCTCGCCAACCGCCCGCAATATGCGACCCTGCTGGTCTATCCTTTGTTTCACATTTCGGGGCTGGGCTCGGCCTTTCTCTCGCCGATGTTATCGGGCGGCAAGGTGGTGATCATGCGCCGCTGGGAGCCGGAGGAGGCGCTGCGGCTGATCGCGGCCGAGCGCGTCACCGCGCTCAACGGCGTGCCGACGATGCTGTGGGACGTGCTCAACCGCGCCAAGATCGACGCGGTCGACATCTCCTCGCTCAACAATATCGGGACGGGCGGGCAGGCGCTGCCGATCAACCTGCTCAAGGCGGTGCAGGCGGCGGTGCCCAACGCCTTTCTCGGCACCGGCTTCGGGTTGACCGAGACATCGGGCGCGGTGGCGATGGCGCTCGGTGCCGATTTCCTGCGCAAGCGCGAGGCGGCGGGGCGGGTGCTCGAACTGGCCGAGGCGCGGGTGCTCGACGCGTCGGGGAAGGTGCTGCCGCCGGGCGCGATCGGCGAGATCGCGGTGCGCGGGCCGATGGTGATGCTAGGCTATTGGAACCGCCCCGAGGAAACCGCCGCGGTGCTCGATGCCGAGGGCTGGTTCCGCACCGGCGACATCGGGCGGATCGACGAAGAAGGCTATATCTTCATCGTCGACCGCAAGAAGGACATGGTCATCTCGGGCGGCGAGAACATCTATTGCGCCGAGGTCGAGCGCGCGTTGAGCGAATTGCCCGAGGTCGCGGAAGGCGCCGCCTTCGGCCTTCCCGACGAAAGATTGGGCGAGCGGCTCGTCGCGGTGGTGCTCGCCGCTGGGCTCAGCGAGGATCAGGTGCGCGATCACGTCGCGACGACCCTGGCGCGCTACAAGGCGCCGGTCCGCGTCGCCTTCGCGCGCACGCCGCTGCCGCGCAATGCGGTGGGCAAGGTCGACAAGATCAGGCTGCGCGCGATGTGGCCCGAGCTTTCAGGAGAAGCATGACATGGCAATGCCGACCGACATCCGGGTGATCGACTGTATGCTCGGCATCCCTGAGGCGGAAGACCGCTCGGCGTGGTTCGAATTCTTCCGCCCGTTGCTCAAGGACGCGCAGAGCGTCGAGCAGTTCACGATGCCGGCGCAATATATGTTCAAGGACATCCCGCAGAGTGGGAAGACCGACGATTTCGTCGCCTGGACGGTCGACCAGATGGACCGCTTCAACATCGAAAAGGCGCTGGTCGGGTGGAACGGCAACGCCACCTCGCTGCGCGCCAAGGAGCGCTATCCCGATCGCTTCTTCTTCGACATGCCGGTCGATCCCAATGGCGGGATGGCCGAGGTGCGGCGGATCAAACAGGCGCATGCCGAACATGGCATCAAGGCGATCAGCGTCTTTCCGGCGGGGACGCTGCCGCAGGTGGCGATCAACCACAAATATATGTTCCCGCTCTATGCCTGCGCGGTCGAGCTCGACATTCCGATCCTGCTCAACGTCGGCATTCCCGGCCCGCGCATTCCGATGGAAACGCAGCGCGTCGAGCATCTCGACGAAGTGTGCTGGTTCTTTCCCGAGCTCAAGGTGGTGATGCGCCACGGCGCCGAGCCCTGGGAAGCATTGGCCGTCAAGCTGATGCTCAAATGGCCGAACCTTTATTATTCGACCAGCGCCTTTGCCCCGAAACATTATCCCAAGGCGATCATCGACTACGCCAATACGCGCGGCGCCGACAAGGTGATCTACGCCGGCTATTTCCCGATGGGGCTGAGCCTCGATCGCATCTTCGGCGACATGCCCAACGTGCCGTTCAAGGACGAGGTGTGGCCCAAATTCCTGCGCGACAATGCGCTCAAAGTATTCGGACTGGAGAAATAAGATGGCGGACCAGGCGTTGACCGATGCGCGCACCGCACCCGTCGCGGTGTGGCAGATGCTCGCCGGGTTGAAGGGCGATGCGCTCAAGGAATGGCGGATGGCCGAACCGCGCAACCGCGCGCCGGTCGCCGATCGCAACCTCGATCTGCCCTATCCGTTCGGCTGGTATCCGATCCTGCTGTCGAGCGAGCTTCAGGTCGGCGAGGTCAAGCCGCTGCGCTATTTCAGCACCGATCTGGTGGTGTGGCGCGGCGAGGACGGTGCGGTGCGGATGCTCGATGCCTATTGCCGCCACCTCGGCGCGCACATGGGCTATGGCGGGCGGGTCGAGGGCAATATGCTCGAATGCCCGTTCCACGCGTGGCGCTACGACGGCAGCGGGGTGGTGCATGAGATCCCCTATGCCAAGGTGATCCCGCCGCAGGTCCGCCGCCCGTGCGACCGGCAATGGCCGGTGACCGAGGCCAATCGCTGGATCTGGATGTGGTATCACCCCGAGGGCGCGGCGCCGCAATGGGAGGTGGCGCACGTCCCCGAGGCATCCGACCCCGACTGGACCGATTACGACATCCAGGAATGGTATGTCTGGGGCAATATCCAGAACATGGCCGAAAACGGCGTCGACGCCGCGCATTTCAAATATATCCACGGCACCGCGACCTTCCCCGACTATAAGTTCGAGTGGAACGGGCACCGCCGCGCCGCCTATGTCGATGCCAAGCTCGGCACCCCGCAGGGCGAGGTCGACGGGCGGATCGCTTATGAGACGGTCGGCCCGGGGCAGAGCTGGACGCGTTTCACTGGCATTTCGGAAACACTGCTCGTCGCCTGCCTGACCCCGGTGGAGAAGGACAAGATCCACGCGCGCTTCTGCTTCACCCAGCCCAAGTCGCAGGCCGAAGGGCCGATGGCCGGGCTCGCGCGCGCGATCATCAAGGATATCTGCAAGCAATTCGATCAGGACAAGGTGGTGTGGGACCGGCAGAAATATCTGCCGCGTCCGTTGGTGTGCGATGGCGACGGGCCAATCGGGATGTTCCGCAAACATTATGCGCAATTCTACGCCGGCGCGGCGGAAGCCTGACGCGTGGAACTGACGCGCAGGGCGGTGGTCGCGGCGGGGGCTGCGGTTGCGGTCGGCGGCGTGGCCAGGCCCGCCGCCGCTGCCAAGGCCGGATTGCTCGACCGGCATGACGCGCTCGGCCTCGCCGCTTTGGTCAAGACGCGGCAGGTCTCGCCCAGCGAATTGCTCGATGCGGCGATCGCGCGGTGCGAGGCGATGAACCCGCGCTTCAATTTCCTCGCGCGCCAACATTATGATTATGCGCGCAAGGCGATCGCGCGCGGACTGCCGCAGGGGCCGTTCACCGGCGTGCCGTGGTTGGAGAAGGATCTCAACACCTTCATCGCAGGCGAGATCACCGGGCAGGGCAGCCGTTACTACAAGGACTTCCGCGCGACAGTCACCTCGGAGCTGGTCAGGCGCCACGAGCGCGCCGGGCTGGTGATCTTCGGCAAAACGACGACCCCCGAATTCGGCCTCACCGCGACGACCGAATCCAAGGCGACCGGCGCGACGCGCAATCCGTGGAACCCCGAGCATATCGCCGGCGGCTCGTCGGGCGGCGCGGCGGCCGCGGTGGCATCGGGCGTGATCCCCGCCGCGCACGCCACCGACGGCGGCGGCTCGATCCGCATTCCGGCGTCGTGCTGCGGGTTGTTCGGATTGAAGCCGAGCCGCGGCCGCGTGCCGATGGGGCCGCTGAGGACCGAGGGCTGGGGCGGGCTCTCCTGCCACCACGCGGTCACGCATAGCGTGCGCGACAGCGCGGCATTGCTCGATGCGACCCACGGCGGCGAACCCGGCTCGCGCTATGTCGCGCCGACCCCCGAACGCTCGTTTCTCGAGGAAGTGACGCGCACGCCGGGCAAATTGCGCATCGCGCTGATGATGACCCCGCCCGGCGGGACCCCGGTCGACGCGGAATGCGCCGCGGCGACGATGAGCGCGGCCAAATTGTGTGAAAGCCTCGGTCATATCGTCGAGGAGGCCGCGCCCAAATTGGATGCCGGCGCGATCGGTCAGGCGGGGTTCGTGATGATCGGCGCCTCGGTCGCGGCCGATCTCGATGCGCGCGCCAAGGCGACGGGCATCCCGCTCGGCCGCGACGTGGTCGAGCGGGTCACTTTGTCCTTCTATCGAGAATATGG
The DNA here is from genome assembly GCA_017849555.1 of Sphingomonas sp. Lineage (GTDB taxonomy): Bacteria > Pseudomonadota > Alphaproteobacteria > Sphingomonadales > Sphingomonadaceae > Sphingomonas > Sphingomonas lycopersici. The sequence goes on along the minus strand of JAFIGU010000048.1, from coordinate 16,038 downwards.
CGAGAAATTCAGCGCGATGGACTGGGTGCGCGCCAATAACACGCTCCAGGAAGCAGCCGTCACCTTGGCGCAATTCATGACGCGCTATGACCTGATCCTGTCGCCGACGCTCGCCGAATTGCCGCTCAAGCTCGGCACGATCGATCTGTCGCAGGAGGATGTGCAGCTGTTCATGCGCAACGTGACGCCGTTCACCCCCTTCACCGGGGTCTATAATATGACCGGCCAGCCGAGCATGTCGGTCCCGCTCGGCATGTCGGCATCGGGCTTGCCGATCGGGGTGATGTTCTCCGCGCGCTACGGCGACGAGGCGATGCTGTTCCGCCTCGCCGGGCAGCTCGAACGCGCGGCGCCGTGGAAGGGCCGCCGGCCGCCGATCGCCTGACACCGACAACCGCTGGGAGGAATGCATGATGCATCACGTCGCGCCGCTGCTGGGATTGCTCGGGCTGATCGGCCTCGCCGGTTTCGCGGTTTTGAAACATCCGGTCGATAAGGCGCGCCCCGGCGGCTGGATGCGGCACGGGGGGCTGCTCGGCCTTTTCGGACTGGCGGGCTTCTGGATTCCCGGTGCGGGGGCGGCAGGGGCGTTCGGCGCGCTGGGGCTGTGGGACCATCAGGACCCGCGGCTCGCCCTGTGGGGCAAGCTGGGGCTGGTCGGCATCGTCGGCCTGCCGTTCATCGCTTTGGCGATGCTGTAGGCCTTTCTCCCTTCCCTTGAACAAGGGAGGGGAGGTGCAAGCGGAACAGATCGAATGCGTGGATTGCGGAACAAGATAGGGATCGTCGCCGGGGGCGGGCGCGGGATCGGGGCGGCGACCGCGCGGCGGCTCGCCGAGGAAGGCGCCGCGGTGGTGATCGGCGATATCATGGCCGATTGGGCCGAGGAGGTCGCCGCCGCGATCCGCGAGAGCGGCGGCCGCGCGATCGGGGTGCGGCTCGACGGCACCTCGGCGGAATCGCAGGCCGCGATCGTCGCCACCGCCAGCCGCGAATTCGGCGGGCTGGATTTCTATCACACCAATCTCGCCGGCGGGACCGACGGCGACGTCGATGCGCTCAACTGCGCGGTCGACGTTCTGGAAACCTCCTTCGCGATCAATGCCAAAAGCCATTTCCTCGCGACTCAGGCGGCGCTCCCCCTGCTGCTCGCGCGCGGCGGCGGGGCGATGATCTACACCTCGTCGGGCGCCGCCTCGGGCGGGGCGCCGTGGCAGGTCGCCTATCCGATGGCCAAGAATGCGATCCACGCGCTCGCGCGCCATGTCGCGTCGCGCTGGGGTAAGGACGGCATTCGCGCCAATGTGATCTGCCCCGGGCTGGTGCTGACCGAGGCGGTGAAGCAGCATCTGACCGCGGAATATGTCGAGCGCGGGCTGAAGGCGGTGCCGCATCGCCGGCTCGGCCAGCCCGAGGATATCGCCGCAATGGTTGCTTTTCTCGCCTCCGATGACGGTATCTGGATCAACGGGCAGGTCTATCACGTCAACGGCGGCGCGCAGATGCGCGATTGACGGCGGCATTGACGAGCGGCCTCGACACGCTCAACGGGCGAGCGAGAAGAAGGGCAGCACGATGAATGACAATTTCGTTCTCGATGAGGTGGATCGCGCCATCGTCCAGCAATTGCGCGACAATGGCCGCGCGACCAACCAGCAGATCGCCGAGACGCTCGGGCTGACCGCCGCCACCGTTTCGTCGCGCATCCGGCGGATGGAGGATGCCAATAAGCTGCGCGTCGTTGCGGTCTCCGATTTCGCCGCGCACGGCTATAACATGCTGATGCAGGTCGCGATCGAGGTCGACGGGCGCCCGGCGACCGAGGTCGCGACCGAGCTCGCCGAGCTGCCCGAAGTGTTCGCCGCGCATCTCGTCACCGGGCGGCACGATATCGACATCCTGATCGCGCTGCACGATTCGGACGAACTGCCCGATTTCCTGCAGCACAAGCTCGCGCCGGTACGCGGCATCCGCACGATCGTGCCGTCGATCGTTACCGACGTGCTCAAGTATAAATTCGATGTTGCGCCGATCGAGGCGCGGGAGGGCGAATGACCGCGCCGACGCTGGATCAGCTCGATCGACAGCTGATCGATATTTTGGCCCATGACGCACGGGTCAGCAACCGCAAAATCGCCGCCGATCTCGGGGTGACCGAGGGGACGGTGCGCGGCCGGATCAAGCGGCTGCAGCAGGACGGGCTGATCGCCTTCACCGCGATCACCAGCCTGCGGCTCGAGGATTCGGTCAAGCTCGCGATCATCGGGGTGCAGGCCGAATATGCCAGGCTGCGCCCGATCGCCGAGCAGATCGCGGCTTTTCCCAATGTCGATGCGGTGATGATCGCGATGGGGCGGTTCAACATCCTCGTCGTCTGCCTGTTCAGCGAGCTGGACCGGCTTTACGCGCTCGCGTCCGACCAGATTCTCGTCATCGACGGGGTGCACCACGTCGAAACCTCGATCGCGGTGAAGACGGTCAAATATAATTCGCGCGTCGTGCGGATCGCGGAGGCCGAGCGAGTCGTCGACGCCGACGGGGGCTGATGCTCCGCGAACGACAATATATTTCGTATCCTTTTACTTGGATGCGGAATCTTGATTGACATAAATTACGAACTTTGAAAACCTCCCCGCTGACGCCGGACAGGGGATCGCACCCGCATGAACGCGGGGCGGACCGCCGGCAGGGGAGGAGAGGCTCATGAAGTCTTGGCATCGGGCGACCGTGCGCGCCTTGCTGGCGAGCGGCGCCGGGCTGGTACTGCCGATCGCGGCGCAGGCGCAGAACGGACAGCCCCCGCAGCAGGCCTCGACCGGCGGGCTGACCGAGATCGTCGTCACCGCGCAAAAGCGCGAGGAAAACCTCCAGCAGACCCCGATCGCAATTTCGGCGATTTCCGCCAAGCAGGTGGAGTTGCGCGGCATTTCCGAGATCAAGGATCTCAGCGCGCTGGCCCCCAATGTCGCGATCGCGCCGGGCACGACCAATGCGACCGCCGCGGTGGTCTCGATCCGCGGCATCCCGACCCCGGCCGACGAGACGCAGGGTTATGATTCGCCGATCGGGCTCTATCTCGATGGCGTGTATCTCGCGCGCTCGTCCACCGCCTCGTTCGAGGTGGCGGATATCGAGCGCGTCGAGGTGCTGCGCGGGCCGCAGGGCACCTTGTTCGGGCGCAACACGACCGGCGGCGCGATCAATTTCATCACCAAGCTGCCGACCGACGATGCCAGCCTGAAGTTGCGGTTCGGCTACGGCAATTTCAATCAGTTGACCGGGCGCTTCATCCTCAACAGCGGGACGATCGGCGACGTGCTGCGCATGTCGATCGGCTATCTCCACAAGCAGCGCGATGGCACCGTCGACAATCCGCTCCAGCCCGATCGGCTGCTCGATCCCGGCGGCAACAAGACCGACAGCGTGCGCTGGGCGGCGACGCTCGATCTGGCGCATTGGCTGAAGATCACCAACATCTTCGATTATACCCGCGTCGACGGCGTCGCATCGGCGCAGCAGCTCGCACAAGTGGGGGACGGGACCTTCCGGCCCAATGTCACGATCGGCGGCAACACTTTCTCGCAGGTTCAGCCGGCCAATGTCGCGGGCTATCTCGCCGAGGCCAATGTGCTCCAGCCGGGGTGCGGCAAGCCGGTGCAGCTCGCGCGGCTCGATACCCTCTGTCTCGATCAGGCCCGGCTGTCGAGCGACCGCGTGTGGGGCGAATTGTTTCGCGTCGAGGCCGATCTCGGCGGGGTGACACTGCGCTCCTCGACCGCGTGGCGCGGCTGGAAGAACAGGATCGAGGGCAGCGATCTCGACGGGATGGGGACGTTGCGCGGGCCGCTGTTCACGCAGACGTCGCTGCTCAACGGTTTCCCGGTTGGGGTGCTGTCGTTGTTCCAGCCGGCGGGCACCGCGGCGTTCCTCGCCGGCCAATCGGTACCGACGACGACGCAGCCCCTGTTCCAGGCGAGCAACGTGCGCCGCCAGCATCAGTTCAGCCAGGAGCTCGAGCTGGTCTCGGGCAAGGGCAGCGCGTTCGAATGGGTGGTCGGCGCCTTCTATTTCCGTGAGAACGGTTATGAGCGCAACGACCAGAGCTTCGGCTTCGTGCTCGACACCAATCAGGCGGTGTTCACCCCGACGAACTTCGGCGCGCTCGCACCGGTGCTGCAGGCGGCCAACCCCGCACGTTACCGGCTGGTGCCGACGCCCAGCTCGGTGCTCGGCTATAACGCTTACGGTTCGTCAAAGGCGATCTACGGCCAGGCGACGTGGCGGCCGGGTGGAGCCGATGCGCCGCTCGGGTTCACGCTCGGGCTGCGTTACACCTGGGATACCAAGCGGATGGCGCGGTTCCAGAACGGGCCGACGCCGTTCACCGCGCCGGTCGATCTCGCGCTCAACGACCAGACCGCCAAGTTCAGCGCGCCGACCGGCAATTTCACGGTCGATTATCGCGCCAGCGACGAGGTGAACCTCTATGCCCGCGTCGCGCGCGGCTATCGCTCGGGCGGGTTCAACGCGCGCCAGTCGACCAGCGCCGCGGCCAATATCCCGCTGATCCCGTTCAGGGACGAGAAGATCTGGTCGTATGAAATCGGCGCCAAGACCGAATTCGCCCACCGGCTGCGGCTGAACGGTGCGGTGTTCTACAACCAATATTCCGATCAGCTCGCGACGATCCCGATTCCGGGCGGCGCGACCTTCGGCACGCAGGTGGTGAATGCCGGCAAGACCAATTATCTCGGCGCCGAGCTCGAAGGGCAGCTTGTCCTCACCGACGAACTCTCGCTCGACGGGTCGGTCGGCTATGTTCACAAGAACGTGAAGCAATTTCCGGCGGCGGATATCAACGGCGTGATCCAGAATATCGCCCCCGTGATCACGCTCGGCAATTCGCCCGATTGGACCGCCAATGCCGGCGCGACCTACACCCGGCCGATCGGCGGCGGCGCCCGGCTCACGGCGCGGGCGGGGTGGAATTACGTCTCGTCGCAGGTGATGTTCGCCAACCCGCTCGCCGCGCCGTTCCAGCAGGTGACCTCGGGCAGCGCGCGCGGCTTGTGGGATGCGCAATTGCGGATCGACGATTTCGATCTCGGCGCGGCCAAGGTCAGCGTGACTTTGTGGGGAAAGAACCTCACCAACAAGGCTTATGTCGCGCGCGGCATCGATTACGGCCAGCTCGGCTGGGGCGGGGTGATCTACGGCGATCCGCGGACCTATGGCGTGACGCTCGATCTGAACTTCTGACGAAAAGGCGCCGGTCGGGAAGCACTGACCGGCGCTTTTCGTCGTCCCAGCGCAGGCTGGGATCTCAGGCCGCAAGCGCGACCTATGGGGCACGCGATCCCAGCTTGCGCTGGGATGACGGGACTACATCGACCCCCGCGGCTCGCGCGGCAGGCCGAGCGCGCGCTCGGCGACGATGTTGCGCTGGATCTGGTTGGTCCCGCCGTAGATCGTGTCCGCGCGTGCCGAGAGGAACAGGTTCGGCAGCATCGGGAAATGATAGTCCTCGCCGTCGGTCACCTCGCCGGCCTGGCCCAGAACGTCCATCGCCAGTTCGCCCAGCGAACGCCGCCAGCTCGCCCATTGCAGCTTATAGGTCAGCGCCGCGCCGTCCGGGCGCGCGTGATCGGTGTGGCTCAGCATCCGCAGCGCGCCGTAACGCATCAGCCGCAGCCCGATCTCGGCCTTGGCGATGCGCTGGCGGATCAGCGGGTCTTGCGCGCTGCCATTCTCCCGCGCGGCGGCGATGATCGCATCGAGCTCGTTGCGGAAATTCATCTGCTGGCCGAGCGTCGAGACCCCGCGCTCGAACGCGAGCAGCCCCATCGCCACCTGCCAGCCGTTGCCCGGCGTGCTGACGAGATTGCCCGAGGCGGTGCGCGCGCCGTCGAAGAAGGTTTCGTTGAACTCGGCCGCGCCGTTGATCTGGCGGATCGGGCGGATCGTGATCCCCGGCTGGTCGAGCGGCATCAGCAGGAAGGTGAGCCCCTTCGGTCCCTTCGAGCCTTCCTCGCTGCGCGCGACGACGAAGATCCAGTCGCAGATCTGCGCCAGGCTGGTCCAGATCTTCTGCCCGTCGACCACCCATTCGTCGGTCGCCGCGTCGAGCCGCGCCTTGGTGCGGACATTGGCGAGGTCGGACCCTGCGTTGGGTTCGGAATAACCCTGGCACCACAGCACCTTGCCGGAGGCGATCCCGGGGAGGAAGCGTTGCTTCTGCTGCTCGGTGCCGAAGGTCAGGATCGTCGGGCCGGCGAGTTCCACCCCCATGTGCGCGATCCGCCCCGGCGCTCCGGCGCGGGCATATTCCTCGGCGAAGATCACCTGCTGCGCCAGCGTCGCGTCGCGGCCGCCCCATTGGCTCGGCCAGCCGATCACCGACCAGCGGTCCTCGCCCAGCTTGAGCTCCCATTCCTTGCGGCGCTCGGCCGCCGCGGTGAGCCCGGTCAGCCCCTTGAGGTCGCCGAATTCGCCGTGCATCTGCGCGTTGAGCCAATCGGCTGCCTCGGCGCGGAACGCCTCATCCTCTGGCGAGAAGCCCAGTTTCATGCGGCGTCTCCCAGCCCGATCAGTTGCGCGATCCGCTCGCGATGCCAGGCGCTCGTCCCGAGCATCGACTGGATCGCCTTGGCGCGTTTGAAGAACAGATGCGCGTCATGCTCCCAGGTGAAGCCGATCCCGCCGTGGAGCTGGATCATGTCGCCCGCGCAGCGGAAATAGGTGTCGGCGGCGAAGCTCTTGGCCGAATGGAGCGCGATCGGCGCTTCGTCCGATCCTTCGTCGACCGCGCATGCCGCCCAATAGACCGCCGAACGCGCCTGCTCGATCTCGACCATCATGTCGGCGAGCCGGTGCTTATACGCCTGAAAGCTGCCGATCTGGCGCCCGAACTGGATACGCTCCTGCGCATAGCCGACGGTGCGGTCGAGCGTCGCCTGCGCGCCGCCCAAAGCCTCGGCGGCGACGCAAATCCAGCCGCCTTCCTGCGCCGCGCGCAACGCCGCAGCGGCATCGCTGAGCGGCTCGGCCGGGGTATCGGTGAGCGTCAGCCGCGCGAAGGGGCGCGTCTGGTCCAGCGTCGTGCAGGCGGCGACGATCAGCCCCGCCGCGCCGCGCTCGACCAGCCACGCGGCGCTGTCGGTGGCGATCAGAAATACATCCGCCGACGCGCCATGCGCGACGAAATCGACCGTTCCCGATAGTCGGTCGCCCGACGCAGTGACCTTCGCGGCGAGCCCCGTCGCGCCGATCGCCTCGCCGCTGGCGAGCTTCGGCAGCCACACGGCCTTTTGCGCCTCCGATCCGCCGCGGGCGAGGCCATGCGCGGTCATCGCCAGCGAGCCGAGCATCGGCAGCGCCGCCACCTGTGCCCCCGCCGCTTCGGCGAGGATCGCGAATTCGACCAGCCCCAGCCCGGAGCCGCCGTGCGCCTCGGGCAAGGCGATCCCGGCAAGGCCGAGCTCCTGACAGAAGCTGTGCCACAGGGCGCGGTCCACGCCGTCCTTGTCCATTGCGGCGCGGGTGCGCTCGCTGGTGGCGTTTTCGTCGAAGAAGGCCTTGGCCGTCTCCGCGATCATCGCCTGTTCGTCGGTGAATGCGAAGTTCATCTGTCTTCCGGTCAGCCGGCCTGCAACACGGCCGAGAGGTTGGGATTGCGACGCAGCTCGTTACCGCCGTCGACCGCGAAGCTCTGCCCCGTGACCCACGACGATTCCGGCCCTGCGAGATAGCGTACTGCCTGCGCGATATCGACCGGTTCGCCGAAGCGGCCGAGCGGAAATTCGGGGGCGAAGGCGTCGAGCACGCCGGGGGTCTCGAACATCGGCCCGGTCGCGTCGCTGCGGGTGAGCCCGGGGCGGACGGCGTTGACGCGGATGCCGCGCGCGCCCAACTCCTCGGCCGCGCCGCGCACCAGGGCTTCGAGCGCGCCCTTGGCGATATGATAGCTGGCGAGAAAGTGGAACGGCAGCTTGGCCGCGGTCGACGAGATGCACACGATCGCTCCGCCCGGCTGCATCAGCGGGACGCCGTGGCGGATCGCGAGGAAGGTGCTGGTGACGTTGAAGTCGAAATCGTGGCGCAGTTCGTGCGCTTCGAGCGACATGAACGGCTTGAACCCGCCGCCGCCGACCGTCGCGACGATCACGTCGAGCCGCCCCGCGATCGAATGCGCCGCGCCGAGCGCCGCCTGCACGTCGCCCTCGATGGTCGCGTCGCCCGCGAACACTTCGATCCGCGCATCGGGCACTGCGGCGAGGATTTCGGCGCGGCTGCGCTCCAGCGCGTCCAGCCGGCGCCCCATCAGCAGCAACGTCGCGCCGTCGCGGGCGAGAAGCAGTGCGGAGGCAGTGGCGATCCCGCCGCTACCCCCGGTGACGATCGCGGTCTGCCCGTCGAGCGGGCGCGTCATTGGCCCATTGTCCGCGTTTCTTCCCAATCGACGATCAGCGTGCGCTGGCTGAAGCGCCATGCGCCGCCCTCGCGTCGCCACTGATCCTGATAGCGGATCGACCAGCACAACAGGCTCTTGCCCCCGTCCGCCGCGACGAGATGGTCGGCGGTCGAATAGGTTTCGCCCTCGGCGCGATCGCCATGGATCGTGACGAGCTGGTTGTGGACGCGATGCTGCGTCTTGAGGAACATGCGTTCGAGCAGGTCGATGCTGCCGAGCACCGCATCGCGCCCCTCAATGCGGAAGCCCGGGCCTTCGACCACGCAATCCTCGGTCATCACCTCGGTCCACAGCGCCTTGTCGCGCCGATCGGCGCCGGCGGCGTAGAGTTCCGCAGTGCGGCGCAGCGCGGCCTCGTCCTCAAGCCGGGACATTGGCCCCGCCATATTGCGCGACCACCTCGGCGACCGCATTGGCGACATCATTGCGCGTATAGCCAAGCAGCGCCGTTTCGGCCGGGTCCGGCTCGTAGCGGATCCAGTTGCCGCGCCCCTGCGGAATCGCGACATCGGGGAGCAAGGGGTGCGATTCATCGCGCGCCTCGGTGCGCGCGGCATTGCCGGCGGCGGCGAAGAACAGCCCGAAATAATCCGCGAAGCTCAGATTCTCGTCGCCGACCAGATAGGCCTTGCCCGGCTCGCCGCGCAGCAAGGCGCCTTCGAGCGCCTGGCTCAGCGAGCGGAACGACATGAAATTGGTGCCCCCGGCGGGTGCGTACACCGGGATCGGCAATTTGCCCTCGGCCCAGGCGACATAGGGCTCGAAGATCATGCTCGACAGCCCCGGTACCGCGCCGACCATGAAGGGCGCGTTGACGCTGATCACGTCGAACCCCGGGCGGGTCTCTGCGCGCGCGCCCTCGCAGGCGAGTCGGCGCGAGCGGATGTAGAAATTGTTTCTTTCGAGCTCGGGCGCGGCCTGCGGGTAGAAGCTGCCGAGCTGGATCACGCGCTTCACCCCGGCCTCGCGCGCGGCACGCATGAAGGCGGGGACCGCCTCGGTATTGGCGCGGTTGAGATGCTCCTGCGCATCGATCGAGGGCGGGATGTGGCGCGGATCGTTGCCCGCGGCGAAGATGATCGCGTCAAACCCCTTGAGGCGATCGGGGGTGAAATCGCCCGCGACATAATCGCCCTTGAGGAACGGCATATCGGCCATTGCGGTGCCCGCCGGCGCGGGGTTACGCGCGGCGATCGACACGTCATGGCCCTTTTCCGCGAGATGGATCGCGGCATGGCCGCCAAGACCACCGGTGCCGCCGACGACGAGGATTTTCATAGTCTCTCTCCTAGAGCGCCGAGCGCCAAACAGCCCGAACCGTGGGGGATATTGTCATTAGGCCGGAATCCGCAGGCCGTTGCCGCTGACCAGCGGGACGACCGTCCATTGTCCTTCGGGGGTCCGCGTCCAGCCCGCCGCGGCGAGCGCGCCGCCGTCGACGTGGATCGTCGTCCCCGTCACCCAGCTCGCGAGCGGGCTGGCGAGATACAGCGCCGCGCCCGCGATGTCCTCCGGCTTGCCGAAGCGGCCGAGCGGGATCCATTTGTCCATATGCGTGCGATTCTCGGGCGGGATCATGTAATCCAGCGCGACCTGCGGCGTATCGGTGGTCTCGGGAGCGATATCGTTGATGCGAATGCCATCCGGCGCCAGTTCGAGCGCGAGGCATTTGCTCAACGCGGTCACCGCCGCCTTGCACGCGCCATAGACCGCGCAATTGGGGATGCCGCGGAACGCCTCGATCGAGGTCACGCTGACGATGCTCGATCCGGGCGCGGCGGCGCGCAGCAGCGGCAGCATCGCGCGGGTGACGCGCATCACCTGGCCGAAATTGATCTCGACGATGCCGTCGATTTCCTCGTCGCTCATCGTTTCGAACGGCTTGGCGTGGAGGAAATCGCCGACATTGTTGACCAGCACGTCGAGCCTGCCGAAGCGTTCTTTCAGCGTCGCCGCGAGCGCGGCGACCTCGGCGCTCTTGGTCACGTCGCAGCGCAGCGCGAACGCATCAGGAAAAGCGGCGGCGAAATCGGCGCGCAATTCCTCGCTCACCTCGGCGATCGCCACGGTCGCGCCGGCGGCGGCGAATGCCTCGGCACAGGCGCGGCCGATCCCGCGTCCGCCACCGGTGACGAGCACCGTCTTCCCGGAATAATCGAGCGGGTTCATCGCGGCGGCTCCCATTATGACGGCAGATAGAGTTGCGCTGCCTTGCCGCCGTCGACCGGCAGCGCGGTGCCGGTGATATAGCTTGCGGCGTCGGACAGCATGAACAGGATCGCCTCGGCGAGTTCGTCGGGCGCGCCGCCGCGGCCCATCGGGATCGCGTCGATCGTCTTGGCGGCGGTATCGGGCGCGGCCTTGCCGAACGCCTCGGTCGCGGCGGTCTGCACCTGTCCGGGGACGATCGCATTGACGCGGATGCCCGATCGCGCGCCCTCCATCGCGGCGACCGCGGTGAACTGGATCAGCGCCGCCTTCGACGCCGAATAGCTCGCCATATAAGGCGCGGCGCGGATGCCGCAGGAGGAGGAGATGTTGACGATCGAGCCTTTGCCCTGTTTCGCCATCACCCCCATCGCCGCCTTGGTGCCGACGAACACCGCATCGGCGTTGACCGCGAAATCCTGCCGCCACTGATCGAGCGTCAGGCTGCCGATCGGCGCATAATGGACCGACATCGCATTGTTGACCATCATGTCGAGCCGGCCGTGGCGCCGCGCGACATCCTCGACGAGCGCGGTGAACGCCGCATCGTCGGAAACGTCGAGCTGGTGGATTTCAACCTTGCCCCCGGTCGCGGCGATTTCCGCCTCGGCCTCGGCGAGCTTGTCCGGCCGGCGCGCGCAGATCGCGACGGTCGCGCCACGCTGCGCGAGCAACCGCGCGGTCGCCCGGCCGATGCCGTCACTCCCGCCGGTGACGATCGCCACCTCTCCCGTGAAATCCTGTGTCATTGGCGCGGTTCCACCGAATCCGATTGCGCTGAAGTCAACGCAATTGGCGCGTTGGCGGCGTGGCTGTCAATGCATAGCGTAAAATACATGAAGTTGAACTACGAAAATACTCAATGCCGCGCTCCTTTCTTGGGTCTCCGCGAAGGGCCCCATCTAAAGTATTACTTTGATGGGAACCCAAGGCGGGACCCAGCCTGGGCTCCTGCCTTCGCGGGAGCACAAGCCGGGCTTGGGATGACGGGAATAGCTACCGCGCCCCGCGCACCAATCGGCCCGGCAGCGCGCCGGTCGCCTCGCCGTGGCGGCGGATCACCGCGCCCGACACGATCGTCGCATCGTAACCGCTGGCGCGCTGATCGAGTCGTCGCCCGCCCGCGGGCAAGTCGCGGACGATCTCCGGGCGGTGCAGCTGCAGGCGATCGAGGTCGATCACATTGATATCCGCCTTGGCGCCGATGCGCAGCACGCCGCGATCGCCGAGCCCCACCGTCTGCGCGGTCCGTGACGTGAGCATATGGATCGCCCGCGCCAAGTCGATCCGCTGCTCCGTCGCGTCGCGCACCCAATGCGTAAGGAGGAAGGTCGAATAGCTCGCGTCGCACACCGCGCCATAATGCGCCCCGCCGTCGCCGAGCCCGGGGACGCAATTAGGGTGGGTCAGCATCTCATATGCCGCGTCGAGCCGGCCGTTCTCATAATTGCCCAGGGCGGCGAGGAACATCGCCTCGCCCGCGCTGTCGAGGAAGGCGTCATAGGCATAATCGGCCGGGGTGCAGCCGCGCGCGGCGGCAAGCGCGGCGATGCTCTGATCGGCAGGTGGGGCGTAATTCGGCGGATCGTTGAGCGGGAACATCCACTGCCAGATTCGCGCGATGCCGGAGAGCGGGTGGCCCGGCTCGGGGGTGTCGGAAAGGATCGCGCGACGCACCGCGGGATCGCGCATCGCCGCGATCCGCTCGGCGAGCGGGAGGTGCGCGATCGCGCGATAGCTCGGGCACAGCACGAAGGGGTGGACCGACAGCTCGATCCCGGCGATCAGCCCGATCGGCCGCGGCATCACCTGCGCGGTGATCGACGAGCCGGCGGCATTGGCCGCTTCCATCCGCGCGATCGCCTCGCGCCAGGTCGGCGGCCCGTCATTGCCGCAAGCGAGCGTATAGGTCGCGGGGCGGCCGCATGCCTTGACCACGTCGGCCATCACGTCGAACTCGTCGGCCCAGCCGCGATAGGCGTCGAGCACGATCTGCAATATGCCCGAACCGGCATCGCTCATCCCGGCGCAGATCGCCTTGAGTTCGGCGGTATCGGCGTCGTAGCTCGGGATCTGGTCGCCGTCGGCGGTGCGGTGGATGTTGAGCCGAGAGGTGGCGAAGCCGAGCGCGCCGGCCTCGACCGCCTCCCGGCTCAAGGCGCGCATCCGCGCGAGATCGCCCTCGGTCGCTGCTTCGCGTTTCGCGCCGCGCTCGCCCATCACATAGACGCGCAGCGGGGAGTGCGGGAGATAGGCGGCAACGTCGATATCGCGCCGCCCCGCCTCGAGCCGGTCGAGATAGTCGGGAAAGGTCTCCCAATCCCAGCGCAGCCCTTCGGTCATCACCACGCCGGGGATATCCTCGACCCCCTCCATCACCCGGACGAGCAGATCGCGGTCGTCGGCGCGGCAGGGCGCGAAGCCGACCCCGCAATTGCCCATCACCGCGGTGGTGACGCCGTGTGACGAGGAGGGCGCGAGCCGCGCGGACCAGATCGCCTGACCGTCATAATGGGTGTGGACGTCGACGAAGCCAGGGGTGACGATCCGGCCCCTGGCGTCGATCTCCTCGGCGCCACGCCCGCCGACATTGCCCAGCGCGACGATCTGCCCGTCCTTCACCGCGACATCGCCCTCGAACAGTGCCCCGCCGCTGCCGTCGACGATCGTCCCGCCACGGATCACCAGATCATGTTCGCTCATACGCTGCGCCTCTCCAGTCGGATATTTCTAATCCTAAGCTTCCCGCGGCGACAGGGGCCAGGCATCATCCATTTTGGCTAAAAGCGCTCAGAAACCTCCTCGTCATTCCCGCGAAGGCGGGAATCCATTCTGGCTGGCCTCTGCGTAGAATCGCAGGTGGCAGTGCTTATGGATTCCCGCCTTCGCGGGAATGACGAAGGGAGGCGTCGACATTGGCCTTGTGCGCAGATAATTACGTTTATAAATTCGAGTCTATGGGCTATTTTGATAAAAATACGCTAGTTTGCGTCGAATCGGGAAAGGATTGTCATGGTCGAGCCGAAGGTTGCACTGGTCACCGGCGCCAGCCGGGGCGCGGGGGCGGGAATTGCGCGCGGGTTCGGCGAGAAGGGGATGACGGTCTATGTCACCGGGCGGAGCACCGCGCCGGGGCTGGCGCACGGCTGGGACGGCACGGTGCTGCCGGGCACCGTCGGCGAAACCGCCGAGGCGGTGACCAGGGCAGGGGGCAAGGGGATCCCGGTGGTGTGCGATCATAGCGACGACGCGCAGGTCGCCGCGCTGTTCGAACAGATCGAGCGCGAGCAGGGGCGGCTCGATATCCTCGTCAACAATGCCGCTTACATGCACCGGCAATTGATCGAGAAGAAACCGTTCTGGGAAAAGGAACTGGCGGCGGTCGGCATCCTCGATGTCGGGCTACGCTCGGCCTATGTCGCGAGCTGGCACGCGGCGAAGATGATGGTGCGGCAGGGTTCGGGGACGATCGCCTTCGGCTCGTCGTTCGGCGCCTCCTGCTACATGCACGGGCCGGCCTATGGTGCGCAAAAGGCGGGGATCGACAAATTCGCGCATGATATGGAGCATGATCTGCGCGAGACGGGCGTGCGCACCTTCTCGATCTGGATGGGCCCGCTGGTCACCGAGCGCTCGGCGATCGCGCGCGAGACCAACCCGGAACAATATGAAGGCTTCATCGAGACCGCCGAGAACCCCGAGTTCACGGGGCACATCATCTATGCGCTGGCGACCGATCCCAAGGGCGCGGCGCTCAGCGGGCGGACGCTGATCGGCGCGGAAGTGGCGCGCGATCTCGGCGTCACCGACCGCGGCAAGGAGCGGCCGTCGTATCGCGAGATGCTCGGCAGCCCGCCGGAGCCGAACCCGGCGGCGGTTTATTGAGAGGCCCGCAGCGACCCCCCTATTGTGCTCCCGCCAAGGCGGGAGGCTGGGTCCCCGCGTTCGCCGGGACACAAGGGGGGCTGGCGATGTCAAACGGAAAGGACATTAAGTGACATCCAAGTTGAACCTGCCGGCGACCGGCGTGATCGTGACCGGCGGGGCCTCGGGGATCGGGCTGGCCTCGGCGAAGGCGCTCGCCGCGGTCGGCCGCCCGGTCGCTTTGTGGGATATCGCGGCCGATCGTGCGCGCGATGCCGCCGCGGCGGTGGCGCAAGAATTCGGCGTCAAGGCGATCGGCCTCGGCGTCGATATCCGCGATCTCGACAGCTATGACGCCGCGATCGAAGAGAGCCGCGCGGCGATGGGATCGATTGGCGGGTTCGTCCACGCCGCGGGCGTCGTCGATACCGCATCGATCGACGGGATGACCGCCGAAAGCTGGGACGCGGGGATTCACACCCATTTGCGTCCGCTCGCGTTCCTCGCGCAGAAGCTCCAGCCCGATCTTGCCGCCAACAAGGGGTCGGCGATCGTCGCGATCACCTCGATCAACGCGACGCTCGGCAATGCGATCAACCCGATCTACACCGCGGCGAAGGGCGGGATGCTCTCGCTGGTCCGCTCGCTCGCCGACCGGCTGGCGCGGGACGGGGTGCGGGTCAATTCGGTGTCGCCGGGGCAGATCATGACCCCGATGATGAAGCCCGCGGTCGACAACCTCCCCGGTTTCTTCGAGAAGCGCATCCTGCTCGCGCGGATCGGCGAGCCCGAGGAAATCGGCAGCGTGGTGCGCTTCCTGATGTCCGACGATGCAAGCTACGTCACCGCCGCCGAACTGGTGGTGGACGGGGGCAATATCTCGTCGCAGCGGGTTTAGTCCAAACGGACCAAGCGCGCGCATCGCTCTCCGCTTATTCCGGCTGCAAGTCAGATCAGGAAGGTGGAGAGCGATGAAATTCTCGATCATTTACGAAGCCCAGATGGTGGACACGTCGCGCGAGAACGAGGCGCGGACGTTCCATGAAATCATCGAGCAGTCGCTGCTCGCCGAGGAAATGGGCTTCGATAACGTGTGGGCGGTCGAGCATACCGCGCTGACCCAGTACGCGCATATGTCGGCGCCCGAGACCTTCCTCGCCTTCCTCGCCGGCAGGACCACGCGGCTCGGGATCGGTCACGGCGTCGTCTGCCTGCCGCCCGCGATGAACCACCCGGTCAAGGTCGCCGAGCGCATCGCGACGCTCGACATCCTGTCCAACGGTCGCGTCCATTTCGGCATGGGCAAGGGCGGCACGCAGCAGGAATCGGGGACGTTCGGCTATGATCTCAACGAGCTTCAGCCGATGATCGACGAGTCGATGTATCTGATCCCCAAGATCATGGTGCAGGACGAGATCGAGCACGAAGGCACCTACATCAAGATCCCGCGCCGCCCGATCCACCCCAAGCCGTTCCAGAACCCGCACCCGCCGATC
>JAFIGU010000047.1 GCA_017849555.1 Sphingomonas sp. | reverse complement strand
CGGCTCAAGGCCGGGGTGACGGGTCCGCGGATCGCGCTCACCGCGGTGATCGAAGAAACCGGCGGCGTCCGTTCGTTCTGGGCGCTGGCCCATGCCCCCGGCGCGCCGGATTTCCACAACCCGGATTGCTTTGTCGCGCGGCTCCCGGCACCTGATCGCGCATGAAATTCGGGATCGATCGCCTGCTCGCCGATGCGAGCCTCAGGAAACCGCTGGAGGGGAAGCGTGTCGCGTTGCTCGCGCATCCCGCCTCCGTCACCGCAGACCTCACCCACAGTCTCGACGCGCTGGTCGCGGCGGGGCGCAATATCAGCGCAGTATTCGGCCCGCAGCACGGCGTGCGCGGCGATCTGCAGGACAATATGATGGAGTCGCCCGACTTCACCGATCCGACCTATGGCATGCCGGTGTTCAGCCTTTACGGCGAGGTACGGCGGCCGACCGGGCAGTCGATGGGGACGTTCGACGTGCTGCTGGTCGACCTGCAGGACGTCGGGTGCCGCATCTACACCTTCGTCACGACCCTGCTCTACGTGCTGGAGGCCGCCGCGGCGCACGGCAAATCGGTGTGGGTGCTCGATCGCCCCAATCCCGCCGGGCGGCCGATCGAGGGGCTGACGCTGCGCCTCGGCTGGGAGAGCTTCGTCGGCGCCGGGCCGATGCCGATGCGCCACGGGATGACCCTGGGCGAGATGGGGCGCTGGTTCATCGATCGCTTCCGCCTCGACGTCGACTATCGCGTGATCGAGATGGAGGGCTGGCAGCCCGGCGCCGCGCCCGGCTATGGCTGGCCGCCCGAGCGGGTGTGGATCAACCCCAGCCCCAACGCCGCCAACGTCAATATGGCGCGCGCCTATGCCGGCACCGTGATGCTCGAGGGCACGACGCTGAGCGAGGGACGCGGGACGACGCGCCCGCTGGAATTGTTCGGCGCACCCGATATCGACGCCCGCGCGGTGATCGCGGAGATGCGCGCGCTGGCGCCGCAGTGGCTTGCCGGGTGCACGCTGCGCGATTTCTGGTTCCAGCCGACCTTCCACAAACATGTCGGGGCGTTGTGCGCGGGGGTGTTCATCCACGCCGAGGGGGCAGCGTACGACCACGCCGCGTTCCGCCCGTGGCGGTTGCAGGCTTTGGGGTTCAAGGCGATCCGGCGGCTCTACCCGGATTATCCTTTGTGGCGCGATTTTCCGTATGAATATGTCTTCGACAAGCTCGCGATCGACGTGATCAACGGCGGGCCGGGGCTGCGCGAGTGGGTCGACGATGCGGCGGCGGTGGCGGGCGATCTCGACGCGCTGACCGTTCCGGACGAGCAGGCGTGGGAAGCCGAGCGGCAGGCGTTCCTGCTTTATTGAGCTTCGTTTCTTTCTCCCCTCCCTTGTTCAAGGGAGGGGAGAAAGAGGAAAGGTCGCGGGGCTCAGCGCTCGATCGTCACCGTCGACGGATGATGCTTGTCGAGGTGGCGCTTGATCGTCCTCAGGTTGAGCGTGTTCGAGCGATAGAAGAAGTCCGCCGCGTCGCCGATCACCGGGATCACCCCGAGCAACGCGTCGAACCCGACCCGCGCGCTCATCCGCGCGAGCTGGAAGCGGCTCATGCCGAGGTTGCGTGCTTCCCACACGATCCACGCGCCGAGCACCGCCGCGATCAGATCGCCCGCCACCGGCACCAGCCCGAGCAGGGCATCGAGCCCGACGCGCCGGTTGATCCCCGGGATGACGAACAATCCTTCGAGCAGTTTCTCCATCACCTCGATCCGCTGGCGGATCGCGGCGGGGTCGCGGCCGATGGGCAGGCGATCGAGGATCGCCGGATCGATACGGGCGGTGCGCATGGTCATATCCGTCACTTGGGGACGGCGCGCAGCCTGTTCAACGGGTGCCACGCGCGCGCGTTCGGCTGCCACTGGCGCAGCCGCAGCGATACCAGCGACCAGCGGAACGGGCGCGCGATCGGGATGAACGAGACGTCCGCCGCCACCGCGGCGTCGGCGGTGGCGATCGCCGCGCTGCGCGCCGCGAGCGTCGGGGCGACCCGCGCCGCCTCCACCGCGTCGCTCGCCGCGCCGCCGCACGGGGCGCAGGCCATCGCGAGATACCAGCGCGCGCTGTCATAGGGCGCGACCGCGTCGATCAGCCGCAGATCGGCGTCGCGCGCGTCCTGCGCGACGCGCACCGGCTGGATGCCGACCGATTGCAGGTCGGCGCCGATCCGCGCCCAGAGCAAGGTGCCGCCCGGCCCGCCGGGCAGCGCGACGCGCAGCACGACCGGCTCGGGGTGGATGCCGCGCCACGAGGCGACCTGCGCCTTCGCCTGCTGCCGGCGGTCGCCGACATCGATCGCGACCCAGGAGGGGATCGCCGGCGGGGTCGCCGAATCGAGCTGGTCGGGCAGCAATTGCTCGGTCGGCGCCCATTCGCGGGAGTAAGCCTCGTCCAGCCCGGCGTGGTCGTTCGCGGCGGCGATCGCCGCGCGATTGTCGGCCGAGGCGAGGAAGCCCTCGCGATTGGTGATCGCCAGTCCGAACAGCCCTGCCGCCGGATCGAGCTTCACCTCCGCCGGCGGCACCGTGGCGATCTGGATCAGCGGCCAATCGCCCACCGTGCCGCCCGCCACCAGATCGGAGCCACGCGCGATATAGCGCATGATCGCGCGCGACGCGGGCTCGCCGATCAGCCGCACGTCATCTTCGGGCACCTTTTCGGGTATCTCGTCGGGCGAGCGATTCGGGTCCGACACCGGGGTCAGCAGCATCGAGCGGTGACCCGCGTGCATGATGCGGAACGGGCCGGTGCCGGCAGGGTTGCGCCGCCGGACGATCGCCAGCTCGGGCTGCGCGAATAATTTGAGCAGATCGGGGCGAGGGTGGGAGAGTTCGATCTGGATGACCTGCGGCGTCATCTCGACGATCGATTCGATGCTGGTGAGAAACGGCTTGAGCGGGTTGCGCGACGCTGCCGCGATCTGATGCTTGAGGATCGCCACCACTTCCTGCGCGGTGACCGGGCGCCCGTCCGACCACACCGCCTCGCGCAGCCGGAAGATATAGGTCATGCCCTCGTCGGTGACGATCCAGCGCTCGGCGACACCGGGCTCGATCTGGCCGGTCGCGTCGAAGCGCACCAGACCCTGCGCCACCGAATCGGCCAGCGCGCGATCGCTCTCGGGCCAGTCGCCGCGGCTCGCATCGCTCAGCTCAGGCGGGGCGCCGATGACGCTCGCCACGACCGGCCCGACATCGGCGCGTCGGTCGCAGCCAGCGAGCAGCGCGAGCGACGCGCTTGCGCCCAGACATGCGATGGTGCGGACGGCGGGACTCGAACCCGCACGCCAATGGCAGAAGATTTTAAGTCTCCAGCGTCTACCGATTCCGCCACGTCCGCGCATCGCGCACGACGTGAAGTCTACCGGAGCCGCCGCGTCAAGCGACGTTGAGCCGCTGGCGCATTTCCTTGCCGGGTTTGAAGTAGGGAACGCGCTTCGCGTCCACGTCCACCATCTCCCCGGTGCGCGGGTTGCGCCCGGTGCGCGCATCGCGGGCGCGGGTGGAAAAAGCGCCGAAACCGCGCAGCTCGACCCGACCATTCTCGGCCAGCCGTCGCACGATCTCGTCGAAGAAGGTTGATACGATCTCCTCGACCTCACGCAACGAAAGCTCGGGATTGGTCTCTGCGAGCTGCTGGACGAGTTCGGATCGGATCATGGGCAACCTCTGAAGCGATTATCGTTAAACGCGCGATTACTAAGGTCGCAATAATACAGGGAAACCGCCGATCGGAATAGGAACGAAACGACAGTATGCTGTAATTTCGTGTCAAGCTGGGACCCGGGCAGGAAATGATCCTGCCCGGGCTGCCCCGATTACTTCTTGGAATCGCGAGCCTTGAGCGCTTCGCCCAGGATGTCGCCCAGCGACGCGCCGGAATCCGACGAGCCATACTGCGCAACTGCCTGCTTTTCCTCGGCAATCTGCATCGCCTTGACCGAGAAGGTCGGCTTCTTCGAACGATCGAAGCCGGTAACCATCGCGTCGATCTTCTGGCCGACCTGGAAACGCTCCGGGCGCTGCTCGTCGCGGTCGCGGCCGAGATCGGTGCGCTTGATGAAGCCGGTCGCGCCGTCGTCGCCCGCCTGCACTTCGAGGCCCGCGTCGCGGACTTCGAGCACGGTGACGGTGATGACCGCATTCTTCGACAGGCGATCGCCAGCCGCAACCGCGCCGGCCACCGGGCCGCCGCGCTCGAGCTGCTTCATGCCGAGCGAGATGCGCTCCTTCTCCGAATCGATGTCGAGCACGATGGCCTTCACCATCTCGCCCTTGCGGTGCAGCGCCAGCGCGTCCTCGCCCGAAACGCCCCAGGCGATGTCGGACATGTGGACCATGCCGTCGACGTCGTTGTCGAGGCCGACGAAGAGGCCGAATTCGGTCGCGTTCTTGACTTCGCCCTCGACGGTCGAGCCAATCGGGTGAGCGGCGGCGAACGCCTCCCACGGATTGGCCTGCGCCTGCTTGAGGCCGAGGCTGATGCGGCGCTTGTCCTCATCGACCTCGAGCACCACCACATCGACTTCCTGCGAGGTCGACACGATCTTGCCCGGGTGGACGTTCTTCTTGGTCCAGGACATTTCGCTGACGTGGACGAGGCCTTCGATGCCAGCTTCCAGCTCGACGAATGCACCATATTCGGTGATGTTGGTGACACGGCCCGACAGCTTGGCGCCGACCGGATATTTCGCGCCCGCGCCATCCCACGGATCGCTCTCGAGCTGCTTCATGCCGAGGCTGATGCGCTGCGTGTCCTTGTTGATGCGGATGATCTGGACGCGCACGGTGTCGCCGATGTTGATCATCTCGCTCGGATGCGCGACGCGCTTGTAGCTGAGATCGGTGACGTGGAGCAGGCCGTCGATCCCGCCCAGGTCGACGAAGGCGCCGTAATCGGTGATGTTCTTCACCACGCCGTCGATGATCTGGCCCTCGTGGAGCGACTGGATGAGGCCCGAACGCTGCTCGGCGCGGGTCTCTTCGAGCACCGCGCGACGCGACACGACGATGTTGCCGCGCTTGCGGTCCATCTTGAGGATCTGGAACGGCTGCGGGATATCCATCAGCGGGGTGACGTCACGCACCGGGCGGATATCGACCTGGCTGCCCGGCAGGAAGGCGACGGCGCCGTTGAGGTCGACCGTGAAGCCGCCCTTGACGCGGCCGAAGATCACGCCCTCGACGCGCGCGGTGCGGGCGAATTCGGCTTCCAGATTGTCCCATGCGGCTTCGCGGCGCGCGCGATCGCGCGACAGCATCGCTTCGCCATGCATGTTCTCGACGCGGTCGACATAGACTTCGACTTCGTCGCCGACCTTGAGCTCGGCCTTCTGGCCGGGGGCGGCGAATTCGCGTAGCGGCACGCGGCCTTCGCTCTTCAGACCGACGTCGATGATCGCCATGTCGTTTTCGATGCCGGTGACGGTGCCATGCACCACGCGGCCCTCGAAGCTGTCGGCGCCGCCGAACATGTCATCGAGCATCGCCGCGAAATCGTCCCGAGAGGGAGTTGCCGTAGAGGCCATAAACTTTCGATTCCTTGATGTCGTTTCCGGCCAAGCGGTTGAATCCGCTGGTCTTGGCCTTCACTGCCGCGCCGGCCCCATGCCGATGCGGCATCCGTCGGACAGGGGGTTGGGAGGCCAGAACGCCAAATGCGAAAAGGGCGCGAGAGGTGAACCTCCGCGCCGCGCCTCCGCGGACCCCGGCCCGCCGAACGTCCGCGCCTTAGCGCAACTTGCGGTTATCCACAAGAAGCAGCGACGCGAATGCGGCGGAACGCCGCGGATTCAGGCGCGGTGGCGGCAGCCATCCTCACCATCATCTCCCCGTCATTCCCGCGGAGGCGGGAATCCATTCACTCAGACTTTCGAGAAAGAAGCGCGACCGCAGCGTCAATCGATTCCCGCCTCCGCGGGAATGACGGCGCAAGAGGAAGGGGGCAGATCAGCCGCCCGCCGCCGCTTTCCGCGCGCGCGCCGCCTCGACCAGATCGATCGCCTTCTGCACCGCCGCCTCGATCGACAGGAAGCTGGTGTCGAGCGTTGCCGCATCCTCGGCGGCGACCAGCGGCGCGGTGCTGCGGGTCGAATCGCGCTGATCGCGCGCGCGGATATCGGCCAGCACCTGATCGAAGGTCAGCGACGAGCCGTGCGCGTGCAGTTCGGCGTGGCGCCGGCGTGCGCGGATCGTCGGGGTCGCCTTGACGAACAATTTGGCATCCGCGTTGGGCGCGATCACCGTCCCGATGTCGCGCCCGTCGAGCACCGCGCCGTCTTCCTGCGCGGCGAAGCGCTTCTGCCGCTGGAGCAATGCGGCGCGCACCAAAGGATGCGCCGAGACGATCGACGCGACCTTGCCGATTTCGTCGTCGCGCAATGCGGGATCGGCGAGCAGCAGATCGTCGAAATCGCACGCCGCGACCGCATCGGCCTCTTTCGCCGGGTTGAGCTCGTGGCGCAGCACCGTCGCGGCGACCGCGCGATAGAGCAGCCCGGTATCGAGGTGCGGCAGATCGTAATGCCGCGCCAGCGCCCGCGCGATCGTGCCCTTGCCGGACGCCGCCGGCCCGTCGACCGCGATGATCATGCCAAGGCGTCCTGCCGCGCGAGCCAGCCGCGCAAGGTGGCGACGGTTTCCTCCGGCCGATCGCCGAACAGATGGTGCGCCGCGCCCGCGATCACCGCAAATTCCGCGCCCGGCACGCGCGCGGCATAAGCGCCGATCGTCGTCGGCCGCGCTTCGTCATACTGGCCGCAGATGAACAAGGTCCGTTTCCCGTCGAGTTTGGCGAGCAGCGGCTCGCCGTTGTAGCTGCGCAACGTGCCGGTCGAGACGAATTCGCTCGACCCCCACATCGTCTGATAGAGCCGCGCGTTGAAGCCGCGCCCGCCGACCGCGCGATGATAGGCGCGCGCCGGATCGGTCGCCGGCTCGCGGCTATTGTAGACCGCGTAGAAAGCGTCCGTCGCATTGGTGCAGGCGGCGGGCTGCGGCGCCTTGAGCGTCTCGCAGCGGCGGATTTCGGCGCGGATCGGCGCGGGGAGCGCGTCGACCAGCAGATTGGCATCGCCGATCCAGCTTTTGGTCGCGATCAGCGGGCTGGCGAGCGTCAGCCCGGCGAGCGCGGCCGGGCGCCGCGCGCCATATTCGAGCGCGAGCGTGCCGCCCCAGCTATGTCCCAGCACATGCCAGCGCGTGACGCCGAGCGCGCGACGCACCGCCTCGATCTCGTCGACGAACCGCGCGACGCGCCAATTGGCCGGGTCATTGGGCTGGTCCGACCGTCCCGAATCGAGCTGGTCGTAAAGGATCACCGCGCGCTCGTCAGCCAGCGCGAGCGCGTCCATCAGCGCCTCATGCGTCCCGCCCGGCCCGCCGTGGAGCAGCACCAGCGGCGCGCGCGGCGCCGCGAGATCGCCGTTGACGCGGACATAGATCCGCCCGCCCTCGACCGGGACCATCGCCTCGCGTACTGGCGCGGGATAGCTCGCCAGCCCGCGCGCGTACGCCGGTGCCGACACCAGCGCGACAAGCCCGCCGGCGAGCAGCAGCCGGCGATCGATCAACTCCACGTGACGCTTCCCCCCAACGCATCGAGCAGCGCGAAGAAGGTCGGGAAGCTCGTCCTGACCGGCGCGGCGTCGTCGATCATCACGGGTGCGCGCGCGTGAAGTCCAGCGATCGCCATGCTCATTGCGATACGATGATCGAGTTTCGAGGCGATACGCGCGCCGCCGGGGATCGCCTCGCCGCCGGTGCCGTCGATCGACAGCCCGTCCTCATGCTCGATCAGCGACACGCCGTTGGCGATCAGCGCATCCTTCATCACCGCGATGCGATCCGATTCCTTGACGCGCAATTCGTCCGCCCCGCGCGCGACGGTGCGTCCCTCGGCAAAGGCGGCGGCGACGAACAGGGCCGGATATTCGTCGATCATCGACGGCGCGAGCTCGCGCGGCACCTCGATCCCCTTGAGCGCTGCGTGGCGCACGCGCAGGTCCGCGACCGGCTCGCCGCCGACGTCGCGCGCGTCGATCTCGGTGATATCGGCGCCCATCAGGCGGAGCGCGGTGACGATCCCGTTGCGCGTGGGGTTCATCCCGACATTCTCGACCACCACGTCGCTGCCCGGCACGATCGATGCCGCGACCAGCCAGAAAGCGGCGGAAGAGGGGTCGCCGGGAACGACGATCGATTGCGGCTTGAGCTCCGCCTCGCCGGTGATCGAGATCAGCCGTCCCTCGGGCGTCTGCTCGACGCTGAGCACCGCGCCGAAACCGGCGAGCATCCGCTCGCTATGATCGCGCGTCGCGACCGGCTCGATCACGCGGGTGATGCCGGGGGTGTTGAGTCCGGCGAGCAGCACCGCCGACTTCACTTGCGCCGAGGCGACCGGCAAAGTGTAGGTGATCGGCACCGCCGGGGCGAGCCCGCGCACCATCAGCGGCAGCCGGCCGCCGGGGGAGGGGGTGAAATCCGCTCCCATCTGCGAAAGCGGCGCGATCACCCGCTGCATCGGCCGCGCCGAGAGCGAGGCGTCGCCGACGAACGTCGCGGTGATCGGATGGCTCGCGACCAACCCGATCAGCAGGCGGGTCGAGGTGCCCGAATTGCCCATGTCGAGCGCCGCCTGCGGCTGGAGCAGCCCGCCGACCCCGACGCCGTGGATGCGCCAGATGCCGTCAGCGCCGCGCGCGATATCGGCGCCCATCGCGCGCATCGCGGCGGCGGTGGCGAGCACGTCCTCGCCCTCCAGCAACCCTTCGACGCGGCTTTCGCCCACCGCCAGCGCGGCGAGCATCAGCGAGCGGTGGCTGATCGATTTGTCCCCCGGCACGCGGATGCGTCCGACGAGCGCCGGGGCGGGATTGATCGTGACAGGCTGCGGAGAAGCTGTATGGGCCATGTCCGCGCGGCCTTGCCAGCAGGGTTGCGCTATGGCAAGGCGCCCACCACTTCGCAGGGACTGGCCTGTTGAAACACCCATCCGAAAGGTTCTGCACGGCATGATCAAGCCGGAATGGGGCACGAAGCGTACGTGCCCGAAATGCGCGACGCGTTTCTATGACCTCGAAAAGGACGACCCCGTCACGTGCATCGCCTGTGGCTATGCATGGGAGCCGGAGCCGATCCTGAAATCCAAGCAGCCGCTGCCGTTCGAGGCAGCCAAGACCAACACCGGGCCTGCCGACAGCGATCTCGCTGGCGGCGCGGACGACGATGACGTCGATCTGGACACCGGCGAAGACGAAGAGCCTTCGGCCGACGACGAGGTTGATCTCGGCGGCGACGACGATCTCGGCGTCGAAACGTCGAGCGACGACGAAGAAAATTGATTGGTTTTTGGCAAGCGGCGTTTCGCCGCTTGCCAACGTCGCGGCGCCCCGCTAGGGGGCGCTTCCCGGACGGAAGATGGGGCCGTAGCTCAGCTGGGAGAGCGTCGCAATGGCATTGCGAAGGTCAGGGGTTCGATCCCCCTCGGCTCCACCATTCCTCTTTTGAAATCATCGATTTCCTTGATCCGCCCGTCACCGGATGACGGCGGATTGCCCGCCTTCCGGCGGTGCGCGAAGCGCGCTTCATGCTGAATATCGCGATCCTCGCCTATGACGGGTGCATGGGGGCCGAGGTATTCGGTTTTGCCGATATCATCCTCGTCGCCAACCGGATCTGGGCGTTCCACCGCCCTGCGGAGCCGCCGCCCTTTGCCTGCACGATCGTCAGCGCGGGGCGCGTGAACGTCAGGGTGGCGGGTGGCGCGATAGTGCAGCCTGTGCCCTCGCCGCATCACGCCGATCTGCTGATCGTTCCCGCATTCGATTTCGCGCGGGCGAGCGATATCGATCGCGTCGTTGCCGGGCTGGGCCCCGAAATCGCGATGATTCGCGGCGCCGCCGGCAAACATCGCGTGGCGTCGGTCTGCGGCGGTGCCTTTCTGCTCGCCGAGGCCGGGTTGCTCGCCGGGCGCCGCGCGACGACCGCTTGGGCGATGGCCGAGACCTTCATGCGTCGCTATCCCACGGTGCGGCTCGATCCCAAGGCGATGCTGGTCCGCGACGGCGAGATCATCACCGCCGGCGCCTTCACCGCTTATGCCGATCTCGCACTAGCGATCGTCGCCGACCATGCCGGCGCGGCGATCGCGCGCGCGGTGGCGCGGTTCAGCCTGATCGACACCGCGCGATCAAGCCAAGCGCCGTTCTTCGACAAGGAGATGATGCGGCGCCCCGCGACGCCCTTCGCGCGCGAGGTGGAGCACTGGCTCGCGGCACATATCGCCGATCGCTACAGCCTCGATGCCGCGGCGGCGGCCTTCAGGCTGTCGAGCCGCACCTTTCTGCGCCGGGTGAAGGAAGCGACCGGGCGCACGCCGCTGGCGCTGCTTCAGGGGATTCGGCTCGATCAGGCGCAGCGCCTGCTCGAAACCACCGATCTTGGGATCGCCGAGATTGCCGCGCGGATCGGCTATCAGGATGTGCCGAGCTTTCATCGGCTGTTCCAGCGCACGATCGCGCTGACCCCCGCGGCCTATCGCCGGCGGTTCCGTGGCGGTATCGGATAAAAATTTGTCGTTGCCGCCACGATCGGTCGCGGCGCGGATCGTTTAGCCGTGCGTCCAGCTTAAACGACTGGAGCAGGAATCATGTCCGTGTCGCAACAGGTCGACGGGCTGATCGAGATGGTCGAGCGCGGCGAGTTTCTCGAAGCCTTTCCGCGCTTCTACGCCACCGATGCCGAGATGCAGGAGAATGACAATCCGCCGCGCGTCGGGATCGATGCGCTGATCGCCAACGAACGGATGATGCTCGCCGCTTTCCCCAAGGTGACGGCGCGCGCGTTGAGCCGCTTCGTCGACGGCGATCAGGCGGTGATCCGCTGGACGTTCGAATTCGTCGCCCCGAACGGCGCGACGATCCGCCTCGACGAACTGACGCTGCAGACGTGGCGCGACGACCGGATCGTCCACGAGAAATTCTATTACGATCCGGTCCAGATGCGGCCGGTTGTGGGGTGACGCGCCTCGCCCGTTCGGGCTGAGCCCGTCGAAGCCAAGCACTTTTCTTGCCATGAAGAAGGGCAGCGCTTCGACAAGCTCAGGGCGAACGGGATAGGTGCTCGACGCGTTACCGCAGCCGCTCGATCGCCTGCGCCATCGCGACATAGAGCTTGCCCATGTCGGACGACAGCAACGTCACCCCCAGCGGCGAGCCGTCGCGCTGTGCGAGGATCGTGCGCAGCATCGCCTCGAAATCGTGGATGTAGCGGTTGACCTGATCGCGGAACGCCGAATCCTCATCGTAGAGCTGCGCGATATCGCGTTGTTCGGACGCATCGAGCAGCCGCACCGCGCGGCGGGTGAAGACCCCGCGATCGCCCTTCAAATAGGCCGCCCAGGCGCTGTCCGCGACATCGGGGGCGAAGGTGCGGGTGATGTCGATCGCCGCCGAATTGAGCGCCTCGATCAGCAGCGAGGCGCGTTTGGCGAAGCTTTCGCGCTCGTGCTCCTCGCGTTCGTTCTGCGCTTGCTCGATCTTGATATCGACCAGCGCGGCCTGTTCATCGATCTTGGTGATCTTCTGATCGAGTTCGCCTGCGGCGCGGGTCGCGGCGGCGACCGCGCGCTCGGCGGCCTGCGACAGATCGGCGATCGTCTTTTCGAACCCCTTGTCGACCGCCTTGCGCAACGCGACGACGCCCGATTTCTCCAGCGCCTCCGCCGCCTCGGGGATCACCCCGGCGAGCGTATCGCGGGCATGTTCGGCGGCCTGGGTCGCGGTGTCGCGGACGCGCAGCAGCGCTTCGAGCAGCCGCGGGGCGGCGTCTTCGGACAAGCGGTTGGCGCGCTCGGCGGCCTCGTCGATCATCTGCCCGATCCCGTCCGCCTTGGCGCGGCCGGTGGCCAGCGTTTCGAGCAGCGTCGCGGTCAGCGTGTCGACGTTGCGCCGCTGGTCGGCGATCACCTGCGCGATCGCCTCGATCGCGTCGTGGGTGCTCTCGGCAGCGGTGACGAGCGCGAGCAGCTCGGGCTTGGTCGCGACGACCACCGCCTTCGACGCGGCGAAGCGCGTGTCGAGCCGCTCGACCGCTGCGGGCATCGTCTCGTCCATCTCGCGCGCGGCCGAATCGAGCGCGGCGAGCAGGGTTTCGGTGGTGCCGATCGCCTTGGCCGCCATTTCCTCGCCAGCGCGCAGCGCCTCGGTCATCGCATCGGTCGAGCCGCCGAGCGCGCTGATCGACGCAGCGAGCGCCGCGGCGCGATCGGCGCTCTGCCGGTGCAGCGCCTCGAGCCGGCGCTCGACATGGCTCACCCCGTCGTCGAGCGTCGAGAGCAGTGATTCGCCCGCGCCGCGCTGCGCATCGAGCCGCTCGGCGACGCGATCGATCACCAGCTCGATCAGGTTGATCCGCTCGGCGAGCGTATCGGCGCTTTCCTTCGCGGCGGTATCGAGCGCGGCCTGATGCGTGCCGACCATCGCCAGCATCGCCTCGCCCTGCGCGGTGATGCTCTTGCGCGATTGGTCGATCGCCCCCGCGGTACGGTCGAGCATTGCGTCGACCACGTTCGACATTTCGGCGGTGACCGCTTCGAGCCGCGTCCCGACATTGTCGCTGACCGATTCCATCCGCTCGATATGCGCGGCGAGCTTCTGCGCTGCGCCATTGGCGACCGTCTCCGCCTCGCGCCCGCGTTCGGCGAGCGCGCAGACCTGCACGTCGAGCGACGCCGCCTGTTCGCCCGCTGTGTGGCCGACGCCTTCGAGCCGCGCGATCAGCGCATTGATCTCGTCGCGCGCGCGCGGGAGCCCGGCGATCAGCGTCTCGAGATTGATCTGCGCGATGCGCGTCGTATCCGAAAGCGCGCGGGCATGGGTGTCGGCCTGCGCCACTTCGCCCGACAGGCTGTTGCCGATCGCGGCGAGTCGCGTCGTGGCGCTGTCGCCCAATGCTGCGAGCGCCTGGGTCTGCTCGGCGAGCTGGGCGCGATTCGTCTCGATCGTCGCGCTCAGCGTGGCGACGGTGCGTTCGAGCGAAGCGGCCTCGGCGCGCATCGCCCGCGCAGTAAGGCCGAAGCGGCGCGCCTCTGCGGCGCTGGTGCGCAAGGTGAGCAGCCACACGATCCCGGCGAGCACCGGCACGGTGACCAGCGCCGCGCCGAATTGCGCGATCGCGATTGCCGACATCGTCGGCATGTCGCCCCACGCCAGCGCGATCAGCGTGCCGACCCAGATCAGCGAGAGCGCGGCGAGCACCGCCGGCCCGATCGTGCGCCAGCGCGACGGCGGTTCGACATCCGCGGCGAAGTCGTGCGATGCGATGATGTGATGCCCTCCCTCGACCGCGGTGAACTCACTGAGAAACAACGGGGGATCCCCGTCCGGTGCCTTGGTCTCGGCTGGCAGATTGGCCACGTCGCGTAGCCCGAGCGATGAAGTCCCCCCGTTCATCGGCCGGTTTTAACACGAATTCGCGCGGGACAAAGCGATTAGCGTCCCGAACCTTGCTCGTTTCGCCGCAAGCGCCGCGCTTCCACCCGCGCGCATCAACCGCTAACAGCGCGCGGATGCTCGCGGGATTGCTGTTCGCCGTTCAGGATGCCGAAGACCGCCAGGGAGTGCTGGCGGCGACATTGCCGTTCGCCGGCGTGACGGTGATCGAATATCAGGCGCGGCTGCTGGCGACCGCCGGGGCGTCGCAACTGGTGATCGTCGTATCGCGGCTGACCCCCGAATTGCTCGGCGCGATCGCGCGGATCGGGCGGCGCGGGATGAGCGTCGACACCGTGCGCAGCGCGGGCGAGGCGAGCGCGCGGCTCCATCCGCTCGCGCGGGTCGTCGCGCTGGCCGACGGGTTGATCACCACCGATGCGACGCTCGCGCCCTTCGCCGCGGAGGGCGGCGATGCGTTGCTCGTGCTCGATGCCGGCAGCGCGTCGCCCGATTACGAACGAGTCGGCGGCGGGCTCGCCTGGGCGGGGATCGCGCGGCTCGATGCGCGGCGGCTCGCCGACGTCGCGGCTTTGCCGAGCGATTATGACGTCCAGTCGGCGCTGCTCCGCGTCGCCGAGCAGGGCGGGGCACGGCATGTCGTGCTGGCGGCGGGCGAGGCGGGCGCGGGGCACGGCATCGAGCGGCGCAGCGCCGCGCTGGAGCAGCGCAGCCGCGCGGTGATGATGGCGACGCTCGCGACGCGGCCCGGCTGGTTCGATCGCTGGGTGGTGCGGCCGATCGCCGGCTTCGTCCTCCCGCCGCTGATCGGGCGCCCCGGATCGACCGTGGCGGTGACGATCGCTGCCGGAGTCGCGGTGCTGATCGGGCTCGGGCTGGTCGCGGTCGGATATCAGACGGTCGGGCTGTTCGCCGCGCTGGCCGGTACGGTCGCCGCCGCAATGGGCGAGCGCACCGCCTGGCTGCGCGAGGAAAGCCGGCTCGCAAGCGTGCTGGCCTGGGGAATCCCGGGCGCCACCGCGCTCGCCGCGCTGCTGCTCGGCCGGTCGATCGATTCGCGCGGGCTGAGCGATTCGGGGGTGATCGTCGCGCTCGTGCTGATTGCCGTCGCGGCGCTCGTCGAACGCGCGACCGATGCCGTGCCGCGCGCGATATGGTGGGCGACCCCGCCGGCCTGTCTCCTGCTGCTGGCGGTGCTGACGATGCTGGGGATGCCGCTGGCCGGGCTGATCCTCGCCACCGTTTACGCTTTCGCTACCTTAAGCGCTGCAATCGAGTTACTTCGTCGTAAGGCTTAAGAGTCTGTTTGGGAAAAGCGGTTTCACCGCACGCAATGACCCGAAACGGGCATTCGCCAAAAAGACTCTTAGTCGCGTCTTAACGACATTGAAGTTAAAAGTACGGTGATGACGGTCGATCCGAACGGCCCTTTGCGTGCGATCGCTCCCGACGCCGCGCCGATCTTCGTGCGCGCGGCCGAGGCCGATTCGCGGGCGTGGCGGCGGCTGGAAACCGCGATCGACGATTTTTTCCTCAACGATCACGATCGGCTCGATGATCGCACCCGCGCGATGCTGCGCGCGGCGATCGGCGCGTTGCTCGAGCGGATCGAGCGCGAACTGGCGACCCACGCCACCCGCGTGCTCGCGCGCGGCGAGGATGGCGCGGGCGGGGTGATCACCCCGCGCCCGGCCGAGACGATGCGACGGCTGCTCGATGCCGGGCTGTTGCGCGATCAGGATCTGATGGCCGAGGTGATCGGCCAGCTTCGGCTGGCTTTGCTCGGCGCGGCGTTGGGGGCGAATCGTGAGCCCGGCGCGCCGGTGATGCTGCTCGCCCGGCTGGCGCAGGGCGACGACAATGTCGTCGGCGCGGCGGCACGCGATTACATCATCGCCGAGGGCCGGCGCGAGGCGGGCAGCGGGCGGTCGGTCGATCTGCCGGCGGACCTGCATCGCCGCCTCGTCTGGTGGGTGGCGGCGGCGTTGCGTGAGGCGCAGGGGCCGGCGGCCGACCGCGCCTTGGTCGAGGCGGCGTCGCGCAGCATCGATGCGCATGACGACGGCGCGCGGCTCGATACGATCGCGCTCAGGCTGGCGGCGGCGATCGATGCGCGTGCGGAGGAATTGCCCGATCTGCTCGCCGAAGCGCTGGGCGAGGGCAAGGCCGAGCTGGCGGCGGCGCTGCTCGCTTATGTCCAGCGGGTCGATCTGCGCGAAGCGCGCGCGCTGCTGCTCGATGCCGAGGGCGATCGGCTGTGGCTCGCGCTGCGCGCGCATGGCTTCCCGCGCGAGGCGCTGGCGCGCGTTGCCTTGCTGCTGTCCGACGCCGATCCGCGGCGCGATATCGAGGCGTTCGCCGATCAGCTCGATACGATCGCGGCGATCCCGGTGCTCGCCGCGCGCGAGGCGCTCGCGCCTTTGTCGCTCCACCCCGATTTCCGCCGCGCCATTCGCGCGATCGAACGGTTGCGCCGCGCATGACCGACGGCCGCCTCCTCACCGCGCGCTTCGACCAGCATGACCGGCTGATCGCGGCGGACCCCGATTTCGCCGCGCTCAACGAACGCGCCGGGGGGGCGGTCGGCGAATTGCTCGCGATCCCGCAGCTCGCCACGGTGGTCCGGCTCGCGCGACGGCTGCGCATCCTCGTCCAGCGCACGGTGGTGATCGCCGATGCCGAGGCCGATCTCGAATGCTGGGTCCGCGCCAACCCCGGATCGGACGGCGTGTCGCTGTCGGTTTCGCCGATGCGCGAGCGCCCGGCGTGGCGCGCGACCGGCAGCGTCCACGCCGCCCCGCCGCCGGGCGCCTTGTGGCTGTGGGAGGCCGATGCGACGTTGCGGCTCACCCGTCTGCCGTCGGAAATCGGCGACGGGCGCGGGTTCGACGCGCCGTCGCTGATCGGCAAGCCGCTGACCGATCTGTTCACCCTCCAGCCCGACGCGGCCGGGGGCATGCCCTTGCTCGAGGCGCTGGCGATGCAGCGCGATTTCGATCGTCAGGCGGCGGTGATCCGCAACGGCGGCGGCAGCGTGACGCTCGCCGCGACCGCGCGGCGCAATGCGGCGGGGGTGTTCGCTGGCTTCGTCGGCGGGGTGTTCCCGGCGGAGGCGACGAAAGCGACGCCGGCCGAGGATGTCGCCGCCACCTTCAACACCCGGCTCGACGGCATATTGCGTGCGCCGCTGACGCGGATCATCGCCAGCGCGGACAGCATCAACGCCGCCGAGGACGGGCCGATCGACCCGCATTATGTCGATTACGCCGCCGATATCGCCAGCGCCGGGCGGCATCTGATAGGGCTGGTCGACGATCTCGCCGATATCGAGGCGGTCGAGCGCGACGATTTCACGATCCTGACCGAACCGGTCGATCTCGCCGATGTGATGCGCCGCGCCGCCGGGCTGTTCGCGGTGCGCGCCGCCGACGCGGGGGTGACGCTCGACACGCAGGGGCTCGATGCGCCGCTGGTGGCGAGCGGGGAATTCCGCCGCGTGTTGCAGATCCTGGTCAATCTGATCGGCAATGCGCTGCGCTATTCGCCGCGCGGCGGGACGGTGTGGCTGCGCATCCAGCGCGACGGCGCGCGCGCGGTGGCGATCGTCGCCGATCAGGGCAAGGGCATCGCGCCGGAGGATCAGGCGCGGGTGTTCGAGAAATTCGCCCGCGTCGATCCGCGTGAGCCGGGCGGAAGCGGGCTCGGCCTCTATATCTCGCGCCGGCTGGCGCGCGCGATGGGCGGGGCGATCGAGCTCGACAGCGCGCCGGGCGAAGGCGCGCGGTTCATGCTCGCGCTGCCGCTGGTGCCGGCGACGGTTACGGCGCGCTGAGACGGGCTCCGTTTAGGCGGACCGCTATCCACCGTTCGCCCTGAGCCTGTCGAAGGGCGACCCCACTTCACGAATGACAGGACGCCCTTCGACAAGCTCAGGGCGAACGGGTCTTGTTTAACACGCCATATAAACGTCATGCCGGACTTGATCCGGCATCCAGGGCGACGTGCGACGGCACTTGAGGCTCTGGATGCCGGGTCGAGCCCGGCATGGCGCTTTTGGTTCAGATGGTTCGGATCAGCGCTCGGTCATCGGCACATAGCTGCGCTGCGTCGGCCCGGTGTAGAGCTGACGCGGGCGGCCGATCTTCTGGTCGGGATCGGTGATCATCTCGTTCCACTGTGCGACCCAGCCGACGGTGCGCGCCAGCGCGAACAGCGCGGTGAACATCGAGGTCGGGAAGCCGATCGCGGAGAGGATCACGCCCGAATAGAAATCGACGTTCGGGAACAGCTTCTTCTCGACGAAATAGCTGTCGTTGAGCGCGATTTCCTCGAGCCGCAGCGCGGTTTCGAATACCGGGTCGCTGACCTTGAGCGCATCGAACACCTCGCGCACCGTCTTCTGCATCACGGTCGCGCGCGGATCGTAATTCTTATAGACGCGGTGGCCGAAGCCCATCAGGCGGAACGGATCGTTCTTGTCCTTCGCGCGCGCGATGGATTCGGGGATGCGATCGGGGGTGCCGATCTCGTGCAGCATGTTGAGCGCCGCCTCGTTGGCGCCGCCGTGCGCCGGGCCCCACAGGCAGGCGACCCCCGCCGCGATGCACGCGAGCGGATGGGCGCCCGACGAACCGGCGAGCCGGACGGTCGAGGTCGAGGCATTCTGCTCGTGGTCGGCGTGGAGGATGAAGATCCGGTCCATCGCCTTTTCCACCGCCGGGTGGACCTCATATTGCTCGGCCGGGACGCCGAACGTCATGCGCAGGAAGTTGCCGGTGTAGCTCAGCGAGTTGTCCGGGTAGAGGAACGGCTGCCCGACGCTGTACTTATAGGCCATCGCCGCGATCGTCGGCATCTTGGCGATCAGCCGGTGCGAGGCGATCATCCGCTGCTGCGGATCGTGGATGTCGGTCGAATCGTGGTAGAAAGCCGACAGCGCGCCGACCACGCCGCACATCACCGCCATCGGATGCGCGTCGCGGCGGAACCCGCGATAGAAGGTCGCGAGCTGTTCGTGCAGCATCGTGTGGCGGGTGATCGTCGTCTCGAACTTGCCCAGCTCGTCCGCCGACGGCAGCTCGCCGTTGAGCAGGAGATAGGCGACTTCCATGAAGCTCGACTGTTCGGCCAGCTCGCCGATCGGATAGCCGCGGTGGAGCAGCACGCCTTCGTCACCGTCGATATAGGTCAGCGCCGAGCGGCAGGAGGCGGTGGAGGTGAAACCCGGATCGTAGGTGAAGGCGCCGGTCGCGCCGTAAAGCTTACGGATATCAACCACATCCGGCCCAACCGTACCGGACAGGACAGGATATTCGGAATTCTTCCCGGCAAGGGAAAGCTCGGCGGTATCGGTCATGTGGTCTCCTTACCCCTGCTTAACGCATCTGGTCGGCGATCCGCGCCAGGCTTTCGTCGCGGCCCAGAAGGGCCAGCACGTCGAAGATGCCCGGCGAGGTCTTGCGCCCGGTGAGTGCGGCACGAAGCGGCTGTGCGACCTGACCGAGCTTGACGCCCGCCGTTTCGGCCACGCGGCGTACCGCATCTTCGAGCGCCTCCGTATCCCAGTTGTGCACCGCGTCAAGAGCGCTGTGCAGTTGCGACAGCAACGCGGGCGCTTCACCCTCCAGCAGCCCGCGTGCCGCATCGTCGATGACGAGCGGGCGGGTGGCGAAGAGGAAAGCGGTGCCGTCGGTCAACTCGTTGAGGTTTGCCGCACGCGGCTTGAGCGCAGGCATCGCGCGGGTCAGCAGATTGAGCGTCGCGGCATCGTCCGAACGCCCGAGTCGCGCCGCGACCAGCCCGGCGAGCCGCGCGTCGTCCGCCTCGCGGATATAATGGCCGTTGAGATGTTCGAGCTTCTTGAGATCGAACCGCGACGCCGATTTGCCCACCGCGCCGAGATCGAACCATTCGATCGCCTGTTCGCGGCTGATGATCTCGGCATCGCCGTGGCCCCAGCCGAGGCGGAGCAGATAATTGTCGAGCGCCTCGGGCAGGATGCCCAACTCGTCGCGATAGGCCTCGATCCCCACCGCGCCGTGCCGCTTGGACAGCTTGGCACCGTCCGCGCCGTGGATCAGCGGGATATGCGCATAAACCGGCTCGGGCCAGCCCATCGCGCGATAGATCGGCAACTGGCGGAAGGCGTTGTTGAGATGGTCGTCGCCGCGGATGACATGCGTGACGCCCATGTCGTGATCGTCGACCACCACCGCGAGCATATAGGTCGGCGTGCCGTCCGAGCGGAGCAGCACGAGATCGTCGAGCTCGGCATTCTGCACCGTCACCTCGCCCTGGACGCGATCGTGGATCGTGACCGCGCCGTCGAGCGGTGCCTTGAGCCGGATGACGTGCGGCGCGCCCGGGTCGTTCGGCACCTTGTCGCGCCACGGCGAGCGGATGCGCAGCGGCTTCTTCGCGGCTTCCGCCTCGGTGCGCATCTGCGCCAGTTCCTCGGGGGTGAGGTAGCAGCGATAGGCGTTGCCGCTGGCGAGCATCGCCTCGGCGACCTCGGCATGCCGCGCGGCGCGCTCGAACTGGAACACGGCGTCGCCGTCCCAGTCGAGCCCGAGCCATTTCAGGCCCGAGAGAATCGCGTCGATCGCCGGCTGGGTCGAGCGCGCGCGATCGGTATCCTCGATCCGCAGCAGGAACTTGCCGCCGTGGTGGCGCGCGAACAGCAGGTTGAACAGCGCGGTGCGCGCGCCGCCCAAGTGAAGGAAGCCGGTGGGGGAAGGGGCGAAACGGGTGACGACCGAGGCATCACGCTCGCTCTCGCCGGCAAGATCGGTGGTTGCGCTCAAACGCGCTTGCTCCCAAGCTGAATTACGACATGGCCTAGAGGGCCGGGGGCGCCCCTAGCACGCGCCCGGTGGCGCGACAAACCTTCGCGATCGAAGGGGGAGAGGGAGGGTGAACGGGCAGCGCGGCTTCGAAGGGCGGCGTGCGAACGGCGGCGTGGCGGCCCCTCCTCGCGTCCCCGCGAAGGCGGGGACCCAGCCCCGCATTCCGCAAGGTTACGCTCCCTCTCCCCGGGTCTCCGCCTTCGCAGGGATACATGAGGAGCGGGTCGAGCGCTCCTCCCGCCGGCGTTGCGACATTGTCGCCTGATCTCGGGCAGCCGATTCCCGCCTTCGCGGAAACAACCGATCAGCCCCGGCCGCGTTACGGCGCGATCGAGCGCTGGCTGGAGGCCGAGCGCGATCAGATCGTGCTGTGGCTTCCGGTGTGTCTCGGCACGGGCGTCATCCTGTGGTTCGCGCTCCCCGACCCCCGGCTATGGATCGCGACGATGCTGGCCGCGGCGGGGACGGCGGCATTCGCGACGGCGCTCTCGCGCGGCGGGCGGCTCGCGCCCAGTATTGCGATCGGCGGTGTCGCGCTCGCTTTCGGGGTCGGATCGGTGTGGGTGCATGCCGAGCACGCCGGCGCCCCGGTGCTGCCGCGCGCGATGATCGTGCGTTTCGAGGCGCGGGTGGTCCAGGCGCGGCCGCTGCCCGCGCGCGATCTCATCCGGCTGACGCTGGCGCCGACGCGCTGGCTCGATCGCAGGCCGGTATCCGCGCCCACGCGCATTCGCGTCAACCTCACCACCTCTGATGCGCCGCGCGGCCTCGCGCCTGGCGCGATCATCGCGCTGCGGGCGAGACTGATGTCGCCCGCGCCGCCCGCGGTGCCCGGCGCCTACGATTTCGCACGGGTCGCGTGGTTCGACGGGCTGGGGGCGACCGGGCGCGGCTTCGCCCCGGTGACGATCCTGTCGGGCGCGGCGGCGGGGGAGGGGCTGCGCGTGCGGCTGACCCGTCACATCCACGCGCAGCTCGGCGGCAGCGTCGGCGGCATCGCGGCGGCGCTGGCGACCGGCGATACCGGCGCGATCGGCGAGGACGATGCCGAGGCGATGCGCCGATCGGGGCTGGCGCATCTGTTGTCGGTCAGCGGGCTGCATATCACCGCGGCGGTGGCGATCACGATGCTGCTCGCCTCGCGCCTGCTCGCGCTTAGCCGGCGGCTGGCGCTGACCGGGCGCGTGCCGCTGCTCGCCGCGGCCACCGCTGCATCGGTGGCGATCGGCTATACCCTGCTTACCGGCAGCGAGGTCCCGACGATCCGTAGCTGCATCGCGGCGCTGCTGGTGCTCGCGGCGATGGCGCTGGGGCGCGAGGCGATCACGTTGCGGCTGGTCGCGGCAGGCGCGCTGATCGTCCTCCTGCTATGGCCCGAATCGCTGGTCGGGCCGAGCTTCCAACTCTCCTTCGCCGCGGTGACGACGATCGTCGCCTTGCACGAGCATCCGGTGGTGCGCGGCTGGTTCATGAAGCGCGACGAGGCGTGGGTCGCACGCGTCGCGCGCGGCGGCGCGTCATTGCTCCTCACCGGGGTGGCGATCGAAGTGGCGCTGATGCCGATCGCGATCTACCATTTTCACCGCGCGGGGATTTACGGTGCGGTGGCGAATATCGTCGCGATTCCGCTCACCACCTTCGTCGTCATGCCGCTGGAGGCGCTGGCGCTGCTGCTCGATATTGCGGGGCTGGGCGCGCCGGCGTGGTGGCTGACCGGCAAGGCGCTGGCTTTGCTGCTATGGATCGCGCGGACCACCGCCGCGGCGCCGGGGGCGGTGACGATGCTCCCCGCGATGCCGGGCGGCGCCTATGCGCTGATCGCCGCCGGCGGGCTGTGGTTGGCGCTGTGGCGGACGCGCTGGCGGCTGCTGGGGTTGGCGCCGTCGCTCGCCGGCGCGGCATGGGCGCTGGCGACCCCGGCGCCCGATTTGCTCGTTACCGGCGATGGACGGCACGTCGCGATCCGCACCGCGCGCGGCGACCTCGCGCTGCTGCGCGATCGCGCAGGCGATTATGTCCGCGACACGCTGGCGGAAAATGCCGGAAGCGATGACGATCCGCTGCTCCTGTCCGAACAGCCCGATGCACGCTGCACGCGCGATGCCTGCCTGGTCGTACGCGAGAGCGGCGGACGACGCTGGCGCATCCTCGCCACCCGCAGCCCCTATCTGCCGCCGTGGCGCAGGCTCCTCGCGGCATGCCGTGACGCCGATATCGTGATCAGCGACCGCCGCCTGCCGCGCGGCTGCGTACCGCGCTGGCTGCTGCTCGACCGGCCTGCGCTGGCACGCACCGGCGGCCTCGCGCTGACGCTGGCGAGCGGGCGGGTGACGACCGTGCGCACGCCCGGCGACCGGCATCCGTGGGTGGAGGCGACGGATATCGCCGCGGACGATATCGACTTACCGCAAAGCCCGACCGGCGGGGCAGGTCTTCCCGCCCGACAGCGCAACCGGCCCGAAAGCCGGCGGCACCTTGTTCAGTCGTAGCGCCGCAACAGCCCCGCGAGCTTGCCCTGCACGCGCACCTGCGCCGGGGCATAGCGTTGCGGATCATAGCTGCGGTTGGCCGGATCGAGCCGGACCATCGCGCCTTCGCGGCGGAAATATTTGAGCGTCGCCTCGCTATCGTCGATCAGCGCGACGACGATCTCCCCGTCGCGCGCGCTTTCGGTGCGGCGGATCAGCGCATAATCGCCGTCGAGGATTCCCGCCTCGACCATCGAATCCCCCGCCACTTCGAGCGCGAAATGCTCGCCCGAACCGAGCAAGGCGGCGGGGACCGGCAAGGTGCTCGATCCCTCGAACGCCTCGATCGGCAGGCCAGCGGCGATCCGGCCGTGGAGCGGGATTTCGATCACATCGTTCGCCGGTTCGGGCGTGGCGCGGCGCGGCGGCGCAGAAGCGGCAGCAGCGGCGCGCGACGGCTCGACCCGCTCGGGCATCTTGACCACTTCGAGCGCGCGCGCCCGATTGGGCAGACGGCGCAGAAAGCCGCGTTCCTCGAGCGCGCTGATCAGCCGGTGGACCCCCGACTTCGATTTGAGGTCGAGCGCCTCCTTCATTTCCTCGAACGACGGCGACACGCCGGTTTCGGCGAGGCGATCGTGGATGAAACAGATCAGCTCATGCTGTTTCCTGGTGAGCATTGCGATCCTCCGAGCGGCGAACAGACGCGGAACTTTTACGGAACATGTCGCCGCCGGTCAAGCGATCGCGTCACGCAATGACGAGGATTTCCGCCATATCGCCCGCCGCCGCCGCCGGCGCATGCGGCGCGCGCACGATAAGGCAGGTCGCGCGCGCCAGCGTGGCGAGCATCGAACTGTCCTGGATCGCCGCCGCATAGACCCGGCCATCGCGTTGTTCCGCCCGGATATAATCGGTGCGCTCACCGTTGGCGGGCAGCGCCTCGCCGAGCGTGGCAAGCGTCGCGCGCGGCAGCGGATCGCGCGCGCCGGCGATCCGCGCGGCGAGCGGGCGGACGAACAGCAACCCGGTCACGAACGCCGAAACCGGATTGCCCGGCAGCCCGACGACCGCGCAATCGCCGCGCCGCCCGGCCATCATCGGCTTGCCGGGGCGCAACGCGATGCGCCAGAAATCGATCACCGCCCCTGCCGCTTCGAGCGCGGGACGGACGAGGTCATGATCCCCGACCGACGCGCCCCCGGTGGTGACGAGCAGATCGGCGGCAACATCGGCAAAGGCGCGGGTCAGCACGTCGAGCCGGTCGGGCAGGATGCCGAGATCGACGATCTCGATCGGCAGGTCCGCGAGCATCGCGCGCAGCATCAGCCGGTTGGATTCCGGAAGGCCGGCGCCAGCGCTGCCCGGCTCGATCAGTTCGTCGCCGGTCGCGGCGAGCGCGACGCGCACCCGGCGGCTCACGCTCACCTCGCCGACGCCGCCGGTGGCGAGCAGGGCGAGGCGCGCCGGGGTCAGCGCGGCGCCGGTTTCGCCGAGATTGTCGCCCTCATGAAAGTCGAGCCCTCGCGCACGGACATTGCGCGCGCGCCGCGTTGGGCCCTCGCCGGCGAGATGCAGCGTCGCGCCGTCGCGCCGCGCCTCCTCCTGCACCAATACGGTATCGGCGCCCCCCGGCATCGCCGCCCCGGTAAAGATGCGCACCGCCTCGCCCGGCGCGACGGTGCCCGCAAAGTCGCGGCCCGCGGCGCTCTCGCCGATCACCTGCCACGGGCCGGGCAGGTCGGCGAAGCGGATCGCATAGCCGTCCATCGCCGACAGGTCCGCCGCCGGCTGGGTCCGGCGCGCGGTCGCCGGTGCGCGCAGATAGCGTCCGGCGGCGGCGGCGAGCGGCAGGGTTTCGGCGGGGATCGCCGGTGCGAGCGCGAGCAAGCGCGCCTGCGCTGCGTCGATCGGGAGGAGCGGGGAAGGGGCCATCGCTTGCTCCCTTGCCACGGGTAGCGCGCCGGAGCCACCGCTCGCATGATCGACCAGCCGTGATCGACCGGGCGCGCGGCTTGGCCTATAGCCGGGGGCGATGAAGACCTTGCTCGATCCCGACCGCGCGCTGACCGAGGGGCTCGCCGCGATCCGCACCCAATATAACGTCCCGCAGGGCTTCGCGCCCGAGATACTCGCCGCTGCCGACGAAGCCGCGAAGCGCGTGCCGAACGCGCATGTCGATCGTACCGCGATCCCGTTCGTCACGCTCGATCCCGCCAGCTCGACCGATCTCGACCAGGCGTTCGCGATCGAGGCGGCAGGCAACGATCTGTTGCTGCGTTATGCGATCGCCGATGTCGCATGGTTCGTCGACGATGGCGGGTTGCTCGATGTCGAGGCGTGGCGGCGCGGCGAATCGCTCTATCTGCCCGACGGAAAGGCGTCGCTTTATCCCCCGGCGCTCGGCGAGGGCGCGGCGAGCCTGTTGCCGACCGGCGATCGCCCGGCGGTGATCTTCGCGGTGCGTGTCGCGCCCGATGGCAAGGCGACGCTCGACGGCGCCGAACGCGCGCTGATCCGCAGCCGTGCCAAGCTCGCCTACGAAACCGCGACCGACGCCGATCTTCCGGCCGGGTTCGCCGAGCTCGCGCGCCGCGTCGCGGCGGCGGAGGATCAGCGCGGCGCCTCGCGGGTCGATCCGCCCGAGCAGGAACTGGCACGCAACGGCGACGGCAAGTTCCAGCTTCGCTTCGCCCCGCGCGAGGAGGCGGAGGATCGCAACGCGGCGCTGTCGCTCGCCACCAATCTCGCGGTGGCGGCGTCGTTGCTGGCGCATCATACCGGGCTGTTCCGCGTGATGCCGGCGCCCGACGCGCGCGCGGTGGTGCGGCTGCGCCACGCTGCCGAGGCGCTCGGGGTCGACTGGCCGGCGGCGATGTCGCTCGCCGATCTCCAGAAAAGGCTCGACGGGCACAACCCGCGCGAGGCGGCGCTGATGGTCGCAATCCGCCGCGCGGGTGAGGGGGCGAGCTATGCGCCCTATCGCCCCGGGGTCGTGCCGTGGCAGGCGGCGGTGGCGGCCACCTACGCCCATGCCACCGCGCCGCTGCGCCGGCTCGCCGACCGCTATGTCGTCCGCGCGACGCTGGCGATCGCCAACGGACAGGCGGTGCCCGATGTGGTGTCGGCGGCGTTCGAGAAGCTGCCCGCGGTGATGGCGCATTCGGGCGCGATCGCCGGTGCGATCGACCGCGCGGTGATCGACATGGCGGAGGCGGTGCTGCTCCACGGCCGCGAGGGGGAGAGCTTCCCGGCGCTGATCCTCGATCGCGACGATCGCGGCGCGCGCATCCAGCTGGTCGGTCTGCCGGTAGTGGCGCGGGTGCTGAGCGACAGCGGCGACCCCGGCGATCGCATCACCGTCCGGCTCGACGAGGCCGATCCGGTGAAACGGACGCTGCGGTTCACCCCGGCTGGTTAATTGTCATGCCGGCCCGAGCCTCCAATCCGCCGTCATGCCGGGCCTGACCCGGCATCCAGAGCAGCGAGCGATGCTCTTTGTGGCTCTGGATGCCGGATCAAGTCCGGCATGACGGCGGGAGAAGTTCAGGTCCGAGACTCATTTGTCGCAAGCGCGCGGCGCACCACCGGCGCGTAGAATGCCCCGTCGCTGCCGAGCTGGCTTTCGTAGAGGATCAGCTCCGGCATCGTAAAATGCGCGCTGGTCAGCGCGGCATGATCCGCCAGCCAGCGGTCGAGCGCCGGCCCGTGGCCCGCGCTCCGCGGCAATCGCGCGAGCGTGACATGCGGCAGATAGGGGCGCCGCTCGGGTTCGAGCCCGAGCCGCACCAGGGCGTGATCGACCTTGCGATGAAGCGCGGCGAGCGCGTCATGCGGCGCGACCCCGGCCCATAACGTATCGGCCCGCCCGCGTTTCTCGAACCGCCCGACCCCGGCGAGCGCGACGCTCGGCGCGGGTGCGGCGATCGATTCGATCGTCAGCGCGATGTCCTCGGCCAGCGGCCGCTCGACCTCGCCGATGAACCGCAATGTGAGGTGGAGCTGGGCATCGTCCTGCCAGCGCGCGCCGGGGACGCCGCCCATCGCCGCCGCGAGCACGGCGCGGACCGCGGGTGGCGGGCGAAGCGCGACGAAAAGGCGATGCATCCTGAACAGACTTTTGCTGTAACGTTTTGTAACGAAAGATTGCTCGGGGCCGCCTCGCTTGAAAAAAGCGGCCATACGGGCAATATTTCCGGTGTGCCGGCCTCGTTCATTGCCGGACAAAGGAGCGAATTGACAATGGCTAACTGGTCTGACCCCCGGCCGACTGCCGCCCCGTTCGGGACGAGCGCCGCCGATACGCGCGGTGCCGCGTATGACGCGGGTCTCCGGTCGTACATGCTGTCGGTCTATAACTATATGGCATCCGGCGTGTTGCTCACCGGGATCGTGGCGCTGCTGTTCGCCAGCGGCGGGCGCGATAGCCTCGCGGCGCAGGTGTTCCTGGCGCCGGGCATCCTCAAATATGTGGTGATCTTCTCGCCGCTCGCCTTCATCATGGTGCTCAATTTCGGGCTCAACCGGCTCTCGACCGGCGCGGCGCAGCTCATTTTCTGGGCCTTCGCGGCGGTGATGGGCGTGTCGATGTCGACGATCTTTCTCGTCTACACCGGCACCTCGATCGCGATCACCTTCTTCGCCACCGCGGTCGCCTTCCTGTCGCTGAGCCTCTACGGCTATACGACGAAGCGCGATTTGTCGGGCATGGGCACGTTCCTGATCATGGGCGTGGTGGGTCTCATCGTCGCCTCGCTGCTCAACCTGTTCTTCAAGTCGCCGGCGATGGCGATGGTGATCAGCGCGGTCGGCGTGCTGCTGTTCGCGGGCCTCACCGCTTATGATACGCAGCGGATCAAGAGCATGTATGCTTATGTCGCCGGGACGGACATGATCGGCAAGGCGGTGATCATGGGCGCGCTGTCGCTCTATCTCGACTTCATCAACATGTTCCAGTTCCTGCTGTCTTTCATGGGCCAGCGCGACTGATCGGCGCCTCGGGCGTCTTGCCAACAACGGCCGGCCCGGCGGGACCCCCCGCCGGGCCGTTTCTGTTTAGGGCAATCGTTACGCCGCGTTAACCAGAGTCGTGGCAATGTCGGTCCGGCAAAAGGACAGGATCGATGGCCCTTCGCACGCAGCCCAATGACGAACGCCGCGCACCGCGCTCCCCGGTCGAGTGCCGCGCGACCGCGCGTATCGCCTTGTCGATCGAGGTGCTCGACGCCTCGTCGCATGGAATCCGCGCGCGCCTGTCGATTCCGCTCCCCCCGGGGGTGACGCTGAAGATCAGCCTGCCCGACGGCACCGAGCGCCACGCGCGCATCGTCTGGGCGAACGACGGCGATATCGGCTGCGAATTCCTCGCGCCGCTGACGATGCGGGAGCTCGACGCTTTACTCGCCGCGACTCCGATCGCCCGCCCGCGCTAATTGCTGCGCTCAACCGCCGCCATCTAACCCCGTTGGGGCTGAGCCTGTCGAACGGGGCGACGAGCGCGAGCCGCTTAGGTGCGATACCGCCCCTGCCGCGCGCCGCTTCCCCATGCTATCCTGACCACCGCGAGCGGCCGATCGCAGCCTTCATGCTGCCCGAAAGAGCCAAGCAGCATACGAGAGCGCTTGAAATATTATTTCAACCGCGCGAAGGGGCTGTGCGCGCCGCCAAGACCGGCGCGAGTCTTGGAGAGAGCATGGTCGGCGATCGTAGCAATCTGAAACCCCTGGCGCTTCACGTGCCGGAGCCGCGCTTCCGGCCCGGTGACGAGGTGGACTTTTCCGCGGTCGATATCCCCGCGGCCGGCGCCGCGCCGCGCCCCGATACCCACGCTGCCCCCGCCGATTTCACCGACCTGTCGTACTCGATGGTTCGCGTGCTCGACGATGCGGGGCAGGCGGTTGGCCC
This sequence comes from Sphingomonas sp., assembly GCA_017849555.1. Lineage (GTDB taxonomy): Bacteria > Pseudomonadota > Alphaproteobacteria > Sphingomonadales > Sphingomonadaceae > Sphingomonas > Sphingomonas lycopersici. The sequence continues at coordinate 35,720 of JAFIGU010000047.1, read as the reverse complement.
GTGGAACCCGCGGCTGTCGCCCGACAGGCTGCGGCGGATGCTGCGCCACATGGCGCTGGTCCGCGCGTTCGACGAACGGATGTTCCGCGCGCAGCGGCAGGGCAAGACGAGCTTCTACATGAAGTCCTTGGGCGAGGAGGCGGTGGCGGTCGCCGCGGCCTATGCGCTGCAATATGACGATATGTGCTTCCCCTCCTATCGCCAGCAGGGGCTGCTCATCGCGCGCGATTGGTCGCTGGTCGACATGATGAACCAGATCTACTCCAACCGCGCCGACCGGCTGCAGGGCAAGCAGCTTCCGATCATGTACTCGGTGCGCGAGGCGGGGTTCTTCTCGATCTCGGGCAATCTCACGACGCAATATCCGCAGGCGGTCGGCTGGGCGATGGCCTCGGCCTCGAAGGGCGACACGCGGATCGCGGCGACCTGGTGCGGCGAGGGATCGACCGCGGAGGGCGATTTCCACTCCGCATTGACCTTCGCCACCGTCTATCGCGCGCCGGTGATCTTCAACGTGGTCAACAACCAATGGGCGATTTCGAGCTTCTCGGGGTTCGCCGGGGCGGAGGCGACGACCTTTGCGGCGCGCGCGATCGGCTATGGCATCGCCGGGCTGCGCGTCGACGGCAATGACGCGCTCGCGGTCTATGCCGCGACCGCCTGGGCGGCGGAGCGTGCGCGCACCAACGCCGGGCCGACGCTGATCGAGCATTTCACCTATCGCGCCGAGGGCCATTCCACCTCCGACGACCCCAGCGCTTACCGTTCCGCGGGCGAGCCCAATGCGTGGCCGCTCGGCGATCCGATCCGCCGGCTCAAGGATCACCTGATCGCGATCGGCGAGTGGGACGAGGAACGCCAGGCGGCGATGGACCGCGAGGTCGCTGAGGAAGTGAAGGCGGCGCAGAAGGAGGCCGAGAAGAACGGCATCCTCGGCCACGGCCTGCACCAGCCGCTCGACAGCCTGTTCGACGGGGTGTTCGAGGAGATGCCGTGGCACCTCGCCGAGCAGCGGCAGATGATGATCGATGAGGAACAGGCTTCGGGCCGTCCGTGGGCGCGCAAGGGGTAATGGAAGTGGCTGAAATCATCGAAACCGAGGCCGGCGCGGAAGCCGGCGATACCCAGCGCATGAACATGATCCAGGCGATCAATTCCGCGCTCGACATAATGATGGCGCGCGACGATGCGATCGTCGTGATGGGCGAGGACGTCGGCTATTTCGGCGGCGTGTTCCGCGCCACCGCCGGCTTGCAGAAGAAATTCGGCAAGACCCGCGTGTTCGATACGCCGATCACCGAATGCGGGATCATCGGCGTCGCGGTGGGGATGGGGGCCTATGGGCTGCGCCCGGTGCCCGAGATCCAGTTCGCCGATTATATCTATCCCGCGCTCGACCAGTTGGTGAGCGAGGCGGCGCGGCTGCGCTATCGCTCCGACGGCGAGTTCATCGCGCCGCTGACGGTGCGCTCGCCGTTCGGCGGCGGGATCTTCGGCGGGCAGACTCATTCGCAATCGCCCGAAGGAATCTTCACCCATGTCTCGGGGCTCAAGACGGTGATCCCGTCGACCCCCTATGACGCCAAGGGGCTGCTGATCGCCGCGATCGAGGACAATGATCCGGTGATCTTCTTCGAGCCGAAGCGGATCTACAACGGCCCGTTCAACGGCCATTGGGATCGCCCGGCGGAGAATTGGTCGAAGCATCCCGCGGGCGAGGTGCCGTCGGGCTATTATCGCATCCCGCTGGGCAAGGCGAACGTGGTGCGCGAGGGCGAGGCGGTGACGATCCTCGCTTATGGCACGATGGTCCACGTCTGCCTCAACGTCGTCGCCGAAGCCGGGGTCGATGCCGAGGTGATCGATCTGCGCACGCTCGTCCCGCTCGATATCGAGACGATCGAGCAATCGGTGCGCAAGACCGGGCGCTGCATGATCGTCCATGAGGCGACGCGCACCTCCGGCTATGGCGCGGAACTCGCGGCGCTGGTGCAGGAGCGTTGCTTCTACCACCTCGAGGCACCGATCGAGCGCGTCACCGGCTTCGACACGCCTTATCCGCACAGCCTCGAATGGGCCTATTTCCCCGGCCCGGTCCGGATCGGCATGGCCCTCAAGAAAATTCTGAAGGACTAAACGACGATGGCGCGTTTCAACTTCCGCTTGCCCGATATCGGCGAAGGCATTTCCGAGGCCGAGATCGTGGCGTGGCACGTGAAGGTCGGCGATCGGGTCGAGGAAGACCAGCAGATCGCGGACATGATGACCGACAAGGCGACGGTCGAGATGGAAAGCCCCGTTTCGGGGACGGTGATCGAACTGGCCGGCGAGGTCGGCGATCAGGTGTCGATCGGATCGACCCTGGTGGTGATCGAGATCGAGGGCGAGGAAGAAGCTGCCAGCGAGATCGCCGCCGAAACCCCGGGCGAGGCGGTGATCGAGCCGGTCGCGGTGGCGGTCGAGAGCGTTTCGCATCCCGAACTGTCGACCAAACCCGAACCTCTCCCCGTTCGGGCTGAGCCTGTCGAAGCCCGTCCCGCGCCCGTGGAGAGCGTTCCGGCCGAACCGGCGCGCCACGTTCTCGCATCCCCGGCGGTCCGGGCGCGGGCGCAGGATCTCGGCATCGATCTGGCGCAGGTGAAGCCGGCCGAGGGCGATCGCGTCCGCCACGCCGATCTCGACGCCTATCTGCGTTATGCCGCGGGGCAGGGCTATCACGCCCCGCACGCCAGCCGTGCGCGCGCCGACGAGCAGATCAAGGTGATCGGGATGCGCCGCCGCATCGCCGAGAATATGGCCGCATCGAAGCGCAATATCCCGCATTTCACCTATGTCGACGAGATCGACGTGACCGAGCTGGAGCGGGTCCGCGCCGATCTCAACGCGTCGCGCGGCGGGCGGCCCAAGCTGACGATGCTGCCGCTGCTGATCGTCGCGATCTGCCGCACCTTGCCCGACTTCCCGATGCTCAATGCGCGTTACGACGACGAGGCGGGGGTGGTGACGCGCTCGGGCCGGGTCCATCTCGGGATGGCGACGCAGACCGATGCCGGGCTCACCGTGCCGGTGATCCGTGACGCGCAGGACAAGAATATCTGGCAGCTCGCCGCCGAGATCACGCGGCTGGCGGAGGCGGCGCGCGCCTCCAAGCTCAAGCCCGAGGAGCTGGGCGGCGGGACGATCACCGTCACCAGCCTCGGCCCGCTCGGCGGGATCGCGACCACCCCGGTGATCAACCGGCCCGAAGTGGCGATCATCGGGCCGAACAAGATCGTCGAGCGTCCGGTGTTCCAGGGCGACGACCTGGTGCGCGCCAAGCTGATGAACCTCTCGATCAGCTGCGACCACCGCGTCGTCGACGGCTGGGATGCCGCGAGCTACGTCCAGGCGCTCAAGAAATTGCTCGAAACCCCGGTGTTGCTGTTCGCCGACTGACGGCGCTTCACTTACCACCTTTCGTCATGCCGGACTTGATCCCGCATCCAGAGCCTCACAGGCTGCCGCTTGTGGCTCTGGATGCCGGGTCGAGCCCGGCATGACGTCGTTTAGGCGCCCAAAGTTCACAAAGTTCACACGAGTGACCGCATTCGCCGCTTAATATTCAACCAAAGGGTTTACATTATCGGTATCGCTGGGTAATGAAACCTTATGGTTGAATATTCGCTCGATCTGACCTTTGCCGCGCTCGCCGATCCCACCCGGCGCGCGATGCTCGACGCGCTGCGCGGCGGGGAGCGGTCGATCGGCGATCTCGCCGCGCCGCATGCGATGACCTTCGCCGGCGCCGCCAAACATATCGGCGTGCTCGAACGCGCCGGGCTGATCGAGCGGCGCAAGGCCGGGCGCCAGCAGCTTTGCCGGTTGAAGGCCGATCGCTTTACCGAGGCAGAGGCGTGGCTCGCCGAATGGCGCCGCTTCTGGAACGCCCGGCTCGATACGCTCGAGGCGCTATTGCAGGAGGATCAGGCATGAACGAGCCGGTTCGGCTGACGATCACGCGCGACTTCGCCGCGCCGCCGACCCGGGTGTTCGACGCCTGGCTCGATCCGGCGCAGGCGCGACGCTTCCTGTTCGCGACGCCCGGGGGCGAGATGCTGGCCTGCGCGATCGACGCGCGGGTCGGCGGGGAGGCGCTGATCGTCGAGCGCCGCGCGACCGGCGACGCCGCGCACCGGCTGCGTTTCGAGGCGATCGACCGGCCGCGCCGTCTGGTGTTCCTGTTCGGCGCCGATCCCGCGCCGCCCGATCAATGGACCCGCGTCACGCTCGATCTGGCGCCGCTGCCGCGCGGCGGCACGCGGCTGACGCTGACGCACGAGATGGCGCCGGAATGGGCCGATTATGCCGATCGCACCCGCGAAGGCTGGACGATGATCCTCGAAACATTGGGAAAGACACTGGAGAACGATCATGGCTGACCGCATCACCGCGCATGAATTGCGCTTCGAACGCTTGCTCGCCGCGCCGCTCGACCGGGTGTGGCAATATCTGGTCGATCCCGAGTTGCGCGCACGCTGGTTCATGGGCGGGCCGACCGATCTGCGCCCCGGCGGGACGATCGGGATGACGATGGCGCACGACAATCTGTCCGACGAGGCGGTGCCGACCCCCGCGCGCTATGCCGAGGCGATCGGAAAGACGTGGAGCGAGCGCATCCTGCGCGTCGAGCCGCCGCACCTGCTCGCCTTCACCTGGTCGAACGGCGAGGCGGGGGAGGTGACGATCACGCTCGCGGCGGAAGCGGCCGACAAGACCCGGCTGGTGCTGGAACATACCGGGCTGCGCGGGCGCGAGGACGCCGCGAACTTCGGTGGCGGCTGGGGCGCGCATCTCGACGCGCTGGAGCGCCGCGTCGCGGGCGAGGGCGTCGCGGATTTCTGGAAGCTCCACGCCGAAGCGGAGCAGCGCGCAGAGGCTGCGCTGGAGGCGGCCTGACGCGCTTTTCTCCCCTCCCTTCAGGGAGGGGAGGTGAGCGGAGGGCTCAGGCCGCCAGCGCGGCTTCGGCCTGGTCGAGCGCCTTGGGGTCGTCGACGTCGAGCCACCAGGTGTCGCCGATATCGGTGACGCGCGCGCCGCCGGTTGCGGCGAGCGCCTCGACCCCGGCGGAGATCGACCCCGCGCCGCCCGCCGTGATGCTCGCACGCAACGCGTCGTGGAAGCGCCCGTCGACCGCGAACACCCCGCAGTCGAACGCGTCGTAATCGGGAAGATGCTTGCCGATCGCGACGATCGCGTCGCCCTGCGTGCGCACGCGGGTGACGTCGTCGAGATCGACCAGCGGATTGCCGAGTCGCCGGTCGATCGCCAGTGTCAGCGCCGCCGGCGGCGCGGCGATCGTGCGCGCGACCAGCGCCGGATCGAACAGATGATCCGCCATCATCAGCAAATGACGTTCGGGGCCGAGCGCATCCGCGCCGGTCAGCACCGAATGCCCGTTGGCGAGCGACCAATCCGGGGTGCGGACGCAGGTGATCGCCGGATCGAGCGCGGCCAGATACGCCTCGACCGCCTCCGCCTCATGCCCGGTCACGACGGTGAACGCGCTCGCGCCGCCCGCCCGCGCCGCAGCGATCACGCGCGCGATGAGCGGCGTGCCGGCGACGAGGGTGAGCGGCTTCGAGGGAGACACCGTCCGCAGCCGGCTGCCATAGCCGGCTGCGACGATGAGCGCCTTCACTCGGCGGCGAGCCGCGCGGCGTCGCCGTGGATGAAATCGTCGGTCATCTGCGCGGCGACATCGTCGGTATATTGTTCCGGCGGATGCTTGCAGAAGAATGACGACGGGCCGGTCAGCGCGCCGGCGATGCCGCGATCGAGCGCGAGCTTGCAGCAGCGGATCGCATCCACCACCACCGCGGCCGAATTCGGGCTGTCTTCGACCGAAAGACGAAGTTCGAGGTTCATCGGTACGTCGCCGAACAGATTGCCCTCGAGCCGCAGGAAGCAGAGCTTATTGTCGTGCAGCCAGGGGATATAGTCCGACGGGCCGACGTGGATATTCTCGTCCGCCAGCCGCTCGGCGAGCACCGCCTGCACCGCTTCGGTTTTCGATTCCTTCTTGCTCGACAGGCGATTGCGGTCGAGCATGTTCATGAAATCGGTGTTGCCGCCGGTGTTGAGCTGATAGGTGTGATCGATCGTCACGCCGCGGCTCTTGAACAGGTTCGAGAGGACGCGGTGAACGATCGTCGCGCCGACCTGCGCCTTCACATCGTCGCCGATGATCGGCAGCCCGGCCTTGGCGAAGCGCGCTTCCCATTCCGGCTGCGAAGCGATGAACACGGGCATGCAATTGACCACGGCGAGGCCCGCTTCGATCGCGCATTCCATGTAAAATTCAGTCGCCGCCTGGCTGCCGACCGGCAGGAAGTTGACGAGAACCTCGGCGCCCGATTCCTTCAGCGTGCTGACGATCGACGCGCGATCCGAATCGGGCGTGTCGTCCACCTCGAAGCCGCGGTCGTTGGCCACGGTGAGCATATGGCCGGCAACGCCGTCCAGCTTGGCGCCCATGCGAACGATCGTGCCGGTCTTGGGCACTTCGGCGTGGAACACCTTGGTGCAATTCGGCTTGGCGAAGATCGCCTCGCCGAGATCAAGCCCGACCTTACGCGAATCGACGTCGAACGCGGCGACGAATTCGATATCGCCGACCTTGTAGCCACCCACGTCTTCGTGGATCAGACCGTGCGGCTTATTGCTGTTGGCGTAATGATACTTGCCTTGCACCAGGCTGCTTGCGCAGTTGCCTACCCCGATGATGGCGACCTTAATCGATGACATTCAACCCCCGCTTGTCGGAGAGACCGACGGATGACAACTCGATTGCAGTGTGGTGACAGATGCGTCACGTCTGTCAAGCAAATGACGCATTCGTTATACGGTGTTTTGAAGGGAATCCCTCATTGGCGACGATCGAATTGCCGCAAACCGTGACCGGAAAACCGCGCGAACTGCAAGGGTTTCTCAACCATAATGTTTATCACCCGGCGGCGCGCGGGCTGGCGCGCGCGCTGGCCGCGACCCCGGTGACGCCGAATATGGTGTCGATTTTCGGTGCGGCGATGGTCTGCGCGACGGGCGTGCTCTACGCGCTGGTCGGCACCCCCTGGGCGATCGCGACCGGCTTTGCGCTGCATCTGCTGTGGCATGTCGTCGACGGGGCCGACGGCGATCTTGCGCGGATGACCGGGCGCGCCAGCCCGCGCGGCGAGGTGGTCGACGGGCTGTGCGATTATGGCGGGCATACCGTGCTCTACCTGCTGCTCGGCTATGCGCTGCAGCAGATGTTCGGCGTGTGGGTGTGGCCGATCGTGGTCGGCGCCGGGGTGTCGCGCATCGCGCAATCGGTGTTCGCCGAAAGCTCGCGCCGCAGCTACCAATATTGGGCCTATGGCGTGCCGTGGATCCAGCACAACCGCGCGGTTGAATCGACCGGCGTGGGCGGCGCGCTGGCGCGCTTCTACCTCACGGTATCGCATGCGCTGACCGGCGCGACCGAGCCGGTCAACGCGCTGGTCGCCAGCGCGGAGCCCGATCCTCCGGAGCGCCAGCGCATCGCGCGGCTGGCGCGCGAGACGGGGCGGCGCACCTTGCTGTTGCCGGGGGTGCTCGGCGCCAATCCGCGCACGATCCTGCTCGGCCTTAGCATGATCGCGGGGTCGGCGATCTGGTTCTTCCTGATCGAGCTGACCGTGCTCAACGTCGTGCTGGTCGTCGCGATCGCGCAGCAGCGCGGCGATTGCCGCCGGCTCGCGCAATTGATTGCCCGTGGACGGGATTGAGCGCATCGCGGAACCCGCGACAGAGTCGATGATTGGTTCGCCCGAGCGGATAAAGGGAGAAGAAAGATGCGTGTCACGACGGTGATGATGATCGGGGCCGGCGCGCTCGCGCTGATGGCGTGCCGCGACGACGGCGGCGTGTCGGCCGGCACCCCGGTCGCGGGCGGCGCGCGCGCCGTTGCCGCGCTTCATTCGGCGAGTGGCGCCGACGTCGGCCGCGCCACCGCGACCGAAGTGGCGGGCGGGCTGCGCGTCACCGTCGACGCCAAGGCGCTGCCGCCGGGAACGCATGGCGCGCATATCCACACCACCGGACGCTGCGACCCGCCGGGGTTCGAGACGGCGGGCGGGCATTGGAACCCGCTGATGAAGAAGCACGGGTCGATGAACCCGCAGGGGCCGCACGAGGGCGACATGCCCAATCTGGTGATCGATTCGGGCGGACGCGGCACCGTCGCCGCGGTCATTCCCGGCGCGACGATGGCCGGGCTGCTCGATACCGACGGCGCGGCGCTGGTGATCCACGCCAATCCCGACGATCTGGCGACCGACCCCTCCGGCAACAGCGGCGCGCGGATCGCCTGCGGGGTGTTCCAGCCGAGCTGACGGGCGCTGCGGGCGCGCTCGCCGCCCGGGGTCCCTGCTTTCGCGGAACCCGGCGTGGTTTTGGTGCCGTTCGTCGCGGCGCTTTGACGATGATCAAAGCGCCCGCGACCGGCGCCGGCACGCTGCCCCGGTCTGCCGCCGGGAAAAGGAGCGATGGCCGCACCTACCGATCGATCGCAGCTCGCGCTTGTCGAGCCGACGCCGGATACGATCGAAGACGATCATGTCATCCAGCGGGCTTTATGCTGCGATCTGGAGGCGCTGGCGGATGGTCTGCCCGCGCTTCCGCCCTCCGCCGCGATCCGCCGGTTGTGCGCGCGGGTGACCGGCATCACCACCGTCCATTTCGCGCGCGCCGAGCGGGTCGTCGCGCGCTTGCCGGCGGGGGCGCGTCCCGATGCGGCCGCGCTGGCGGGGCTGCGCGAGATGCATGCGCTCGATGCCGCGCACGGCGACGATCTGGTGACGGCATTGCGCGATCGCCTCGGCCCGCTGCCCGATGCGCAGGCGGGGCAACTCGCTTATATGCTGCGCTGTTTCTTCGACGGATGCCGGCGCGCGATCGCATTGAAGGAAAGCTGGCTCGCCGCCGCGCGCCGCGCGGATGTCACGCCGGATTGACGATCGCTTCGAGCACCGCCGAATTGAGGATCACGCATTCGCGCTCGCCGCGCGAGAAATCGATGACGCGATCGCTCTTGAGCCGGGTGAGCTGCCGGCTGATCGTCTCGATCGTCAGCCCGAGGAAGCCGGCCATCTCGCCGCGGCTGATCGGGATCAGCACGCGGATCTCGCCCGCCGCGCCGCACATGCCGGTCCGCCGCGCGAGATCGAGCAGGAAGTCCGCCACGCGTTCGCGCGCATCCTTGCGGCCCAGCGACAGCATCCGCTCCTGCGCTTCATGCAGCGAGGCCATCGTGCGTTCGAGGAGCAGCCGCTCCATTCGCGGATAACTGGCCAGCGCGCGCTCGAAATCGGCGCGGGGAAAGGCGCACAGATCGGTATCGGTCAGCGCGGTGACGGTGAGCGAGGCTTCGTTGACGAACAATTGCCCGAGGAAATCCCCCGCGAACAACAGGCCGACGATCTGTTCGCGCCCGTCGGCGGTGGAGGCGGAAACCTTCAGCGCGCCCGAGATGACATTGGCGCAATGGCTGTTGGCGTCCCCCGCCCAGGTGACGACCTGACCCGCCGACACCCGCCAGCGCCGGCCGAGCGCGCTGAGGATCGCCAGCCGCTCGTCGCTGATGCTGGCGCACAGCGTCTTGTTCCGCACGGCACAGTTGAGACAGCGCTGACACTCGCGTGCCGGCGGGGGCAAATTCACCGCAATGTGCGTGTTGCTCAGCACAATGTCGAACCCCCTGCGTCGAACCCGCTGCGCGAAGGAGCGATCAATCGCCCCGGCGTATGCTATCTTCGATCGAGACATAGCCCACCGCGAGCGAGAAGGCGATGCAGGCGCCGATCGACAAATAGAGAAACCAGTGTTCGGTGAAGGACATTTGGAGCTCCCGCGGCGATCTTGCCTTGTCCCCGGACGATCGGGCGAGAGGGTGCCGCCGGGCCTTGATCCAGATCAAAACCCCAGCATTTCCGGGCCTAACCTGTGTCATAACCGCACAGGCGGGATTCCGCCGCAGCGCCACGTTGTTGCGCTGACCGGCCTTTGTGACCTTAGGGATCGCTTACAAAGTTTTACCGGTGTCGAGCATGAACAGCGTCGGAAAAGCATCGTTCGGGACGCCTGCCGCCCACTCGCCGCTGCCGTTCGCGACGGCGGCGGGGGGCGGCGGCGGCCGCGCGATCGCGGTGCTGATGGCGGTTGTCACCCTCTACGGGCTCTATTCCGTGCCCGGGCTGATACGGCATTGGGGCGGCATCGACGCGGCGGCGCTGCTGGTGCTGGCATTATGGCTGGCGGCCGCGGCGCTGGCGATCCCGTTGTTCGCGCGCCGCCCCGCGGGGCGGACGTGGCTGGTGCTCTTGCTCGTCACCGCCGGGTTGCGGATCGGGGTCGCGATCCCGTGCCTCGATCGCGTTCCGGGCGGCGACGCCTTATTCTACCCGTTGCTCGCCTATAGCCTGTCCCACGGGCACGGCCTGCAGGTGCACGAGCCGTTTATCGGCGAGACGGTGCGCGCGCTCTATCCGCCGCTCTATCCGCTCGTGCTGGCGGGGTGGTACGGTGCCTTCGGGCTCGCGACCGGCGCCTTGTGCGCGCTCAACCTGCTGATCGACGGGGCCGCGGCGCTGCTGGTCGCGCGGCTCGGGCAACGGACCGGACACGCCGGGGCGGGGCGCGCGGCGGCGTGGCTCTATATGATCTGGCCGAGCGTGCTCCTGTCGTCGCCGCTGGCGCAGAAGGAAGGGCTGGTCGCGCTGCTCGTCCTCGCGCTCGCGCATGCCTGGCTGCGCGCGCGGGTGCGCGCCGATCGCCGCGTGATCGCGCTGATCGGGGTGGCGAGCGGGCTGCTCGCGCTGACCCAGCCCGCGCTCGCGCCGCTGTCCGCGATTCTCGGGCTGCTGCTGATGTGGCGGACCCCGCCGGCGCTGATCCGCGCGGCGAGCGGCGGGGCGATCGTCGCGGCCTTGCTGATGCTGCCGTGGTGGATACGCAACTGGCTGGCGTTCCACACCTTCATCCCGCTGACCTCGGCCGGCGGGATAAGCTTGTGGATCGGCAACAACCCCGATGCGACGGGCAATTGGATCGCCGCACCCGCCGCGCTGCGCGGGATACCCGAACTCGCTTATTCGCGGACGCTGGCGGCGATGGCCTGGCATTGGATCGAGCAGAACCCGGCCGGGTTCGTCCGCCTGACGCTGCAGAAGTTCTTCCGCGCGATGGCGATCGCGCAGGCGGAGGTCGCGCGGCTCGGCGATATGCGTCCCGCCCCGTCGCCGCGGCTTGCGCAATCCTTGTTCCCGGTGGCGCAGGCGACGCACCTCTTGTTGATCGGTACGGCGGCGCTTGCCTTGTGGCGCCGGCCGCGTGGCGCTGTGGCATTGCTCGTCGCGGCATGTCTGATCCAGCTTGCGCTGTTCAACATCTGGTTCGAATTCGGCGAGCGGCATCGCGAATTCCTGACCCCGTTCCTCCTGCTGCTCGGTTGCGCCTGCGCGCCCGATTTCCTAGATTCGCTCAAGGAACGTCACCGGAGAAGGACAGATGAAAGCGATAATCGTCTTCCCGCTCGTCGCGCTGCTTGGCGCCTGTTCGGGCCATTCGGGGGCATCCGATAACCACGCCGCTGCGGCCGCCAATCTGCAGGATACCGGCGCGATCGTCGAAAAACTGCCGCCGGGGCAGCAATGGGGCGTGTTCATGCGCGCGATCCGCGATGCGGGGCTGTCGTGTCAGGACGTGATCGACGCGGTCCGCGTCGGCGACGAGAATGGCGTCCCGACGTGGCGCGCGAAATGCGACGACGGCGTCGAGCATCTCGTCTCGATCAAAAAGGGCGGGGTCGCGATCGTGACGAGCCGGCCCGACGGGCGTTAGGCTTCCTCGGGGTAATCCATTTTCTCCCCTCCCTTAACGAGGGTGGGGAGAAGAGGGGGGGATAGGCTCCGATATTTCCAAATTAAGTCATAATCTTAGCGGCGGTCTTGCCAGTGTAATGCGCAAGGGTTAGACGAGCGTACGGCCACCCGAGGAGGCCGTGCTGGCGTGCGACCCGGCGTTCGTTCCACCCCGAGAACCGCAAAGTCGCACCGTCATGACCGCCGAAACCCTTGCGCCGCTCACCGGCTCTGCTCCCGCGACGGCGCGAGCGGAATTGCGCGCGCTGCTCACGCTCGCCGGGCCGCTGGTCGGCGCGAACCTGCTGCAGATGGCGGTGGCGGCGGTCGACGTGATCTTCGTCGCGCGGCTCGGCACGGTCGAGCTGGCGGCGGCGACGCTCGGCGTGTTCATGTTCAACCTGCTGATGTATTCGACGATCGGGCTGACGACCGCGGCCTCGCCGCTGATCGCGGCCGAGCTCGGCCGGCGCAAACATGCGGTGCGCGAGGTGCGGCGCAGCTTCCGCATGGCCTTATGGGTCGGCGCCGCCGCGGCGATCGTCGTGATGATCATCCTGTGGAACGGCGAGCGGCTGCTGCTGCTCGCCGATCAGGATCCGGCGGTCGCGCGGCGCTCGGGTCATTTCCTGCATATCATCCTGCTCGGCACCTTCCCGGCGGTCGCCGCCGGGGTGATGCGCACCAGCGCCGCCGCGCTCGGCCGCCCGGGCTGGGCGTTCGGCGTGACAGGGATGGCGCTGGCGTTCAGCATCGTCGCCAATTGGTGCCTGGTGTTCGGCAATGCCGGCTTCCCCCGGCTCGGGCTCGAAGGATCGGCGCTGGCGAGCGTGCTCAGCCTGTCGCTGATGGCGATTGCTTATTGGCTGATCCTGCATTTCGATCGCCGGCTGCGGCGCTATCGCCTGTTCGGGCGCTGGTGGCGGAGCGAATGGTCGCGCTTCCGCGAGATCGTCCGGCTCGGCTTGCCGATCTCGCTTACCTGGATGGCGGAGGGCGCGCTGTTCGGCGGCGCCTCGCTGCTGATGGGGGTGCTCGGGGTCAAGGAGGTCGCGGCGCATGCCGTCGCGCTCAACATCGCCTCGCTGACCTTCCAGGTGCCGCTCGGGATCGCGCAGGCGGCGACGATCCGTGTCGGCATGGGCTATGGCGCGCGCAACAGCGAGTGGATCCGCCGCGCCGGGCGGATCGCGCTCGCGGTCGGCACCGGCTCGATGGCGATCAGCGCACTCACGATGTGGGTCGCGCCGCGGCTGCTGGTCAGCGCCTATCTCGATCTCGGCAACCCGCTCAACGCCCCGGTGGTGCATCTCGCGGTGAGCTATCTCGCGGTGGCGGCGGTGTTCCAGCTCGTCGACGGCATCCAGGTGGTGGCGGCGGCGAACCTGCGCGGGCTGCAGGATACGCGCGTGCCGATGCTGGTCGCGCTGTTCGGCTATTGGGTGGTCGGCTTCGGCACTGCGATCGTTTTGGGCTTCCGCACCCCGCTTGCCGGGGTCGGCATCTGGATGGGGCTGGCGGCCGGATTGCTGGTCGTTTCGATCCTGCTGATGTGGCGCTGGAGCGCGCGCGACCGGCTCGGGCTGACGGCCGCGCGCTAAACCGTCACAAATTTTTTGTACGCCTCGCCATTGACCGGGGCTGGGCCGACCCACATATGCGCGGCGCTGGCACTCGGCTTCTTCGAGTGCCAACGAATTGTCACATTGCCTTTAGAGAGGGAACAGCAATGAACTTTCGTCCGTTGCACGACCGCGTTCTCGTCCGCCGCGTCGAGGCGGAAGAGAAGACGGCCGGCGGGATCATCATCCCCGACACCGCCAAGGAAAAGCCGCAGGAGGGCGAGGTCGTCGCCGCCGGTGCGGGCGCCAAGAGCGAAGACGGCAAGGTCACCCCGCTCGACGTGAAGGCGGGCGATCGCATTCTGTTCGGCAAGTGGTCCGGCACCGAAGTCAAGGTGAACGGCGAAGACCTGCTGATCATGAAGGAAAGCGACATCCTCGGCATCGTCGAGGGCTGATCGGCGTTCCGCCACCCGAATTTCTTCAACATTCGTCAGATTGAAAGGTAGCCAACATGGCAGCCAAGGACGTCAAATTCTCGCGCGACGCGCGCGAGCGCATTCTGAAGGGCGTGGACATCCTCGCCGACGCGGTGAAGGTCACTTTGGGGCCGAAGGGCCGCAACGTTGTGATCGACAAGTCGTTCGGCGCGCCGCGCATCACCAAGGACGGCGTCACCGTCGCCAAGGAAATCGAACTCCAGGACAAGTTCGAGAACATGGGCGCGCAGATGGTCCGCGAGGTCGCCTCGAAGACCAACGACATCGCGGGTGACGGCACCACCACCGCCACCGTGCTGGCGCAGGCGATCGTCCGCGAGGGCATGAAGTCGGTCGCGGCCGGCATGAATCCGATGGACCTGAAGCGCGGCATCGACCTCGCGGTCCACAAGGTCGTCGACGACGTCAAGGCGCGTTCGAAGGCGGTTTCGGGCTCGAACGAGATCGCCCAGGTCGGCATCATCTCGGCCAACGGCGACAAGGAAGTCGGCGAGAAGATCGCGGAAGCGATGGAGAAGGTCGGCAAGGAAGGCGTCATCACCGTCGAGGAGGCCAAGGGCCTCTAATTCGAACTCGACGTGGTTGAGGGCATGCAGTTCGACCGCGGCTATCTGTCGCCGTACTTCATCACCAACCCGGAAAAGATGCAGGTCGAGCTCAACGACCCGTACATCCTGATCCACGAGAAGAAGCTGTCGAACCTGCAGTCGATGCTGCCGATCCTCGAGGCGGTTGTGCAGTCGGGTCGTCCGCTGCTGATCATCGCCGAGGACATCGAGGGCGAGGCGCTGGCCACCCTGGTAGTCAACAAGCTGCGCGGCGGCCTGAAGGTCGCGGCGGTCAAGGCGCCGGGCTTCGGCGATCGTCGCAAGGCGATGCTCGAAGACATCGCGATCCTCACCAAGGGCGAAGTCGTCAGCGAAGATCTCGGCATCAAGCTCGAGAACGTCACGCTCGGCATGCTCGGCACCGCCAAGCGCGTGACGATCGACAAGGACAACACGACGATCGTCGACGGCGCCGGTGACGAGGCCGCGATCAAGGGCCGCGTCGAGGCGATCCGCCAGCAGATCGAAGTGACGACCAGCGATTACGACCGCGAGAAGCTCCAGGAGCGTCTGGCCAAGCTCGCCGGCGGCGTCGCGGTGATCAAGGTCGGCGGTGCGACCGAAGTCGAGGTCAAGGAGCGCAAGGATCGCGTTGACGATGCGCTGCACGCGACCCGCGCTGCGGTCGAGGAAGGCATCGTTCCGGGCGGCGGCACCGCGCTGCTGTACGGCACGAAGGCGCTCGACGGGCTCAAGGGCGCCAACGACGACCAGACCCGCGGCATCGACATCGTCCGCAAGGCGCTGACCGCGCTGGTCAAGCAGATCGCGCACAACGCCGGCCACGACGGCGCGGTGGTTGCGGGCAAGCTGCTCGACGGCGGCGATCAGTCGATCGGCTTCAACGCGGCGACCGACACCTATGAGAATCTGGTGCAGGCCGGCGTGATCGATCCGACCAAGGTGGTGCGTACCGCGCTGCAGAACGCCGCATCGGTGGCGGGTCTCCTCATCACCACCGAGGCGACCGTGGCCGAGCTGCCGGAAGACAAGCCGGCGATGCCGGCGATGCCGGGCGGCGGCATGGGCGGGATGGACTTCTGATCCGAATGCGGCCTCGGCCGGCCACGCTGGCCGAGGACTCGCATCGGATCGGACAGCCGGTCGGCGCAGCTGATCCGGTCTGACGTCACGGCGGCGGCTTTGCCGTCGCCGGTTCCGAACCGAAAAGAACAGGCCGGGGGCGCAAGCCTTCCGGCCTTTTCTTATGCCTTCTTCCCTTCTCCCCTCTTCACCAGGGAGGGGAGAAGGGAAGAAGGGGCGTTAGGCGGTTCCCAAATCCCCCCCGCATCCCTATCTGCGCCCCTCATGGCTGCCCCCATTCTCGCATATGAAGACCTTGGCGTCGTCCAGGGCGCCGGCTGGCTGTTTCGCCACCTCGATCTCTATATCCAGCCGCGCGACCGGCTGGCGCTGATCGGGCGCAACGGCGCGGGCAAGACGACCCTGCTCAAGCTGATCGCGGGGCGCATCGACGCCGACGAGGGGCGGCGCACGATCGTCCCCGGGACCAAGGTGATCCTGCTCGAACAGGAGCCCGATCTCACCGGTTTCGCGACGCTCGCCGATTACGTCCTGTCCGCCCCCGATGCCCCACAGCATTTCGAGGCCGAGGCGATCGCCGGGCAGCTCGGCATCGATCTCACCCGCGACGCCGGGACCGCGAGCGGCGGCGAGCGGCGCCGTGCCGCGATCGTCCGCGCGCTGGCGCAGTCGCCCGACGTGCTGCTGCTCGACGAGCCGACCAACCATCTCGATATCGCCGCGATCGAATGGCTGGAGGACTGGCTCCAGCGCTTCAACGGCGCGTTCGTCGTGATCAGCCACGATCGCACCTTCCTCACCCGGCTGACCAGACAGACATTGTGGCTCGACCGCGGGAGCCTGCGCCGCGCCGAGATCGGCTTCGGCGGGTTCGAGGCTTGGACCGATCAGGTCGCGGCCGAGGAACAGCGCGCCGCCGAGAAGCTCGACGCCAAGCTCAAGATCGAGGAGCATTGGCTCCAGCGCGGGGTCACCGGGCGGCGGCGGCGCAATCAGGGGCGGCTTACCAAGCTCAAGGAGATGCGCGCCGAGCGTGCCGCGATGATGGGGCCGCAGGGCACCGCCGCGCTGGCGATGGCCAATGACGACGCGCGCTCGAAGGTGGTGATCGACGCCGAGCATGTCACCAAGGCCTATGGCGACCGCCCGATCATCCGCGACTTCACCTTCCGCGTGACACGCGGCGACCGCATCGGGCTGGTCGGGCGCAACGGCGCGGGCAAGTCGACCCTGCTCAAATTGCTGACCGGGGAGCTGGAGCCGGATAGCGGCAAGGTGAAGCTCGCCAAGACGCTCGACGCGATCGTGATCGACCAGCAGCGCAGCCTGATGGCCCCCGACAAGAGCGTGCGGCAGGTGCTGGCCGACGGCGGCGACTGGATCGAGGTGCTCGGGGTCAAGAAGCACGTCCACGGCTATCTCAAGGAATTCCTGTTCGATCCGTCGATCGCCGACGCCAAGGTCGGCTCGCTGTCGGGCGGCGAGCGCTCGCGCGTGCTGCTGGCGCGCGAATTCGCGCGGCCGTCGAACCTGCTCGTGCTCGACGAACCCACCAACGATCTCGATCTCGAAACGCTCGATCTGTTGCAGGAAGTGATCGCCGATTATGACGGCACGGTGCTGATCGTCAGCCACGATCGCGATTTTCTCGATCGCACGGTGACGGTGACGCTCGGGCTCGACGGGTCGGGGCAGGTCGATGCGGTGGTCGGCGGCTATGAGGATTGGGAGCGCCAGCGCAGGCGGCGGCCCGAACCGAAGAAGGCCGCGCCGGCAAAGGCTGCGCCCCCGCCGCCACCGCAGCCGCGCGTCAAGCTCAGCTACAAGGACCAGCGCGATTACGACCAGCTCCCCGCGCGGATCGAGGCGCTCGACGCGGCGATCGCGCGCGACGAGGCGGCGCTCGCCGATCCGGGGCTCTATGCGCGCGATCCCGCGGCGTTCGACCGGCTGACCAAGGCGATCGGCGCCGCGCGCGAGGAGAAGGAAGCGGCGGAACTGCGCTGGCTGGAACTGGCCGAGCAGGTCGAGGCTTTGGGTTAAACCTACCTCCGTTCGCCCTGAGCTTGTCGAAGGGTTGTCTTTCTTCATCGGAAGAAAGGGCAGGGCTTCGACAAGCTCAGCCCGAACGGGGAGGGCGCGCATCATTTTTCACCGGCGTCTGGCGCCGGGGTGGTAGCGCAAAGAAAAAGGCCCGCCGGATCGCTCCAGCGGGCCTTATTCCTTATCCCCGAAAGGGAAGCGGGCGTTACGCCTGCTCCGCCTCCGGCTGAGCTTCGGCGGTGGCGCCCGGCTCGGCGTTGGGATCATAATCCTCGGTGAAGCCGCCCTGATCGCGACCTTCCTCGAACATCTGCGCCGTCACGTCGACGCCCGAGGCCTGCAGCTCGGCTTCTTCCGGCGAGCGGGCGACGTTGACCTTGACGGCAACGGCCACTTCCGGGTGCAGCGCGACCTTGACCTCGTACACGCCGATCGCCTTGATCGGGCGATCGAGCACGACCTGGCTCTTGGCGACCTTGTGCGCATCGGCGACCAGCGCCTCGACGATGTCGCGCACCGCGACCGAACCGTAAAGCTGGCCGGTGTTCGACGCCTGGCGGATGATCGTCACGCTGACGTTGTCGAAGCCCTTGGCTTCCTTTTCAGCGTCGGTGCGACGGTTGGCATTGTCCGCCTCGATGCGGGCGCGATTGGCCTCGAACACCTTGCGGTTGGCTTCGTTGGCGCGAAGCGCCTTCTTGTTCGGCAGCAGGTAGTTGCGGGCGAAGCCATCCTTCACCTTCACCACATCGCCGATGGTGCCGAGCTTCTCGACACGTTCAAGCAGAATGACGTCCATGTGAGCCGCTCCTTACTTCACGACGTAGGGCAGCAGGCCCAGGTGACGCGCGCGCTTGATCGCCTGGGCGAGCTCGCGCTGCTTCTTGGCCGACACGCTGGTGATGCGCGACGGAACGATCTTGCCACGCTCGGAGACGAAGCCCTGCAGCAGCCGGACGTCCTTATAGTCGATCCGGGGGGCGTCCTTCGCGGAGAAGGGGCAGCTCTTGCGGCGGCGGAAGAACGGACGGGCCATTACGCGAACTCCTCCTCACGATCGCGACGCGCGCGATCGGCGCGACGCTCACGGTCACGCTCCTGCTTGCGCATCATCACCGACGGGCCGGCCTCATGCGCGTCGACCTTGACGGTCATGTAGCGGATGATGTCTTCGTTGATCTGGTTCTGACGCTCCAGCTCGGCGATCGTGTCGCCGGGGGCGTCGATTTCGATCATCACATAATGCGCCTTGCGGTTCTTCGCGATGCGATACGCCAGGCTGCGGAGACCCCAGGTCTCGGTCTTGATGATCTTCCCGTTATGGGCTTCGACGATCTTGGTGGCGGCTTCCGCCATCGCGTCCACCTGCGCTTGTGCCAAATCCTGGCGCGCAAGGAACACGTGCTCGTAAAGAGCCATGTGCTTTCCTTCGTTGGCCGATCGCTGACATGGCCCCGTGCCATGCCCCTCCGGCTGTCGTCTCACAAACAGCTCACGGGGCGAAGGATCGCTCCGTCGCCCGCGAGAGGGCGGTCCCATATAGGAAAATGGCGAAAAGGCAAGGGTGGGGAGGGGCCGACCTTCCCTCGTCATTCCCGCGAAGGCGGGAACCCATTCTGGCTGGCCTATCGAATTAAGCCGCGCCACCAGGGTTAATGGACTCCCGCCTTCGCGGGAATGACGGAATAGGGACAAGGTAAACCGAATCTCCACCGACGCGGCGGTAGGGGCGGCTGATGACATCTGCGGGTTCGCGACATAACCGGCTGTGGCCCGCGCTGCTGATCGCCGCGGCGATGCTCGCCGTGTGGGTCGGCTGGGTCGGCTTCGAGGCGTCGGACGATTCGCTTTATTATGCGGGTGCCGACGCGTGGCTGCGGCATCCGCCGTCGGCGGGCGTGGATCATTGGACGACGCGTTTCCCGCTGGTGCTCGCCTTCGCCGGGGTGCTGGCGATCGTGGGGCGCGGCTTCGCCGCGTTTGCGGTGACGGGGCTGCTGTTCTACGCGATCTTCGTCGCTTTGGTCGGGCGATATGCGCACGGCATCGGCGGCGCGCGGGCGGGGTGGATCGCGACGCTGCTGATCGCGACTCTGCCGGTGGTCGTCGCCAACGCCACCACCGCCGGGATCGATCTGGTCGAGGCAAGCGCGCTGATCGCAGGGGCGATGCTGCTCGGCGGCGCGCGGGCCGGTATCGGGCGCGGATTCGCCGCCGGACTGTGCTTCGGCATCGCGATCCTGTGCCGCGAGACGAGCCTGCTCCCGCTCGCCGTCTTCGCGCCGTTATTCCTGATCGGGCGCCCGGTGCCGCGTCGCGTGCTGTTTGCCGCCGGTATCGGCATCATGCTGGTGCTCAGCGTGGAGGCAGCGTTCCAATATGCGCTGACCGGCGATCCGCTGCGTCGCTATGCGATCGCTTTCCACCACGACGAACATATCGACCGCGCCGCCAATGCCGAGGGCAATTTCCTGCTGTGGCCGCCGATCGACCCCTTGCTGGTGTTGCTGGTCAACGACGATTTCGGGCTCCTGTTCTGGCTCGCCGGGATCGCGCTGGCGCTGGGCGCGACGCGCGGGCTTGGCGAGGGGGCACGGCGCCGGCTGATCGTCCTCGCGGCGATAGCGGCGAGCGGCTTCGTCCTGGTCGGGGCGCTTTATACCAAATTGGTGCTCAACCCGCGCTATTTCATGCTCGCCGCGGTTGCCGCGACTCTGGTGCTGGCCGTGTGGCTCGATCGGCTGCCCGCGCGGTGGCGCATCGGGCTGCTCGCGGCGATCGTCGCCAGCGACCTGATCCTGATGGGCGCGGGCAATGCGCATCCGCATTGGCAGGCCGAGGCGCTGGTCGCCGCCGCCCGCGCGCATCCCGGCGAGATCGTCGCGGGCGCACCGGCGGACGTGCGCCGCGCCGAGATACCGATCGCCTTCGGGCAATTGCACAACATCCGCGCCACGCCCGCGGCGCCCGGCGGACTGGCGGTCGCGCCGGCCGATGCGGCGCCGGCAGGGACGATCGTCGCGCGCTACCCGCCGCCGCCGACCCGGCTCGGCAGCCTGATCCGCGCGCTCGGATTGGCCCCGCTGGTGCCGCCGGCGATCGCGCACCGGCTGTTCGCGCCGGGCACCGAAATCGTGCTGGTCCGCACGCGAGGTTGACCCCGCGCCATTCCCGCGCTTACGCCGCGCGCTTCGATCAAGGAGGCAGCATGCGCGCGTTCATCTTTCCGGGGCAGGGGAGCCAGTCTGTCGGCATGGGCAAGGCGCTCGCCGACGCGAGCCCCTATGCGCGCGAGGTCTTTCAGGAGGTCGACGAGGCGCTCGGGCAAAATCTGTTCCGCCTGATGGCCGAGGGGCCGGCCGAGGAGCTCACGCTCACCGAAAACGCCCAGCCCGCGATCATGGCCAATGCCATCGCCACATTGCGCGTGCTCGAGCGCGAGGGTGGGGTGTCGCTGGCCGACAAGGCCGATTTCGTGGCGGGGCATTCGCTCGGCGAATATAGCGCCTTGTGCGCAGCGGGGACGTTCGACCTCGCCACGACGGCGCGGCTGCTCAAGCTGCGTGGGCAGGCGATGCAGGCGGCGGTGCCGGTCGGGGTCGGCGCGATGGCGGCGTTGCTCGGCGCCGATCTCGAAAAGGCCGAGGCGATCGCCGCCGCGGCGATCGAGGCGGTGCGCGCGGAGACCGGCGAGACGCTCGTCTGCGCGGTCGCCAACGATAACGATCCCTCGCAGGTGGTGATCAGCGGCCATAAGGAGGCAATCGATCGCGCGGTGGCGCTGGCCAAGGATCATGGCGCGAAGCGCGCGCTGCCGCTCCCCGTCTCGGCGCCGTTCCACTGCTCGCTGATGCAGTCCGCCGCCGAGGCGATGGAACAGGCGCTCGCCGAGGCGCGCATCGCCGCGCCGCTCGTGCCGCTCTATTGCAACGTCGGTGCGGCGCCGGTCGGCGCGGTCGATGCGATCCGCACCGGGCTGGTGCGGCAGGTGACCGGGATGGTGCGCTGGCGCGAATCGGTGCTGGCGATGCATGAGGCCGGGGTAAGCGATTTCGTCGAATTCGGCGGCAAGGTGCTCGGCCCGATGGTCAAGCGCATCGCGCCGGATGCGGCGCCGCTCAGCGTCGTGACGATGGACGATATCGAAGCGCTGCTGAAGACGCTTTGAAGTCTCGTCACCCGGCTCGAGGCCGAGGTGACGGCAGAAAGAATAACCGTCATGCCGGGCTTGATCCGGCATCCAGGGCGACGGGCGGCGGCATGTGTGGCTCTGGATGCCGGGTCAAGCCCGGCGTGACGGTGGATGAGGCAGCGGGATTTTCCAGGAGATTCAAATGTTCGACCTGACAGGCATGACCGCGCTGGTGACCGGCGCTTCGGGCGGGATCGGTTCGGCGATCGCGCGCGGGCTCGCGGCGCAGGGCGCGCGGCTGGCGGTTTCGGGCTCCAATGCCGAAAAGCTCGCTGCGTTTCGCGACAGCCTCGGCGGCGATCACGTCGCGGTGCCGGCCAATCTGTCCGATCCGGCGGCGGTCGATGCCCTCGTCCCCGCGGCGGCGGAAGCGCTCGGCGGGCGACTCGATATCCTCGTCAACAATGCCGGCGTCACGCGCGACAATCTCGCGATGCGGATGAAGGACGAGGAATGGCAGCAGGTGATCCAGGTCAACCTCGAAGCCGCCTTCCGCCTGATTCGCGCTGCAGCCAAGCCGATGATGAAGCAACGCTTCGGCCGGGTGATCTCGATCACCTCGGTCGTCGGGCAGACCGGGAATCCGGGGCAGGCCAATTATGCCGCGTCCAAGGCGGGGCTGGTCGGCATGTCCAAGGCGCTGGCGCAGGAGCTGGCCAGCCGCAACATCACGGTCAATTGCGTCGCCCCCGGCTTCATCCGCTCGGCGATGACCGACGTGCTGCCGGAAGCGCAGAAAACCGCACTGCTCGGCAGGATTCCGGCCGGCGATCTCGGCACCGGGGAAGACATCGCCGCCGCGGTCGTCTATCTCGCGTCGAAGGAAGCGGGCTATGTCACCGGCCAGACGTTGCATGTGAACGGCGGAATGGCGATGGTGTAAGCCCAAGTTTGCCCGCTAAGATGAACGCACGCTTGCCACGAACCCCAAGCCGTTCTAGCTGCGTTCAGCAACCAATAACCCCCAACGATATGAGGGCCAGATAATGAGCGAGACCGCCGACCGCGTGAAGAAGATCGTCGTCGAGCATCTGGGCGTCGAAGCCGACAAGGTGACCGAGGACGCCAGCTTCATCGACGATCTCGGTGCCGACAGTCTCGACATCGTCGAGCTGGTGATGGCGTTCGAGGAAGAATTCGGTGTCGAAATCCCTGACGACGCCGCCGAGAAGATCACGACCGTCAAGGACGCGATCAGCTATATCGACGAGCACAAGGGCTGAGACGGGGATCAAACCCCAGAGCTAAGCTGTCCTGAACGCCCTGCGCTTGTCGAAGGGATGCCGCCATTGGCAGCAGGATAGTGCTTCGACAGGCTCAGCCCCATAAGGGGCTGGGCCTGTTGTATTTTTCGGAGATTCGCACATGCGTCGCGTCGTTGTCACCGGTCTTGGCCTCGTTACCCCGCTCGGTGCGGACGTCGAGACGAGCTGGGCCAATCTGATCGCCAGCCGGTCGGGCGCGGGCCCGATCACCCGTTTCGATGCGTCGGACCAGAAGTGCCGCATCGCCTGCGAGGTGAAACCGGCCGATCATGCTTACGGTTTCGATCCGTCGAAGCGCGTCGATCACAAGATCCAGCGCCAGGTCGATCCGTTCATCATCTATGGCATCGATGCCGCCGGGCAGGCGCTCGAAGACGCCGGGCTCACCGAAATGACCGAAGCGGAGCGATTCCGCGCGGGCTGCTCGATCGGCGCGGGGATCGGCGGATTGCCGGGAATCGCCAGCGAATCGATCGTCTGCCACGAAAAGGGGCCGGGGCGCGTTTCGCCGCACTTCGTCCACGGGCGGCTGATCAACCTCATTTCGGGGCAGGTTTCGATCAAATACGGGCTGATGGGGCCGAATCATGCGGTGGTCACCGCTTGCTCGACCGGCGCGCATTCGATCGGCGACGCCGCGCGGATGATCGCGATGGACGATGCCGATGTGATGCTCGCGGGCGGCGCCGAGGGCGCGATCTGCCCGCTCGGCATCGCCGGCTTCGCGCAGGCGCGCGCGCTGTCGACCAATTTCAACGACACGCCCGAAAAGGCGAGCCGCCCCTATGACCGCGATCGCGACGGCTTCGTGATGGGCGAGGGCGCGGGCGTGGTGGTGCTCGAGGAATATGAGCGGGCCAAGGCGCGCGGCGCCAAGATCTATGGTGAGGTGATCGGCTACGGTCTCTCCGGCGACGCCTATCACGTCACCGCGCCGCATCCCGAAGGCTCGGGCGCGTTCCGCTCGATGGAAATGGCGATGCGCAAGAGCGGGCTGTCGCTGAGCGATATCGACTATATCAACGCCCACGGCACCTCGACCCCGCTCGGCGACGAGCTCGAGCTCGGCGCGGTGCGGCGGCTGTTCGGCAATGCGATCGGCAACCTGTCGATGTCCTCGACCAAATCCGCGATCGGTCATTTGCTGGGCGGCGCCGGCGCGGTCGAATCGATCTTCTGCCTGCTCGCGATGCGCGACCAGATCGTCCCGCCGACGCTCAACCTCGACAATCCGAGCGAGAATTGCGCCGGCGTCGATCTCGTGCCGCATGTCGCCAAGAAGCGGCCGGTGCGCGCGGTGCTCAACAATTCGTTCGGCTTCGGCGGGACCAATGCCTCGCTGGTGATGAAGGCAGTCTAACATGACCATCCCGGCGGAGGGGCACCCCGCAAAGTACCACTTTGCGGGGACCCCGATGGCCGGGATCCAGTCTCGGCCGGCCCGTTGCTGGACCCCGGCCTTCGCCGGGGTGGAAACGAGAGCCGGGATGATAATGGAATGAGAAAGCTCGGTTGCCTCGCGACGTTGCTCGTCATTCTCGGCGGGGCGACGCTCGGCTGGTTGACCCACGACTGGCTCGGGGCGGGGCCCGCCGCCAAGCCCGTCGCGGTGATCGTGCCCGAGGGCGCGACGCTGGCGCGCGCGGCGAACGAATTGCAGCGCGCCGGCGCGATCCGTTCGGCGATCCGTTTCCGCGGCTTCGCGCGGCTGCTCGGCAACGGGCAGGCGATCAAGGCGGGCGAATATGCGGTGCCGGCGCACGCCAGCGCGTCCGACGTGCTGACGCTGCTGCAGGAGGGGCGGGTCCGCCAGCGGCTCGTCGCGGTGCCGGAGGGCTTTCCCTCGATCCTTGTCCATGAGGCGCTGATGAAGGCCGACGGGCTGGTCGGCGATGTCGCGGTGCCGGCGGAAGGGTCGATCCTGCCTGACAGCTATGCCTATCAGAAGGGCGATACGCGTGCGTCGGTCGTCGCGCGGATGCAGAAGGCGATGCGCGATTATCTCGCCGCGGCGTGGAAACGCCGCAAACCGGGGATCGCGGTGTCGACCCCGGAACAGGCGATCATCCTTGCCTCGATCGTCGAGAAGGAAACCGGCAAGCCGGAGGAGCGGCGCAAGGTCGCGGCGGTCTATGCCAACCGCCTGAAGCGCGGGATGCCGCTGCAGGCCGATCCGACGGTGATCTACCCGATCACCAAGGGCAAACCGCTCGGCCGCCGCATCCTGCAATCCGAGCTGCGTGCCAAGAACGGCTATAATACTTACGCCGAGGCCGGCCTGCCGGTCGGGCCGATCGCCAATCCGGGGCGCGCCTCGATCGACGCGGTGCTCGATCCGGCACGGAGCGACGCGCTCTATTTCGTCGCCGACGGCACCGGCGGGCATGTGTTCGCCAATACGCTCGAACAGCACAATGCCAATGTGAAGAAATGGTACGCCATCCGCCACGCGCGGGGGGAGATGTAACTAACCTCCGTTCGGGCTGAGCTTGTCGAAGCCCTGTCCTTTTCTTCCTCGGAAGAAGGGCAGCCCTTCGACAAGCTCAGGGCGAACGGTGCGGGATTAACGCAACCCCGCCGCCGCGCGTGCCTTTGCCTCCACCTCGGCCATCGAGGCCCCCGCGGGCGTCACCCAACTCCCCCCGACGCACAGCACCGGCGCGAACCCCAGCCAATCGCGCGCGCTGGCTTCGGTGATCCCGCCGGTCGGGCAGAAGCGGCATTGGTGGAAAGGGGCCGCGAGCGCCTTCAGCGCCTTGAGCCCGCCGCTCGTCTCCGCCGGGAAGAATTTGAAATGCGTAAGCCCCAGATCGAGCCCGCGCATGATATCCCCCGCGGTTGCGACGCCGGGCAGGAAAGGCACGTCGCTGTCGATGATCGGGCGCGCGAGCCGCTCGGTGAGGCCGGGCGAGACGATGAATTCGGCGCCCGCTTCCATCACCGCCTCGAACTGCTCGGTTGAAACGACCGTGCCGGCGCCGACGATCGCGCCGGGCACCTGCTTCATCTCGCGGATCGCATCGAGCGCGGCGGGGGTGCGCAACGTCACCTCCAGCACCCGGAGCCCGCCGGCGACGAGCGCCTCGGCGAGCGGTCGCGCGGTCGCCGCATCGTCGATGACGAGCACGGGGATGACCGCGCTGGTGCGCATCAGACCTTCGATCGCGGGGACGTTATCGGTCATCATTCATGCTCCTGGGCAAAGGCGGCCGCGGCGCCGAACAGGCCGGGCTGGGGATGGGTGATCAGCTTGACCGGGATCTCCGCCATCATTGACTGGAACCGGCCCTTGGCGACGAAGCGGTGCGCGAAGCCCGAGCGGAGCAATTTGTCCTTGATCCTGAGCCCGAGCCCGCCCGCGATCACCACACCCTTGCCGCCCTGGGCCAGCGCGAGATCGCCCGCCACCGCGCCGAGCGCGAGGCAGAAGCGATCGAGCGCGGCGAGCGCGAGCGGATCGGTGCCCTCGAGCGCCTCCTGCCAGATCGTCCGATCGTCACGCATCGACACCGCGCGGCCCTCGAGCTCGGCGAGCGTTTCGTAGATCGCGACGATCCCCGGCCCGGCGCAGACGCGCTCGGTCGAGACGCGGGTGAAGGCCTTGCGCAGCCGCTGCACCAGCGCATCCTCGATCGCGTCGAGCGGGGCGTAATCGACATGCCCGCCCTCGGTGGCGAGGACATGATAGCGCGCCGCGGTACGCAGCACCTGCGCCACCCCCAGCCCGGTGCCGGGGCCGCAGACGGTGGTGACGCCCTCCGCCGGCAGCGGCACATCGGGGCCGCAGAGATGCTCGAACTGGTCGGCGGGCATTTGTGCCACGGCATGCCCGACCGCCCCGAAATCGTTGATGATCGTATAGGTTTCCGCGCCGAGCCGCTCGGGGATGAGCGACGGGCGGATCACCCAGGGATTGTTGGTCAGCCGGATCAGATCGCCGGTGATCGGCGACGCGACCGAGATCGCCGCGGCCCGGGGGACGGCGCGGCCGAGCCCGGCGGCGAACGCCTGCCAGGCGGTTTGCAGCGAGGCATGTTCGGCGGTCTTGAGCGTCACCGGCGCGCCCAGCCGGACCACGCGGCCATGCTCGACCTCGGCGATCGCGAAGCGGGCGTGCGTCCCGCCGATATCGACCGCGACAACTTCCATCCCGCTTCCCCCGATTACAGTCCGGCGCTGGCGAGAATCGCGCTGGCGCCCTTTTCGGCTTCGTCCGCCGCCCCGCGGAACAGCCCGAACAATTCGCGCCCGAACCCGTCCGCCGCGGCCGGGGCAGGGGCGGGGGTCCGCGCCAGCCACTCGGCACCGTCGACCAGGGCCTCGAGCGTCCCTGCCACTGCGTCGAGCCGCACGATATCGCCGTCGCGGATCAGCCCGATCGCGCCGCCGCCCAGCGCCTCGGGCGAGACGTGGATCGCGCACGGCACCTTGCCGCTCGCCCCCGACATGCGGCCATCGGTGACGAGGGCGACGCGGAAACCGCGATTCTGCAGCACGCCGAGCGGCGGGGTGAGCTTATGAAGCTCGGGCATGCCGTTGGCGCGCGGCCCCTGATAGCGCACCACCACCACGACATCGCGCTCCAGCTCGCCCCGCTTGAACGCGTCGAGCACCTCGGACTGGTCGTTGAACACCCGCGCGGGCGCCTCGACGATCCAGCGATCCGGCTCGACCGCCGAGACCTTGATGCACGCGCGGCCGATATTGCCGGTAAGGATGCGCATCCCGCCGTCGGGCGAGAAGGCGGCGGAGACGGGGCGGAGGATCGCCTCGTCCCCGCTGGCGCCCGGATCACGCCAGGTCAAAGCATCGTTCTCGAGCGCCGGCTTCAATCCCGTCAGCGTCTCCGCGCCCGCGGTAAGGATATCGCCGTGAAGATAGCCGCCCGCGATCAGCTCGCGGATCACGAACGGCATCCCGCCGGCTTCCTCGAACGCGTTCACGTCCGCCGCGCCATTGGGATAGACGCGTGCGATCAGCGGCACCGCCCCCGAAAGCCGGTCGAAATCCTCCCAGTCGATCACGATCCCTGCCGCGCGCGCGATCGCCGGGACGTGGAGCAGATGGTTGGTCGACCCGCCGGTGGCGAGCAATCCGACCGCGGCATTGACGATCGCACGCTCGTCGACGCACTGGCCGATCGGGCGGTAATCCTCCCCGCGCCAGCCGAGCCCGGCGACACGGTGGACCGCGGCGCGGGTCAGTTCCTGCCGCAATTTGGTGCCGGGGTTGACGAAGGCGGCGCCGGGGATGTGCAGCCCCATTACCTCCATCATCATCTGGTTGGTGTTGGCGGTGCCGTAGAAGGTGCAGGTGCCGTGGCCGTGATAGGCGGCGATCTCGCTGTCGAGCAACTCCTCGCGGGTCGCCTCGCCGGTGGCGAAACGTTCACGCACCGCGGCCTTGGCCTTGTTGGGCAGCCCCGAGGGCATCGGGCCGCCGGGGACGAGCAGCATCGGCAAATGCCCGAAACGCAGCGCGCCCATCAACAGGCCAGGGACGATCTTGTCGCAGATGCCGAGCAGCAGCGCGCCCTCGAAGGTGCCGTGGCTCAGCGCGACCGCGGTCGCCAGCGCGATCGTGTCGCGGCTGAACAGCGACAATTCCATCCCGGCATAGCCCTGCGTCACGCCGTCGCACATCGCCGGCACCCCGCCGGCGACCTGCGCGGTCGCGCCCGCCTCGCGCGCCCACAGCTTGATCAACTCGGGATAGCGATAATAGACCGCATGCGCGGAGAGCATGTCGTTGTACGCAGTGACGATGCCGATGTTCATCCCCGCATCGGCCTTCATCGCCGCGCGATCCTCGGGCGTCCCGGCATAAGCGTGGGCGAGGTTGGCGCAGCCCAGCGACGGACGGCCGATCCACCCGTCGCGCGCACGATCGAGCAGCGACAGATAACGCGCGCGGCTCTCACGGCTGCGCTCGATGATGCGATCGGTGACGGCGGCGACGACGGGGTTCATGCTTGCGTTTCCGTTTTGCCCCGAGCGGGGTGAACTCTTCCTTGTCCGTCATTCCCGCGAAGGCGGGAATCTATTCACGCTGATGTTCCGGCTCCATCCTGAACCTGCGTTAATGGATTCCCGCCTTCGCGGGAATGACGGGGAGGGCGGCGGTGCGGGAGTCTCACGGCGCCCAGTGGATATCCACCGGCAGTTCGGCGTCGGCGAGCACGCGGCCGATCGGCCAGGGCGAGCCGGCGCCCTTGGCGATCGCCTGTTCGATCACCTTCTTCTTCGCCGCGCCGGTCACCGCGATCATCAGCGCGCGCGCGGTGACGATGCCTTCACGCGACAAGGTGACGCGTGCCACCGGCGCCTCGGGCGGCAGCGGATCGGGCATCACCCCCAGCGCGCGCCGCTCGCGCGGGCCGTTCAACGCCTCGTCATAATCGGGGCCGGGGAAGATCGACGCGGTATGCCCGTCGCCGCCCACTCCGAGCAGGCACAGATCGAGCGGCCAGTGCAGATCCTGCATCAGCGCATCGGCCGAGCGGCCCGCGGCCTTGTAATCGTCAGTCGCCTTGGGGACGATCGGGATCACCCGCGCGCCCTTGGGAAGGAAGGTCTTGCCGATCATCGTCACGTTCGACAGCGCGTCGCCCAGCGGGACGATCCGCTCGTCGGTCGGGATGATCGTCACGCGCTTCCAGTCGAGCTTGGTCGCGGCGAGCTTTTCGTAGACCGGCACCGGGGTCTTGCCCCCGGCGAGCGCGATCACCGCCGCGCCGCGCGCGTCGATCGCGCTTTCGATGATGAAACCGATATCGCCGGCGACCGCGTCCGCCATCTCGGCCGCGTCGTCATATTCCCACCATTCGATTTCGTCGCTCATTTCAAATCCTTATCGTGCGTCCGCAATGGCGGGAGCCGAGATTGGAACTCTCGTCACCCCGGCCCCTTCGACTGCCTGCAAGGCAGGCGCTGAGGACAGGCTTGTGCCGGGGTCCACTGTGCCTCCAGCCTCACGGCAAGAACCTCTTGTCCAGCCTTTGCCTCCCGGTGGACCCCGGCACAAGGCCGGGGTGACGGTGGGAGTGCAGGCGGTCGATCAATCGTCCTGCCAGGTCACCCCGTCGCGCTCCGTCAGCGCGATCGCGGCGGAAGGCCCCCAGGTGCCGGCCGGATAATGCTTCGGCTTCATGTCGTTGGCGGTCCAGCCGGCGCGGATCGCGTCGATCCACGTCCATTGCGCCTCCACCTCGTCGCGGCGGACGAACAATGTCTGGTCGCCCTCGATCAGATCGAGCAGCAGCCGTTCGTAAGCGATCCGCCGCCGCGTGCCGGCGAATTCGGCATCGAGGCTGAGGTTGAGCGGCACTTCGCGCAGCCGGATGCCGTCGCGATCGAGCCCCGGCTCCTTCGCCATCACCAGCAGCTGGATATATTCCTCCGGCTGGAGGCGGATGATCAGCATGTTGGGCTGGAGCAGCCCGCCGCGCCCGGCGAACATCGAATGCGGCACCGGCTTGAACTGGATCGCGATTTCTGAGCGGCGCGCGGTCATGCGCTTGCCGGTGCGCAGATAGAAGGGCACGCCCTGCCAGCGCCAATTGTCGACATGCGCCTTGACCGCGACGAACGTCTCGGTGTTCGAATCCCGGCCGAGTTCCTCGTCATAGCCCTTAACGATCGCGCCGTTCACCGCGCCGCCGAGATATTGGCCGATTACCGTATTGTGCGGCACTTCCTCGGGCTTCATCTGGCGCAAAGACCGGAAAACCTTGGCCTTTTCGTCGCGGATCGCACTGGTGTCGAAGCGGGCGGGCGGCTCCATCGCGATCAGCGCGACGAGCTGGAGCATATGATTCGCCACCATGTCGCGCAGCGCGCCGGCGCCGTCATAATAGCTCGCGCGATCCTCCAGCCCGACCGTCTCGGCGACGGTGATCTGGACATTGTCGATCCCGCGCGCGTTCCACACCGGCTCAAAGAAGGAATTGCCGAAGCGCAGCGCGAGGATGTTCTGCACCGTCTCCTTGCCGAGATAGTGATCGATGCGGAAGATCCGGTCCTCGGGGAAGACCCGCGCCACCGTGTCGTTGATCTCGCGGCTCGACGCGAGATCGTAGCCGAGCGGCTTTTCCAGCCCGATCCGCACGGTATCGCCGGCCAGCCCGACCGCGGCGAGCCCCTTCACCGCCGGCTCGAACAGCGACGGCGCGGTCGAGAGGAAGATCGCGAGGCCGCCCGAAACGTCGCCCACCTTGTCGGCGAGCGGCTGGTAGGTCTTTTCGTCCGACAGGTCGGCGGGCTGGTAGCTCAGCCGATCGAGGAAGCTCGCGATCGTCTTGGCCTGCTTGCGATCATCGGGAAGGTAATGATCGAGTGCTTCCCTGGCGAATTTGCGATACCCCGCGTCGTCGAGGTCGGAGCGCGCCGAGCCGGTGATCGTCAGCCCCGGCGCAAGCAGCCCGTCGGCATGCAGATTGTAGAGCGAGGGCAGCAGCATGCGCTGCGCGAGATCGCCGGTCGCGCCGAACAACAGCAGCTTGGCGACGGGGTTACGCTGCATTGTATCTCCCTACAGATTGAGGCCGGCGAGCGGATCGAGCCCGGCCATCAGATTGAGGCTCTGGACCGCCGCGCCCGACGCGCCCTTGCCGAGATTGTCGAGCGTCGCGACGAGCCGCGCCTGCGCACCGTCCGCGCCGGCGAAGACGTAAAGGTCGAGCCGGTCGTTGCCCGCGGCGGATTCGCGCACGAGCAGTTCGTCGGGCTGGCCCTGATGCACCGTGACGATCGGGCTGCCGGCGAAGGCGGCGGTCAGCGTGGCGAGGATCGCGTCGCGCCCCGGCCGGGTCGGCAGGGCGGCGAGCGGCAGCGGCACCTCGACCACCATCCCGCGATGCGCGCGGATCACCATCGGCGCGAAGACCGGGGCATAAGCGAGCCCGGCGTGGCGCTGCATCTCGGGGAGATGCTTGTGCGCGAGGCCGAAGCCGTAATCGCGATACGCCAGCGTCTCGTCGTTCTCGAACCGTTCGATCAACGCCTTGCCGCCGCCCGAATAGCCCGAGACGGCGTTGACGGTGAGCGGCCAGTCCGCCGGGATCAGCCCGGCGCGCACCAGCGGCGCGACCAGAGCGAGAAAGCCGGTCGGGTAGCAGCCGGGATTCGACACGAAGCGCGCGTTGACGACGTCGAAGCCGAGTTCGGGAAAGCCGTAGGTCCAGCCCTCGGCGACGCGATGCGCGCTGGACGCGTCGATCACGCGGGTATGCGGATTGTCGATCAGCGCCACCGCCTCGCGCGCGGCGTCGTCGGGAAGGCACAGGATGACGAAATCGGCGCTGTTGAGCGCCTCGCGGCGTGCCTCGCGATCCTTGCGGCGCGCCTCGTCGAGCAGGATCAGCGACAGCCCGTCGCGCCCTTCGAGCCGCTCGCGGATTTCGAGCCCGGTGGTGCCGACCGCGCCGTCGATGAACACGCTCTTGCTCATGCCGGGTTTTCCAGCAGCGCGGCGTCGAGATAGCCGACCAGCCCGTGCGCAGTGGCGATGCCCCAGGCGTCGCCGCCGGTCACGTCGAGTAATTCGAACGGCTCGCCCGCGCCGAGCGTCGCGAGGGCTTCGGAATCGACCGGCCGCGCGGCGCGCAGCACCGTCTCCGCGGCTATGCGGCGTTCCACCGCGGCGGCGTAATGCGGCGCGAAGACATATTCGGCCAGCCGGACATCAGCGATGTCCGGACGTACCGCGTTGGTGCGCGGATCGAGCGGGCGCGAGCGGCCCGTCAGTGCGAAGCTCCGCGGTGCCGCCGTTGCGGACGGGCGATCGTTCCCCGTCGCCGATGAGATGGCCGAACTCCTCAAGAAAAATTGCCCCTTCGGATGTCTGCGCGACAAATATATTGCGCTTGTCGCTATCGTCACGCTGGCGGCGCAGATAGCCGAGCGCGCCCAGTCTATTCAAGGCGCGCGTGACAACCGGTTTCGAGACATTGAGGATCCGGGCCAGCCCACGCACGGTATGCGGGCCTGGGCTCAGATAAACCACAAGCAATAGAGCCATTTGGCGGTTCGTGAGATCGGGCTCGCCGGACCGCACATAGCCGACCAGCGTGTTCATCCACGAACTCAGTTCCGGCTGTGAAAAACTCGGCACAGCGACATTCCGATCTTTAGGGGGCCGGGACCGGCAGGTTCATAGCGCCTCAACGCGGCTGGGCGCGGCTGGTTTCAGAGGTGTCACGATTTCGGTGACGGGCGAGGGCGGGGATGCGCCTGCCTGCCTTCTCCCCTCCCTTGAACAAGGGAGGGTCGGGGGTGGGTTGCGCCGCATCGCCCGCCTCACACCCACCCACCCCCAGCCCCTCCCTTCACCCGGGAGGGGAGCTAAAAGGGCGAGGGGGAGGCACCTGCGCGATCCCGGCATTGCCCTGATCGCGATTGCTCCCTATGTGCCGCCGGTCCGCCCACGCAGGCAATTTTGGAAGCTCGATGTTCACCTTTCTCCTTGTCGTCCATGCCATCATCGCCGCCGCGCTGGTGACGGTGATTCTGATGCAACGGTCGGAGGGGGGCGGGCTGACGTCCAGCGGCAGCCCGGCGGGGCTGATGTCCGCGCGTGGCGCGGCGGACTTCCTGACGCGGACGACGGCGATCCTGGCGACGATCTTCGTGCTGATGTCGATCGCGCTGGCGGTACTGGCGGCGACGCGCAGCACCACCTCGGTCGATACCTCGCTCCAGCGCTCGGCGCCGGTGCAGCAGCAGGCGCCCGCGGCGGGCGCGCCGCCCGCCGCGGCGCAGCCGCAGGGGCAGCCCGCGCCGGCCGACAATAGCGGCGTGCCGCTCGCGCGCTGATTTTTAACGGTTCGCCGGATTTTATCGCGCCTGCGCGCACGCAGGCGCTTGTCCTGTTCATTGTTTCGAGGCTAGGCGTTATCTCCCATGGCGCGGTTCATTTTCATCACCGGCGGCGTGGTTTCCTCGCTCGGCAAGGGTCTCATGGCGGCATCGCTCGCGGCGCTCTTGCAGGCGCGCGGCTATCGTGTCCGCATCCGTAAGTTCGATCCCTATCTCAACGTCGATCCGGGGACGATGAGTCCCTATCAGCACGGCGAAGTCTATGTGACCGACGACGGGGCGGAAACCGACCTCGATCTCGGCCATTATGAGCGGTTCACCGGGGTCGCGGCGCGGCAGAGCGACAATGTCACCTCGGGCCGGATCTATCAGCAGATCATCCAGCGCGAGCGGCGCGGCGACTATCTCGGCGCGACGGTGCAGGTGATCCCGCACGTCACCGATGCGATCAAGGCCTTCGCCAAGGACGAGACCGACGATCTCGATTTCGTGCTGTGCGAGATCGGCGGCACGGTGGGCGACATCGAATCGCTGCCGTTCATCGAGGCGATCCGCCAGCTCAAGAACGAGGTCGGGCGTGGCAATGCGATCTCGATCCACGTCACGCTCGTCCCGTTCATCGCCGCAGCGGGCGAATTGAAGACCAAGCCGACCCAGCATTCGGTGCGCGAACTCGCCGCCTTGGGCGTCCAGCCCGACGTGCTGGTGTGTCGCTGCGAACATCCGCTGCCGGCGAGCGAGCGCGCCAAGATCGCCTTGTTCTGCAACGTCCCCGAAAGCGCGGTGATCCCGGCGCTCGACGCCAAGAGCATCTATGCGGTGCCGCTGCAATATCATGCCGAGGGGCTCGATTCGGAGGTGCTGCGCGCCTTTGGCATCGTCCCGTCCTCGGCGCCCGATCTCTCGCGCTGGTCGGAGATCGTCGATCGCCTGACCAACCCCGAGGGTGAGGTGACCGTCGGCGTGGTCGGCAAATATGTCGGGCTGCAGGACGCATACAAGTCGCTCAACGAGGCGCTGGTCCACGGCGGGATCGCGAATCGGGTGAAGGTCAACATCCGCTGGATCGACGCCGAATTGTTCGAGGGCGACGATGCCGAGATCGCCGCGCATCTCGAGCCGTGCCACGCGATCCTCGTCCCCGGCGCGTTCGGCGAGCGCGGCGCGGAGGGCAAGATCGCCAGCGTGCGCTTCGCCCGCGAGCGCGAGATCCCCTATTTCGGGATCTGCTTCGGGATGCAGATGGCGTGCATCGAGGGCGCGCGCGATCTGGGTGGGATCGCCAATGCCTCGTCGACCGAATTCGGCCCGACCGATGAGCCGGTCGTCGGGCTGATCACCGAATGGATGGGGCGCGACGGGCTCGAGAAGCGCGAGGCGTCGGGCGATCTCGGCGGGACGATGCGGCTCGGCGCCTATGAGGCGACGCTAGGCGGCAACAGCCGCGTCGCGGCCATCTATGGCGATACGACGATCAGCGAGCGGCACCGCCACCGCTGGGAAGTCAACACCGCCTATCGCGACGTGCTCGAAAAGGGCGGGCTGGTCTTTTCGGGCATGTCGCCCGACGGGACGCTGCCCGAGATCGTCGAGCGTCCCGATCATCCGTGGTTCGTCGGGGTCCAGTTCCACCCCGAGCTGAAATCCAAGCCGTTCGATCCGCACCCCTTGTTCACCAGCTTCATCGAAGCGGCGGTGCGGCAGAGCCGGCTGGTCTAAACGACCCACCTCCTCCTTGCTCCCGTCCCTCGTGAAGGGAGGGGCTGGGGGGTGGGTG
>JAFIGU010000005.1 GCA_017849555.1 Sphingomonas sp. | reverse complement strand
GGCCAATGACGCCGATCTGCCGCTGCCCGCGATGATCGACGTCGATCTCGCCGACACCGCGCCCGCGACGCTCGCCCGGGTGACCGCGGCGGTGCGCGGGGTGGCGCCGGCGGCGCGGATCGACGCGCATGCCAGCTGGATGGCCTCCGTCGCCGGGATGCTGTCGTTCGCGACCTGGCTGGGCCTGGGGCTGGTCGCGCTGATGGCAACCGCGACCGCGACGGTGGGGGTCGTCGCGGCGCGCGCCGGGCTCGACGCGCATCGCGCAACGATCGAGGTGATGCATATGCTCGGCGCGACCGACGTGCAGATCGCGCGGCTGTTCCAGCGCCGCATCGCGCGCGATGCGCTGGTCGGCGGCGTGGCGGGCGGCGCGGCGGCGCTGGCGACGGTGGCGCTGATCGGCGCGCGCGCGTCGGGGCTCGGGTCGGAATTGCTCGGCGGCGCCGGGCTGGGGGCGGGGGCGTGGCTGATGCTCGCGCTGTTGCCGCTCGTCTTCGCTTTGCTGGCGATGCTCGCCGCGCGGATCGCGGTGACGCGTGCGCTGGGGCGCATCTTATGATCAGCCGGCTGATCGGATTGATCGCGGTGGCATGGGGGCTGGGCTTCGCAGCCTTCACGCTGCTGCTCGCCCAGCCCTCGGATGTCGCGCGGACCGATGCGATCGTCGTGCCGACCGGCGGGGCGGGGCGGATCGCGCGCGGGCTGGCGCTGATCGAGGAAAAGCGCGCGACGCGGATGCTGGTCACCGGAGTGGCGCCGGGGGTGAGCAAGAGCGATCTCGCCGACGTCTTCGGTCATGCCGCGGCGATCGACTGCTGCGTCGATCTCGGGCGGCAGGCGGTCGATACGCGTTCCAACGCCGAGGAGACCGCCGGCTGGGTGCGGCAGCATCACTATCGTTCGGTGCGGCTCGTCACCTCCGACTGGCATATGGCGCGCGCGCGGATGGAATTGCATGCCGCGCTCGACGACGATGCGGTCATCGTCCGCGACGGCGTCTCGACCGAACCACGACTGAGGCAATTAGTGAACGAATACAATAAGTTGATTCTACGCCGCATCGTATTGTGGCTGGGCGTCGGCAAATGAGCGACTGGC
The DNA here is from genome assembly GCA_017849555.1 of Sphingomonas sp. Classification (GTDB taxonomy): domain Bacteria; phylum Pseudomonadota; class Alphaproteobacteria; order Sphingomonadales; family Sphingomonadaceae; genus Sphingomonas; species Sphingomonas lycopersici. Next base: position 40,195 of record JAFIGU010000005.1, on the reverse strand, counting down.
TGCGGACGATCGCGTTTCGTACCTTCTTCTACGCGGTATCGGTGCCGATCGTGCTGCTCGTGCCGCTCGTCGCGCTCGCCGGGCAGCGCGCGATGATCGGCTATGCGCATTTCTGGGCGAGGGTCCACCGCTGGGCGATGCGCACGATCCTGGGGATCGAGAGCCGGGTGGAGGGGGCGGTGCCGCGCGGGCAGTTTCTCTACGCCGCCAAGCATCAGGCGATGTACGAGACGCTCGAGCTGCAGCTGATCCTCGACGGCCCGGCGATGGTGCTCAAGCGCGAATTGATGCGGATTCCGATCTGGGGCTGGGCGACGAGGCTCTACGGATCGATCGTCGTCGACCGCGAGGCTTCGAGCAAGGCGCTGCGCCAGCTGATGCGCGACGGAGCGGCGGCCAAGGCCTCGGGGCGGTCGGTGATCGTCTATCCGGAGGGGACGCGGGTCGCGCCGGGCGAGCAGCCGCCGCTGCGCTCGGGATTTGCCGGGCTGTACAAGGCGCTCGACCTGCCGGTGGTGCCGATCGCCACCGACAGCGGGCGGCTGCTTCCCAAAAAAGGGGCGAAGCATCCCGGCGTGGTGACCTTCCGCATCGGCGCGCCGATCCCCGCCGGCCTGCCGCGTCGCGAGGCGGAACGGCGCGTGTGGGCGGAGATCAACGCGCTAGAGAAATAGGCGGCCCGCCCCTTTGCTCCCCTCCGTGGCGAAGGGAGGGGCGCAGAGAAGAAGGGGAAGTGGAAGCTCAGTCGTGCTTGCGCCCGAAATCGGCCGCGGCATCGTCCTGGCCCTGATCGACGATCGAGCGGCGGATCGCGCGGGTCTGGGTGAAATGCTCGAACAGGGTGTCGCCGTCGCCCCAGCGGATCGCGCGCTGGAGCTGAGACAGATCTTCGCTGAAGCGCTGGAGCATCTCCAGCACCGCTTCCTTGTTGGTGAGGAACACGTCGCGCCACATCGTCGGGTCCGACGCGGCGATGCGGGTGAAGTCGCGAAAGCCGCCCGCGGAGAATTTGATCACCTCGGATTCGGTCACCTCGGCGAGGTCGTTGGCGGTGCCGACGATCGTATAGGCGATGAGGTGCGGCAGATGGCTGGTGATGGCGAGCACGCGATCGTGGTGATCGGGCGCCATCGTCTCGACATTGCTGCCGAGCCGGCGCCAGAATTCGCCGACCCGCGCCGCGGCGGCCGCGTCGCCGTCCGCCAGCGGGGTGACGATGCACCAGCGGCCGTGGAACAAGGAGGCGAACCCCGCCTCGGGGCCGCTCTGCTCGGTGCCGGCGACGGGGTGCGCGGGAACGACGATCGCGCCTGGCAGCGCCTCGCGCAGCGCCTTCGCGACCGATTCCTTAGACGAGCCGACGTCGCTGACGATCGCCTCGGCGGGCAGATCGGCGGCGATCTCCGCCGCGACCGCGCCCATCGCGCCCACCGGCACGCACAGGATCACCAGTTCGGCGTCGGTCACCGCCGCGCCGGCGGTATCCGTCACATCGTCGAGCAGGTCGAGCCGGCGGGCGATCTCGCGCACCTCGGCGCTCGCGTCATGCCCGGTAAGCCGCACCGTCGGCATCGTCTCGCGCACCGCGCGCGCGATCGACGAGCCGATCAGCCCCAGCCCGATGATCGTGACGCGCGCGAACGGCAGCATCAGGCCCCGGCCATCCGGCGCAGCGCGGCGATCACGCCTTGCGTTTCCTCCGCGGTGCCGATCGTGATGCGCAGCCCGTGCGGCAGCCCCTGGCCGGGCAGCCAGCGGACGATATAGCCCGCGTCCATCAGCCCCTTGTAGGCGGTCTCGGCGCTCAGCTCGCCCTCGAACAGCACGAGGATGAAATTGGCCTGGCTGGGGATCGCGCGCAGCCCGGCATTGCCGAGCTTGGCGATCTCGTCGGCGAACCACGCGCGCCATTGCGCATTATGATCGCGCGTGCTGGCGACGAAGTCGGTATCGCCGAGCGCCGCGACCGCCGCCGCCGTCCCGGCGATGGTGATCGAGAAGGGCAGGCGGATGCGGTGCATCGCCTCGATGATCGCGGGCGCGGCATAGCCCCAGCCGATGCGCTCCGCGGCGAGGCCGTACATCTTGGAGAAGGTGCGGGTCACCAGCACGTTGGGGGCATTTTGCGCCAGCGCCATCCCGCCGTCGTCGTCGCCGCCGTCGATATATTCGGCATAAGCGTGGTCGATGACGAGCAGGATGTCGGGCCGCAGCCCGGCATGGAGCCGCTCGATCTCGCCGCGCGGGGCATAGGTGCCGGTCGGGTTGTTGGGGTTGGCGATGAACACGATCCGCGTGCGATCGGTGACCGCGGCGAGGATCGCGTCGACGTCGGTGGCATAATCCTTGTCGGGCGCCACCACCGGGGTCGCGCCGACGCGGCGGGTGGCGATCGGATAGACCGAGAAACCGTAATTGACGTAGATCACCTCGTCGCCCGGCCCGGCGAAGGCGCCGGCGGCGAGGTGGAGCACCTCGTCCGATCCGTTGCCATAGATGATCCGCGCCGGATCCAGCCCGTGCTTCGCGGCCAGCGTGTCGCGCAATTCGGTCGCGCTGGCATCGGGGTAGCGTTCGAGGCTGGTCGCGGCGCTGGCAAAGGCTTCGCGCGCCCTGGGGCTGGTGCCGAGCGGGTTCTCGTTCGACGAGAGCTTGGCGACCTTGCGGCCATCATCGGTGGTGGAGCGGCCCGGGATATAGGGGGCGATCTCCATGATCCACGGCTTGGGGACGGGTGCATTGGTCATGCCCGCGCGCTTACGCGGGCGCGGGCGTGGAGGGCAAGGGGGGCGAACCGCTTTCCCCGCCAACTGCCTTTCCGCCACCCCGGCGCAGGCCGGGGTCCAGCAGCGGGCCGGTCGGCACTGGACCCCGGCCTGCACCGGGGTGGACGGGAAAGGGCGGGATGCTGAGCGATGGGGAGCGGGTGTTGTGGGCACCGCCGCTCCCCGCTAACGCATCGCCACGATGTCAGACGATCAGCGTTACGGCCTTGGGCGCCATATCGTGCTGCCGGGGCCGCTCAGGCTCGACGGCGGGGGGATGCTCGCGCCGGTCGAGATCGCCTATGAAACCTATGGCACGCTGGCGCCCGACGGCGGCAATGCGGTGCTGATCTGCCACGCGCTGACGATGGACCAGTTCGTCGCCTCGCCGCATCCGCGCACCGGCAAGCCGGGGTGGTGGACCGCGATGGTCGGCCCCGGGCGGCCGATCGACACTGACCGGATGTTCGTGGTGTGCGCCAATGTGCTGGGATCGTGCATGGGAAGCTCGGGCCCGGCGACGATCGATCCGGCGACGGCGCGCGAATATGCGATGGCTTTCCCGGTGATCACGATCCGCGACATGGTCCGCGCGCAGGCGATGCTGCTCGATCATCTCGGGGTCGCGCGGCTCGCCGCGGTGGTCGGCGGATCGATGGGGGGGATGCAGGCCTTGTCCTGGGCGGCGACCTTCCCCGATCGCGTCGCGGCGGCGGTGGTGATCGCCTCGGCGGCGCGGCATTCGGCGCAGAATATCGCCTTCCACGAGGTCGGCCGCCAGGCGGTGATGGCCGATCCCCGCTGGAACAACGGCGACTATTATAACGGCGAGGTGCCCGCCGCCGGGCTCGCGGTGGCGCGGATGGCGGCGCATATCACCTATCTGTCCGAAGCGGGGCTCACCGAGAAATTCGGCCGGCGGCTGCAGGCGCGCGACGCCAAGTCGTTCGGGTTCGACGCCGATTTCCAGGTCGAAAGCTATCTGCGCCACCAGGGGCTGAGCTTCGTCGACCGGTTCGACGCCAATTCCTATCTCTATATCACCCGCGCGATGGACTATTTCGATCTCGCCGAGGAACATGGCGGGCTGCTCGCCAATGCCTTCCGCGCCAGCCGCGCGCGTTTCTGCCTCGTCAGCTTCGATACCGACTGGCTCTATCCGACGCGCGAATCGCGCGCGATCGTCCATGCGCTCAACGCCGCGGGGGCGCCGGTCAGCTTCATGGAATTGTCGAGCCCCTACGGCCACGACGCCTTCCTGCTCGATTCGCCCGAATTGTACCGCGTCGTCGCGGGTTTCCTGGGAGCGGGGGCATGACGCTGCGGCCCGATCTTGCGGTGATCGCCGATCATGTCGCGCCGGGCGCGCGGGTGCTCGATGTCGGGTGCGGCGACGGGCTGCTGATGGCGGCGCTGCGCGATACAAAGGGGGTCGATGCGCGCGGGCTGGAGCTCGATGCGGGCAATGTCGCCGCGGCGGTGGGGCGCGGGCTGTCGGTGATCCAGGGCGATGCCGATACCGATCTCGCCGATTATCCCGACCAGAGCTTCGATTATGCGATCCTCAGCCAGACGCTGCAGACGTGCCGCGCGCCCGACAAGGTGTTGCGCGATCTGCTGCGGATCGGCGGCCGCGCCTTCGTCAGCTTCCCCAATTTCGCGCATTGGCGGGTGCGGCTGTCGCTGTTGTGGGGGGGGCGGATGCCGGTGACGCGGCTGCTCCCCGAACGCTGGTACGACACCCCCAATATCCACCATTTGACGATCGACGATTTCCGCGCGCATCTCGCCGAACAGGGGATCGTCACCGAAGGAGCGTGGTTCCTGTCGCGTGGCAGAAAAACCACATCGGCGGCGGCAAATATGCTCGCCGAACATGCCGTCTTCCTGTTGCGGGGAACCGCAGGCGATTCGGGTAGTTTGCACCGGAAGTAATTTCGGACAGGGCATGCGTAAGTCAGCGTTGATTGTCGAGGACGAGATCTTCGTCGCTTTGGATCTGGAACGGATCCTCACCGATGCCGGTTACTCGGTCGCTGCGATCGCCGCTGATGCGCACGAGGCGCTGGCCGCCGCGCCGCGCTGTTCGCTCGCCTTCGTCGACGTCAATCTGCGCGACGGCGCGACCGGGCCGGCGATCGCCGCGCGGATCGTGCGCGATCATGGGGTGAAAGTGGTGTTCGTCACCGCCAATCCGGCGCAGATCGCGGGGGATTGCGGCGCGATCGGCTATATCCGCAAGCCGTTCAGCGAAGCCGCGATCCGCGCCGCCGCCGCTTTGGCGTTCGACGGCGTATCGCCGGGCAACGCCGATATCATGCGCTTCACCCCCTGCGCGTAAGCGCAGCGGCGGGCAGCTTTATCGACACCACCAACCCCTCCGGCCGCCAGTCGCGCTCGACCGCGCCGCCGAGCTGGCGGACCGCGCTCAGCTCGATCAACTGGCTGCCGAACCCGCCCTGCGCGGCGGGCGCGGTGACGGCGGGGCCGCCGGTTTCGCGCCAGACGAGGTGCGTCGCGTCGCCGTCGGCCGCCACGTCGAGCGAGACGGTGCCGCCGTCCTGCGCGAGCGCGCCATATTTGGCGGCATTGGTGGCAAGCTCGTGGAACAGCAGCGCGATCGGGGTCGCGGCGCGATCGTCGATCGCGACATCCATGCCGCCGACCGTGATGCGCGATCGCTCGGCGAGTTGATAAGGCTCGAACAATTCGGCGAACAGGCCGTGGAGGCTGTCGCGCTGCAGCGACGGGCGGGTTTCCAGGCTGTGCGGGCGGACGAAATCATGCGCCCGGCCAAGCGCGGTCACCCGCTCGCGCAGATCGTGCGCGGCGGGGGCGAATTCGGGGCGGACCCGCGCGGCGAACTGGATCAGCCCGGCGATCACCGCGAAGATGTTCTTGATCCGGTGCGACAGTTCGTGGCTGATGATCTCGCGCTCGTCGAGCGCCAGTTTCTGCTCGTGGATATCGGTGCAGGTGCCGAACCAGCGGGTGATCTGCCCGCCGGCGTCGCGGATCGGCAGCGCGCGGCCGAGCACCCAGCGATAGACGCCGTCGTGGCGCCGCAGGCGATATTCGATCTGATAGGGCTCGCCGTCCGCCAGGCTGCGCCGCCACAATGACCAGGCTTGATCGCGATCGTCGGGGTGGAATACCTCCGCCCAGCCGGTGCCGTCGGTCGCGCCCTCGGCGACCCCGGTGAAGGCATACCAGCGCGCGTTGAAATAATCGTTGTGACCGTCGGGTCGCGCCGACCACACCATTTGCGGCATCGTATCGGCCAGCGTGCGGAAACGCAGCTCGCTTTCGGCCAAGGCGGCGCGGGTATGCGCCGCCTCGCGCGCGGCGCGGCGCTCCTCGAGCCGGCCGAGCGTGGCGAGCGCGAGCAATTCCATTCCTTCGCGCTGGAAGGCGGTGAGCCCGTCGCGCGGCTGCTCGTCGATCACGCACAAGGCGCCGAGTGGCACCCCCTCGCGCGAGACGAGCGGCGCCCCGGCGTAGAAGCGGATATGCGGCGGGCCGGTGACCAGCGCATTGTCGGCGAAGCGCGGATCGCGCGCCGCGTCGGGCACTTCCATCACCTTATGGCCGTGCATCGCATGCGCGCAGAACGATTGGCTGCGCGGGGTTTCGGCGAGATCGGTGCCGACCCGCGCGAGGAAGCGCTGGAATTGCTCCTCGACCACGCTGACCAGCGCCACCGGGGTGTCGCACAATTGCCCGGCGAAGCGCGCGATATCGTCGAGCGCGCCTTCTTCGCGCGCGCCCGCGAGGTCGTAGAGCGCCATCACCCGCGCGCGGGCGATCTCATCGAGTTGTTGGGCGGAATCGTTCGCCAAGGGCGCCTTCAGAACGGCACGTCATCATCGAGATCGTCGGCGAAGCCACCGCGGGTCTGGCCGAAGCTGCTGCCGCCGGCGTTGTTGCCGCCGCCGCTCGCACCGCCGCCGCTCCGGGTCTGGCCGAAGCCGCCGCCCGAGGAGCCGCCGCCGAAATCGCTGTCGCCGCCACCCCAATCGTCACGCGCGCCACCGCCCGCACCGCCGCCACCGCCGGGCGCGCCGTCGAGCATCGTCAGCACGCTGTTGAAGCCCTGCAGCACGATCTCGGTCGAATAGCGATCCTGGCCGTTCTGGTCCTGCCACTTACGGGTCTGGAGCTGGCCTTCGATATAGACTTTCGAGCCCTTGCGCAGATAGCGTTCGGCGACGTTGGCGAGCCCTTCGTTGAAGATCGCCACCGAATGCCATTCGGTGCGCTCCTTGCGTTCGCCGGTGTTGCGATCCTTCCACGTTTCCGACGTGGCGATGCGCAGATTCACCACCTTGCCGCCGTTCTGGAAGGTGCGCGATTCGGGATCGCGCCCCAGATTACCGACGAGAATTACCTTGTTGACGCTGCCTGCCATGAAAGCCCCTCAAAGGCCGGCGGCCACCGCCAGCCAATATGTGATACCCGCCATGACATAGGCGGCGGTGAACAGATAGCCAATCATGAACAGCGGCCATTTCCACCCGTTCGTCTCGCGCCGGGTGACCGCGATCGTCGAGATGCATTGCGGCGCGAAGACGAACCACATCAGGAAGGCGAGCGCGGTGGGCAGCGACCAGCGGTGGCGCAGATTGTCGACGATGCTGCGCTGGCCCTTGTCGGACTCGGCGTCGTCGACCGCATAGACGGTGCCGATCGCCGAGACCGCCACCTCGCGCGCCGCCATCGCCGGGATCAGCGCCAGCGCGATATCGCGGTTGAACCCGATCGGCTTGACCACCACCGCCACGCCATTGGCGATCCGCCCGGCGATCGAATGATCGACCTGGCTCTGCCCCGCGGGCGCGCGCGGGAAGCTCAGCAGCGCCCACAGGATCACCGTGGTCAGCGCGATGATCGTGCCGGCGCGCTTGAGGAAGATCTGCGCGCGGCTCCACAGCCCGATCAGCACGTCGTTGAGGCGCGGCCATTGATATTTGGGCATCTCCATCATGAAGCCCGAGGAGGCGCCCTTGGTCACCGTGCGGCGCAGGAACAAAGCGGCGCAGAAGGCGCCGGCGATCCCCATCAGATAGAGCCCGAGCAGCACCAGCCCCTGCAGCCCGACGAACGGCAGCACGCGGGTATTGGGGATGAAGGCGCCGATGATGATCGTATAGACCGGGAGCCGCGCGGAACAGGTCATCAGCGGGGCGATCAGGATCGTCGTCAGCCGGTCCTTCTCGTCGTCGATCGTGCGCGTCGCCATGATCCCGGGGACGGCGCAGGCGAAGCTCGACAGGAGCGGGATGAACGCGCGCCCCGACAAACCGACCCCCGCCATCAGCCGGTCCATCAGGAAAGCGGCGCGGACCATATAGCCCGATGCCTCGAGGACGAGGATGAACAGGAACAGGATCAGGATCTGCGGCAGGAACACGATGACCGCGCCGACCCCGGCGATCACCCCGTCGGTGATCAGCGAGCGCAGGATCGTGTCGGGCATCAGCCCGGTGACCCCGGCCTCGATCGCCTTGAACGCATCCTCGATCAGGCCGATCGGCGCTTCCGACCAGCTGAACACCGCCTGGAACATCACGAACAGCAGGGTGACGAGCAGGATCGGCCCGAAGACCGGGTGGAGCGCGACCGCGTCGAGCATATGCGTCCAGCGCCGCACCGGGGTTTCGTGGAGCGTCGCCGCGGCGGAGATCGCGCGGGCGCGGCGCTGCAAGGTGGCGATATCGTCATGGACGCTGCCGTCCGACGCGCGCAGCGCGCGCGCCTCGCTGCCGTCGACCGCGAGGGTGAGTTCGTGGCGCAGGGCATCGAGCCCGCGCTTGCGCACCGCGACGGTGGGGACGACCGGCACGCCGAGCTCGCGCGCCAGCACCGCGGGATCGAGCGTCAGCCCGTCGCGCTCGGCGAGGTCGATCATGTTGAGCGCCACCACCACCGGCAGCCCGAGCGCGATGAGCTGGAGCGTGAAGCGCAGGTGATTGTCGAGATTGGCGGCGTCGACCACCACCACCAGGGCGTCGGGCAGCCGCTCGCCCGCCTGGGCGCCGGTCAGCACGTCGCGGGTGACGCGCTCGTCGGGGGAGGCGGGGTCGAGGCTATAGGCGCCGGGCAGGTCGACCAGCTCGATCGGGCGGCCGTCGTCGAGCGCGAAGCGGCCCGAGTGGCGCTCGACGGTGACCCCGGGGTAATTGCCGACCTTCTGCCGCGCGCCGGTCAGCGCGTTGAACAGCGCGCTCTTGCCGGCGTTGGGATTGCCGACCAGCGCGATCAGCGGCAGCGTCGACATTATCCCAGCGACACTGTGATCGTCGCGGCGACCGTGCGGCGCAGCGCCACCGTCATCCGCCCGATGCGGCACGCGATCGGCCCGCGCCCCAGCGACGCGCGGTGGAGCACCTCGACCCCGACGCCCTCGTCGAAGCCCAGCTCGCGCAGCCGCCGCGCCTCGGGCAATGCGAGCCGGTCCCAGGCGATCGCGGCGATCGTCGCCGGGTGGCGCAAGGGAAGCGATTCGAGGCTGGGGATCGGAGCGAGCACAGCCTCGATCTAACGATGATGCGAACGATTATCAATTGCCTATGCGCGGTTTTACACCACCGGATAACGCAGCCGCCCGACGAAGCGTGACAGGCTCGGGCGGTGCGCCGCGCGGCGCAGGAAGCCGGCCTTGGCCTTCTCGAACCGCATGATCCCGTCGATCCGCCGCGCGAGGAAGGCGCGCGTCTCGGCCTGCCCCTCGCTCTCGTCGTCGAGCAGCATCGTCATCGTCGCGGCATAGACGGCGAGCAGGATCGTGCGCTTGGTATAATGGTTATAGTCGGTCGCGGTGTCGCCGGCGGCGCGCCAGATCGTATCGGCGGTGCGCCACGCCAGCCGCGCGCCGTGCGCGACATGCTGCGGCAGGGCGAGGATCGCGAGCGCGCGGCGCAGCGATTCGCGATTCGGCGCGATCTCGTCGATCCGCGCCTCGACCAGGGCGGCGATCCGTGCGCGAATCTTCATCGCGGCGAGCCGTTCGGGCGGGAGCACGGCGAGCATCGCGGCGTCGATCGCGGCGAACCAGGCATCGATCATCGCCATCGCATCGGGCAGCGCCAGCGCGGCGACGTCGCGATCGACCCCGAGCGAGTCCGCCGCCAGATCACGCGCCGCCGCCGCCCAGCCGTCGAACGCGGCATTGGCGGCGATGCGCGGGGCGAGCGCGGCGCGGATCTCGTCGAGCGTCGCGTCGGAAAGGTCGGGGGCAGGATCGGTCATGTCGCCTCTCTATCACCCCCCGACGGCCGACGCACCAGCACCAGCGCAACCGCCACCAGCGCCGCGCCGAACAGGTCGATCGCGCCGAGCCGCTCGCCATAGATGACCCAGCCGATCGCCGCTGCGACGATCGGCTGGGTGAGCAAGGCGATGCCGATGACGAGCGGCGTCAATTGGCCGAGCGCAAAGATCATCAGCCCTTGCCCGAGCACCTGGCTGGCCAGCGCCAGAGCGAGCAGCGGCATCCAATGCTGCGGCATGATCGGCTCGCCCAGCGCGAGCGCCGCGATCAGCAGCGGCGGGCCGGCGGCGAGCGACGACAGCGCCAGCGCGGGCAAAGGCTGCATCCGCGTCCGCGCGCGCGCCATCAGGATGAAATAGGCCGCGTAGAGCAGGCCCGCGACCAGGCAGAAGACGTCGCCGAGCAGGTTTTCCGGCGACACCTCCGCCGACCGCCCAAGCAGCACCACCGCCCCGACCAGCGCGAGCAACAATGCGGCGCCCTGCGTGCGGGTCGGCCAGGCGCGCGCGACGATGAAGCCGTAGATCGGGAAGATCAGCGAGGCGTTGTTGCCGAACAAGGTGGCGTTGGCGAGCTTGGTGTGGTGGATCCCGACATGCCAGGTGGCGAGATCGCCGGCGAACAGCAGCCCCGAGGCGAACAGCACCCAGCCGAGCCCGCGGCTCTGCGCGAATGGCCGGCTACCGGTGGCGCGCGCGAGCAGCAGCAGCAACGGCGCGGCGAGCGAGATGCGCCAGAATCCGGCGGCGACCGGCCCGACATCCGCCATCCGCACGAACCACGGGCCGAACGCGAGCGCGACATTGCCGCCGATCAGCGCGGCGAAAGCCAGCGCGGATCGGCTTGGCGCGGCAATAGCTTTTCTTGTCGGCGTCGCCTGATGCATGCTGCCCCTTAACCGCCTATCTGCGTCGCGTCAGGTAGCAAAGCGCAACTGAAAGGGAATCGATGCCCACTCTGTTCGATCCGATCAAAATCGGCGCAATCGACGCGCCCAATCGTATCTTCATGGCGCCGTTGACGCGCACCCGCGCCACCGAAGGCCATGTGCCGACCGAATTGATGATCGAATATTATCGCCAGCGCGCCGGCGCCGGGCTGATCATCAGCGAGGCGACCGGGATCAGCCGCCACGGGCTGGGCTGGCCGCATGCGCCAGGGCTGTGGCTCCCGAGCCAGGTCGAGGCGTGGAAGCCGGTGACCGAGGCGGTGCACCGCGCCGGCGGGCGGATCTTCGCGCAGCTCTGGCATATGGGGCGGCTCGCGCGGCCCGACGTCACCGGGATGCAGTCGCTCTCCTCGGGGTCGGCGCGGGCGCCTTATGCGGTGCCTGAGAAGAATCCCTATGACGTGCCGCGCCCGGCGACACTCGACGACCTCCGCCAGGTGGTCGACGATTATGAATCCGCCGCGCGCAACGCGATCGCCGCCGGGTTCGACGGGGTGCAGATCCACGCCGCCAACGGCTATCTCATCGATCAATTCCTGCGCGACGGGGTCAACGATCGCGACGACGATTACGGCGGGTCGCCCGAGAACCGCATCCGGCTGCTGCGCGAAGCGACCGAGCGGGTGATCGCGACGGTCGGCGCGGCGCGCACCGCGGTGCGGCTGTCGCCCAACGGCGACACGCAAGGCGCCGACGACAGCGATCCGGCGCGCGTCTTCATCCCCGCGGCGAAGATGCTGAGCGATCTCGGCATCGCCTTCCTCGAATTGCGCGAGCTCTCGCCCGAGGGGACGTTCGGCAGCAGCAGCGTGCCCAAATTGAGCCCGCAGATCCGCACCGCCTTTGCCGGGCCGCTGGTGCTCAACCAGGATTATTCGCTGGCGGGGGCCGAGGCCGATCTCGCGTCGGGCGTGGCGGATGCGATCAGCTGGGGGCGGCTGTTCATCGCCAATCCCGATCTGGTCGAGCGCTTCCGCGACGGCGCGCCGCTCAATACGCCCAACCCGAAGACCTTCTACGACCGCGGGCCGGAGGGCTATACCGACTATCCGGCGCTCGAAGCGGCGTGAAACCGCGCGACCGGTGGCGCTTACCCCTGCTCGTAGCGATCGAGCCAGCGGGTAAGTCGCTGCCGCGTCGTGCGGCGCGGCCCGTTGCTGGCAAGGATCGCCAGCGGTGCCAGCGCCACCCACGGCTGCCACACCGCCAGCATCACCCAGGCCATTGCAGCAATCATCGCGACCAGCCGCAGCCGACCGAGACGGTCGCGCGCGGCGGCATCGAACGCGATCCGGCGCGGCGCCTTGTCGTCGTAGAAGCGTGCGGTGGTGAACGAGCCGTCGACGCGGCCTTCGCGGCGCGGGCGACGGGCCTCTCTCATCGGCTGGCCGCCGGGCACGGCGCCGGTGACGCGCGTATCGATCACCTCCAGCCGGCGGCCGCGCTCCACCACGCGATAGCGCGATGGAGGCGGCTCGGTCGGCATGTCAGGCGAAGCGGTCGCGCAACTTCAGCATCGCCAGCGCCGCGAGCGCCGCGCCGCCGCCCTTGTCGAGCTGGCCCGGATCGGCGCGGCGGATCGCCTGCGCCTCGTCCTCGGTGGTGAGGATGCCGTTGCCGATCGGCAGGCCGTCCATCGTCAGCGCCATCACCCCGCGCGCGCTTTCGTTCGCGACGATCTCGAAATGATAGGTCTCGCCGCGGATCACCACGCCCAGCGCGACATAAGCGTCGTACCGGCCGGTCTCCGCCGCCAGCGCGATCGCGCCGGGGATTTCGAGTGCGCCGGGGACGGTGACGATCTCCGCCTGATGCCCGGCTTCCTCGATCGCGGCGCGCGCGCCGGCGATGAGCATGTCGTTGAGATGATCGTAGAAACGCGCTTCGACGATAAGGACGCGGGCCATGATGCGATGCCTTTTGTTACGTGGTTATGCCGCGCCGGTGCCGGTGATAGCGCGTTCGGCGACGATCGACAGGCCATAGCCTTCGAGCCCGATCAGCGCGTGATGCGTGTTGGTGAGGAGGATCATCTCCTCCACCCCCAGCTCGGCGAGGATCTGCGCGCCGACGCCGTAATCGCGCAATTCCTCGATCTCGGGGGCGCCCGGCCCCTTGCCCTCGGCGCGCGCCTTCATGAAGCGGGTGACCGCGCCCTGCATCGGGCGGTTGATCACCACGATCACCCCGGCGCCCTCCTCGGCGATCAGCTCCATCGAGCGCGACAGCAGCCCGGTGCGATCCGATTGCTCGCCGAACATGTCGACGAAGAAGCTCGCGGTGTGCATCCGCACCAGAGTCGGCTTGGCGGGATCGATCCGGCCCTTGACCAGCGCGATCGTCTCGTCGCCGGTCGCCTTGTTGAAGAAGGTGATCGCGCGCCACGTGCCGCCCCAGCGCGATTCGAACGTCATCTCGGCCTGTTTCTCGACGAGATGATCGTGGCGGCGGCGATAGGCGATGAGATCGCGGATCGTGCCGATCTTGAGGTTGTGGAGCTGCGCGAAGGCGACGAGGTCGTCGAGCCGCGCCATCGTCCCGTCCTCGTTCATGATCTCGCAGATCACGCCCGAGGGGTTGAGCCCGGCGAGCCGTGCGACGTCGACCGCCGCCTCGGTATGCCCGGCGCGCACCAGCACCCCGCCCTCACGCGCGACGAGCGGGAAGACATGGCCGGGGGTGACGATCTCGTCCTTCCCCTTGCCCGCGTCGATCGCCACCGCGACGGTCCGCGCGCGATCGGCGGCGGAGATTCCGGTGGTGACCCCGTCGCGCGCCTCGATCGAGACGGTGAAGGCGGTTTCATGCCGCGTGCCGTTGTTGCGGCTCATCAGATCGAGCCCGAGCTGGTCGACCCGCGACTTGGTGAGCGCGAGGCAGATCAGCCCGCGGCCGTGACGCGCCATGAAGTTGATCTTCTCCGGCGTTGCCATCTGTGCCGGGATGACGAGATCGCCCTCATTCTCGCGATCCTCGTCGTCGACCAGGATGAACATCCGGCCGTTCTTGGCCTCTTCGATGATCTCCTCGGGGGAGGAGAGGAAGGCGTGGCGCAGGCGCGCGAGTTCAGCCGGCTTTGGCACGATAATGTTCCATCCGTTGGAGATAGCGGGCGAGGACGTCGATCTCGATATTGACCGGCTGTCCGGGGGCAAGCCCGCCCAGAGTCGTCACTTTCTGGGTGTGCGGGATCAGGTTGATCGTGAAACGGGTGCCGTCGGCGCGATCCTCGACAGTGTTGACGGTGAGCGACACGCCGTCGACCGCGACCGAGCCCTTGGCGGCGAGGAACGGCGCCAGATCGCCCGGCACGCGGATCGCGATGCGCCGCGAATCGCCGTCGGGGGCGATCTCGACCACCTCGGCGACGCCGTCGACATGCCCGGTGACGATATGCCCGCCGAGCTCCTCGCCGAGCTTCATCGCGCGTTCGAGGTTGAGCCGGCGGCCGGCGCTCCACTGGCCCTGCGCGGTGCGGCTGGTGGTTTCGCCCGAAACGTCGACCGCGAACCAGCCCGGGCCCTTGTCCACGACCGTCAGGCACACGCCCGAGCAGGAAATCGACGCGCCGAGATCGATCCCCGCGGTGTCATAGGCGGTATCCACCACGACGCGCAGATCGCCGCGGGCTTCCGCCGCTTTTATCGTGCCGATGTCGCTGACGATCCCGGTAAACATATCGCGTCCTTGCTCTATCGCTGGCGCACATAGGTCTCGAGCCGGTCGCTGCCAAGCGCGCGTGCGTCGTCGAGGCGCCAGCGGCCGTGCGCGTCGGCGAGGCTGGCGAGCCCGATGTCGCCCAATGCGGCGCGTCCGCCGCCGATCAGGATCGGTGCGCGGTAGATCAGCAGGCGATCGACCAGATCGGCGGCGAGGAAGGCCGACGCCGCGCCGGCGCCGCCCTCGACCAGCAGATGGTCGCCGGGAAGCGTCGCGATATCGGCGGGGCTGGCGATGACGGTACAGCCGGGGGCGTCGACTAGGCGCGAGGACAGGATCACGCGCTGCGGCGCGCGATTTTCGAGCCCGGGGAGGCGGACGTCGAGTCGTGGGCGGTCGATCTCCCGGGTCCCGCGGCCGACGAGGATCGCTTCGTGCCGCGCGCGTTCGAGATGCGCGTGCGCACGCGCTTCCGGGCCGGTGATCCAGCGGCTCTCGCCGTCGATCAGCGCGATGCAGCCGTCGAGCGAGGTGGCGAGCTTGAGCGTCACCTGCGGGCGCCCAAGCGTGCGGCGGGTAAGGAAGCCGGCGATCGACTCGCGCGCCGCGGGGGCCAATGTCCCGGTCGATACCGCGATTCCGGCAGCGGCGAGCCGGGCGAGGCCGGCGCCGTCGGTGCGCGGATCGGGGTCGGTGAGCGCGGCGACGACCCGCGCGACCCCCGCCGCGACGAGCAGATCGGCGCAGGCCGGGCCGCGCGGCGAGCGGTGCGCGCACGGCTCGAGCGTGACATAAGCGGTCGCCCCGCGCGCCGCCGCCCCCGCTTCGGCGAGCGCCATCGCCTCGGCGTGCGGGCGCCCGCCGGGCTGGGTCCAGCCGCGCCCGACGACGCGGCCGTCGCTGACGATCACGCAGCCGACATTGGGATTGGGGGCGGTCCGCCCGCGCGTCCGCGCGGCGAGCGCGAGCGCCGCGGCCATCCAGCGCTGGTCGGCGGGCGTCGACTGATCGGCACCGGCCCGCTCCCCCACCTGGCCTCCCATCAAGGATACTTTCGTGGGAAGCCGGGTGGAGGAGCGGGCCGGCACCGCCATTCCGGCACTCAGATGCCCCAGCGCTTCAATTTGTCGTCGAGCCGCTGGAATTCGGCGCGGGTCTTTTCCTGCTCCTTGGCCAGCTCGGCTTCGTCTTTTTCCTTCTTGGCCTGGTCGATCTTCTGCTGCGCGTGAATCTCGGCGTCGGTGCGGTCGAGCCGCCATTGCTGCACGTAGATGATGTCGGGCTTGTACGGCTTCTCGACGTGCGAATCCTTGATGAAGGCGAAGACGAAGAAGCTCGTGATCATCACCGCCAGCATGAAGAACACCAGCTCATGCCGCTGGCGCTGATGCAGAAACAGCCGGAGGTCTCGCAGCGCGCGGAGCGGCGACATGCGGGCGAAGAATTGCATAGGGCGCAAGATAGGCGCGTGGGGCGGGACATACCAGCATCTGTTTTGAAAAGGGCGGCACCGGCCCGCTCCCCCACCCGGTCTCCCATCAGGATACGCGCGTGGGAGATCGGGTGGGGCGCGGGCCGGCGCCGCGAAAAACACTCAGGAGGTCATTTCGAACCGCACCGTCATCGTCCGCCACGCTTCGACCGGCACCCCGTCGCGGGTCGCGGGGCGGAAGCGCCAGCGGGTCAGCGCCTGGCGCTCGGTGGTCTGCCAGAAGGCCTCGCTCGGGGCGGAGACGCGCTCGACCTGCTTCACCCGGCCGTCGGTGCCGACCAGCACGCGGATCACTACCTTGCCCTCGTTGCCCAGCCGCTGTTCGCCGGCGGGATAAGCGGGCTGGAAATCGCGCGCATAGCGCTGGTCGATCGTCGCATCGATCGTCACCGGGGGCTTGGCGGGGGGATCGATGATCCGGTCGACGGCATTGCCGATACCCGGGTCGACCGGGGGAAGCGGCGGCAGGACGTAGGTGGGCGTGCGCGGCGTCTCGACCAGCGGTTCGACCCGGTCGATCGGCGGGGTGGGCGCCGGATGTTGGGCAATTTTCGGCCGGGGCTGCTCGATCGGTTGCGGCGGCGGGGGCTGATCGATCGGAATGGGCTTGATGATCAGTACGTCATCGATCTTCTTCTTGAATGCCGGCACCGACAATATCAGCCCGGCCATCACCGCCCCGTTGAGCGCGACCGCGATCGCGAGGCTACTGGGACTGAACTTGCGTGGTTGGGCAAAACGATCCGCATACATTGGCCTGATCCTCTCGATTGTTTCTCCTTTTGCCGGTCGCCCGGTTCGGTGATGATACAACGTCGCAAACTGATCGAGAAGAGACTTTGTAACGTAACATTGCGAGTGCCGCGCCGGGTGAGCGTCGCGGTCTCCGCGCTCCCGCCGTTCGCCCTGAGCTTGTCGAAGGGCTGCACTTCTTCAAGGCAAGAAATGTGCAGGGCTTCGACAGGCTCAGCCCGATCGGGGAAAACGTGCGCCGATTATGATCGAGCGAGCCGCGCCAGCGCGCGATCGCGCCCGATCAGCGGGAGCAGCGCGGCCATATCGGGTCCGTGGTCGCGCCCGGTGAGCGCGCGGCGCAGCGGGAGGAACAGCGGCTTGCCCTTGCGCCCGGTCGCGTCCTTGAGTGCGGCGGTCAGCGCGTGCCACGGATCGCCCGCCCAGTCGATCGTCGCGGCGAGCGCCGCCGCTTCGGCGAGATAATCGGCATCCTCGCCGGCCGCGGGGGCGTCGACCGGCCCCTCGATCACCTGCCACCAATCGGCGGCCTCGGCGACGGTGGCGAGGTTGGGGCGCACCGCTTCCCACGCCGCGGCGCCCATTGCCGCGGGCAGCCGGGTCGCCACCGCCTCGTAGGAGAGATAGTGAACGATCCGCGCGTTGAGCTGCGCCAGTTCGGCCTCGTCGAACCGCGCCGGCGCGCGCCCGAAGCGCGCGAAATCGAACCCGGCGACGAGCGGCGCGACATCGCCGACCGGCTCGACCGGGTCGCTCGTCCCGAGCCGCGCGAGCAAGGCGCGGAT
Organism: Sphingomonas sp.; assembly: GCA_017849555.1. Classification (GTDB taxonomy): domain Bacteria; phylum Pseudomonadota; class Alphaproteobacteria; order Sphingomonadales; family Sphingomonadaceae; genus Sphingomonas; species Sphingomonas lycopersici. The sequence goes on along the minus strand of JAFIGU010000005.1, from coordinate 22,521 downwards.
CGCCTGCGGTTCGATCCCGGCTTCGCGGAACTGATCGACCCCGACGCTGCCGAGCCGCTTGGAAAGCTTGCCCTCGCTCCCCGTGAGCAAGGCCTCATGCGCGAAGGCCGGCGGGGCGGCGCCGAGCGCGTCGAACATCTGGATCTGCAGCGCGGTATTCGAGACATGATCCTCGCCGCGCACGACATGGCTGATGCCGAGATCGATATCGTCGATCACCGAGGGCAGCATATAGAGCCACGACCCGTCGGCGCGGCGCACCACCGGATCGCTCATCGTCGCGGGGTCGAAATGCTGCTCGCCGCGGATCAGATCGCGCCAGGTGATCGGCGCGGCGTGATCGAGGCGGAAGCGCCAGTGCGGACGCACGCCGTCGGCCTCGAGCTTCGCGCGATCGGCATCGGAAAGGTCGAGCGCGGCGCGGTCATAGACCGGCGGCAGCCCGCGGCCGAGCTGGATCTTGCGCTTGAGATCGAGTTCCTGCGCGCTTTCATAAGCGGGATAGATCCGCCCCGCCGCGACCAGCTCATCGAATCGGCGCTGGTAGAGCGCGAATCGGGCCGACTGGCGCACTTCGTCGGCGGGGATAAGCCCGAGCCACGTCAGATCGGCGCGGATCGACTCGACATGACGCTCCTCGCTGCGTTCGGCATCGGTATCGTCGATGCGCAGCATGAAGCGCCCGCCATTCTTCTGCGCGAACAGCCAGTTGTGCAGCGCGGTGCGGATATTGCCGACATGCAGCCGCCCGGTGGGCGACGGCGCGAAACGGGTGATCACGGTCATAGCCGCCCGCTTAGGCGCTTGCTCTTCCCCTCGCCAGCCCTCCGCATTAAGGCGGCCGCTTCGGGGCGCGGAAGGGCACGCACAAATGAAACTGATGACCGGGAACTCGAATCTGCCGCTGGCGCGCGATATCGCCGCCTATCTCGAGTTGCCGCTGACCGAGGCGCTGGTGCGCCGCTTCGCCGACGAGGAGATCTTCGTCGAGATCCGCGAGAATGTGCGCGGCGAGGACGTGTTCGTCGTCCAGTCGACCAGCTTCCCGGCGAACGACAATCTGATGGAATTGCTGATCTGCATCGATGCGCTCAAGCGCGCCTCGGCCAAGCGGATCACCGCGGTGGTGCCCTATTTCGGTTACGCCCGGCAGGACCGCAAACCCGGCCCGCGCGCCCCGATCTCGGCCAAGCTCGTCGCCAATCTGATTACCACCGCGGGCGCTGATCGCGTGCTCTCGGTCGATCTCCACGCCGGGCAGATCCAGGGCTTCTTCGATATCCCGACCGATAATCTGTTCGCCGCGCCGGTGATGTCGGCCGATATCCAGGCGCGGTTCGGCGACAAGAATCTGATGGTCGTCTCGCCCGACGTCGGCGGTGTGGTCCGCGCGCGCGCCTTGTCCAAGCGGCTCGACAATGCCCCGCTGGCGATCGTCGACAAGCGCCGCGAGCGCGCCGGCGAATCCGAGGTGATGAACATCATCGGCGACGTCGAAGGCCGCTTCTGCATCCTGATCGACGATATCGTCGATTCGGCCGGCACCCTGTGCAACGCCGCCGCCGCGCTCAAGGAAGCGGGGGCGGAGGATGTCGTCGCTTATGTGACGCACGGCGTGCTCTCGGGCGGCGCAGTGGCGCGGGTCGAGGGATCGGTGCTGCGCGAGCTGGTGATCACCGATTCGATCGGCAATCAGGAGATCATCTCCGAGGCCAAGCGCATCCGGCATCTGACGATCGCGCCGCTGCTGGCGGAGGCGATCCGGCGGATCGCGGATGAATCGAGCGTTTCTTCTCTTTTCGATTGATCCCTCACTCTCCCCGTTTGGGCTGAGCTTGTCGAAGCCCTGCCCTTTCTTCCGCGGAGGAAGGGCAGCCCTTCGACAGGCTCAGGGCGAACGGGGGGTTCAAGCTCACGGCAAATGGGGGTTAAAGCTCAGCCCGAACGGGGTTTAGGGAAGCGAGCGCGCCGCGGCAACGCCGCGTCGTCGGACGGGTTCGGCTCTGCCGACCCGCCGGCCGGGCAATAGTTTCGCTTCGCTGCGCTTGCGATCGGCGCGCAGCGTGCGCGCCTAACTATTGCCGAGCGCGACGATGTGATCGAACACCGCCGGATGCAGCGGCTTGGCGAAGGCGCAGCCATATTTGAACTTGTCGCGCCACGCGACCACCGCCTCGAGCGCGGCGAGCCCCGGCAAGGTCAGCCAGACGGTCTGGCCCGGCCACATCGTAAAGCTGGTATGCGCGCGAAATCCCGTGGTGGAGAGATCGACCACCTCGATCTCGAAGCGCGTGGTGCCGCGATCGCGCAAATGCGCACGCATCTTCACCGCCTTGCGCAACGCGAGACGGCTTTCCTCACCTTCCTGGGACGCGGGGATGGGGACGACCTGTTCCATAGAACGGGCTATGCCGGATTAATGGTTACCAATCGGCAAACGGATCGCGCGGTTTCGATGAGCTCCCGTTGCCCTAGCCATCGCCGCCGCGTCTCGCTACGTCGCACCGCACCATGACTGATGATCTCCGCACCGCAGCCCTAGAGTCCAAGGCCTGGCCGTTCGAGGAAGCGCGCAAGCTTCTCAAGCGCTGGCCCGAGGGCAAACCGGGGGGCGAGGCGATCATCTTCGAAACCGGATACGGCCCGTCGGGGCTGCCGCATATCGGCACGTTCAACGAAGTGCTGCGCACGACGATGGTGCGCAACGCATTCAAGGCTTTGTCCGACCAGCCGACGCGGCTGATCGCCTTTTCCGACGATATGGACGGGCTGCGCAAGGTGCCCGACAATGTCCCCAATCAGGCGATGCTCGCGCAATATCTCGGCAAGCCGCTGACGCAGGTGCCCGATCCGTTCGAGAAGTTCGAAAGCTTCGCGCATCACAACAATGCGATGCTGCGCGCCTTCCTCGATCGCTACGGCTTCGACTACGAATTCGCTTCGTCGACCGAATATTATGCTGCGGGCCGCTTCGACGAGCAGCTCCGCAACGTGCTGCGCAACTATGATGCGATCATGGCGGTGATGCTGCCGACGCTGCGCGGCGAGCGCCAGGCGACCTATTCGCCGGTGCTGCCGGTCAGCCCCAAGTCGGGGGTGGTGCTGCAGGTGCCGGTCGAGGTGGTCGATGCCGAGGCGGGGCTGATCCGCTTCGTCGACGAAGGCGAGACGATCGAGCAGAGCATCCTCGGCGGCAAGGCCAAGCTGCAGTGGAAGCCCGACTGGGGGATGCGCTGGGCGGCGCTGGGGGTCGATTATGAGATGCACGGCAAGGATCTGATCGATTCGGCGGCGCTCGGCGGGCGGATCTGCCAGATTCTCGGCGGGCGGAAGCCCGAGACGCTCGTCTACGAGCTGTTCCTCGACGAGAAGGGCGAGAAGATCTCCAAGTCCAAGGGCAACGGGCTCAGCCTCGAACAATGGCTGACCTACGGCCCCGAGGAATCGGTCGCCTTCTACGCCTATCGCGAGCCCAAGAAGGCCAAGCAGCTGCACATGGGGGTGATCCCGCGCGCGGTCGACGACTATTGGCAGTTCCGCGGCAATTATGCCGGGCAGGCGATCAAGGAGCGGCTCGGCAACCCGGTCCATCATATCCACGACGGGCGATTGCCCGAGGGCAATCTGCCGGTGACCTTCGGGCTGTTGCTCAACCTCGTCGGGGTGATGGGCGAGGCGTCGCCCGAGCAGGTATGGGGCTATCTCGGCAATTATGTCGCCGATGCCTCGCCGGCGCGCTATCCCGAGCTCGATCGGCTGATCGGCTATGCGCTGGCCTATCACCGCGATTTCGTCGCGCCGACGCTCAAGCGCCGCGCGCCCGAGGGGGTCGAGGTGGCGGCGCTCGAACGGCTCGACGCGGCGCTCGCCGCGCTGCCCGCGGACGCCTCTGCGGAGGATATCCAGAACGAAGTCTATGAGATCGGCAAGACCGGCGGGTTCGCCGAATTGCGCGACTGGTTCCGCGCGCTCTACGAAACCCTGCTCGGATCGAGCCAGGGGCCGCGGATGGGGAGCTTCATCAAGCTCTACGGCATCGCCAACAGCCGCAAGCTGATCGCGGAGGCTCTGGGGCGGGCGGCATGACGGCGGCGCGGCGCGGCCCGACTTCCGCCCTGCGCGATTTCCTGCGCGGCGAGGCGGCGGGCGGCTTCGTGCTGGTCGCCGCGGCGGCGCTGGCGCTGATCGTCGCCAACCTGCCGGCGACGGCGGCGCTTTACGCGCATATCCTCCACGCCGAAACCGGCCCGGTGCTGGCGCCCGCGCTCGGGCCGATGACGGTCCATCTGTGGATCAACGACGGGCTGATGGCGCTGTTCTTCCTGTTCGTCGGGCTGGAGATCAAGCGCGAGCTGACCGATGGCGGGCTGGCGCGGGCGGACCAGCGGCAATTGCCGTTCATCGCCGCGGTGGCGGGGATGGCGGTGCCGGCGCTCACCTATCTGCTGGTGGTCGGCGACAGCCCCGGGCTGCAACGCGGCTGGGCGATCCCGGCGGCGACCGATATCGCCTTTGCGATCGGGGTGATGGCGATGCTGGGGAAGCGCGTGCCCTCGTCGCTCAAGCTGCTGCTCACCACCGTCGCGATCGTCGACGATATGGGCGCGGTGGCGATCATCGCGCTTGCCTATACCGAGGAGATACGCGCGGTTGCGCTGGTCGGCGCCGGGGTGGCGCTGGCGGTGCTGTATGTGATGAACCGGCGGGGCGTCCACGCGCTGTGGCCGTATCTCGCGGTCGGTGCGATATTGTGGCTGCTCGTGCTGCAATCGGGGGTCCATGCGACGATCGCCGGGGTGGCGACCGCCGCCTTCGTGCCGCTGGTGCGGACCCCCGGTGCGCCCGATGCGCCGCATTCGCCGCTCCATCGGCTCGAACATGCGCTTCATCCCTGGGTGGCCTATGCGATCGTCCCGCTGTTCGCCTTCGCCAATGCCGGGGTCGCGCTGGGGGGCGTCGGCTGGAGCGCGCTCGCGGCGCCGGTGGTGATCGGGGTGGCGCTGGGGCTGTTCCTCGGCAAGCAGATCGGGATTTTCGGCGCGATCTGGGGCGCGGCGCGGCTGGGGATCGCGCGGCGCCCGCACGGGGTGAGCTGGGCGCAGATCCACGGCATGGCGCTGCTCGCCGGGATCGGATTCACGATGAGCCTGTTCATCGGCGGGCTCGCCTTCCCCGGCGACGCGCGGCTGATCGCCGAGGTCAAGGTGGGGGTGCTCGCCGGTTCGCTGCTGTCGGCGGCGGCGGGGGCCGTGGTGCTGGCGCTCAGCGGGCGATCGCGCGGCTGATCAGTCGCCCGCCGCGCGGCCCTTGAACCCCTGCGCGACGACGAACCATTCGACGCTGCCCTTGCGGCTCGCCGGGGGCTTGGCGTGCTTCACGGTGGTGAAATGGCGTTTCATCTCCGCCACCAGCGACGAATCGGCGCCGCCCGCGAAGACCTTGGCGACGAACGTCCCGCCCGGTGCGAGCACCTCGATCGCGAAGGCGAAGGCGGTCTCGACCAGCGCCATCGTGCGCAACGCATCGGTCTGCGGATGCCCGACGGTGTTCGCCGCCATGTCCGACAGCACCAGATCGGGCGCGCCGCCCAGCGCGTCGATCAGCATCCCCGGCGCGGCATCGTCCATGAAATCGTGCTGGAAGATCGTCACCCCGTCGATCGGATCGACCGGCAGCAGGTCGATCCCCACCACCGCCGCCTTGGGCAGGCGGCGGCGCACCACCTGGCTCCACCCGCCGGGCGCGATGCCGAGATCGACCACCCGCTTGGCGCCCTTGAGCAGCCCGAAACGCTCGTCGAGCTCGGTCAATTTATAGGCCGCGCGGCTGCGATATCCCTCGGCCTTGGCGCGGCGGACATAGGGGTCGTTGAGCTGGCGTTCGAGCCAGCGGGTCGATTGCGCGCTGCGGTTGCGCGCGGTGCGCACGCGCTGGTGCCCGCCCGATCCGCCGCGGCTCATCGTGCGGTCGCCATCAGCCGGCGCAGGATGCCCTCGCGGATTCCGCGATCGGCCACCCCGAGCCGCTCGACCGGCCACAGATCGAGGATCGTCTCGAGGATCGCGCACCCCGCCACCACCAGATCGGCGCGCTCGCGCCCGATACACGGCAAGGCGGCGCGCTCGGCCGGGGACATATGCGCGAGGCTGTTCGATACCATACGCATCGCCGCCGCCGGCGCGATCAGCCCGTCGACCGCGGCGCGATCATAGCGATCGAGCCCGAGATGGACCGAGGCGAGCGTCGTCACCGTGCCCGAGGTGCCGAGCAAGCGCCGCTGCCGGTCCCCCGCGGGCAGCCGCGCGGCGAACGGCGCGAAGCTTTCGCGCACCAGCGACCGCATCCGCTCATAGGTTGCCGCACGCCCGGCGGAGCCGTCGGCCGCGGGAACGCTTTCGGTGAGCGAGACGACGCCCCACGGCGCCGAATGCCAGTCGAGCACCGAGGGGACGGTGGTCGCGGTGTCGATCAGCACCAATTCGGTCGATCCGCCGCCGATGTCGAACACCAGCGCCGGCCCTTCGCCCGGCTCGAGCAGCACATGGCAGCCGAGCACCGCGAGCCGCGCTTCTTCCTCGGCGGAGATGATATGCAGGTGGATCCCGGTCTCGGCGTGGACACGCGCGATGAATTCGGCGCCGTTCGACGCGCGGCGGCACGCCTCGGTCGCGACCGATCGCGCGAGCGCGACGTTGCGGCGCTTCAGCTTGTCGGCGCAGACGCGCAGCGCGGCCAGGGTGCGCTCGATCGCCGCATCGGACAGCCGCCCGCTGCTCGCCAGCCCCTCGCCGAGCCGGACGATGCGCGAGAAGGCGTCGACCACCGCGAAACCGTCGCCCTGCGGGCGGGCGATGAGCAGCCGGCAATTGTTGGTGCCGAGATCGAGTGCGGCATAATGGCGCGCGAATCCGGTGCGCGGGCGCGCCGAGGCTAGGGCCGAACGGGCAGGGTCTGAGCCCTGCCGGTACGGCAAACTGGCGGAGCTGTCGCCCATTGCCGTCGGGTCACTTTCTATTCTGTTCTGCCGTCGCGGACCCTATCGTCCGCCCGGTGCTTGGACGCGAGGCTACAGTTTCGTGACCCGACGAGCAAGCCGGCCTTGACCAGCGCGTATGTTCCGGCCTAGAGGCGCGCCCTCGTTGCCCCGTCGTCTAACGGCAAGACTACGGACTCTGACTCCGTCAATCGTGGTTCGAATCCACGCGGGGCATCCAGCTTTCCATATCGCGGCTCGCCCATGGGGAGGCTTCCGCCGATAACTTCCGGTGTCGATGAGCCGGCTCGGCGCTGGCGAGCCCGATCAAGGTGGCGATAAGCTCAGTATAATTCCCAGGTAAAACGGCCAGAGCGAAAAACGTGCAGATCGCCTTGCCCGATCACGTCCATGCCTATCAGGACGTCGAAATCATCATTGTCGCGGAAGTCGGCGCCATTAACCTCGTCGAACCAAAAGTAACCGCGCTCGCCCTTGTCCTCATATAGCGCGCCGAGCACGAAGCGGTAACGGTTGTGATATTCGATCCCTGATACTCCGCCAACGCGAGCCTTCCCGCGAGGGCGCAATCCCATGGCGCGAGCGGCGCTGCGCGTGATGCAGGTCCCGCCAGCCCCGGTGTCGATCAGCCCGCGCAGAATGCTGACATTGCTGGCGGGAACCCAAGGTGTCGGTTCGACACCCGGTACAAATACTTGTGCGGGCTGCACGACGACATCGATAACCATCTGCCGGTGAGCGTTGAGACTCCCGGTAATCTGTCGCATCTACTGGACGACGTGGCTGAAGAAGCCGAGGTCGACGACCTCGTCACTGACCTCCTGGATGCTGAACAGGTCGTCGGGGAACTGCGCCGCCCCGGCGCCTTCCGCACTACCGGCGGTGGCATGGAACGATACGATCTGACCATGACGCAAGAGCGCCCACTGACCTTTGCGGGCGGGCAGGTATTGCTGAACAACGCGCTGGAAACTATCGAAATTTCCGTCGATTTCCTGCTGTAGCGTGCTCATGGCACCGGCTCCCATCGGCTGTTCGCGAATCGGTATCACGCCTGGATTCAGTAGCGCAACGGGCGTTGAATCATGAAAGGCAGGCGGATTCCAAAGCGAGTCCCAATTGCAACACTATCGGCCGCTAGCGCCGTCGTCGCCGGCCCCAGACGCGTGCGTGTTCGCGGCGATAATGGCGGACGACGCGCCAGACGATCCATCCCACGCTCACCACCAGCAGCGCCAACAAGGCGTAACCAATTTCGACACGCACCATCCCGCCCCTTAGTGTCGCACGCGATCACTCCCGATGCTGCAACGCACGATGAGGCGGATGGCTCCCGCCGAATTCAGCCGGCATCCCCCCGCTCCAGCGCCAGCAACATCTCCTTCGCCGCCAGCCCGCCGGCGAATCCGGTGAGCGCGCCGTTGCTGCCGATCACGCGGTGGCATGGGGCGATGATCGAGATCGGGTTGCGGCCGTTCGCCGCGCCCACCGCGCGCGCCCCATGGGGGCGATCGAGCGCGCGCGCGATCCGGCCATAGCTCGACGTTTCGCCGAACGGAATGCGCAGCAACGCCGCCCAGACGGCGCGCTGGAACGCGGTGCCGCGAAAGGCGAGCGGTACGTCGAACGCGCGGCGCTTCCCCGCGAAATATTCGTCGAGCTGGCGCGCGGTTTCGCACAGCACCGGATGATCGGGCGCATCGGCCAGCGCGGGCAGCGGGACGCGCGCCGGATCGTCGCCCTCCCACAGGATCGCGACGAGCGCGTCCCCTTCGGCGACCAGGGTGAGCTCGCCGACCGGCGAGGCGATGATCTTTGACGGCAGAGGTTGGGACATGACGATCTCCTTCGCCGGCAGCGATCGCATCGATCGCCCGCGCGCGCGTCCCGCGGTTTGCGGTCAATGACGGGTCAGAACGCCTCGTCGATCAGCTTGCGCGCGGCGGCGCTGGTCCAGTCCATCTCGCCGGAGGTGCGCCATATCTCATGCCCCTTGGCGTCGAACAGGATCGTCGTGGGCAGGTTGACGCGATAGCCCAGGCTCAGCCCCATTTCGGGATCGGTATAGGGCTTCAGCCGCGTCAGATGCCGCGCGGCGACGAACGGGGCGACCTTGGCCGGCTCCATATCCTGGCTCACCGCGAGCATTGTCACTCGATCGCCTAACTGCCCGGCCAGCGTATCGAGCGTCGGCAGTTCCTTGACGCACGGCGCGCACCATGTCGCCCACAGGTTGAGCAGCACCGGCTTGCCACGGAAATCGGCGAGCCGCACGCGCTTGCCTTCGGGCGAGATGAAGACGCTGTCGACCGCTGCCATGCCGCGCTGGTGGCGATCGACCGCATTGTGCGCGCCATGCTTCTTGGATGCCGGCTGCACTTCGTCGGGCGACGTATCATTATGCGCCGCAGTCGCTTGCCCGTCGCCGGGCCTTTGCCTATCGCAGCCGGCGGCGGCCAATGCCAGCCCGAGGAGAAAGACGATCGCCGAACGCGAAGCCATGAGCGGTTCCAATCAGATGTGGGGCGGTCGGTTTGCCGAAGGCCCCGCAGCAGTGATGCGTGAGATTAACGCCTCGATCCCATTCGACAAGCGCATGTGGCGTCAAGACATCGCCGCGTCCAAGGCGCATGTCGCGATGCTCGCGACGCAGGGCGTCGTCGCGCAGGAGGATGCCGCCGCGATCAGCGCCGGGCTCGATACGGTCGCCGCGGATTATGAAGCCAACGGCGTCCCCGACGATCTGACGCTGGAAGACATCCATATGCTCAGCGAGGCGAAGCTCGCCGCGGCGATCGGCCCGGTCGCGGGGCGGCTCCACACCGCGCGCAGCCGCAACGATCAGGTCGCGACCGATTTCCGGCTGTGGGTGCGCGACGCGATCGACCAGACCCGCACCGCGCTCGCCGCGCTCGATGCCGCATTGCTCGCGCGTGCCGAGCAGCATGCCGGCGACGTGATGCCCGGCTTCACCCATCTCCAGTCGGCGCAGCCGGTGACGCTCGGGCATCATCTGATGGCCTATCACGAGATGATCGCGCGCGACGCCACCCGCTTCGCCGATGCACGCGCGCGGATGAACCTCTGCCCGCTCGGCTCGGCGGCGCTCGCCGGGACCGGCTTTCCGCTCGATCGCCACGCCACCGCCGCGGCGCTCGGCTTCGACGGCCCGACGCGCAACTCGCTCGATGCAGTGTCGGATCGCGATTTCGCGATCGAATATCTCACCGCCGCCGCGCAATGCTCATTGCATCTGTCACGGCTGGCGGAGGAATTCGTGCTGTGGGCGTCGCAGCCGTTCGGCTTCGTCGCTTTGTCCGATCAATGGTCGACCGGCAGCTCGATCATGCCGCAGAAGCGCAACCCCGACGCCGCCGAGCTGGTGCGCGGCCATGCCGGACGAATCACCGGCTGCCTCGTCAGCCTGATGGTGACGATGAAGGGGCTGCCGCTGGCCTATTCGAAGGACATGCAGGACGATAAGCCCCCGGTGTTCGAATGCCACGATTTGCTGGGGCTGAGCATCGCGGCGATGACCGGGATGATCGAGAGCGCGACCTTCCGCACCGATCGGATGCGCGCGCTGGCCGAGAGCGGCTATGCCACCGCGACCGATCTGGCCGACTGGCTGGTGCGCGAGGCGAACGTGCCGTTCCGCGAGGCGCACCACATCACCGGCCGCGCGGTGGCGCGCGCCGAGGCGCTGGCGGTGACGCTCGATCAAGTGCCGCTCGCCGACCTCAAGGCGATCGACCCGCGGATCGACGACCGGGTCTATTCGGTGCTGTCGGTCGACGCCTCGGTCGCCAGCCGGACGAGCTTCGGCGGCACCGCGCCGGACAATGTGCGCGCCGCGATCCGCGCGGCGCGGGGAGAATGACGATGAAGCGCGCCTTTGTGACGCGGGGGGCGGTATTCGCTCTCGGCTCGCTGTTGTTGCTTGCCGCTTGCGGTCGGACGCATCCGCTGCGCCCGGCCAAGGGCGAAAGCCTGCCGCCCGCGCCTTATGGCGCGGAAACCCCGCCGGCGGGCAGCAAATTGATCGAACCGTCGGTCCAGGCGCGCCCCAAGCGCGGCGACGATCTCCTCACCAACTCTCAGGATCGCCGGTCGGACCAGTTCGACCTGCCGCCACGCTGATGAACCATTTTTCGATGATCGATGGCGCGCTCCATTGCGAGGGCGTGCCGCTCGAACGGATCGCGGCCGAGGTCGGCACCCCGGTCTATGTCTATTCCGCCGCGACCTTCCGGCGCCATGCGCAGGTCTTTCGCGACGGGCTGAAAGCCGCGGGCGCGCGGGTCCATCTCGCTTATGCGATCAAGGCCAATCCCAATATCGGGGTGCTGCGCGTGCTCGCCGACGAAGGCTATGGCGCCGACGTGGTGTCGGGCGGCGAGCTGGCGCGCGCGCTGGCGGCGGGAATGCCGGCGCATGACGTGGTCTTCTCCGGGGTCGGCAAGACCGACCGCGAGCTGATCCGCGGGCTGGAGGCCGGGATCGGCCAGTTCAACCTCGAGCTCGAGGAAGAGGGCGTGGTGCTCGCCGCGCTCGCCGCGGCGCGCGGGCTGACCGCGCCGGCGGTGCTGCGCGTCAACCCCGACGTCGACGCCGGGACCCACGCCAAGATCTCCACCGGCAAGAAGGAAAACAAGTTCGGCGTGCCGATCGATCTCGCGCCCGGGATCTTCGATCGGCTCGCGACGCTGCCGGGGATCAACCTGCGCGGGGTGGCGATCCATATCGGCAGCCAGCTGTTCGATCTCGCGCCGCTCGAAGCGGCCTATCGCCGGGTCGGCGAGCTGGTCGCCGAGCTGCGTGGGCGCGGTCACACGATCACCCATGTCGATCTCGGCGGCGGGCTCGGCGTGCCGTATCGCGAGGAGGACGCGCCGCCGGCGCCGGCCGATTACGGCGCGATGGTCGCGCGTGCTACCGCGGGCTGGGATGTCGAATTGATGTTCGAGCCCGGCCGGGTGATCGCGGGCAATGCCGGGGTGTTGCTGACCGAGGTGATCTGGGTCAAGCCGGGGGTGATCAACCCCTATGTCATCGTCGATGCGGCAATGAACGATCTCGCGCGTCCGGCGATGTACGATGCGTGGCACGATTTCGTCGCGGTGCGGCCGCGCGGCGGGACGATGACCGCCAATATCGCCGGCCCGGTGTGCGAGACGGGGGATACGTTCGCGATGGGGCGGACGATCGATCGCGTCGAGCGCGGCGATCTCGCGATCTTCCGCACCGCGGGCGCCTATGGCGCGACGATGGCGTCGACCTACAACAGCCGGGCTTTGGTGCCCGAGGTGCTGGTCGACGGCGATCGCTATACCGTGGTGGCCGATCGCATCGCGGCCGAGACGATCCTCGCCGCCGAGCGGGTGCCGGACTGGTTGTGACGCTCGCCAGCCTTCCCCTGTTCGTCAGCCTCGCCGGGCGGGCGGTGATCCTGATCGGGGAAGGCGAGGCGGCGGATGCGAAACGGCGGCTGCTCGAACGTGCCGGCGCGGTCGTGGTGGATGAGGCGGGGAAGCCCTTGCCGTCGTCCACCACCGTTCATGCTGAGCTTGTCGAAGCGTTGCCCTTTTCTTCGACGCGCGGTGAAGGGGAAAGCAGCCCTTCGACGAGCTCGGGGCGAACGGAGGAAGCGAGGTTCGCGATCGTCGTCGATGACGAGGCGGCGGTCGCGCGGCTCAGGGCGCGTGGCGTCCTCGTCAATGCGGTCGATCGTCCCGATCTGTGCGACTTCACCTTGCCCGCGATTGTCGATCGTGCGCCGGTGATCGTCGCGATCGGCACCGGCGGCGCCTCCGCCGGGCTGGCGGCGGCGCTCAGGCAGCGGCTGGAGGCATTGCTGCCGGCGCGGCTCGGGCGGCTCGCCGAGGGGCTGCATGCCGCGCGCGGCGCTTGGCGTGCGCGTTATCCTGAAGCCGGCGACCGGCGGCGCGCGATCGGTGCGGCGCTGGCGCCGGGCGGGGCGCTCGATCCGCTCGGCGAGCACGGCGAGGCGCCCGATGCCGGGCCGGTCGACGCAGCGGTCACGGCGGGGATCGTTCCGCTCAAATTGCGCTCGGCCGACCCCGACGATCTGACATTGCGCGAGGCGCGGCTGCTCGCGCAGGCCGATCGCGTGACGCATCGGCCGGGGGTGCCGCGCGCGATCCTCGATCGCGCGCGCGCCGATGCCGCGCGGATCGAATGCGCCGCGCCGCCGTTGGACGCGGGACCGGGATTGACCGTCGACGTGGAGATGCTGTGAGCGGGTTCGGCTATCGTATCGACAATGGCGTGGCGCGCCGTATCACGGTGAAGGAAGCGGCGGCGTGCGACGCCGGGATGGTCTGGGTCCATTTCTCCGGCACCGGCGACGCGACGCGAGCCTGGCTGCGTGACGAAGCGCGGCTTCCCGAACATCTCGTCGAGGCGCTCACCGCGCAGGAAACCCGCCCGCGCTGCGACGGCTATGATACCGGCGCCTATCTCAACCTGCGCGGGCGGAGCGAGGAGGAGGTGTATCCGTCCGACCTGCTCGCCTCGGTGCGGATCTGGGCCACCAAGGGCCGGGTGATCTCGGTGACGCGCAAGCATCTCGTCGCGACCGATGTGGTCGAGCAGGCGGTGAAGGACGGCACAGCGGACGATCCCGGCGATCTGATCACCACCTTCGCCACCGCGATCACCAACGATCTCGATCCGGTGGTGGCCGAGCTCGGCGATCAGATCGACGATTGCGAGCAGGAACTGGATGCGAACCGCGTCTACGAGCTGCGCCGCAAGGTGACGCGGGCGCGGATCGCCGCGATCGGCTATCGCCGGTTCCTCAACCCGCAACGCGCCGCGCTCGACAAGCTTGCGCAATTGCAGGGCGACTGGCTGAGCGAGGACGATCGCGCGCATGTCGCCGCCGCCGCCGATCGCGCCGCGCGCATGGCCGAGGAGCTCGAGGCGATCCGCGAGCGCGCCAGCCTGATCCACGAAACGCTCACCGACCTGCGCGCCGAGCTGATCGACACGCGTAGCCTGATCATCGCGATCGCGGCGATGGTGTTCCTGCCGCTGACCTTCATCACCGGGCTTTACGGGATGAACGTCGCCGGGCTGCCTTATGCGCAAAAGCCGTGGGCGTTCGATGCGATCATCATCGCCTGTATCGTCATCTCGGTTGGAATCATTGCCTATTTCCTGCGCCGGCATTGGTTCCGCGCTTGAGCGATTACACGAATTAACGCTGTTTCCTGCTGGACTTACGGCACTTTTCATCGATAGCCTCGCCGCGGTCTCGGGAGGACACTCGATGAAGCTCGCCGCCAAGCTTGCCCTGCTCGCGCTGGCGATCGCGCCGGTCGCGGCCCTCAGCGACAATGCGCCGCGGGTGATCCTTGCCCAGCCGGGGATCGGCGGCGGGGCGATCGAGCGTTTCACCCTGCGCTTCAGCCAGCCGATGGCGCCGCTCGGCGATCCGCGCGCCGCCGCGCCGGCGACCGCCGAATGTTCGGTCGCCGGGCAGGGGCGCTGGGTCGACCAGCAGACCTGGGTCTATGAATTCGAACGCCCGCTGCCCGGCGGAACGACGTGCCGCTTCAAGACGGTCGACGGGCTCAGGAGCGTCGCGGGCTATGCGCTGGCCGGCGCGCAGAATTTCACCGTCGATGCCGGCGGGCCGGTGGCGCGCGCGGTGCTCCCCTCGGGCGGGGGCGACGAGATCGAGGAGGACCAGACCTTCCTCGTCGCGGCCAATATGCCCGCCGATCCGCGCTCGATCGCGGCCAATGCCTATTGCGCGGTCGACGGGATCGGCGAGAAGATCCCGGTCGACGTGCTCCCCGCCGATCTGCCGGGCAAATTGATCGGCGCGATGGGCAAGGACCGCTGGGAGGTGCGTAACTTCCTGGAGAACGCCGGGCTGCCGGGCGATCTCGCCACCGCCTCCGCCGCCGATCGCCAGCGCGCGGTCGCCGGGGTGGTGGCGCTGAAATGCCGCCGCAATTTGCCGCCGGGGCGCGACATGGCGCTGGTGTGGGGGGCGAATATCGCCGGTGTCGGCGGCAAGCTCGCCGGGGCCGACCAGCGCTTCGACTATAAGGTGCGCAAGCCGTTCGCGGCGCGGTTCGAATGTTCGCGGGTCAACCCGCAGGCGGGGTGCAGCCCGGTCGAAAAGGCGTGGGTGCGCTTCTCCGCGCCGGTGGCGATGTCGGTCGCGCAGCAAATCCGCATCACCCTGCCCGACGGCAAGACGATCGCGCCGACCTTCAGCGACGACGAGAAGAAGAAGGCGACGATCGCCGATATCGGCTTCGCCGCGCCCTTGCCTTATGCCACCGCGGCGAAGCTCGAACTGCCGCAGGGGGTGAAGGACGAGAGCGGCCGCGCCTTGTCCAATGCCGAGCGCTTCCCGCTCGATATCCGCTTCGATCGCGCCCCGCCGCTGGTCAAGTTCGCCGCGCCGTTCGGGATCCTCGAGGCGAAGGAAGGCGGCGTGCTGCCGGTGACGGTGCGCAATGTCGAGCCCGCGCTGCAGGGCCGCAACCTTACCGTCGGCGGGCAGGCGCTGCGCGTCGCGGACAAGGACGGCGCGGTGGCGGACTGGCTGCGCCGCGTCTCCGCCGCGGGCGATACGCGCTACGAATCGGTCAAGCGCGGCGAGGAAACGGTCGAGGTCAACCACACCGGCGACACCTCGATCCTCGGCAAGCAGGGCGCGCCGCTCAATGTCGCCTTGCCCGGCAAGGGGCAGGATTTCGAGGTGGTCGGGGTGCCGCTCGGCAAGCCCGGCTTCTATGTCGTCGAACTGGCGAGCCCGGTGCTCGGCCGCGCCTTGCTCGGGCGCGATGCGCCGCGTTATGTCGCGGCGGCGGCGCTCGTCACCAATATGGCGGTGCATTTCAAATGGGGCCGCGAACGCAGCCTCGCCTGGGTCACCGCGCTCGACAGCGGCAAGCCGGTCGCCAATGCCAATGTCGCGGTGACCGACAGCTGCACCGGCGAGGTGCTGGCGCGCGGTATCACCGATCGCTCGGGCGGGTTGTTCGTCAAGGGCGGGCTGCCCGAACCGGCGACCTATGGCAGCTGCAACGACAATTCGTCGACGCATCCCCTGATGGTCTCGGCGCGCGCCGGGGGCGATTTCAGCTTCACGCTCACCCAATGGGGCGACGGCATCCGGCCGTATGATTTCGATCTGCCGTACGGCTATTCGAAGCCCGACGACGTGTTCCACACCGTGTTCGACCGCGCTTTGGTCCGCGCCGGCGAGACGGTGCACATGAAGCATATCGTGCGCCGCCCGGTCGGCGCCGGCTTTACGATTCCCGCCGGGTTCACCGGCACGTTGCGGCTGTCGCATCGCGGATCGGACACCGAATTCGACGTGCCGCTGACGATCGACGCCAACGGCATCGGCGAGACGACATGGACCGCGCCGCAAGGCGCGCCGATGGGCGATTACGATCTGCGCGTGATCGCGGGCGAGCGGACGATCTACACCCAGCAATCGTTCCGGCTCGACGAATATCGCCTGCCGACGATGCGCGCGACGGTGAGCGGGCCGAAGGGTGCGGTGGTGCGGCCCAAGACGGTGCCGCTCGACCTGTTCGTCGGTTACCTCTCCGGCGGTGGCGCCTCCAATCTGCCGGTCGATATGCGCGTCGGCTGGTTCGCGCATCGCAACACGCCCGACGGCTATGACGCTTATACCTTCGGCGGCCGCGCGGTGCAGGAGGGCGTGAAGCCGCTCAACGGCGACGGCGAGGAGGACGGCCCGACCTTGCCCCCGACGCAGACCTTGCCCGCGCGGCTCGGCGCCGACGGCACCGCGCGGCAATCGATCGAGGTGCCGCAGGGGCTCGACGGCACGACCGACATGACGGTCGAGATGGATTATCAGGACGCCAACGGCCAGACCTTGACCGCCTCGCGGACGATCCCCGTCTTCGCTTCGCGCGTCCAGCTCGGGGTCAAGACCGACGGCTGGCTGATGAAGCAGGACGATTTGCGGCTCCGCTTCGTCGCGCTCGACCCCGAGGGCAAGCCGATCAAGGGGCAGAAGATCAATGTCGCGCTGTACAGCCGGCAGATCCTTACCGCGCGGCGCCGGCTGATCGGCGGCTTCTACGCCTATGACAATCAGATGCGGACGACCAAGCTCTCCGCCTCCTGTTCGGCGACGACCGATGCGCAGGGGCTGGCGCAATGCGCGGTCGATCCGGGGGTGTCGGGCGAGGTCTATGCCGTCGCCACCGCGGCCGATGCCGACGGCAATGTCGCGCGCGCGGTCCGCTCGGTGTGGCTGGCGGGCGACGACGATTGGTGGTTCGGCGGCGACAATGGCGACCGGATGGACGTCGTGGCCGAGCAGCCCACCTATAAGGCCGGCGACACCGCGCGCTTCCAGGTGCGGATGCCGTTCCGTTCCGCCACCGCCTTGGTGACGGTCGAGCGCGAGGGCGTGCTGTCGAGCTTCGTCACCGAATTGTCGGGCAAGGACCCGGTGGTCGAGGTGAAGATGCCGGGGAGCTATGCGCCCGACGTCTATGTCTCGGTGATGGCGGTGCGCGGGCGCGTGACGCAAAGCTGGTGGGGCTGGTTCAAGAGCCTGTTCGGCGCGCGCGACGAGGCGCCGGCGGCGACCGCGACGGTCGATCTGTCGAAACCGGCCTATCGCCTCGGCATCGCCAAGGTGAAGGTCGGGTGGGAAGCGCATAAGCTGGCGGTGACGGTGAAGCCCGATCGCGCGCGTTATGCCGCGCGCGAGACCGCGCAGGTGGCGATCGCGGTGACCGGGCCGGACGGCAAGCCCGCGCGGACCGCCGATGTCGCCTTCGCCGCGGTCGACCAGGCGTTGCTCCAGCTCGCCCCCAATGAATCGTGGGACGTGCTCACCGCGATGATGGGCGAACGCCCGCTCTCGGTGCTCACCGCCACCGCGCAGATGCAGGTGGTCGGCAAGCGGCATTACGGGCGCAAGGCGGTCGAGGCGGGCGGCGGCGGTGGCGCGGATAGCGCGGCGCTCAACCGCGAGAATTTCCAGCCGGTGCTGTTGTGGAAGGGCCGCGTCGCGCTCGATGCGCAGGGGCGGGCGATCGTCCCGGTGGTGCTCAACGATGCCTTGTCCTCGTTCCGGCTGGTGGCGATCGCCACCGACGGCGCGGACCGCTTCGGGATGGGGGCGACCAATATCCGCACCGCGCAGGATCTGTCGCTCTATGCCGGGCTGCCGCCGGTGGTGCGCACCGGGGATCAATATGCCGCGGGGTTCACACTCAGGAACGGCTCGGACAAGCCGATGACGGTGACCGCGGAGGTCGCGCTCACCCCGCGCATCGCCACCGGGCGGCCGCTCACGGTGACGATCCCGGCGGGCGGCGCGGCGCCGATCGCGTGGAACCTCACCGCGCCGCCGCAGCCGGGCAATCTGCGCTGGCAGGTCAGCGCGCGGACCAGCGACGGCCGCGCGGCGGACAAGGTGACGGTGACGCAGGAAGTGGTGCCCGCGGTGCCGGTCGAGGTGTGGGCGTCGACGCTCGCGCGCATCGGCGCCGAAACGACGATCCCGATCCGCGCGCCCGCCGGGGCGCTAAAGGGATTGGGCGGCGGGATGGGATCGGTCGACCTTCGGCTCGACGATACGCTCGCGCCGCCGATGGCGGGGGTGCGCGCGTTCATGGCGGCCTATCCCTATCAATGTTTCGAGCAGCGGATGAGCCGCATCGTCGCTTTGGGCGATACCGCCGGCTGGACCCAGCTTGCGGGCGAGATCCCGGCCTATCAGGCGCCCGACGGGTTGCTGCGCTACTGGCCGAGCGAAAGCCTGCAGGGATCGGAGGCGCTGACCGCTTACGTCCTGTCGATGGCGGGCGAGGCGGGACTGGCGATCCCCGAGGCGAGCCGGACCAAGATGGTCGAGGGGCTGCGCGCGGTGCTCGACGGGCGGCTGCGGCGCGAGGAATATGGCGATGTCCGGCTCCAGCGGCTCGCCGCCTTCGCCGCGCTCGCCCGCGCCGGCGCGGCGACCCCGGCGATGCTCGGCCAGATCGGGTTGACCCCGGCGGAAATGCCCACCGCGAGCCTGGCCGATTATCTCCTCGCGCTCGATCGCGTCTCGGGGCTCGCCAATGCGCAGGCGTTGCGCGGCGCGGGCGAGACCGCGCTGCGCAGCCGATTGGTCTATGAAGGAACGCGGCTCGATCTCAGCGATGCGTCGAACATGCCGTGGTGGCTGATGTCCTCGGCCGACGAAGGCTCGATCAAGGCATTGCTCGCGGTGCTCGGCAAACCCGGCTGGCAGGACGAGGGGCCGAAGATGATGGTCGGCGTCGCGCTTCGCCAGCAGCGCGGGCGCTGGGATACCACCACCGCCAACGCCTGGGGGGCGCTGACCGTGCGGCGCTTCGCCCAGCTCTATCCGGCGACCGCGATCGCGGGGACGACGACCGCGACCCTGGGGCAGCGCAGCGCGACCTTCGCCTGGCCGCTCGCGGCGGACCGGCGGCAGGCGTCGCTGCCGCTGCCGGCGGGGCAGACGCCGCTGGTGCTGCGCCAGTCGGGCGGGGCGGGGCCGTGGGCGACCGTCTCGGTGCGCGCGGCGGTGCCGCTTACCCAGCCGCTCTCGGCGGGCTATCGGCTGTCGCGCAAGGTCGAGGTGGTCCAGCGCCGCGTCGCCGGGCAACTGACCCGCGGCGACGTGCTGCGCATCACGCTGACGGTCGACGCGACCGCCGAGCGCAACTGGGTGGTGATCGACGATCCGATCCCCGGCGGGGCGACGATCGTCGGCGATCTCGGCGGGCAATCGAAGATGCTCGCCGACCAGGCGAGCGGCGGCGACGGGGTCAAATTCGGCGCGGTCGATGGCGACGGCAAGCTGTGGGACGTCCAGGTCGGGGTCGTCCCGGCCTATATCGAGCGCGGCAATGCGGCGTGGCGCGCTTTCTACGCCTGGGTGCCGCGCGGGCGGTTCCAGGCGTCGTACATGCTGCGGCTGAACGGCGCCGGGCGCTTCCAGCTCCCGCCGACGCGGGTCGAGGCGATGTATTCGCCCGCGATCCATGCCGCGGTGCCCAATGCGCCGGTGGTGGTGGTGCAGAAGTGACGCGATGCGTTTCCCCAAACCTCCGTTCGGGCTGAGCTGCACTTTCTTCCACGGAAGAAGGACAGCCCTTCGACAAGCTCCGGGCGAACGGGAGGATGTTGGGCACGAACGGGGAGGGCGCGCGCGCGAACGGTGGGCGGTTCCGGTCATCCTCGCGATTGCGGTGCTGTTCGGCATCGCCGACTGGCTCACCCGGCCGCCGCCGCTCCCCGGCTATGCGCAGGTGCGCAATGCGTGGCGGCCATCGGAGGCGTGGCTTTACGATCGCAACGGCGTGTTGCTCGATTCCTCGCGGGTCGATTTCGCGACGCGGCGGTTGGCGTGGACCCCGCTCGATCGCATCGCGCCGGTGGTGCGGACGACGATCGTCGACAGCGAGGATCGCCGCTTCGCGCAGCACAATGGGGTCGACTGGCTCGCGCTCGCCGCATCGGCGCGCGATCGCGTCGCGGGGAAGCGCCCGCGCGGGGCGAGCACGCTGGCGATGCAGCTCGCCGGTTTCCTCGCGCCCGATCTCGCGCGGCCGGGCGCACGCGGCTGGCTCGACAAATTGCGCCAGATCCGGGCGGCGCGCGCGCTCGCGGGGGATTGGAGCCGCGATCAGATATTGGAGGCCTATCTCAACCTCGCCGGGTTCCGCGGCGAGGCGCAGGGCATCGGCGCGGCGGCGCTCGGGCTGTTCGGCAAGACCCCGGCGACCGTGACCCGCGACGATGCGTTGCTGCTCGCCGCCTTGCTGCCCAACCCGCAGGCCCCGGCCGAGGCGGTCGCGCGGCGCGCCTGCGCACTGGCGCACGAGGGGAATTGCGCCCGTTTCCCCGCGCTTGCCGCCTCGGCGCTGGGACCGGCGCGCAGCCTCGCGCTCGATCCGGGGCTGGCGCCGCATCTCGCCGATCGGCTGCTCAAAAGGCCGGGGATGCGCGTCACCACCACGCTCGACATCGCGGTGCAAAGGGTCGCGGTCGCCGCGCTGCGCCGGCAATTGCTCGGGCTCGGCGCGACCCGCGCGCGCGACGGGGCGGTGATCGTGGTCGACAATGCGAGCGGCGACGTGCTCGCTTATGTCGGCGGCGTCGGCGGCAATTCCAGCGCGCCCTCGGTCGACGCGGCCAATGCCTATCGCCAGGCGGGGTCGACGCTCAAGCCGTTCCTTTATGCCGAGGCGATCGAGAAGGGCTATCTCACCCCCGCCTCGATCCTCGACGATACCCCGGTCGAGCTCGATACCGCCTCGGGGCTGTATGTGCCGCAGAATTACGATCGCGCGTTCAAGGGCCCGGTTTCGGCGCGCGCGGCGCTGGCCGGGTCGCTCAACGTGCCCGCGGTGCGCACGCTGCTGCTCGTCGGGGTCGATCCGTTCCGCGATCGTCTATGGGATACCGGGTATCGCGGACTGGTCGAGGACGGGTCCTATTACGGCTTCAGCCTCGCGCTCGGCTCGGCCGAGGTGACGCTCGCCGAGCAGGCCGCCGCCTATCGCAGCCTCGCGCTCGGCGGGCGCTGGGCGCCGCTGCGGCTGGCGGCGGATGATCCGCGCCCCGCGCCGCGCGCGGTGACGACCCGCGCGGCGGCGTGGATCGTCGGCGACATGATGGCCGATCCCGTCGCGCGTGCGGGCACCTTCGGGCTCGATTCGGCGCTGCGGCTGCCGTTCTGGGCGGCGGTGAAGACGGGAACGTCGAAGGCGATGCGCGACAATTGGTGCGTCGGCTTCACCGATCGCTTCACCGTCGCGGTATGGGTGGGCAATGTCGAGGGCGATGCGATGCGCGCCGTCTCGGGCACCAGCGGCGCGGCGCCGGTGTGGCGCGACGTGATGCTCGCGCTCAATGGCCGCCGCGCCGGTGCGCCGCCGCCCCCGCCGCCGGGGGTCGAGGCGCGCCGCGTGACCTTCGCGGGGACGGGCGAGCAGCCGCGCCGCGAATGGTTCCTCGCCGGCACCTCGTTCGCGCGCGCTGACGTCGCGCCCGCCGAGGCGCGGCGGCCGCGGATCGCCGCGCCGGTTTCGGGGAGCGTCTATGCGCTCGATCCCGATATCCCGCGCGATCGGCAGCGGCTGGCGGTATCGGTGACGGGGGCGGCGGGCACGCACCGGCTGCGGCTCGATATGCGCGATCTCGGCGCCGCGACGACGGCCCCGGTGATCTTCCCGCCGCCGGGCCGGCACCAGCTCGCATTGGTCGATCTGGCGGGGCGAACGGTGGACCGGGTGATCTTCACGGTACGTTGAGTCCGGGCGATCGAACCCGATCGCACGGCGGGCGTTTGTCGTTCGGTCCCATCCCCCTCCCTTTCGGGACTGGCGCGCGTATCGCGCCGGCCGCGTCGCAAGCGTATCGTGCGACGCGGCCACCCCCCGGGGCCTCTACAGCATTGTTTTTTGTCGTCATGCCGGACTTGATCCGGCATCCAGAGCCACGGAGGACATCGCTTGAGACTC